>JADFZW010000025.1:46426-85248 GCA_015232355.1 Oligoflexia bacterium
TTATAACTTAATAACTTAATAACTTAATAACTTAATAACTTAATAACTTAATAACTTAATAACTTAATAACTTAATAACTTAATAACTTAATAACTTAATAACTTAATAACTTTACAACTTTGCAACTTCACTAAATATTATTTTATTGCTATCTTCAAATTATCTCTAAGTAGTAGAAGTAAAATTAATCAATAATTAATCAATAATTTTTTTTAAATGGTCATAAATAATGCAAAATATTCTTTTAACTGGTGCTGCTGGTTTTATCGGACACAAAGTTGCAGAAAATCTTATTCGTTCTAATTTCTCCTCCTCCTCCAACAACAACAATAACTATAACATCATAGGAATTGATAATCTAAACGATTACTATGATCCTCGCTTAAAGGAACATCGACTACGCTATCTCAAAAATCTAACCGATTCACAAAATTCCAAAGAAGACTGCTTCAATTTCTACAAAGTAGATATTGAAGATATAAAATCACTTAGAGAAATTTTTATTAAACAAAAGCTTAAGCAAAAGCATGCTCCCTTTGATGTTGTAATAAATTTAGCGGCCCGAGCAGGAGTCCGCTACAGCATGGAAAATCCTCACATCTACATGACCACCAATGCGAATGGAACTCTTAATCTACTCGAGCTAATGCGTGAGTTTGGAACAAAAAAAATTGTACTTGCTTCCACTTCTTCACTCTACGCCGGTCAACCAATGCCATTCAAAGAGGATTTACCAGTTAACAATCCAATCTCCCCATACGCTGCCTCTAAAAAAGCGGCAGAGCTAATGTGCCACTCATATCATTATCTCTATGGAATTGATGTTACCATTCTACGCTACTTTACAGTCTACGGTCCGGCCGGACGACCAGACATGAGCATTTATCGATTTATCAAATGGATTGCAGATGGAACTCCAATCACACTCTATGGTGATGGGAAACAAACTCGCGACTTCACCTTCGTCGACGATATTGCAGAGGGAACAGTGAGGGCGGCGGCCACAACCTTAAACTCCGGTTATGAAATTATAAATCTAGGAGGAGGACAACGTCCAACCTCACTTCTCGAAGTAATAAAACTAATCGAACAAAACTTAAGTAAAAATTTAAATCGCCAAATCATCGCCAAAATAAATCATCAACCATTTCACAAAGCTGATCTAACCGATACTGCTGCTAATATTGAAAAAGCTCACCGATTACTTAACGGCTGGTCTGCAAAAATCACAATAGAAGAAGGTGTGAAAAAGTGTGTAGATTGGTTTTTAGAAAATGAAAAATTTGTACAAAATTTAATTTTACCTAAAGCTTAAGCTAAGCTTAGCTTAGGAACGAGAACTTAGCTGATGCTGACGATGATACGAAATTGTATCTCTAAGAATATCGTTTAATTTATACTTCGGAGTAAATCCAAACAACCTTTTAGCTTTACTAATATCTGGCACACGCTTTTTCATATCCTCAAAGCCAGGGCCATAAGCTTCATCAAATGAAACATATTGAAGTTTAGATTTCGATTCACACATTTCAATAATCTTCACGGCCAATTCATTTATCGAAATCTCTTCTGGTTGACCTAAATTAATTGTCTCTCCTAATGTATTGTTTGCATCCTTCAACTCATCCAACGCACGTACAATATCATTAACATGACCAAAGCAACGACTTTGATGACCATCTCCATATATCGTTAAATTTTCCCCGGCCAGAGCAGACTTAATAAATCGTGGAATAACCATTCCATAATGACCAACTTGTCTTGGTCCAACAGTATTAAAAAATCGAACCACAGTTACAGGCAAACGCTTTTCATTCCAATAAGCATGTGCCAAATATTCATCTATCGCCTTCGAACAAGCATAACTCCAACGAGCAATATTTGTTGGCCCCAAAACTAAATCATCATCCTCCGAAAACGGAATCTTAGAACTTTTACCATACACCTCTGAAGTCGAAGCAATTATCGTTCTCTTCCCCTTTTGGGCCGCACACTGAAAAATTAATTCAGTTCCATAAATATTTGTCTCAATAGTGTGAACTGGTCGTTCCATTATTAACTTCACACCAACTGCTGCCGCCAAATGATAAATAACATCACACTTATCAATTAACTCACGCATAAGTGATTTGTTTGTTATCGTATCAATAACATAATGAAAATTTTTGTGAACCTTTAAATGCTCTATATTTTCAATTGAGCCAGTTGAGAGATCGTCGATGACAAAAATTTCATGTTTGGAACCAGAATCAGAACCAGCACCAACACCGATCAATCTATCACAAAGATGACTGCCTATAAAACCTGCTCCACCTGTAATTAAAATTTTCATGAATTATTTTCCTAATAAATATTGATTTACATCAAAACAATATCCATCACTCATCTTTTTGGCAAAAGAAAGTTTCACAAGTAAAAAAATATTTTTTACCGCTCTACCAATATGGCCCGCACAGGCACAGCTTCAATGTCATTTATTTTCAGAGGAAGACAGTACAAATTATATTCTTTAAATTTTAATTTATTAGCGTCAGCGGAGATCTCCGCCTGACTCAAATCAATCCCCTCTAATATAATAATATTTTTTGCAAGAAGTGCTTTATGAACAGGAGCTCCTCTCTTCGATGCACCTGTTGCCTCAATCGAAATGTAATCCCAACCAATCAAATCCAAATTAAATTGCGCCAAAAACAACGCCCCACTCTCCGCAAGCGAAATATACTCTGATGAAAAAGGTTTTTTTAAACTTCCATTAACTGAATTATTTGTTTTAAATAATACTTTAGAAAATTTTTCAAAAAGAAATCTATATTTTTCCAGTTTATCCACACCAATACTTAAATCTGCATTGTTATCAACCATTATCTCAATAACAACACAATTTCCTACCAACTTAGATAAATTAATATCACCAACTCTACTCTGATTTTTTAAAAAATGAGAGGGACTATCAATATGTGTCCCGAGATGAGCGCCTAAAGAAATAGAGGACAAATTAACATTATCACCTCTATCCAATGATTTGATCACATCCTTATTTAAAGGCAGCTCCCCTGGCCACACTGGAACGTTCAACGAATCTAACTCTAAAGTTAAATCAATTATTTTCATCTCTGTTTTTTTCAATTTTTTTCAATCCTTTTTCAAAAAACCCTTAGTCGTATGATAGCTACATTGTCTAGCAATACTTGAAAATAAAAAACCAAATTCCGAAAGATAACTATCGATTTTGCCACCAATATTATTTCTACCAAATTTTGGATACCCCAACTCTGGTTTAAATAAAATTTCAGTATATCTTTTGCTAACCCAATTCTTAAAAATCTTTTTAACAATCTTATATTGTGAATTCGATGCTCTCGCCAAGAAGTAATGTCCGGGAACATTTTCGTTAACAAAATAATTTTGCTTTAAAATTCTCCTATACAAAACCCTAATTAACAGTTGATTATTAAAACTATAATTACAAAAAACACCACCTGGTTTTAAAACCCGATATGCCTCTTCCACTGCCTTACTATAATTTGGGATGTGCTGTAACGTTTGTACTGTCCAATAACCATCAAACAAATCATCTTCAAATTTTAAATTTGTAGCATCTCCATGAACTAGAAAAACTGAATTACCAATCTGACTCTTCAAAATCTTTGTAGCATGAAATAAATTATCTTTTATAAAATCCACAATCACAATTCTTATATCCGGTCTTCTCTTCGAAACATCTCTCCAATGCCATCCCCATCCACCACCAACATCTAAAATAACTCCATCTCGTGGAATTTTTTTCAAAAACAGGGCCACTTCCCTATCCATCACAGGTATTGAATGATGATTCTTTATTATCTCAAAATAATTGGAGTAAGCTTCATGTGCAACTTGATTTCTTAATTTTACCTCTTCACTCTGCTCATTATTATTAAATTCATACGAGTATATACTAGTTGAAATATCAGAACTTAAATCCTTTAAAATATTTTGCATACTATTCCCCACGACTTCCTCCTACCTGATTATCCTGATTTCTCAACCCCCGACCCCGACCCGCTAAAATTTTTCTCTTCAACTCTCTCACCCCATAAAATAATTTACCCTTAATATTTGCTGGAATAAAAAGCGAGTAATAAGAAATTACATCATTACTCCAAGTCTTCTTGTAATCTTCTCCACCAACCGTAAAATCAAATGTGTCAATTTTATTATTAAAGGCCCAATCAAAAAGATAATACATCAAAACTCTTCCTGGCGCATACTTATAGAATTCGCTTTCACCATCATAACTTGGCATTAAATAATAAAATCTTCGCTTAAAGTATCCACCCCAATGTATTGCAATCACTTTTTCATCGAGAGTTAAATACGATATCTGAATACTAGGTGCATTTTCTCCATCGTTAGCAAAGCACCTTCTCGTTATCTCAAGATAAAAATTGCGATACTCTTCCTTTGCAAAAATATCCTCTCTTTGCGTCCTTATATATTGTTTTGATTTTTGCTCAAATAAAATATTTAAAAATTTATCGATTTCACTTTTATCAGTCAAAATATTAAACGATAGATTCCCTAATGCTTTTAATTGCCTTATTCTCTTAATTGTATTTGTTTTTATATTACTGCGAATATTTTCCTTCTGATATTCTTCCCACGGCCCACTCGGCGTTAAACTATATGCCCTCGTTTCACTCTTTCTCAATCTTCCACACCCGCACCTATACCGACCTCTTCTCCCAGCATACTCTACAAACGGATTCTTCGTTTTATATATCTTGTCCGGCAATGAAATAAACTCGAGCGCATCAACTTTTGGTAACTCTTTGGATAATAATTCTACTAACTCTTCAACATTTTCCAAATTTTCAAAATACTCCCAATTTGCTATCGGATTAAAATAATCAAAAACAATGGAGTCAAACAAATCATACTTGCAAATAAATCGGGCACTATTTTTCTCTAGAGGAAGTATCAACACTGGTTCGTTACTCTTTCCATTCCTCGCTTCATCGCTCTTTCCATAACTTTTTTCATCAAAGACAACAACAAATTGCATTTGCAGATGATTAAGCTTCTTTGATGCCACACCTATCGTATCATGCCACACCTTCACCCAATCATACGTTTGAAAGATGTATGTAGGATTCATCTTTTGGATGAATTGCCAATAAACTTGTACTTTTTCAATGTCATTAAATATTTCAATTCTTAGCATTTTTCTATCTGAATCTTCTTTTTAAAGACTATATTATCAATTCCATTCTCTAAAAACAGGTTTAACTGGATCTCCTACCAAGAATGATTTATACCCGTTTTTATCATTTAATGCCTTCTTGTAAATATCAAACGATCCACTAAAAGCATCCAATGTTTTTTCCAAGTCCAAAACATCATGAGATATTGTTGAAACAAATGTACCTCTAAATAATATTCCTCTCTTTATCATCTCTTGATAAAGCAAAGTTTTATATCCATCAGATAAATTTTTATTTTCATCTTTAAACAACATCAATGGCCAACAAGGGTGTCCCTTTATCTCTACGTGATCGTTTAATCCGTTAGCTTCAATAAGTTTTTTCATTTCATTTATTATTTTTGTTCCCATTTCCTTATTTCTTGCCACTGAATTTTCTTGCTTCGTTATTTTAATTGTCTCAATGGCAGCTCTCAATGCATGTGTTTCTGCACCATGGGTTGTAGAGATTAAAAAGACTCTTTTTTTATTGTGATTAATCCCGCCAAGTTCCATAATCTCTTTTTTTCCTGCCAGTAAACAACAAGAAAATCCATTTGCAATTCCCTTTCCCCAAGTTGTCAAATCAGCATCAACGTTTAACATTTTATGAGCACCAGGATAACCTAGCCTAAAACCAGTTATCATTTCATCAAGAATAAAAACTGTTCCATTCTTTCGACATAACTCTTTTACTTTACATAAGAAATTATCTTCTGGAAAATCAAACTCCATCGGCTCCAAAATCACACATGCTATTTGATTTGGGTATTGATCAAATATTTTTTCTACTGAAGAAATGTCATTGTATTTAAACGTTAGTGATAACTTATCTATCCCCTCTGGAATTCCTGAATTATTTGGTTTTTTAGAAATGTACCAATCATCATATGAAAAAAATCCATGATCAGAGCAAAATGCCACATGATTTTTCCCAGTGTACGCTCGCGCTAACTTTACCGCGGCCGTAGTAACAGTAGATCCATTTTTTGCAAATTTAACCATTTCAGCAGAAGGAACTTCTTGTAAAAATAATTCTGCAAGTTCAACTTCAATAGGTGATGGACACTGAAAATTAACTCCTCGAAGAAGCTCTCGGTTAACTGCATTTATAATAGGTTCATAGGCATGTCCCAAACTTACAGCAGTAAGCCCCATGGCCCAATCAACATATTCATTTCCATCTACATCCCAAACATGAGAACCTTTTCCGTAATCAATAAATTTAGGTCCTAGTTTTGGAGATTGGTCTGCCCCTTTAGTATATGTATGTGCTCCTCCAGGAATTACCTCTTGAGCGCGCTTACATAACATATCTGATTTTTCAAATTTAGTTATTGTCATAGAACCTTCTCTTCCCTTAATTTTAAAGCTATTCTTTTCGGTTCACACTTACATCTTCAGATGCCAAATTCCAACCGCAATTGGTTTTTATGTGACTATTAATTTGCGCATATCCAGGATTATCCTCTAGAAATTTAATAATCTTTTCGAGTGTTGCAGGAATATTATTATTATTATTATTAAAAAATTCAAAAATTTTAGTCACAAGTTCAAAATCTTCCGGGTAATCAACACTCAAACGATAGTGTGATAAATTATTCTCCAATTTATAAATCCCGACACGAAACTTATCTGGATTTTTCCAAAAATAAAAAGTAACATGTTCTCTATCAGAAGTTGTGTAAGCTTCTTTAGATGCTCTCTGAAGACTTTCAAAAGAAAATATCTCAACATCCATGCCATCAGGAACGGTTGACTCAGGAGGAGTGGAATTTCCTGCAAAATCTAACTTATTCTCAATAAAAAATTTAACAGTCTCATCAATCAACCAAGGATCTATTAGCGGACAGTCTCCAGTAAGTCTTACAATATTTTTCACTTTAAATTTTTTTGCCGCTTGATAGTAGCGATTAAGTACATCATTCAAATCGCCTCGAAAATAGCAAATATTTTTTTCAAGGCAAAAAAGCTCAATTGGATCATCAGATAAATCCGTACTAGTAATAACAATCACATCATCAATCATCTGTGATTTTCTTACTCGTTCTACCATTAACTCAAGCATTGGCCTTTCAAGAATCTTTTTTAATACCTTCCCGTGAAATCTAGCAGAAGTCATTCGCGCTTGGATAAGTGCTTTTGTCATAATGATCCTCTTGTATATAAATAATTAGGTTAATAAAAGTGATAGGCGTAATAAAGATGATAATGAATAAAACTATTATTAATGAAACCATTTATGGTACCAAAGTGCTGTTGATTTTGTCACAAAACCACATCGTTGATAGAGTCGTTGTGCAGAATAGTTTCTTCCTTGTGTAACAACTTCTATGTGGTTAACACCTTCTTCGTTATACAAAAGATATAGAGATTGAAGCAGAAGTTTTGATGCTAGCCCCTTTCCAGTGAACTGTGGATCAATTCCAAATAAACCTATTTTTGCTGATTGAGTTTGATCTTTTTTGATCGTGCAAAAACCTACTGGTAGTTGCTCGTGGTACAATACGTATGCAAAATCATCGAATGTCCCGTCAATAGCCTTACCTATCCAATTTGGATAAAATTCTTTTACTTTGATATTATTAAAATTTCGATCATAAAAATACCGACTATATTGATATAAATCTTCAGCCATATTCATCAACCTACTCTTGTCTTTTGTAGTACCATGCTTTATTTGAAATCCTTCTGGAAAATTCACTTGGGCAACCGAAGAATGTAGATATTGTTCAAAGGTTAAACGTATATCTACGAAGGAGTAGCCATTTTTTTCAGAGGTTTCAACGCTTTCACGATCGTGACAATTGCATAAATATTCTAACAAATCGATCCTATATTTAGCTACAAAACGCTTAATCTGCTTTTCAATATTCGCTGTTAAGCGAATGCAAGAGATATAGGCAACGTTAATCCCAAAAAAATTACTGTCCCATTCTAAAAGTTGACATAAATTAATAGTATTAAGCCATAGATCTAACGCATTTTTATAACTTAATTTATTTTCTAATACCGATGTCGAAATACTAAGCAAATGAGAGATTTTTTCTATAGGAAAATTAGTAATCACTGATGGCAATAAATATTTAGGGCCACTCCAATATGGTTCTTGCTCTGGTCCTAAAGGATCAATCATAATATCTACCACTCCCAGTAAATCTTTAGAGTGACCTATGATAATTTGGATTATCCCAAAGCCCTTTAAAATAAGTGCTGTTTCAATTGGTAGATCTGAAGTAGAAACAACAACTATGCAACCTCCTTTTCGTATTTTAGCTAAGAGAGTTTTGTTATCAGTAAAAACAAAATTTATTCCATTTTCGAATTCAAACTTAGAAGAAATTTGCTTTAAAATATGCTTATATACTGAAGTCTGAAAATCATTATTATCTTTTTCAATATTTAAAAATAGAGGGACTATCAACTTTTTCTCCGATATTGCAAAATATCTTTCTCAGCTGGAATACTGGCCCAAACCTCAACGCCAAGCATTCCAGAAACTCGTCTAATTTCTTTCACCATTTTGCTAAAATTATTTATATCTAAACTAAGAGTGTGGTCTGGTCCCTCCATAGTATTGGAAAGAGTAAAGTGTTTTTCGATAATTTGCGCCCCGGCTGCGACTGCATAAGAAGAAGCTTCTATTCCAATAGAATGATCAGAAAAACCCACAATGCAATTATATTGATTCTTGAGAGCATTGATAGTTCTCAAGTTTAAATCATTAATCGAATGAACTGGATATGCCGAAATACAGTGCAACAGTGCTAACGGATTTTGTTTATTAAAAATACTTACAGCGTGGTCAATCTCATCTTTCTTTGCCATACCTCTAGAAATAATAACTGGTCTCTTATAACTAGCAATAGTCTTTAATAATTGTTCATTAACAATATCAAACGAAGCAATCTTGTAACAACTGCAATTAATCGAATTCAAAAATTCAACAGATTCTGAATCAAATGGAGTGGAAAAAATTTCCAAATCCATCGCTCGCGCATGATTGAAAAGCAATTCTTGATTTTTAAAACTTATCTCACATTCTTTAAGAATATTAAAAATGGGAGAGTTTTTTGCAACTCTTTTTTCAGTTAGATATGTTTGTAATTTGACTGCATCAGCTCCACAATTTTTGGCCTCATCAAGTAATCTTCTCGCAATATCCATTGAACCATTATGATTAATTCCAACTTCAGCAACTATAAAAACATGTCCATCTTTTCCTATAGTTTTACTTCCAATTTGCATTGTCTCAGACATACATTTACCTCCATTATTTCCAAACAATCAGGATTATTCAAATTTCTAAAATTACCAACAACTCATTCCACCATCGATAATAATATTTTGTCCAGTGGTATATGAAGCAGCATCAGAAGATAGATAAAGAATTGCCCCAATCATTTCTTGAACTTTCGCCATACGTTTCATAGGACATCTAAACGAATAATTTTGCAAAAAATCTTCACCTTGTGGATTTTCAGGATTAAAAATGCCCCCAGGTGAGATGCAATTAACTTTGATATTATCGTTAGCAAGATGAACAGCAAAGTATTTGCTCATCTGAATGATTCCTGCTTTGGTTGCACCATAGACTTCTGAATTTTTTCTTGAACAATCTGTATATATTCTAAAATCTGGACTAATCACTCCATAAAACGATGCTACATTAACAATCGATCCATGTTTCCTATTAATCCTTTGAAAGTTAACGTAATTTTGAATACAAAAAAAAGTTCCTTTCAAGTTTACGTCCATAACCCAGTCGAAAGATTCTTCTGGTCTTTCTTCGAATGGTTCAAAAACACTTACTCCGGCATTATTAACTAAAACATCTATTGAAATTATAGATGATGAAAGCTTATTGAAAAAATCCTTTAGAGCATCTGCATTTCTTATATCAACTTCAAAATATTGAATATTTTCTGATTGTATAACTCTGCTTTGACTAATTCTTAGATCGATACCGATCACATTCATTCCAGAAGCTAGAAAGGATTCACAAATAGCATATCCAAGTTGCCCTGTTGCGCCTGTAACCAACGCCACCTTTCCTGAGAGATTAAATAGAGAAGAAAGATAATTATTCAAATTTTTTTCCAATTAAAAAAGTTAAAGACTCAATCTATTGCGCAACAATGCCAGCATCGATAATAGCTCTTTTACATTTTTATAATACTCAACAGTCAAAAATTCTACAAAATATTTTTTGGCCAAAGATACTGCTTCATCAATCAACTCTATTGATGGCAACTCATGAGCATCTATACAAAGCTCCCATCTATAATCATAACCTGAAATATGAATTTGAATTGCCTTCTCCAGTGGAAGTTCTTCTTTATACTTCACATAATCAATATTTCGATTACGTGAAGTTATATGTGCGTGAGCAATATCAAACAAAAAAAATATTTGATTTTGATAGACAAGTTTTCTTAAAAAAGATGCTTCCGTAATAACGTCATATGCTTCGGTCGGATAGTAATTATTATTTTCAATAGCAACTTTTATCCTCGGATTCAACCATGTTCTCAGCCAATCAATATTTTTTTGAACATTGCTTTCCATTTCAAACTCTGAATAGACATGAATATTTTTATAAAAAAAACCATCTTTCAAAATAGGATCAAGGCAACATGATGAAACATGAAAAGATATAAGTTGAAGTTCTTTTTTTGATAGAATCGAATCCTGTAAATAACTTTTAGTTTTAGAATCCCACAAACAAACAATATTTTCATCAAAATGAAATAATAATTCATTTTGAAAATATAAATTTTTTGTTAGCTCCCTACACTCTAAAGCATCACTAAGAGAATTAATTCGAAGTGCTTGTTGATCATCATTGAAAAGTTCCGAAATGGGAGTGGCAATCAAAATCATACATTCAATATCTTTCTTATGGCCGCAATAACATCATGAACATCCTGATCATTAAGTTTAGAGGAAAGAGGTATGCTAAGAGTTTCCCCTCCTATTTTATTAGCATTTGGAAAATCTTCTGCACGCCAACCATATCTTTCTTGATAATAGGGATGTGATGCTATCGATTTGTAATGAACACCAACCCCAATATTTTCCTGATTGATTCTTACAAGAAAGTCATCTCGTGAAATGTTTGCAATTTTTTTATTTATCATGATCGTATACAAATGATGACCATGTTTATGTTCTTTTTGAAGCTCAGATGGAAGTTTAATAGGTGCAAACGATAACTTATCAGTATAGTTATTCCAAATATCTTCTCTTTTCTTCCAACTCTCATCCACACGTCGCAGCTGATGGATACCCAATGCTGCTTGCAGATCAGTCATATTGTATTTAAATCCAGGAAATACTATTTGATAGTGTTTATATCCATCATCGGAAAATCTTTTCCAAGCATCCTGACTCATCCCATGGAGAGCAAGTATTTTAACTCTTTCAGCATAATTATTATTATTTGTAATAACCATTCCACCTTCAGCAGTCACTACATTTTTTGTCACATAAAAACTAAAACAACCAAAATCTCCTAACGTTCCCACTGGTTTTCCTTTGTATAAAGTTTCTATGGCATGAGCACAATCCTCAATAACAATTAATTTATGTTCTCTGGCAATCGCCATAATTTTATCCATATCGCAAGGGTAACCAGCAAAATGAACTGGTATTATAGCTTTTGTCTTTCTCGTAATCTTTTTTTTAATTTCTAGAGGATTAATACATTGAGTTTGATAATCACAATCTACTAAAACAGGTGTAGCTCCAGAATGTATAATAGCATTCACGGTCGCACAGAAAGTCATAGCCGTAGTAATGACTTCATCACCTGTACCAATACCAGCAGCAATAATACTGAGATGTAATGCTGCCGTACAAGAGTTAACACTTATTGAATGAGCAGTGTTTTTATACTCTTTAAATTGCTCTTCAAACCGCTGAACCTTGGGTCCAGTACCAATCCAGCCAGATTTTAGTGATGAAACAACCTCATTAATTTCTTCATCTCGTATATCGGGAGCTCCAAAAACCAAAAAATTGTTTTTTTCACGAATGAGTCCCTGTTGCATATATAGTAATCCTTTAGTTTTATTATAAATATTTTTAAAATTATGTGAGTGCTCTAGAGCTCTTAAAAAAGTTATCAAATCGACATGATCGCTTTTTATTTCATCCACGATTTAATTAGCACATCTTCTAAGAAATTTGGATTCAATGCCAATTTTATTTTAGTAACCAATATACTTAATTTTCCATTTAATGATTCAAAATATTTATTGCCAATTTTCGTATAAATGAAAAATTTTAAGTAGCATAATTTTTTTCTCTTACTTGATTTATCTTTACTAAAGTAACATCAAAAGCCCCATAAGAAGATTGGACAGCAAGGTTTCTTAATTCAGCGATCTCTTCAATAGAGCTAGCATATCCCATTATGTTGAATACTTCTCTAGTTAACTTTATTTCCAACTCTAATCTATAAATAAGATTCAATAATTTTAATTGCCGTACTGCTGCATTGTCTTGGTATTTCTTTTATAAACAACAAAAGAGCACACAGCTCTTCAAAATCTGATTAAAATTAATCTCTTCTTGGCACATTTCCAAAGCTCCATTCAATCTGTGCCTATTTTATAGACTCAAGTGGTTCTAGTAAAGGCAGATTTTTCAATCTTTCTTCAAAACATTAACCTTATACAATCGCTTTTGGCTTAATACGGTTATATTCATGAGGAGCGCAGACATTTTTTTGTACTAATTTTTATTGACGTTTTTACTCGGAAAGTAGTAAGTTTTCAGATTGGATTATCTTGTAACACTAGAGATTTAATATTTACTCTTGATTAAGCACTAAAAAACGCTGGCATTGCCGATGAAAATGAGTTGGTACTTAGAAGTGATAATGGACCTCAAATGACTTCTAAAAATTTGAAAAAATATTTGTCATTATTGGAGATTAACCTTGATCATGAATTTATCCCTTTTAAAACACCAAATAAACATGCGCATGTCGAATCATTTAATTCAATATTTGAGATATAATTTTTATAAACGAGATATTTTATAAATTATGAGCGTGCTTATAGAGCTGTTATAGATCTTATTGAACACTAAAATTCTTTTCGTATTCATAGCTCATTAAAGCACCTAACTCCTAACGAGGTAGTTGAAGGATATAAAAACGGAGCATACATGGGCATAAAAAAAGTACAAGTGTAGATGGAATAAATAGAAAAGAAAAAGAAAAATCACCAATGAAATTACTTTTGTGGAGAAAGTTGTCAAGATCACAAAGTGCCGACTTGAGGGGAATCTTGACAACTTCAAGGGCCACAAAAGTAAAATTGAAGGTGTTTTTCTTTGCTTGAGGTTTTTAGTTTATATCTTAAAAATAGTTGAGCTTGGGTGTCTAGTTCTCCAAACTTAAGGGGCTAGTATGAACCTTCACATGAGCTTATCTAGGATTTATATGAAATTTATTGAATTCAAAAATATCTCTCATGAAGAATGGGACATGTATGTAAAGAAGATTCCAGAGTCATTCTATATGCATACTTCGTGGTGGATAGATTACATAAATGCAATTAATGGCAAAGATCACTGTAAAAGCTTCATTCTTGTTGAAAATAATGAACCATTAGTAATATGCCCATTGGCAATCTGCAAGGTAAAAAATCATATTGGGGAATACGTTGAAGCAACATTTAATGGAGCAGCAAATCCCTATCCCGCAATAACTCAACTACCATCGACACAAAGACGACGTACTGTTTGTAAAATTTTTTCTGTAATTAATGAGGTTTTAGAACCATGTGGCGTTAAAAAAATCTATTTTTTTAAGCATCCATTGAATCTAAATGTATTAAATGGAAATCACGAAGTGGTAAATATTGCAGAGGCTATTTCGTTCAATTACATTCCTTATTTGAAAAACAGCATTATCTTAGATCTAAAAAAAGATGAAGATTATTTGTTGTGTGAAATGACAAAATCTCATAGAAAACTCATTTTAAAGGCAAAAAAACAAGGTTTGAGATTTAGCGAATACAGAGGAAACGGAGAAGACATCGATATAATATTCAATAATTTTCGACTTGCTCATTTTAAATCTAGCGGAAGGCAAACACGCCCAATAGAAAGCTGGAATGCGATGAGAGAGATATTGAGGTCAAATAAAGCAACGTTGTTTACTGTTTCTTTAGAGAATACAGAGATTAGTTATCTCTATTGCGGAGAATTTGATAAATTTAGTTATGGTTGGTCACAAGTTAACATAGATAAATATGAAAGAGAATACTCTCCAAGACATTTTCTCGAATGGAAGGCAGCGATGTCTTATAAAAGAAGAGGTTTTCATTATTATGAAGTTGGTATAAAATACGATACTCCTCAATTTAACTATGTCCCCACAGAGAAAGAAATAACTATTTCACAATTCAAAGAGAGATACGGAGGGAGTCTATACTGTCACTACTATTTTGAAAAATTCCTTGATAAAAATTTATTTGAATTAACATACAATTCTAGATTAACAACGTTCATGTCTTCAAATTACTTTTCGCTTTCCAGTCAAAAAACAGGTCTGGAAAGCTAATAAGTTGGATTTTTTGTACCTCTAGTGATTTTTATGTATGATAGCCATTGTATTTTCGTAGAATGAAAAAACTTCCTGATTTTTATCAGCAAAAAATTCTATTGTAGCCTTCTTTACTCCCTCGAAACCACCTTGTTCCGTTTCGTAGTCATGAATCAAAAGATACCCACCAGGAATAATCTTATCCCAAAAATATGCGTATGCATCCAAAGCTGGTTGATACAAATCACAATCATAAAAAACAAGCGAATACCTCTCTTCCGGATTAAGCTCAGAAAAAATATCTGGAACAAATCCCTTATAAAGTTTCACGTTTGAAAACGGTTTAAATGTATCAATAATTTCCTCATAAGGTGCCTCAATAGACAGATCTCCTTTTTTTACTCGAGCCGGATCAAAATGAGACGGAGCAGAGAATCCTTCAAACGAGTCAATAATATGAAATGGCTTTTTTTGATGATGATTCATAAAGAGTAGCGCCGATAGCGCATTACCTCCATGAAAAGCTCCGATCTCTGCAATACTGCCGTCAATATTCTTTACCTTGTTGAACAATTCTAAAAATAACCACGTTCCCAAAATTGTTGTTTGCATTGGCGTTTGAGAATTTAGAGTGAAAGAAAGAGCATAGCTGTAAATAGCAGGATTTAAATTTAAATTAAGTCTCTCAACTATTTTTTCTATGAAAGTCTCATAAAATAAATCTGAATAGAAGATATATCCTTCTTTATATTTTAGTCCCATCTTATTTAATTTTTTTTTAATTTGAAAAAGAGAATGGCTTGATACCGCAAAGATAACTAGGCAGTACTCATTTTTCATCTCTTCGTCGAGCGATAATGACTTTTTTATTGGAATACCTCTCAGATATTCCTCTTTAGAAAAATCATCTATGCAATAGGAAAATGTTATCTTCTTTTCCGTATCCTGATCCAAATACATCATCAACAACTTGCTAATTCCCCACGCAATATACTTCATCTCTGATTCCTTTCTTATTCAACGTTCAACTCATTATTAAATTAAAATTAAATAAAATTCTACATTAAAAAAAACAATAAAAGATAGTATTATTGATTTAAAATACTAACAATTGAAATATGGAGTCAAGAAAAGTTTAACAATAATTTTTAAAGTCCAAAAATCGATGTGCCTGGAAAAAGTATACTTATTAAAAACTATAAGTGAACAAATAAAAGAATGTGTCAATATATGGCACACGGGTGTCTCATTAAAATCAATTCTCAGTCCTCAACATAAACCCTGATTTTACAAGTAACGATTCAGGATAATCAGGATTAACTGCCGCTTTCGGTATGTTTCAGTAATTAGTGCTGAATCTTATCGAAAAAAAAGAGGTACAAAAAAAGAAATTGACTGTTAATGAGAGCCAGTGGAAATTAAGAAAAGATTAACTCGGTCGTTGTAAAAAAACAGGTGGCTCTCATTAAGGAAATCAAGTAATGCGTCTATCTGCTTTAAAAATTAGTAACAGCTCTCATCCAGATGCTAACTGCTGTATAGCTGACAGCATTTGAATGAATGCTGATGGTTGAATGATGTAAGCCGTTATAAAAATTATTCATATTGGATAAAAAGTAGATATGATAAAAAACATCCCGCTTACAGAAAAAGGTAATCATGGGAAAAGTAGTAAGTAATGTACCAGATAATCATTACAGTAGCTTAGCGGAATATGAAGAGTGGTATTGGTGGCATATTTCTAGAGTAAATCAAACACTTAAAATTATAAGATCACACTATAAGGATCACGAAATTTCTTCTTTAAATGTTGTTGATTACGGGTGCGGAACAGGTGGTTTTTTAGCTTTGATTAAAAAAAGATTGGGATTGACAAATGCTATAGGTGTAGACGTTTCACCAGTAGCCATTAATCATGCTTCAAAATATGGAAGTAATTATTTTTTATGTAGTAAAAACGATTGTGAATATCTAAAAAATAAGGATTTGATTCTATGCATGGATGTCTTGGAGCATATCGAGAATCCTGAAAAATATCTAAAAAATTTTATGGAAAACTTAGCTCCAAAGGGAAGATTGCTTTTATCTGTACCAGCGATGAAGTGCCTATTTTCTGATTGGGATAAAATTTTAGGTCATTATAAAAGATATACGAAAAAAGATTTTCAATTTTTGTCCCAAGAATTGGGTTTTAAAATCATTTTTTTAGAATACAGTTTTTTCTCTCTTTTCCCCATAGCTTTGGCAAAGAGAGTTTTTTTGAAAGCAAAATTTACGTCAGATAACTGTGAATTTCCGAAAGTTTCAAAAAGGTTAAATAAAATTTTACTAAAGATAAATCAATTGGAGATTTATCTTTCAGGATTTATTAAGATGCCTTTTGGGACAACTTTATATTGTTTGCTTGAAAAAACATGAACGTACTGAAATTATATAATGGGAGATTATTGTGAATAAGCTAAAATTATTTTTTTTTGTTATAGCTATTTGCTGCATCTTTTTTGCTCCTTCTATAATTAGAGGAAAAGCCCCCCTAATTAATCTAGTTGATAAGTCATCACTATTTTATAGTTTTTCGTATAATGCTGATTTATATCACGCGCAAATGCTTCCGTCTTATAAGTCAGGTGAGTTCGCATTTAATAAGATAAAATGGGATTTTACGAACGGTTTTGGTTCGTCAACAAGAGGAGGATCTACACCATCAATAATGCCATTTAACCCACTAGGTATTTTCCATTATTGGGTAGTTAAAAATTTTTCTATTGGTATATTCAGTGTTGGTGGATGGATAAGTTTCTTGCTTTTGGTTTTTTGTTTGTATTTTACAGGAATTGTTGCGTTTAAACTTGGCTTTAATTTTATTGAAGCGTCCTCTGTTGCGCTATTAACCCTATGCGGCACAACTATTGTGAACCACGCTTCTTTTCCCAATTACATGGGAGGAGTTGCTTTTCTGCCAATTTCGATTTTTTTGTTGTTAAAAACGATTACAGAGGAAAAAACAAAAATTTACACTATAATTTTACTTCCATTGTTTTTAGCTTTGCCTGCTTACATTTGTATGATCAACGTATATGTTAATTTTATGCTTCTGATTGTAATCTTCGCGTTTCTTTTTTTTATGTCAGAAAATGACAGATGTAAAAAAATATACATGTATAAATATAAGATAATCTTTGTATTTGCCCTGTATTGTTTTTTTATTAGTCCTTCTTTGACTAGTTATGTTTATTATTTAATACATTATCCTCTGCCTTCTTATGCGGTTGCAAGAAATGATCCTTCAGTGATAAATCCAATATCATATGTTTTTGCAACATTGTTTAGTGTTTTTAAAACAAATAGCCCATTTGTGAATTTATTTTATGATGTCGGATTCATTAATCTAGATGATTACCAATTTATGGATTTTTTATCTAAAAAAATTAGAGAGGGATCGATATTAGTTCCATTTATAGGGTTATCATCAATTGGATTTATTGTTGGGATTATAAAATCTAGTGGTAAATTAAAATCAATAGCACTTATTTATCTTTTTTTGTTTTGCTATGGTCTTATTCAAAATTTCAATTTACTACCTCACAGATTAGGCGATTTTAAAATTATTAAGTGCCAAATGATCTTACTATCCCCTTTGTTTTCAATTTTGTCTGTTTATGGTTTAAAAAATATCTTCCATGCAAGAAGTAATCGTTTTGTAAGAATATCTCTCTCTCTTGTTAGCGTTTTGATGCTTTCCCTTCTACTAATTTATAAAATTCTTGCTTTCATGGCAAAATCTTCAATCAGCGGCCATCTGTCTCCAAATGGGCAAGCAATTCTTTCAAAATTTATTAGCTCTAAATACGTTGCGCAATACTATTTTCCTCTAAGCGATTATAGGATGGGCACACCGTACACACATTGGTCAATAGACACGACGTATATTGGTTTATTTTGTTTATGTGTATTTTTTCTTATCTATAGTAAAAAAATAGAACTAAACAAGTTTATCATTTTTGCAGCATTTTTGCCTGGTGTATATAATTGGTTTATTTTTGGTGGATATCAATATAAAAATGAAATAAATGCTGATGAGTATTATAGAAACGAAAATGCAGAGTTATTTGTTAAACAAAAACTATCTGACTATGAAAATCTTTATAGAGCGGATTATATCGGAGTTATAAACCCCCTGAAGAATGAGAAGAGATTTATTCGTACGGGACTGCTTCTTGATATGCCAACCCTTTCAGGAGGAGGATTTTTTAATAACATTGATGTTTGGAAAGTGAAAAATAAATTATTTAGTCCATACCCTAATGCTTATAATCTCTTTTATATCCCGAATAATGATAATATTGAAATATATTCAAAACTTTTTTGTTTGAAATTTATAATATCAGATATTGATCATTCCGAATGGAATAACCTGTATAGAAACTACGCTTATTCAGATTATTGGAAAAAAGTTTACGAATTTTCTCGAGTAAGAAGATTAATCCAAGTAAGCAAAAAAAATTCTATAGCAGAAGATTTAAATTTTTTTTTAAACAACTATAAAAGTATGAATATAAATGAAGATACCTCCTATATAACAAAAGAAAATATGGCTAAGTTTGGAATTAATTGGAAAAATAACGATGCTGTAATTACCAACATTAAGCATGCAAAAAACATCATTCAGTTTCAAATAAATGCAAAGCGCCCTTCTTTGGTAGAAATCAATTACGTACTAGATACTAATTGGAAAGTTATTGTTGATAATCAAGAATCATTTCTTATTCCGATAAATTATATATTCAATGCTGTAAAAGTTTCTAGTGGAAAACACGAGATTGTTTTAGAATTTAAAGGTAATCTGATTTGAAAACCGTTCCGCCCATGAAAAAAATACTATCAATGCTTGTATTTGTTTTGTTAAAAGCATGCTTCTATTGCTCTTGACAACAAAAATCAACTCTCGGATATATGAATAGTTAAAAACTTTTAATGCCTCTATTTTCTCTTCGGTCAAGTAATAATCAATCATGTTATTAATATAGTTTTGTATATCAGGACTAGAAAAGACACTAAATGCTTTCTTTTTAATAGAAGAATCTCGTCTTGAGTAATTTAATAATAATTTTTTATTTTCCCCACTAAAGAGATCTTTTTCTGTTAATGATGCCACAAACTTTAAAATATTTTTTGAAACTAATGGAACTCTTCCTTCTAGACCAAAATGCATTGAAAAGCGATCTTGTTTAAGTAAATTCACTACAAGAGTTAATTGTTCAATTTCTGCTCTTATGGTTGCCTTCCAAAGATCTTCATGCTTGAACATATTTTCGATTTTACTAATATCTGGTCTTGGCATCTCCTCTTTGAATAGTCCATTCTGATCATCTAAGTCAAAGAGCGCGATCATTTGAGAATATGCTTTACCTGGGGATGAACATATTAGTCGGGCAATTTTCGCTATTCGATTTTTTTCAGTACTACTAAATGTGCCTGGGTAATTTTGAATATATTTAAAAAAACTACATGGAGTTGCAAAAATAGCAGCGGGTAACAATCTTCCAATTAATCCAGATGGCATAAATCGATTCATTTTATAAAATGATTTTTGGTGATCATAGCCAGCAAAAGATTCATCTCCTCCCTCTCCTGAAAGAACAACCTTTAATTCTTTTGATGCTGCTTCTGCAAGATCAAAATTAGAACAAACAATTAAATCTCCGAAAGGTTCTTCTAAAGCTTCCAAGACCTCCGGTAATCGGTGCAAGCTACTTAAACCAAAATCAACTGTACGACTTTTAAAATTATATTTATTTTTTAATTCCAATACATTTTGATATTCAATATCTTCATCGCCATTAAAACGATATGTAAAACACTCCGGTTTTTGAATTTGTTTACAAAAACCATTAAGAAGTGCTCCTGAATCAATTCCACCACTCAAGTAAAGACCGAGAGGAACATCAGCAATTTGTTGAGCTTTTATCTCTTCATCCAATAGACAATTAAATTCATCTTGGATATTTTCCCTATTAGAATTAGAAGAGGCATCATCGAATTTAAATCGCCAATATTCATTGATAGAAAAAGATAAAGTGTCCATATTTATAAGAGCATAGTTTCCAGGAGGGAAGCGCTTTATGTCTCCAAAGAGTGTTTTTCCATTTTGAATGTTGTATCTGAAATAAAAGTAATCAGATAAAGCTTCTTTATTCAATTCAATTTTATGATCGCGTATCAGGAGGAGAGGTTTGATTTCAGAGGAAAAACATATTGAATCGTTCGTAATAAAATAATATAAAGGACAGATACCAACATGATCTCTGGCCAATAATAATTGTTTTTTGTTTGAATTAAAAAATGCAAATGAAAATTGACCATTAAGCAAAGAGAGAGCATTGGTGCCCCAATGTTTTAAAGCATAGAATAATACCTCTACATCAGATTTTGTTTTGAAATCATAATATTCGATCAAATCTTTTTTTAATTCTTTAAAATTAAATATCTCGCCATTGAAAACCAGTACATCTTGACCATCGGTGAATGGTTGATTTGCATGATCAGAAAGATCTATAATTTTTAGTCTAGAGTGACCGAGATACATCTTTTTTAGTGGATGTTCCCAGAGACCTCTAGCATCTGGTCCTCTATGCTTAAGTTTATCGATCATAAGTTCGATGTTTTTTTTATATTTATCTTTGCACTCAGTTCCGTTTCGAACTAAAATACCTGCTATTCCACACATAGAAATTTTTCCCCTCTCTCACCTGTTCACATCTAATTCCAATTTTCTAACTCTATAATTAATGTCTTCTAGCATCTTACGATTAACAGATATCAAGAATGCTACAATGCCCGTCATGTAAACTTGCACGCTGGCCAAGAGTAGGCCGAGTGATAGTATCAATGATGGCCAAAACATGTTGGCCGGACTATTCCAAAAATGTACCAAGATCATAAATCTCAAAAGTAGTATCAACGATCCAATAAATAAAATTATTGCAAAACATGTGAAGTAATAGTGAGGGCGATATATTATGAGAACCGAAAAAATTGTTTTAAGGGATCGCATTACATATTGAGGGAGACTTTTGAAAAGACGTGATTCTCTAACCTTGGGATTAATTCTTATATCCACCGATTTGATTTTAAGATTTTGCATTCCAGATTGAATTATTGTTTCCAGAGTATAACTAAAATCCGTTAAAATATTTAAGTGCATTAACGCTTGTCTACTATATGCTCTAAATCCACTAGGAGCATCCTTAACTTCTGTTTTTGAAATAACCCGTATAAAGTAGCTCCCAATTAATTGAAGTATTTTTTTTATTTTTGAAAATTCTGGATGATGTAAGATAGGTCTTGCACCGATAACAATATCTGCACTACCTTCAAGAATTGGTCTAACTAATTTTTCAATATCATCGGCACAATACTGATTATCGGCATCTGTATTAACAAGAATGTCTGCTCCGGAAACAAGAGCATTATTCATTCCTGCTTTAAAAACAGCAGCAAGACCCTTGTTTTTTTTAAATGAGATGATGTGATCAACTTCATTTTTTTTTGCAATAGTTTCAGTTGCATCGGTTGATCCATCATTGACAATCTGTAGCTCAATTTTATCGATTCCCTCTAGCGTGGTAGGTAAATTTTTTAAAGTAGTCTCTAAATTGCTTTCCTCGTTGTAGCATGGTATTTGAATAATTAGTTTCATATTAAAAAGATCCTTGGCAGTTTTTTGACTTATCTGAACTTTGTTTTATTTACAGCAATCATAAATAATATCTTAAGCATTCTCAAAGTAGTTATTAAGAAAAAGTATAAATTAACTTTATCGAGCAGATATCGTAGAAGGCGAAAATTTTTTGAAAGGTTGAAAAAAACTTCTATATGTGAATCCTTTTGTATTTGCCTCAAATATTCTTTATCAAATCCTTTAGGCACAAAATTTACATTAGATAAAGAGCACTCTTTGGGATCATAATTCCAATCACCGTATTTATGAGCAATATTGAATAATTCCGTTCCAGGCATTGGAGTCATTAAAGAAAAAGAAACAAAAGGAAAATTGATACTTTTTGCTAGATCTATAGTTTCTCTAATTGTTTCTTTAGTTTCATTGGGATGACCAATAATAAAACTAGCTCTCCCCATTAATTTAAGATCGTAGCACCAATCAGATACTTTTTTTATCTGTTCTACATCTACACCCTTATGAATAGTATCCAAGATATTTTGATTTCCTGATTCGGCCCCAATCATAATAGACCAACATCCTGATTTTTTCATATTTGCGAGCATCTTTTTATCCGCAATATTAACTTCAAAATTGCATGACCAGATTAACTTGGGATATTTATCAGAAATGAGTCTGCAAATACTATCTAAATATGATTTATCAAAATTAAAAGTGTCCGTAACAAAATATATTTCTTTAATACCTTTTTTATTAACTAATATATCAAGCTCATTATCTAGCCATTCAATACTATGTTTTCTAATTTTTCCTCCCTGAATATTTTTTAAGTAATTAGGAGAGGAGCAAAAGATACATTTAAATGGACAACCCCTTGCCGTCATCATTGTTCCAAAGGGTTTTTTTATATATGAAAAAATCTTTTGATGATAATAATCGAATGATGTTAGTTCTTCAGTGGGGGAAGGAATTTCATCAAGATCAATAACGTTTACAATTGGATTAACTACGATTTCTCCATTGTCTCTTTTCCAAACCAAACCATCGATACCTTCAAAATCTTCTTTGCCAATTCGAAGGTTACATAGTAGTTTTTCAACAGCGAGCTCTCCTTCCCCACAACAAGAAAAATCAAAATCTTTATTGGCCAATATTTTATCTCTTTCTCCTATAGCATGTGGCCCTCCAAGTATCGTTTTAATATTTGGATATCTAATTCTTATAGCAGATGCTATTTCACAAGCATGTCCATACCCTAGCGTAGTTGCATATAAGCCAATTAGCTCAGGGTTCTCAATATCCAAATAAGATGCAACTTGATTCCATGTAAATTCTTCTGCATTAGCATCAAGAACTTTACTATCATGACCATTTTTTTTTAAATATGCTGAAATATATGCCATACCAAGAGGAGGTAGTACAGCTCCAAAGTACTTGTACTTATGTGAATAAAATGATTCTGGGGGAA
This sequence comes from Oligoflexia bacterium, assembly GCA_015232355.1. Taxonomy (GTDB): domain Bacteria; phylum Bdellovibrionota; class Bacteriovoracia; order Bacteriovoracales; family Bacteriovoracaceae; genus JADFZW01. Next base: position 70,357 of record JADFZW010000025.1, read on the forward strand.
TGTATGGATTTATAAAAATTATTTTCATCTATCAACGTTTTTAAAACAGATGATATGGCAATGCCCTTTTATCCCAAGCATTTTTGAGAAAAAAGATTCGATCGCAAATATTTTTCTTACTATTGTAAATAACAAGAAGAGTGCTTTGTACGAAACAGTATTCATTAAATTGATTATATCATGTTGTGAAGCATATGCCTTCTTTTTACGTTTATAAAATAATTTCGTTAACTGCATAAATAGTTCTGCAAAAGTAAAGATAGCATTTTCTTTCCAAACAATCTGCAATCCGGCATCACGGCCAATAGATAATAAATCACCCATGCTAAAACCATCTCTTAAGTGTTTTTCATGACCATCTTCATGACACATTTTTTTACCCTTTGAATCAGTCAACCATCCTTCTAATGCTGGAGTAGTTACTATTAATTGGCCTGAGTTGCTTAACATTTGAGAAATATTTTTTAGCAGACTTGAGGGATCTTTAATATGTTCTAAAATTTCACCAATAAATATCAAATCAAATTTTTTATTAATATCTATTCCATTTTCTACATTTACATTACTTGTCTTTATTTTATATCTACTCTCCAAGTAGTCTAAGGAATTTTTATCAATATCAATTGCCAAAACATTTGCACCAAGTTCTTTGAATTTCAGACTAAAAAAACCTAACCCCGATCCAACATCTAAAACATCAATGTCTTTAAAGTTGATATTTTTTATATTTTGCTTTATTTCATGCCATCTCATCACTGTGTTTACATTTACATCCATTGGGTGTTTATGAATAAAATTCAACGCTCTACCTCCTTCGTGTATACATATAGATCTAATTCTTTATTAAAAGATCCTAAATCAATATCTTCCCAAGGTATTAAGTTACCTATCTGATACGAGTCACTAGTCACCACATGAGAATTTACACAGTATGTACTCCTCTTTAAAGATAAAATGTTCTTTACTGATTCCTTTAAAATATAATCTTTAATTATTAATTTTTCACTTAGTATTATCTCTCTCTTAAAGTAAAGCTCCTCACTTGACTTAGAAATAATCAGCATCTTCTGCATAATCCAACGAATTAAATTGCTATAAACGGAAAATTTACCAAAGATCATACTCAGTAATCTTATACCCATCATATGAATTATTCCCATTTTCTTTGTTTTCATTTTCTGCATATATCCTTCAATCTTTATAATATTCTCATTTACAAAACCGCATGAGCTATTTGAGTTATTTTGACAGAAATATTTTCCCTTTGCATCTTGCAAAACCAATCCTGTGTCAGACCAAAGTAACTTATCATTTTTGAAAAATTTGAAAATACCGCCCTTGTTAAGAGAACCAATTAACGTATTCTCCTCTTTGAATATTCTAAAAAAACCTGAATCTTGCAAAACAATATCTTTTTCTTTAACTCTAATACTATTTAATTTTTGTGTAAAAAACTGTGGTGCTGAAGACTTTAGAGCAGAAGAGCTGTAGACTAACATATTCACTTTACTTGCTAGTTGATGAGAAAACACACCATCATCCTCTAGAAAATAATTATTACCATTTAATACTGATTTAATATAACCATCCAAGATTAGTTGTGCTTTATCGTTATTATATTTTGAGGATAAAATAGCAAAACCATTTGGATAAAAATTAAATGTATTCCTACTACAATATTCTCCTCCTAAAGATCCATCTGGGTGAATCATATTGAAAAGAAATGAGATCAGATTCTCGACGTTACTTTGCATCTCTTCATACATGTTTAGACGAGTAAGCGATCGCAAAAAAAATTCCAACGTCACAGTCTGATAGCCAATATCACATCCCTCGTATTCTTTAAACCATCCTTCATGACTTTGTTGTTTTAATAGCAGTTCTAATAATTTTTTTGCTTTAATTTTCCATGAAGAATTTTGAGTAATTTTATACAAATTGGCCAAGGATAGAGCAGCAATTGCTAAATGGTTGGATAATAACCCGGACTCTTTGTATAAGCATAAAAAATCAGCACTTTTTTCAAAAGCACTCAAAACATCTGTAGAAATCTTTTCACCAAGAATAATTACTGACTCAGTTAGAGCGGCCAAAGTATACGCTGTTGCTCCATATGCTCTTTCATATGGAAAATAGTCGTCAACACTACCATCGGAATGTATGGATCTTTTGTGAAACAAGAACACTCCATCAATAAAATTCCTTATCGCCTTTTTCTCATAATATATATTCCCATCGAACTTATTTTTATAGACGTATACCAGCGGCAATATTAATTCCTGTTGCATATACGATGGAAAATCTATGATTTTATACTGCCAGTATTTTCTATCTAAACAACCAAATGTATTTGAACAAGGGTTTTTATCAAGAAGGGATAAAATTCTAGCAGTAGAGTGTAAAATTTCATTTCTAAACAAAGATATTAAATTCACCAGACATCCCCGAATTTTTAATAACTATTCTCTATTCGTAACTAAGATAGCTCTGTCTTCTAGTTTTTGAATATAAAAAGTGCTAAATAAAACCATAAATAGTGTTTGTATTATCAAAACTGATCAAACTTCCTTTGCAAGAATTCTTTAAAGAATATTGAATTACCTTATTATTAATATTTTGTTGAATTAACGATGGGTAGAGAGTGGGATCAATATAATTTGAAGAATCTAGTATTATTTGATAGACGTGTTCACATCCAGCTTCCAACGCTTCAAAAATAACAGTCGAGAAACCAACTACGAAAATATTTTTTGACGTGTAATCTAGCTTAATATTTTTTGACATACTCTGAATTTCCAACTTTTGTGAGTGGTCTGGATGCATTTTTATTCTAGCGATTTTTATTTCAAAATTAATTTGTTCTTCAGACAAAATATATAAAGCATGTTTATAGGATTTAACAGAGTATGGTAGATACAAACATCCTTCAAAATAGCTTTTTTCTTTTTGTTTATACCTTAAAGATTTTATATAGATGATGTCTTGGCGATCCCATCCAACTTTGATTAGTGATTCATAATAATCAGATCCATGATGGAAGAGTTGATTGGGAAATGCTTTTTGAAGAACTGAGGAATTTATCTTGGATACAAAGCATGGATTAGTAATTAAACTTGATTGGATATATCCATAGGTCAACATTCCATTATCGCGAAATGCTGCACAGACAGCTCTTTGTTCTGGTTGGCCTTCCCATGTAAGAATTAATTTAAGGTTACAATGGCCGATCATTTTTTTTAAATGGTCGAAAATCGCAAGAGACAAGATAAATTTGTGATTAAAAATTGAAATAAAAAATAAGTGTGTCCAGTAGTAATTCTTGAATTTTAAAAATATATTAAATGCAATAGGAATGGATATTTTGAAAGCAATAAAGAAGGAATTTAATGGTAAGAACGAGTTAATTCCAATAACGATACAGTTATTATCTGTCAATAAAGCAACATCTTTTTTTTCCAATTTTGATGGGTTCGTTATGTGGATAAGTGGTTGAACTTTTTTTTGTATTTCAAGTTTTGGTATGAGGTCTCCTATATATGGGCTTTGCTTTTCTCTTATAAATGCGGTGATTTCTTCTTTTTTGAGCCAGGTATATACAATATAATCTGTATCTTCCCTTATGAAACCATGAACTACTGTACGCTCCCATTTTTTTTTCAACATGTTTTGCCATAATAGAAATATGTTATTTTTAACATGACGAAGAAGTATCTTTAGTGTGAAGATATAGTTTTTTTTATTTTGTTCAGGATTGAAGACAAGAGAACCCTCAGTCGTGCCCATATATTTTTCGATAGGCCAAAAAAATGGATTAAACAAACATCGAAAATCTTTAATATCAATCAAAGAAATAAACTTGTTTAGTGAATTATAGGTTGATGTAAAATCTTTCATGATTTTTCGTAATTATTTTTTAGTAGTTCAGCATGGATGTAACAAGCACACATTATTTATATATGAATAGTTGCTTCCTTGATCACTATAAACATACAGTGAACTTGCGTACACAAAACGTTCAATTTTATTTTTTCTAGCGGACTCCAATAAAATTGTATTGCCTAAGATGTTATATCTAACAGTATCTAAGGGGGTAAATTGAGCTTCATCTAAAGAAGCAATTCCTGCAAAATTATAAACTATATTGCAATCATGCATAACATTGGTTACTAGATTCTGGTCGAGTATATCTCCTACAACCATCTTTGCGTTTTGAGGAAGACGATTTGACTTTTTTATATCAAAAACAACAACATCATAACCTTTAGATGATAGTGCATCGACTACGTGTCCACCTAAAAAACCTGATCCTCCGAAAACGACAACCTTAATCATAGATACTCCTTTCGAATCACCTCTTTTCTTAAAACACAAATCCATATCTCAGAAGTAAATCCACATGCTTCATATCCATTAATAATTATTCGTTTAAGCTTTTTTATTTGGTCTGAATTCAGTATAGATTTTTTTTTCACTTGTTTTCTCCCTTGAATAAAAGGATCTAATTGTTTTGATAAGAAATTATCCTTAAGGGATCTGATAGTATCGATGCATACGCTATGTTTCAATAATATGTCAGCGTACAGTTTGTTAGCAAAAACATCAATAAAAATTTCAGCATTCTTGAATAAGTGTATATCGTTTTCACAAAATGATTGATCATTCACAAAATGATTGATCAACTTTTTGATTTAACATTTTTAATGTCCCAAATATGTACTTATTTTTTACTATTATCTCCTTCTGTTTTTATTGTCTTTAAAAATAGAATAGTGATGATAATTTTAGTATCCAGAATGATGCAAAAAGAAAACTTACCTCTTGTTCATTTTCTTAAAGTCTGTATTAATGATTTCAATTTTATGCAATTAATGATAAATTAATTCATTAATAGAAATTAGTCCAATACAAAGATTATGCAACTAAATCAACTTACATTTAAAGAAAATAAAAATAGAATAAAACATCGATATAATTTTCACAAAGAGAAAGAAAAATTGGAGAAGCATTTGTGCTAGTAGTTGTAGCAGAGAAAATTATACATATAAGTTAGAATAATTTTTTTTGAATATTAAAAAAACATTTACAATATAATCGATAAAATAAATGTAAATTAAATTTGTAGGAATATTTTCACCACACTATGCGCTTTGAATATTTTTCAAGATAGGGTCAATCAACTTTAAAACTTTTTACATCATATTGCCGATTAACCCTTATAAAAACACACTGTATAGAATCAATCGGCAACAAAGACCTCACACTTAAGTATTTAAATACTTCACAAGCAATTCTGCAAAAAAAATCATCGATAAAAGATATTGAGATAGATTTACCTGATGGATTTGTTTTGAGAATAAGTACATTATTTGATGGCCGAAAGGCTATTTTTGATCAAATTAAGTGATGTTTTTTATAATCTCTTCACAGTTTTAATTAACAAATCTGACCAATTTTCTATCTCAATCCAAACAAAAGCACTATACAATGTTTTCCACAACATTACTTTACTTCCACATTTTTCTAATAGCAGTCGATATACTTCACAAAAGATTTGCTGTGTTTGATCTACCAAAAAGGCAATCATCATTAGATATGCTAAATTTGTACTTAAGTTTTTATGGCCATGACCATAGTTGTGCTCGAACTCATATCCTAAGATTTTTTAATGTATTAGATGTCTCATTCTCTTGGTTTCCATCTAACCCTCCCAATTTTCATAATATTATAAGCGTTGTCTTTGCTAATTTCTATATCACTAACCCAACTAAAATGAACTCTCTCTTCTTGCAATCCCTTTTTGTTTTCCCAAGTTATTATCTCTTCGAAATCTAAAAAATTAACTTTCAACTCATGCTCTGAAGTTAATCTGATATCATTAACGAAAGTATATTTTCTTAACATCTTCTTTTTAATCTTGTCTCCAATAATTTCCTCTGTTTCGAAAGATGTTACGGCATTTGTTAGTTTCATCCCTTCAATAGATTCAAATAAATATTTATTTTTTCCTGGTTTAGCATTGAGAACATAAGATAATTGAGAGCGTTTTAATAAAGCAATAAATACAGTATCTGAATAGAGGGAATCGGCCGCAACAATTAAATTTAATTTAGGGTGATCTTCTTTTAAGTTAATAATGAATCTTTTAGCAGCATTTTTTTCACAGTCATTTTTCGTATCACCATCACTATTAATTATCGCTTTAGGATAGAATGGAATTACTGTTTTCAAATCCGGATGTACAAGAGCACCACCTATGATTTGATGATAATATTCTATGCTCGTCTCTTCTGAATCTGCACACTGATCACCAGATGACTCCTTATAGGAAATTTTAGTTAAACATTTATTACAACAAATCTTTTTAGAGCGAAAAATTTCAGTTCCATCTAATGCTAAAATATATATGTACTCGGATTTATCATCACTTCATATTCTTTTAAACCTTTATTACTTTGAATTTTATTAAAAATCATTTTAAATATATGACGAAAAATTTCGGAACCAACCTCATCTAAAATGCTTCTCATCTGAGTATCAGATGGAAGGACATCAATGCCATAAACTCGTTTGATGTTTTCAGCATCTTCTGAGGAACGAATATGTTTTTCATATTTTAAGAGTGATGATTGCTTTAAAGAAAATACTGCATACACAAGTTGCTTAAGCAACTTGTGTGGCGGACATCAATGCATCACTCATGCTAATAACAACATTTTTATATCGATGATCATTTGCTGTTTTAAAATTATCTAATAATAATTTTATTAGCGATTCTCCCCATGTTGCTTTTACTTCATCGATATTAAATTTTGGTATAATGTTTTTTTGTACAGGTTTTTTCATTTTTTTCAGAATTAAAAATTAATAAATCACAGACTATTTAAGTATGAAATACACTCTACATATGTTATATTTTCCTTTGTAAAAAATCAATTTTTCATAGGGAAAAAAACCAAAATGAATACTAATTTATCTAACGAAAATTTAAAATGGATAAAGAACAAAAAATTATTAAATAGAACACTAGAATTAAGAATGAATGAGAAAAAATTTACTCTCATGTTGTTAAATCATTTAGCGGAAATTGAACATCGTAGGTTGTATGCCGAACTTGGATTTTCATCTTTCATATGAATATTGTTTAAACACTCTTTTCTACTCAGAATCAGAAGCAGCACTTCGCGTGCAAGCATAAAGGTTGCTTAATGAAAATCGTAATGTCGTGGAGGAAAAAATTAGCAAGGGAGATTTGAGCTTAAGTCAGGCATCAGCTTTACAAACTTTTTTTTAGCATGGAAGAGAAGGAACATGATAGAAAATTTAATTTTACAGAGAAAGAAAAATTAGTTGAGCAAATTAGTGGGAAAAACATAAGAGATACTAGAGAACAATTAAATCAAATGCGGACTGAACCAAAGAAAAATGCAACAATCAATATAAAAATTGATGCTGACACAATGAAAAAATTAAATGAATTAAGAGGGAAATTGGGTAGTAAAAAAGATGATCTTGAATTAATTGCATGGTTGATTAGCGATAAATTAAAAAAGCTAGAACAGGATGTGCAAAAAACCATAGCAAAAGAAGAAGAAAAAAATAAACTCACACAAAATTGTAATTATCTCAATAACCATGAAGATAAAATAAAATCACATTCAAGATATATAAATCCTAAACTTCGCAAGCTTCTACTTTTCCGGGCGAGTGGAAGGTGTGAGTTTATATCAAAAATCACTGGTAGACGTTGTGAAGAAACTAGAAATTTGCACATTGATCATGCGAATCCCTATGCTCTCTCTCAAGATAATTCTATAGAAAATTTACGAGTCTATTGCTCTTCTCATAATGCTTTTTCAGCATTACGAACATATGGACATCATGTGATGGATAAATATATCAATTCAAAAATTGCAATAAATAATCATATCGAGATCAAAAGTTGACGGAAGTAATTTGGTTTATTTTATTTCACAACTTGATTGCCATTTGAAAAGTAACAAGATTGCAATCGAAAAGATGGCCTACAAAAAATTTTAATATTTGCATGATTATAAATAGTACATACGCATAACTTCAAGACGAATGAGATTCGATGTGAATTTTTCTAGAGGTATTTTATTTGGGCGGGAACTGCTGGATCAACTATTGATGATTTTGATGCTATTTTTGAAATTTATTCATGTCAAAAACAAAAAAATATTTTAAAAAAAAAAAATGAGGAAGAGTAATTATTTTCAATCATTATCAGATATTTTTTTAAATAAAGAGCAGTATACTCCGTATCTTTCCAAGAAGAAAATAAATTCAAAAATATTTTTTCTGATTCTTATTTAGTTAATTCGCTCCTACTAGATATGTATTTGCAAAGTTGAAGTCAAAAAACAACCTTCTTGTAAAGTTAATTACATTGCGAAAACCAAACGATCTTCTCTTGATACCTTTCACCTTATTATTTAAACCCTCTACAGGACCGCTGCTTCTTTTATTTTTAAAATAGTTTAGTATTGAGGATTCATGTTCTTTTATTGTTGTTACAAAAGAATGAAATGGTTCAAAAAATATTGCACACTCGCACCATTCCTCTAACTTTTTAGCTGCTTCTTCAACAGAAATCTCTTTGTTAAAAATAGAATAAAGCTCTTCTCTGAATTGGTACATAGTAGAAAGCATGGAAGAATATTCAAAAAGTTTGTTCAATTTTTCCTGCTCCTCTACATTTAAATCATCCCAATGCTTCGATATGGCCACATAGTATTTTTAAAAGAATCCAGCATGCAAGAATCATTTTCAAACTCTTTCTTTAATTTATTCATCTCTTTTACTCTCTCTTTATCGATTATTTTACCAAGCAACTTCGCCACATGAAATCTATCAGTAACAACTATCTTTGAGTATAGTTCTTCACCTATTCGTTCTTTCAGAGCTGAAATATATCCTTTTCCCATATCAATACAAAATGCCTCCAAACTGTGAAATATTCTATCAGGAATATTTTTTTAAAATGGAAGGATTACTTCTTTATCCCGTCCATCTATAACTGCTAGTATTTTAGCTTCACCCTTATTACTGATGTCTGAAACAATAGTCAAAAAACTATCGTGTCCTTTCTTTAGTGCTATTTCATACATCCCAATAGCAGGAGGAGATACATTATTCCAATCAGTCTTTGTGGACACTCTACGCTCTACAATTCCTTGAATCACATCCGTTGTAGTTCTATTTTTAAGAGCAACATCTTTATCTGTAGAATGAATCAAACACTTCAAAATATAATCTTCATATGCTTTAGTTAATTTTCCTGTCTCATTCAACCATTCTGGATGAAAAGAGGTTGTTGGTTTGTCATTACAATAATTGCAAACAAATCTTGGCCATTTAACATGAATATAAGTTTTTTGATCTAAAATTGGTAAATGTTCAATTATTGTCTCCTCACATTGACCATATGATGTTGCAATTAGTTGTCCACAGCGATTGCATTTTACACCATCAACATCACAACATGATACATGTACATGATAATCACCATTGGAATCAACGGTAACGTTTTTTATTTTAATATTACTTAATCTTAAATCTATTCTAAATTCACTTTTTTTCCTCATAACAATACCTATAAGCATTTCTGTTAAAAAGTTATATGAGGATATAACCGACATTCAGTACTTTTCAACATGGACTTTTTTAACGGCATTAGGGCATTAGCGCGGCATTAGCGCCATGCTCTTTTGGTTTAGCAATTGCGGAACCAAAAGAGCATGGCACCTGCAGCTTGGCACCTGCAGCTGCCCAACAAACAACACTCCCATCATTTTTTAAAGCACATGAGTGATAACCTCCCAGAGCAATACTTTTAACATCTTTAAGACCCTTTGGCGGGGTTGATCGGTTATCATCATTATCCCCCCAACAAACAACACTCCCATCATTTTTTATAGCACATGAGTGAAAATCTCCCAGAGAAATACTTTTAACATCTTCAAGACCCTTTGGCGGGGTTGATTGGTTATCATCATTCTCCCCCCAACAAACAACACTGCCATCATTTTTTATAGCACATGAGTGCGCCCCTCCTAACGCCAAGACTGTGTCTCCTTCGTCACTATAATTACGATATTTTCTTTCCCAATCACTTTCGAATCTTTTGAACTCACTTTTGTTTAAGATTAAATTTTTAGTCTCATCAACAAATGATTTTAATTTTTTAACATAACTCTCTTTTGGTTTTTCTTGACCTTCGATTTTAATTGGGGTCATTAATTGAAGGTAGTCTTCATAGCTATTAGCACTTTTTTCTAATCCTTCTCTTTTAAATAAGAGATGAGTATCTTCGTTTGTAACTTTTCCGAGAAGAGAATCAAGTTGCGATAGTTTATGTGTTTTGAAATACTCTTGAATGATAAATTCAAGCAAAAGCGAGTTACCTGCAACTGCAACAGCTGGTGAATTCAAAAGCATCGCCAACAAAGAATCATCATTTAATGTCTTATTGTCATTTAAAATACATTTAGGCGCACTCTCTCGAATAAAGTCTTCAATTATTTTTCTATCAATGCTTGCGCTGTTATCTGCTACTTGCAATCCACTTATAAACTTAATGTATAAAGCGGCATCTTTACAAATACTACTCTCAAAATTAAATTTTAAGCGCAAGAAACGCTCTCTGGTTTTAGCATCCATAATTGAATTTTCAAAGTTGTTGTTTTGTAAATTCTCATCATTTATCTCTAATCCTCGCAAATCCATTTTTTGCAAGTTTAGATTTTTAAATTTACTTCGAAGTAAATCTACAACGAAATATTTTTCTGGGACATCGACTGAAGGTTTATTGACGGTCACTTCATTTTGATTAAAATTTTTATTGCTACAATGTTGATTATCAAATAAGCAATCAGTAATTGTTCCGCTAGCTATCCCTAAATCTGTTGAACAATTCTGACAGTAGGAGTGCTTGCACTTATTTAATGTACAGTACGTTGATTCCTTGGCGATCTTTTCCTTGCAGACAGCACAGCTTACGCCCTCTAGAAAAGTCTCTATTTGTTTTGCTGGCCCTTCCAAGGATGTCTCGCAATTACCCTCAAGATTGCTGGTATTGACTTTGCTTGCTTTGCTTACTTCAAGATAGAGCTTGCCATCTTTAATGTGCATTTGATTTAGAGTGCCAGCTGAAACTTCTTTTGCAATAAAAAAGATTGTAGCTATAGTAAATACCAAGATCAATACGTTTATTGTTGTTTTTGTTTTTGTTTTTATTGTTATTTTCATAATATCCCTCCTGTTATTTTTCAAAATCCCACATAATATCTTTATTCTCTTTAAATAATCGCATGCGAAGATCACTTGCATCCAACTTTAATTTCTCTGACTTTATTTGCTCTTCTAAGATCTTTTTTCGATTTGTCATCTCCGCTTTTAATACATCAGTTAATTTATTCCAGTATGGATGTTTCTCATCTATAATTTGATCAGCGTGACCATCCGTTAATTTAGTATATTTTGTGTAGATCTCTCCAGTTATCATATTTAAATCCCCTGGTACTCGGTAGATTCTTGGGGAGGAATACTCTGCTGGTTTAACATCATAATTGACCGCTAAAGAGCTATTTCCTCCTATTAAATCTTTTTTCTCCTTGCAAACTGCACAGGTAACATGGTTGCATGCATCTGTTTTAGATAAAGATCCCAAGCAATTAACAGTGGGGCATGGTCTAGTATAGTAATATGGATCACGCATAAGTGATCTTAAGAGACTATCAGAACTTCCCTCTAGCATCTTTTGTTTTTGATATTCTTGGCAGCTAATCTTATCATTGTGAGCACCCTTGCACTTAAAACAACTAGCAATTTCACAGCAAGGACAAGTAAAAGATCCCTTTAGATTTTCACATCCACTAAATTGAGTTGGATCTTTAAAGTGCATATGACAATTATTGGTAGGACATTTATAATAATTAGAGTCTTTACGTAAATAACTTCCAATCTTTGTTAGTAATGATTGCAAATGCGCTTTTTCATATCCTCTATATTCTTCCTTCGACGAACAGATGCTCGTTAATTCATCAAGAGGGATCAGATGATTGCAAGATGGATTAAAACATTTAAGACAATTACCTTGTTGTATTTGTTCTTTTGCATAACTAGAGTAACAACTTTTGCATATTTTTACTCCACAACATTTACGGGTAATCACCTCTTCTTCGTCTCCTAAACAACTAACACAACTCCCTTTACTAAAAGTAATATCCTTTAAGCTATTTAATGATTCGACCATACTAATAAGTTCTTTTTCTAAGGAGTGATCACTACTTTTATCTGTTGATTTGCCTATCTCCTCTTTTAAATAATGGCCTATCTTTTTTAGCGCCCACTGATTATATAAAGCGAGCTCTCGTTCTTTTATTTTTTCTAATCTATCACCAGAAAATGTTATCTCTTTTTTTAGCGATCTAATCTCTTCAGGAGAAGAGATTTCTATATCTTCAAAATATTTCACTGGCAAAGAAGAGAAAACTTTTTTTATCTCTTCAGATAAAGAATTGCTATTTGATTTGCTCTTTAATGATTTTAAAATTTCCAATAACTGATTACAACTTTTTGTTAATGGAATAACATTGGCCAGAGTTTTTACAAAACTCTTCTCCCATATACTTTTACATTGCTGATCTTGAGAGCATAGTGATAAGATGGATGTAAAATGCTCAATCACTTCTTCTACCGAGAGTTTCTTCTTTTCAATTTGTCCCAATAATTCTTTTGAAGTTGTTATTCCCTCTATCTCTGTCAATAATTTAGAATCAACGGCCACCTTTATTTTTTGAACAGCAGCGGGAATAATTTCAGCAAATAGCACTTTCATCATATTAGAAGCATCACTTGTTTGATTAAGAGTCGCTCTACTTACACTAGCAACGGCCGCCATAAATTTCTCTCTTAGAGCTAAAGCGCTGTTATTCTCAGCAGATAAAATTTTAACTAGATAATCTGCAAATAAAACTTCTTCACTAAATAATTTTTTATATATAGCTAAAGCTTCACCCTTGAATTTGCCGGGATCAAAAGTTTGCGATAGAAGTTGCAATTTATTATCCACATACTTGCTCGGATCAGCTGCTTTTGCAATAGGATCGTCAGCAAGATTGTATAGAGACATAATTGATAGATTTAAAGATTTAATGTATTCCTCGAAAGTGTCCGCATTGCGAGTCTCGCGCTCTTCATTCTTAATTATATCCTCAAATAAGAGAATATTTTTTTTCGTTGATCTGCTAAGAAAATTAATTCTATTTAAGACCTTTAATTCTTGCTCGCCATCTAATATATTTATTTGATTTGATTTTTTTCTATTCATTATCTCTGAAATATAAGTTTGCAACTGTTGCCAAGTAGTAATTAGATTCACAGAATTCTTTGCTAGTTCGGGCACAATTTTATAAGCAATCTCCTTGCTTAAACCGAAAGGTATCTTTTTTTCTTCTGGTTCTTGTGTTCCAAATGCTAAGGTAGAAAACAACAACAAGAAAATCCAACAATGTAAAAATGATTTTGTTTTCTTTGTGCTCTTTGCGCTCTTTGTGTTCATAAAAAAAAATCCTTTTTTATTTAGTTCATAAGAAAGTACTGAGTACTACCTAACATCTCTATTATCTCTTCATTTATTTGTTAAATGGGCCAAGTGTACTTTTTTTTTTAAAAAGTATACCTAGAAGTGTCTGACCAGAATTTATTTAGTCTTTTTTGTGATAAATATAATTGTCACTTTCTTGAAAGGAAAAAAGAAAGGAAAAAAGTGGTGCGGCACTTTTTTTTTATTTTATCTTTACTCTCCTTAGGTAAAAAGGTAAGATTGTCTTACATTCTTACCTTTTTACCTAAGGAGAGTATCGCATGAGTACGCCAAAAAAAATTATGATTACAAATATGTCTTCTAAAGGGCAAATAGTGATTCCAAATGAATTTCGAAAAAGCCTTGGACTAAATTCAGGAACTCCACTTGCAGTATTTACTGATGGATCAGTGATTTTATTGAGACCTATTGAAATGCCAAACATAGGAGATTTTGGACGGCTTCTTAAAGAAAGCAAGAATGCTGCAAAGAAAGCTGGCCTAAAACGTTCCGATATTAAAAGTACAATAAAAAGGGCCAGGAATGAAAGTCGTTCTTGATACAAATATCTTAATCTCTGGGAGAAAGATAAGATAGAAGTATTGGCCACAAATTCTATCTTGGAAGAATATTTAGATATTACTCACAGAATTGCAAAAAAAATCAATCGATTGGATTTATACAAAAATTGGTCTTTAATCCTTCCAAATAAACTTCATATTATTAATGCAGAAAAACATTTTCAATTATGTAGAGATCCCAAAGATGATAAATTCATTGATTGTGCTTTTGCTGGACAGGTTAGATATATTATAAGTGGGGACAATGATTTATTAATTTTAAAAAAAGTTAATAAAATAACAATCATTGATGCCAAATCTTTCCTGCAAATAAAATATATGGCCTAAACGTAAACGATTACGAAATATAATCTACAATTTTTAACTTGAAATAAATCATAAATTTCTCCATACCTAAGCTCAGCACTTGCTCTTCGGTTAAAACTGCGCCCACTAATGTAATCTAAGTGGCCATCCATTTCGCTATAATCTTTTCTTAAGTTTTTGAGATAAATTTTTAAGACCGTCTTCTGCTTTCAATAGTTCTTTGTCGGAAAGCAACTAAATTAATTCTTTTGATCCAACTAGTCCCAGATGTAGCGTGGCAAAGGGCGATCGCATCTTAATTGTCAGTTATTTAATTGAGAATAAATAGTAATTTATTGACCAGTAGTAGATATATTTATTGATAAATTTTTCATAAAATTCCTTTGAAGTGGGGGGGAT
>JADFZW010000026.1 GCA_015232355.1 Oligoflexia bacterium
TTGAAATTATCGATAGGAAAAAGTAGATAATTAAAGTCAAAAAATTATTTCTATGCTTGAGTGAAAAACATAACGACAAAGTCGGTGAAAAATAAACCACTGACAAAATCGCTGGAAGACAACACATTTTTGAAATATAAATCCAACTATCTCTACATTCAAAAGTATTTAGATCTATTTAAAATCATTAAAATTAAATTATATTTATTTTTAATTTTTATTAAATAATTTTTATTTATTTTAAAATCTTTTCATATGATTATTAATCTTTGGTCATAAGACCTTTGTCTATTAACCAAGACTAAAAAGGATATTATTTGTGAAAACAAAAAATCAAATCAAAATCGAAATCAATCGAACTGCTCTTTATATTAACATGCTATTACTATCATTTTGTAATCTAATACCAACATTAACATTTATTTTTTTTCATAGTGCATTTTTAAATGTCCATGCTAGTGAAGAAATTAACGACACAAAAAATATAGAGGTTTTTGGATCAAAAAACGGCAATATGAGCTTAGCTCAAGTAATTAATCCAGCTTCAAATGTACAACTCACTATACTTGATGGGAACTATCGTTTTGAAGATGTTTATATACCAAAATCAAAATCATTTTTTAATTCCAAGGTTTCATTTGACAAGGGATTTAGTATTTATAAGATCGTTGATGATAACAACAATTATAAAAGTAAATACTTTATAGCTTTCACTGATTGGAAAGATGGCGAACGCTCTAGTTCACATGGAATAATCGATACTGCTTTAAGGGGACTACTTACAAGCGAAGATTATAAAAAAATTAGAACCGTAATTAAAGGATATCTTCGCCCCGCTGATGGCCACGATAACATTTATTTGATTTACGATATAAGTTCAACCAATATGTATAACGACAATAAATTATTCACTGGTTCTGAAGAGGTAAAAAATGCATTCATAGAAAATGTCGGGTTTGCTCCTGATTTTCCTCCAATGGATGCCTACGATTGTGCCATGGAAGAATATTCCAAAGATTTCATGAGACCGGCGATGACTTTAAGAATGTTTTGGAATAATTGGATGTCCAAACATTATTCATCTACATCTAAACCGACTAGGTGATGCGTACGCTGTAAAAAATTCTTCGTAGGGTAAGAGAAAGAAGAAATATTTTCCTCTGCTTTCTCCCTCTCTTTTCTTCTCTTATGATTATATTATGAGAGTAGTACTTGTTTTTATCGTATTCTTATTCGTTACATCCCCGTTGCCACTATCGGCGCAAAATGAAAGATTCATTCGTGATATGTTTGCAAATCAAATTAACAAACAAGAAAATTATAAAAGTTATGTCACTTACAAGTGGCTTGCAAACACTCCCTTCTATCAAATTGATTTAACAGCAGATGGTGTGGCCGAAAATATTCTTGTATCTAAGAGGGACGCGGAAGATTGGTTTGTTGTAACCAACTCTAAGCGTATTCCTGTTCTTGAATTTAAAATGGATCGAGTAGGAGTTGAAAGTTTTGTTTACAAAGTAAGAGTCGTTCGCATCTCTGCCAGCACCGTCGCATTGATTATCTTTCACTATCAAGGTTACTACAAAGAGATAAATTTTCTTGGCAAAAGTAAAATCTATTTTGTAACCATTGATGATAATGACTTAAAGAAAATCAATTATTCTGTTGGGCCCACAATTTGGGAGGAGAAAGAAACTTATCCTCATCGATATAGTCAGCGTTTTTATGATGTAAGAGTAAATGATCTAAATTCAGATAACGTCAAAGAGATTATCGTTAGTTATGGTCGAAATTCTCACATATTTTCATATCTAGGAAATGGTCAGTGGCGAAATAATTAAATTAATTAAAATAATTTAAAATTCACACATTCTCTTGATTTACGTCAGGCCATTACACATCCAAGCAGTATAGGATTAATTTAAGTTGACGATAAAGTTTATAAGAGACAAAGTAATTCACCAATTAACAAACCTTAAGGAGGTTACTATGAGTATGTTCTGTTATCAATGTCAAGAAGCAATGAAAGGTCAAGGATGTGCTGCTCGCAAAGGTATGTGCGGTAAAGAAGAGAATACTTCTGTTCTTCAAGATTTATTAATTCACACTTTAAAGGGAATTTCACTTTGTATTGAGAGTGTTGAACAAAATAGTGTTGATAAAAAAGTTTATGATTTTATGACTGACTCACTATTTGCAACCATTACCAATGCTAACTTTGATGAAGCTCGTTTTGTTGAACTAATAAAAAATGGTTTAACCTTAAGAAATGAATTAAAGGAAAAATATAGTAGTAAAATTTCAAATGAGATGAAATCTCACGACTCTCTCAACTGGTATAGTAACGATGAAAAAACTTACGTAGCAAAAGCACAAAGTGTCGGCGTACTTGCTACCAATAATGAAGATCAACGCTCTCTTCGTGAATTACTTATTTATGGAGTAAAAGGTATCGCAGCTTATGCTCATCACGCTCTAGTATTAGGATATAGAGATAATAGTATTTATCACTTCTATGCTCGTGCACTCGCATCCACTACCAAAAATTTATCTCAAGATCAGATGATTGGATTTGTTTTAGAGGCGGGAAAGGTGGCCGTCGATACTATGGCCCTATTAGATAAAGCAAACACCACAACCTACGGCAATCCAGAAATTACTAAGGTAAATATTGGGGTAAGGAAAAATCCTGCAATCTTAATTTCAGGCCATGATTTAAAAGATATGGAAGAGTTATTGAAACAAACTGAAGGTAGTGGTGTTGATGTTTACACTCACTCTGAAATGTTGGCGGCCAACTATTATCCTGCCTTCAAAAAATATAAACACTTTGTTGGTAACTATGGAAATGCTTGGTGGAAACAAGATGAAGAGTTTGAAAAATTTAATGGCCCAATTCTTATGACAACAAATTGCCTAACTCCTGTGAAGGATTCTTATAAGAATAGAATTTTTACAACTGGAGTGGTTGGTTATACTGGTATTAAACATATTTCTCCTTCCACAAAAAATGATAATAAAAAAGATTTTTCAGAAATAATTGCACTCGCAAAGAGATGTCCATCTCCTACTGAAATTGAGACGGGCGAGATTGTTGGTGGCCTTGCTCACAATCAAGTTTTAGCATTAGCAGATAAAGTAGTTGATGCCGTTAAAAGTGGTGCTATAAAGAAATTTGTAGTGATGGCCGGATGTGATGGTAGACAAAAGAGTAGAAGTTATTTTACTGAAGTTGCAGAGGCATTACCAAAAGATATGGTGATCTTAACTGCTGGATGTGCAAAGTATCGCTATAATAAATTAAACTTAGGCGACATCGGTGGTATTCCACGAGTGTTGGATGCTGGTCAATGTAATGATTCTTACTCACTGGCAGTTATTGCTTTAAAATTAAAAGAGGTTTTCAATTTAAAAGATGTTAATGAATTACCTCTTGATTTTGATATTGCTTGGTATGAGCAGAAAGCAGTGACCGTATTACTTGCGCTCCTTCATTTAGGTTTTAAAAATGTACGTCTAGGTCCTACACTCCCTGCATTCCTTTCACCAAATGTAGTTAATGTTTTAGTAAATGCTTTTAATATTAAATTAATTAAAAGTGTTGATGAAGATGTTAAGGCGATCGCCGGATAAGGATAACTCTTGAAAACGCACAAGAACTCTAGCTGGCCGCTGCTGCAGCAGCGGCCACTTTACTAGTCTTAAAGTGCCTCCATAAAACTTCAAAGATTGTTTTAAATTCACCTTGCGAATAGAGCATACGATATTGATTTAAAAATGTGAGCAAATTAATTGAAGACTCTTCTTTGGCATCTGCATCCGTATCTGTATCTGCATCTGCATCTTTAATACTGTGACTTAGGATAAAACTAACCAAATCGTGAGATACAATAAACAATTGGCCAAGATTACTTATATTGGAATAATTTACTCCTCGAGGAAATCCACTGCCATCCGCTCTCTCATGATGTTCTAAAATAATAAGAGAAATATCAGGTGGAATCATTCGAAAATTCTCAATCAGTTTGGCCGCTTCCTGAGGATGATCCATATACTCTTTTAGTTCAGCATCTTTAAATTCATGACAGCGATTCATTAAATCGCTTACATTTCGAAATCTGGCCAATCGCGGATTTTTTAGAGGCATATCATGTAAAAAGGATGCCAACACTAATTTATAGAGAGTTAAATTTGAACTCCATCCTCTCAGGCCCGCCAGTACACAAGAAATATTTGCTAACAAAACACTGTGATCAACAAGATAGGAATCATCTTTTTCGAAAACAGTTTGTTTCATAGTCTCAAAAATATTATTTAAAAATGGCGAACTACGAATAAAAGAGAGCGACAAAATAACCGCTGCTTTCGTTAAATGTTGAGAGACGGCATTTACACCAAATCTTCTTGTGGTCTCATATATAGTATCAACGGTTTGCTTAGAAACACTCACACCCTCTTCGTAAGAGAGTTTATTTTGTTCTGCCTTTTGAAGCGAATTAACAATATTACTTATTACACTACTAGTTTTCTCCTCTGAAAATACTTCCGTTTTATTAAAAACTAAATTGGCCAAATTTTCTGCTGATGTATAGAAATTTAATTCATATAATGTTTTAAAATTTAGAAATAATTTTGAAATAAGCTCATCTAATTCATTAAGCAAAACATAAAAACCACTAATCCCGCGAGCTTTATATTTATCGAAATCCTCAACACTAAAAATATCCCCTTTCTTTAATATCTTTAGAATTTTTTCATCGGATAATTTAATGAAACAATCAACATCCAAATAATTAAAACACAAAATCTCCTCTAGCTCGATAAAGAAGTATCTTGAAAGATTATTGATGTCTTCTCCGGCGGCCGCCGCCCAAGCAGCGGCCACAGCAGCTTCTTCTGCTGTTGTCGCTTTCAATGCCGCCAAAGCAGTTTTTGATGTAGTTCTTTTTGGCAGAAATGAATCCAAAATATGTATTAAAGGTTCAATAACATCTGGTTTGATGGCCTTAGCATAAACAAACTTATTTTCCATGGATGCAGAAAATTGATTTACTAAAGCGATTACCGGAACACTTCTTTCAAATCCTTGAGAAATTTTTGCAATTTTACTGGCCGCCCCTCTACTTGTTTCATCATCTACAACAATGCACTTAAAATCTTGATCTTTTTTTAGGTACTCAACTACTGCACTTCTAGAATTTTTACTAACTATTTCTACTTGATAATGTTTGCGAATAACTAAACTTAGAACTGTTAGTAAACTAGTATCCGATTCAACAATTAATACTCTCACATCTGACATAGTTAATCCTATAATATTAATCTTATACTATTATACTACTATGTTATTTTTATCCGCGTTCCTTTGCAAATTAAAAAAATGCCCCTTTAATTCAAAGAGGTGATGGTGATCACCTTGCTCAACAATTTCTCCATCTTTAAATACCAAAATACGATTGCATTTCCTTAGAGTATCCAAACGATGAGCAATAATCAAACATGTTCGATTTAACATTACTCTATCAATTGCATTGTGAATAATTTGCTCATAATAGGGATCAACATTAGCAGTTGCTTCATCTAAAATAAGAACACTCGGATTTCTAAGTAAAATTCTCGTCAGCGCTAATAACTGACGTTCACCTACGCTAAAATTTGCTCCATTATCTAAAACTTGTGATTCTAATGTCAGATTATTTTTATACATTACACTTTTTAATCCTGTCTCTTCACAAGCATCCAAAATTTGTTTATTCTCTAAATTTAATTCGCAAACTAAATTCTCCTTTATAGTTCCTGCAAAAATAATTACATCTTGAGAGACCACTCCTAATTGTCTCCGCAGTGATGATCTTTTATATTTGCCAATTTCCACACCATCAATTGATATCTCTCCTTTATGAAATGGATATAATCTTGAGAGCAGAGAAATCATCGTTGTCTTTCCACTACCTGTTTCGCCCGCCAAACCAACTCTCTCACCATGATTTATTTTGCAACTAACATCTCGTAAAACATCCTTAGCTTCATCACTAGTACTATATCCATATCTCATGTACACATTTTTATACTCAATTTCCCCTCTGATACCAGCATGAATACCCTCCACTTCAACATCTAAATCACCATCAACTCCCAACTCATCATTTTCTCTCCTAGCACTTAAAAACACACTTACTCTCTCCACACATGCAAATGCTAACTGTACTACATGCAATTCACGAGTAAGGGCCTCAATAGGATGAGCAAAACGTTCACAATAACGAATAAATGTTATTAAAGTTCCGAGTGCAAATGTACCTGCTAAAACTTCTTTTCCTCCAAACCAAAGTAAAGCAATAACTGGTAAATAAGTTAAAAAACTACTAATCGGTCTAACGAAAGCGTAGAGTTTGTTAGCATCTAATTGACGTACTAAATGATCATTTACTGTTTGATCATATTTTTCCTTTGACCACTTTTCTAATCCAAAGGATCTAATTACTGTGAGCCCATTAATATACTCTGATAATTTGGCATTACAGGCACTACTTAAGCGAGATATATCACGATTAAGATTTCTTATTCTCTCTCTCGTTAACAGAGTAATTATTATCGCCGGTATCATCGTTAGCATAATTGTGAGTGCCAACTTAACATCCGTAAGCAACATCGCTACCAGTGCAATCATAAATAAAAGCATGGAGATTATTAGTTTACTTAAACTGGAAGTAAAAAAGGATTCTATACTCTCTATATCATGGGTCATACGAGTAACAGTCCGGCCTTGTGGCTGTCTATCGTAATAGGAGATTGGCAACAAATGAATATGATCAAATAAATCTTTTCTCATCTGTAATATGGAAAGAGTGGAGACATCTGCTAAGACTCTTCTTCCTCTCCATACTAACAAGATTGAAAACATCTCCATTAAAATAATAATCGCAGAGTAGGTAACACTCAAATGCAAGTTTGCCTTTAACAATCCTTCATCCACTAATTTTCCCAGTATTCTGGCAGAAGCAATGGCCAGCGCTGAACTAGATAAAAGCATTACAAAAGATAGCGTATATCGATATTTATTTAAGCGTACATATTTAAGTAAAAACAAAAATGAATTGTGTTTTTTATCACCAACTTCTCTTTTCAGTTCATCCTTGCTTAAATAATCTTTGTGATTTGTATTTGTATTCATCAACTTACCACCACAGTTTCACCGTTCGATAAGTTCGATAAGTTTGATAAGTTTGATAAGTTCGATAAATCCAATATATGATCACAATATTTTAAAGTAGAACTTCTGTGGGCCACCCAAATTAAAGTTGTCTCTTTCAACTCATTATTTAAGTATTGAAGTATCTGCTCTTCAGTTACTGTGTCCACTGCACTTAAACAATCATCTAAAAATAATAATTTCGGTTTTACAATCAGTGCTCTAGCTAAAGTCAATCTTTGCTTTTGCCCTCCTGACAAATTAATTCCCCACTCTCCTAATGATGTATCTATTCCATCAGGCATTTGCAAAACATCTTTTTCTAATCCTGCGATTCTAAGATAGTGCCAAATTTCATCATCAAACTTTTCAAACTTTTCACTCTGTTCCCTTCCCATAAGTAAATTATTTCTGATGGTGTCGGCAAACAAAAATGGTTTCTGAGGAACTATCGCCATATACTCTCTTAAAGCAGCATGCGAATATTGCCTTAAAGGTTTATTGTAAAATAATACCTCTCCATCATAACCACTCTCTAATCCCGATAAAATATTTATTAAGGTACTTTTGCCACAACCAATAGTTCCGGTAATTCCTAAACGTCCTTTTCTCTCTAAGGTTAGTGATAAATTTTTTATCACATATTGATGTGATGTTTTTTCATACTTAAATGAGATATTTTTTAACTCAAAAATTTTATTGCAATCTTCGTCCACTATCACCGATTTAAATTTAGATTTAGTTGATTCCTCTTTTGATATTAATAAACAATCCTCTTTGGGTTCATTGTAAACCGCTACCACTCGTCTAAGCGATGCCAGTGAGTTCTGCCATTCTGAAATATCAAAACCAATAGCAATAAGTGGTTCTTGAATTAGAAAAACATATCCTTGCATGGTAATAAATTCACCCACACTCATTTGGTTATCAAAGACTCGCGATACTCCAACTATGAATAAAATAATATAACAAATTATGGTAGCTCCACCTAACATGGGATTAAATGCCAATGAAGTATAAATCGTCAGTAAGCGTTTACTACGATAATCATTTGCAAACGCCATCAATTTATTTTTCCAAAAATCTCCTGTCTGAGTAAGTCGTTGCAATCTGATTGTGGCCACAACTTGCGATGCCTTCTCATTTAATTTGGCCAAAAATTCTTGGGCCCGATCAAAGCGAAGTGATTCCAGATCGGCCAATTTTTTTACAAAGTATGGAAGGATAGGAAGAATTATTAAAATCCATAAAGTCATTGTAGCGTCTATATAAAACATCGCCACAATGGTAAAGATGCCTAAAAAAATTGTATCGATCATCCCCACCAATAAAAAACCAAAACACATCTTCGCCGCCTGCACATCACTGGTAGATATGCTCATTAACTGTCCGACATTGTATCTTTGATGAAGTGTCCTCATTGGGAAAAATCTAGCATGCTCCCAAATACCCTTTCTTAAAACAGCACCAGCGTGATGAGTCTCGCGGGCCAAGAAGAGTCTCCAACCAATTCGCACCACTATTAACATTAAGGTAACTGCAACTAACATGAAAAAATATTTTTCAAACTGAGAGTGACCCGGGCCCAAATTCGGACTCTTTAATGAGTCGATAATTTGACCAACTAATCTTGGAATTGCAACTTGAAATGCATTTGTTAGAATGACTGCCGTAGCACCGGCAAGCATGAAGAGGAAACGTTTACTAAAATATTCGCGCCAAACCCCCCATGCAGTAGAGGAGGTTATTTTCATCTTTAATTTTTTTTTTACTTTTTCCCCGAAGTTTTATCAGGAGCAGGAGCATTCGCAGGAGCAGCTGCAGGAGCAGCAGCAGGAGCAGATACTGGTGCTGATTCTTTTTTTGTTTCAGGCAACTGTAATGGCAACATTGGATTAGATGGCATTGCAGTTTTTGTCTTTACGTTTTTATTATCGAAGATTGACTTCTCAACATTTTTTCCTCTCATCGCAGACAATGCAAGTGATAATGATAAAAACAAAATTGCAAGAACAGTGGTGATCTTATTTAATACGTTACCCTTTTGAGGCAAAATAGAAGAAGCACCAACATCTAAAACAAGACCTGCTTCAGCGCCCTTTCCAAAATGGATTAACACCATAAATATTAAAAGTATTGAAACAATAGTGTGAACAATAGTTAGAGCTGTAATCATGCGGTTTATTAACTCCTATAAATTCATTTATACATTCATGTAAAAATAGTAAAAACTGCGAAAATAGTAAACATATTTAAGTACAATTTAAGTACAAAATAAATACAAGTAAATTATCTCTTCTGTGCCTGACAGAGTTTAAGATAATCATCTGGCTTTAGTGAAGCTCCGCCCACCAAAACTCCATTGATATCTTTTTGCTTCATCAAATCTGAAATATTAGTTGGACTTACACTTCCACCATATAAAATAGCTGCTGTCTCGGGATCAATTCCTAAACTATTCGTTAATATTCCTCTGATCGCAGCATGCATCTCTTGAGCTTCATCAGGTGTTGCATTTTTTCCAGTTCCTATCGCCCACACAGGTTCATAAGCCAAAATAATCTCAGAAGCAAAAACACTTTTATCAATTCCTTTTAAGCTCTCTTCCATCTGCGTACGTACAACACTAACCGCCCGCTTCTCCTCTCGCTCTTGTAAAGTTTCACCAATACAAAATACAACTTTCAAATTAAAGCTTAAGGCTAGAGCAATTTTATCCTTCAACATCTTGTAATCTTCTTTGAACATACTCCGACGCTCAGAGTGACCAACGATCACAAAATGAGCACCAATATCTTTGAGGGCCTTTGCTGAAACCTCACCTGTAAAAGCACCCTTCTCGTGAGTTGAAGAATTTTGAGAGCCAACTCTCATGTTAACATTAAGAGAAGCGCAGAGATCTTTTACCATTCCAATGTGAATATACTGAGGCGCAATCCACGCCTCCTTATTTTCATCTCTCAAAATGCGCGCAAGTTCTTTTTTTTGTTCTTCTGTATTTAAAAATGAGAAGAAATTATTAATCTCACCAATATTGTGATTCATTTTCCAATTGCCGATAATATATGTCTTCATTGTTTTAAATCCCAAATTTAAGCGCTTGAATACCTGGAAGCTGTCCTTGCTCAATAAACTCTAAGGATGCTCCACCACCTGTTGAGATGTGAGAAATTTTACTGGCCACTCCTGATTTATTAACTGCGCTCACAGAATCTCCACCACCAACTAATGTAAAAGCGTTTAAGTTTGCCAATGCTCTGGCAACCTCAAATGTACCTTTAGCAAAATTTTCATTCTCAAACATTCCCATCGGACCATTCCAAAAAACTGTTTTAGCGGCGCTAAGTTTTTGTTGATAGAGTTTAATTGTCTCAGGTCCAATATCAAAACCAATCATATCATCTGGAATATCTACACTCTTACACACTTCTACTGCTCCTGCGGCAGCTTCAGGGGAATTTGCAATAATATGATCTATTGGAAGAACAATTTTTGAAGATGAATTTTGAGCTAATATTTTTTTTGCTAAATCATAATCACCATCAGAGCAAAGAGATTTTCCAACTTTCTTTCCTTGCGCCTTGAGGAACGGATAGGCCATTGCTCCTCCAATAAAAAGTGCATCCACATTTACTAACAATCGCTCTAAAGTTTTAATTTTATCAGCGATCTTTGCACCACCAACTATGGCCATAAATGGTCTCGTTGGATTGTCTGTGATCTTCATCAACGCAACCACCTCTTGCTTTAAGAGAAAACCACCATAGGAATTATTTTTGAAAAATTGAGTGATTCCATAAACTGAAGCATGCTTTCTGTGAGATGTTCCGAAAGCATCATTAACATAGATGTCTCCATAACTGGCCAACGTCTTCGCAAAATCAGCACCATTATCCTCTTCCTCTGAATGAAAGCGCACATTTTCTAAGAGTATAATTTTGTGTTTTGGAAGATTGATTATTCCCTTCACACTACTATCAATTGCTGTTTCAGTTAAGACTACATCTTGACCTAACTTTTCTGCTAAGTAGGTTGCAACTAAATTAAGACTATATTTGGGATTGATTTGTCCATCTGGTCTTCCCAAGTGACTCATCATAATTAACTTCGATGCACCTTGATCTAGAATGTATTTGATTGTTGGTAGTGCCGAATCAACACGTGTTGTATCTGTGATCTTTCCATTTTTTATAGGTACGTTAAAATCAAAACGTGCGATTACTTTTTGTCCTGCTATCTTTGCCTCATCAATGTATTTTAGGGCCATAGTTATTAAACCTCCTCCAATGCAAATTTTAAAATAAATATATATAAACAATATGCCATACTATTGTTTCAATGTGTATAGTATTTTCATAATCTCACATGTATAAGTTTAAGAATGTCACAAGAAAACAACAACAACAATAACGGTAGCGGTAGTAGTAATAATAGTAGCAAAAAACAATTCGCAGCTGAACTTCAAGTAAAAGAGGTAGTCGACACAATCTTTTTAGTAAAGCAAATCTCCATAATGGAGGGAAGAGATGGTCGATCATATCTGAACTTAATCCTTTCAGACAATACGGGAGATATTGAGGGACGTATTTGGAATAATGCTCAAGAGATCAAATTAAAAATTGAACAAGGAAATTTGGCAAAAATCAAAGGGAAAGTTAATTTATATCAAAATAAAAAACAGTTGATCATCTCTGAAATAAGCATGTTGAGTTTAAATTCTGATGACTACAACAGTGACTCTGATATAAATTTATACTTAAGTAAATCAAATCAAAATTTTGAAGATATGTTCAAAAGAATTTGTTCCATTGTAAATGAAGAACTCGACAATGCTCCAATAAAAGAACTTCTCACTCTAATTCTCTCAGATAATGAAATTGCACAAAAAGTAAAAGTATGGCCGGCCGGTAAAAACATTCATCATGCCTACCAGTCAGGTTTACTTGAACATATTCTATCATGTGCTGAAATTTCACTCCTAATAGGAAAACACTTCTCCGCAAATATCAATTATCTAGTTGCTGCATCAATTCTACACGATCTTGGTAAGATATTTGAATTAACTTCCGGACTAAACATTGAGTACACAAACGAAGGCAAGTTAATTGGTCATGTGATAAAGGGTTTGGAAATAGTTGACGAATTTTCTTTAAAAATAATAAATTTTCCAAGTGATATTAAAATGCATCTAAAGCACATTCTACTCTCTCATCATGGAGAGTACGATTATGGCTCGGCCAAACTTCCACAAACAAGAGAGGCAATTCTCTTTCATTCCATTGATTTGATGGATTCAAAGATTGGCTCTGTCGATCTGATTATAAAAAATGATCCTGTCGTTGGAAATTGGTCTTCTTACATTAAACACTTAGATAGAATTATTTTCAAAGGGAAATTGTAACCACCACAATTACAAGTTAGAAAGTTGAAATAATTTCATTGCATTTTGAAAGGTTATCTCTGCAAATTCTTCTATGGATATTTTCTTAAGTTCAGCTCCTTTTTGCGCTATAAAAGGTAACAAGTGAGGCGCATTTTCTTTTCCTCTATGAGGAACTGGTGCTAAGTAGGGAGCATCGGTTTCTAATAAAATTTTTTCTAATGGAACAATTTCAAAAATCTCACGGACATTACTTGCTTTAGCGAATGTAATCATTCCATTGAATCCACAATAGAAATCCTCTTCTAGAATAGTTTGTGCTAATTTTAATCCTGAACTATAGCTATGAAAAACGCCTCTTCTATTTCCGCTATCATTTTCTCTGGCATAAAAATTTTTAATTATATCGACCATATCATCATCTGCATCTCGCGAATGAATTACTACTGGAAGATTTAATGTCTTCGCCAACTGCAATTGTTTTTCAAAAGCATCAATTTGGTTTTTACGAGGAGAAAAATCATAATAATAATCCAAACCAATTTCACCTATCGCCACAATTTGCGACCGATTATTTATTACATTATTTTTCATTATCTCCAAGATATCGTCACTGAAATTTATCGCCTGATGAGGATGGATTCCTTGGGTGGCCCATACATCATTTTTATAAACTCTTGCTAGCTCTAAAGTTATCTCTAAATCTTCGGGTTCAGTAGCTATGGTTATTATTTTCTCTACACCATTTTCTTTAGCAAGAAGTAACTCTTCTTGAATAGAGATTGATTTTAAAGAATCAAGGTGGCAATGAGTATCTATCAATTTCACTTTATCTTCTTATTTTCTTATCTTCTTTGGATTTTATCGATGGTATCTCTGCAAGCAACAGATAATTCATCATGATGTTCATTCAAGCACTTTTTTATGGCCCCATTACCAGAACGTAAACCTTTACAAAACTTTTTCACATCAGCTGTACAATTAACTCTAAGATTTTTCTTCCCTTCACGTACACGCTCTTTTTTTGCATCACCTTGCGGTTGTTGATCATTTTGGGGCAAACAATAACCATAACCACTAATAAAAATAAAAATAACTATCGATAATAGTATTTTCATTTAAAAAAACCTCAACCAAAAATTTAAAATTTATAATATATTAAATTTTGATCTGCTCACAAATGAAAGTCAACGAAGAAATACGTTGCATTTTAAAAGAAAAAAAATATATCATTGACTGTGAGGTAAAATGCAAATACCAAAAAAATCAATAATATTTTATTTAATAACTCTATCCATTGCTATTATTATCACTATCAATATGATCGATAGCAGTTTTGCATATTTTAAAATAGGTTCCACTCTATCTTCATCAACTAGAGGTCGAGCTCATCCTGGACTCTATCTAGGATTAGAAACCAGTAGTGCTGGCATTTCATTTTCTACCGCTGGATACAATAATACCTTACAGTACTTCTCGGTTTATCAAGCAAATGCATTTGCCCTCTTTTATCCAGGTCAATTCTTATGGGGGAAAACTGAAGTGGGACTTGGGGTTGGATTTTTTTACTATAAGATGGGACTCAAAGATAATATGGAAATAAATAGTGGTATGACTGATAGAGGTAATCTTGCGGTCGGACCAGCGGTGAGAGCATTTTGGTTTTTCTTAGGTGGATTCTTTGTAGGAATAGAAACTATGCTTGGGATTAGAGAACCATATTTAAATGCACTTCTTTGTTTTCAAGATTCAACCCAAGCAGTTGCAGGAATATCATTTTGAAAAAAAATCAAATTATCATTCTACTAATTCTACTAATTCTATTAATTAATAGCACCTATGGTGCCACTACAAGAAACACAGGAAAAGTTGGACACACATACATTGCTGTTAGCGAAGGTCTTAGTTTAGGATCTCTTCGTATTGGAAGAAAAAACTTTGAAGTTGGTATATACCCAGGTTACCTATTTGGAGCTGGCGGAATAGTTAATATGAACAACTTTTACGCCACCTTCGCTGCTGGTATTATAAATTCTGACGTTGGCATTTATGCAGGAGTTGGATTAGAATTTTATAATTTTTGGATTTGTAATTTTCGTTTTGAGGTGGCCGGAGTTAGCTCTTATCACAACTATACATCAGGGCATGCTCTGATTGGACTTAATTTTGGAATATAATTTAAAAAAAATATTTTAAAAAAGATTTATGAAAATCTATAAAATTTTAACCGCAATTTGTTTACTCTCAATACTCTTTGGATTTCGACTAATAGATGCAAACATTCGTTGGAAAATAAGCGAAGAGGATCCATATCTCTGGATCAAGTTAACTGATCGAACTTTAACTTTCGAAAGCAACAGCATCGATGATCCAGGCGATTCAATCTATGATTTAAAAAACCCAGGAATTGTTGAAGTCATGCAATCAATTATTAATGATGCCAATGGAATTTTTGGGAGTTATTTACGTCTCGAACTATATCCTGAAGACGTTAACAATCTTGAGAGCGGATCACACTATGATGCTACTAAAGCTGAAAAAAGAATTATTGAGATTGGTGAAGACTCACTCTTTTTGGCCAGCGGAGTGGCCAGCTGGCAATCTGATGGTGAAAATATTATTGGATGTAAAATAAGTTTCGCTAAAGAGGACAAAAAAGAAGTTCGATCATTTATTGCAACTATGACTCACGAAATAGGTCATTGTCTTGGTCTTCATCATCCACAAGAGTTAGTAGATTCCATAATGTCATATTTTAAACAATCACGTTTCTATCGCTATCAAATAGATGATAAAATGGGGATTAGTTATCTCTATCCTGCTAACATCAAAGATTTAGATCACAAAGAACACAACACCTATGGTTTATCATGTAAATTTAGAGGTGATTAAACAAAACAATAAAAACTGTTTATGCCCAACTTCCAGGCTACATTCTCTTCTATTATTTAGTTTTCAAAGCAAATAGTTATTATTGAAATTTAATTTAATTACATGAATTAATTCATTAAAAAAAACAAAAGAAAAATCAAAAAAATAAATAGTAAGAAAAATAGATTATAATTAAATAATTAAATAATTGAATAATTAAATAGTTCAATAATTTATAATTTGGAGAGATTTAAATATGAATGATATAACTACTAAAAATAAATTTAAATTAATGGTAGTTCCTGTATACTTATACTGCGCAATTGGCGCGATTGTATTTTTAGCTCAAAATTTTGCTTATTCCAATACTCCTCTCAGCATGACAAAAAAATGCGGTTTTCCTGCTTATGATAACGTTAATACTTCAACCATACAAAAAATAATTAAAAATCTTACACTAAAAAATATTGGCCCTGGCACTTCAAATTATAGTTGTGAAAGAAATGAGAACAATGAAAATAATGAGAATAATGAGAATGCATCTAATGCAGATACCGATATAGATGCAACTAAGCAAATAGTATCCGCCAGGAATAAAACTTTAAGTAGAGAAATAATCAAATTTCCATTACCAAATCGTGGTAGTGGAATTAATTGCTCACAAGAAGGCATCAAAAATCCAAAAATTCCATTTGATTTTTCAATTGATTTGTTTAGAGAAAACCAAATTAAAAACATAAGTAACTTAGAAATTGATTGTGATATAATGAGAAGTACCGATGGTAATCTAGTAGAAATATTTTTTTATCTAAAAGGAGAGGATCCTCTCTCAAGTGGAAGCTATAAAAAATTCTCAAAATCTTTAAGAGTTGTTTGTAAAATAGCAGATGCTCCTGTATCAGCACTGACTAAAGTACAACAATTAGCTTGTGATGAAAGAGAACTTGTTGCAAAAATGGATACCATAATAGATACAGATCCTCAAAACAGTTTAAGTTATGTTGAGGAGAATATGGCAGATCTACAGATCTGGAAAAACATAAATAAAATAATATCAGAAAATAACAAAACCAATAGTACCATAGGAGCAAAATTATATGCAGAAGTATTAACTTGTTCCGGAAATGGATTAATTACAACCTATCAGGAGCTATATGATAGCGATCTATCTTCTAGTAATAAAAAGAAATTTGATGATAAAAAATTTCTGCAAATAATGAGCAAGAGTATTGAACAAACCATTGACTTACACGGCCGTGGATTCGTACATATGGATTCCAAGAGTGGCAATATATTAGTTAAGCTTTTGAGCAATGGTGATTTTCAATCTACGATTATTGATTTCGGCATATCTTTAGAAATAGATCCGTCAAATGGTCTGTTAAAAGACGTTAATCCATTAAAAAAAGAGATCATGGGCTCATATATGGCACCCGAGGTTTTCGATCTCTTCTATATCTCTCGTAAAACAAAAGATATGCTACGAAAACATTTAATCCAGCAAACCTCTCTTAATCAAAACGAGCTGCA
Organism: Oligoflexia bacterium; assembly: GCA_015232355.1. Lineage (GTDB taxonomy): Bacteria > Bdellovibrionota > Bacteriovoracia > Bacteriovoracales > Bacteriovoracaceae > JADFZW01. The sequence goes on from JADFZW010000026.1 coordinate 16,974, forward strand.
ACTAAAAGAGGATGTCTTAAATAAAATTGCTCATATGAAAACATTGGATGCTAGAAAATTTGATGTCTTTGCTCTCGCTTTAACAATAGCGGGAAGAGCATTAATTTCAGCAACATTTAAAAGTGCACTCTCCAAATATGTTGGAGGCATAGGTCATATGCAAATGACTATTTTCAAAGAAAAGAATAAAACAAAAATATCATATGAAGAGTGTAAAGCAGAGGCACATAGTGAACTAGAGCTTTTGATTTTAGAAATGTGCCATCATGATATTAATAAAAGAATTTCTTTACCTGAAGCAAAGAAAAGATTAGATGAAATTATTCTTAAACTATAACAATTTTTTGTGAATAGTAATCTTAACGTTGTCTCTTAAATATTTCATAATTCCGACCTTTAATTCATCGGATGCAATTTTTTGCTCACCCTCTTTTTCTTTTATAATTTCATTGGCATTGGCATTGGCAACAATTTGTGGTTTTCCAATGTTTAAGACATAAACAATCTTAATAAAATTGGCATCGGTAAATACAAAGGAATCACTCTGAGCGTTTTTCACTGCAAATACCTTTGCTAAATTTTCACTGGAGAGATTTATTGCACCAACATCTTCATCTAATTCACTAATATTTTTTCCATCTTCATAGGTAAATTCATATTTCTTTTGCATCTCTTGTATATTTGCAACTTTTCCACCAACTAATGCACCTTTAAGATCATTTGATAAATTATCCGTTAACTTCTTTAAATCATCTTTGCTTTCCTTCTGAATCAATTCTTTCACTAGTAAATTTTTAATCTCAGGATCAGCAAGCTTTGCTTCTTTTGCTTCTATTTTTTTATCTACTAAAATAAGATGGTATCCATAATTGGTTTTAACTGGAGCAGAAACTGTTCCTGGTTTCAACTCAAAAGCAACCTTTTCAAATTCAGGCATCATCTTTCCTTTTCCAAAGCGACCTAAATAACCACCTTTACCTTTACCAAATGGATCCTCTGATTTTTGATCTGCAATTTTAGCAAAGTTTTTTGCATTTACAGTTTTGGCAATCTCTTCTATCTCTTTTTTGGCCACATCCTCTTTTTTGTCCTTAGAAAATCTCACTAAAATATGTCTTGCTTCAACTGCATCTTCTTGATTCAATTCTTCCTTTCTCGTTTGAAAATAAGCTTCTAAACGTTTCAGATTATTTGCATCTGTAAGAAAGGATTTTATTTTACTCTCTGGAACTTCAATAAATTTTTGAAGTGAATCTTTTTTTATTTGGATTGCTGAAACCTTAACCGTATTATTTTTCATTTTTAAGCGTTCTTCAACATATTTACTGGAGATAGGTACACTACTTAGAGCAGAATACACCATTTTCTCCTTCAAATTCTCTTTAATATTTACTTCGTAGTCAGTAGGAGTAAAACCATTTTGTTGCAATAGCAATTTGTAGCGAGAAATATCGAAAACCCCATCAGTTTTAAAATATGGCTGATTTTGAATTTCATTGGCAACCTCTTGATCGGTTGGTACCACTCCCATTTTATCTGCCAAAACAATCAACAACTTCTGATTAACTAGTTCCTCTATTACACTATCTCTGATTTTAAATTGCTCCATCTGTTGAGTAGATAAGTCGGGCACTCTTAGTATTTGCTTCATCATTTCTACTCTATAAGTAAGAGCATTCTTATATTCGAACATTTTAACGGAAACTCCGCCAACGTTTGCGACTGTCTCTGGACCCATATAGGCGCTCTTGTCGTAGTATCCACTAAACATGAATGAAAGAATAATAAAACCAATAAATACAGATGCTATAATACTTGCTGTTTTTCTTTGATGAGATGGTGCGACCATAATCTACGTTCCTTTTTTATATGTTGTTCTGTTTTTGTTCTGTTTTTGCTCGATTTTTAAAACTTCGATACACTAACTGGCATTTATTTTATAGTTATTGTTTTTCTAAAGTCAAAGAATTTGGCATCTCAATTTCTTTTAGATAACTTAAGAAATATAATTAATGTATTTAATGTATTTAATCTATGTAACTAACATACTTAAATGTTTTTTTGATGGCGGTTTCCGTGACCCTAATAAATACCTCACCTAACAAATTAAAATTGGCGTTAAATATTATCATACTATTTGTGTCCTTATATGGAGCATCCAAAAAGGATCTTACAGAGGAAAAAATTACCTTTTTCCAACGTATCGTAATTGAGGCCACGGCACCCATCCAAAGTTTTGTTATCAATCTAAGAAAATCTGTAAACTTTTTCTTCGATCACTATGTATTCTTAGTCTCCACCAGTTTTGACAATGATCAATTAAAAAAGAAAGTCCATGAATTAGAAAATGCAATATTTGTGTTGAGGGAATTGGAATTAGAAAATCGTCGCCTAAAAGATCTATTAAAATTTGGCGAAGAGATTCCACGAGAAAAAATTCTCGCCCAAGTAGTTGGACTTGATTCTACTAGCGAGTTTAAAGTTTTAAGAATTAATAAAGGATCACGAGATGGAATAAAATTAAAATCTACTGTAGTCACCACTAATGGATTGGTAGGTCACATCTATCGACTCTCGGATCATTACTCTGATGTCCTCTCAATTTTAGATCAAAACAGCAGAATCGATGCTATCGTCACTAGAACGCGCTCACACGGAGTAGTTCAAGGATTTTCAGACTACAAGTGTATTATGAAATATGTAACTCGAACTGAACCTATTCAAGTTGGCGATGAGCTAGTTACCGCCGGTCTTGGAAATATCTATCCTAAGGGATTAAAAGTTGGGACCATTGTTAATATTGAACGAGAGAGTTATGGCATAACTCAATTTGTAGAGTTAGTTCCCAGTATAGATTTTAGAAAATTAGAGGAAGTGGTAGTTTTAGTACAACCTTAATAATCTTAAAACAACCAGGAACAATCAGGAATAATCAGGAATAATCAGGAATAATAAACAATGAAAATTGGAAAAATAATCACTAGCTTTCTACTTACCATTCTTCTGCTCTTAATTTTAGAAATCGTAACTACAGCATTTTTTCCCGCTATTGGTTTGAATAAATACCGACCAACTTTTAATATCTTAATAATTCTATTTTTAGCAATTAAATTAGAGACTCCGATACTTCCAATTTTTATTTTAATTGTTCAACTCTTTCACTCTGCTTTTACCATCGAGGGCTGGGCCTTCGGAACCTTTGCTGGAGTAATAATTTGCATGATCGTTGGACCACTCAAACATATGCTCCATCTCTCAACTCCTTTAATCACTATCTTGATTGTTGAGTTATTGCAAATCGTTTGGTTTATTGTCGAATCAGTCTTGCTCTTCTTTAGATTGGACAAATTCTCCTTTATCATCGAACGCTTTTGGCTTTTTCTTCCTGAAAGCATAATCATTGCCATTTGTTCTCCTCTCTTTTTCAAATTGCTGGATATGATTTGGAAAGAAGATAAAGATCGTATGGAAGTTGGGGCGTAAAAAATGTTTGATCATGAGGGATTAATAAAAATACATCGGGCCAGGGCCAATATTATTGCCAATATTATTTTGGTTTGCTTTTCAATTGTTTTGGCACGACTGTGGTATTTGCAAGTTTACAAAGGAAAACTATTATTTAATTACTCTCTTCAAAATCAATTGCGCCAAGAAAAGATTGAAGCGCCCAGAGGAATGTTTTTCGATCGCAATCAAACATTAATAGTGAACAATGCTCCTCGCTTCGATGCTGTGATCACTCCACAATACTTAAAATTTAAAAAAGTTACTATAGCTAATCTTGCACAAATATTAGCTATCCCCGAAGAAACTATTTATAAAATTTTGGCCAAAAAATCCAATATGGCCAAATATAAATCAATTGTGATTAAGAAAAATATTTCACGCCAAGAAGTTGCATTAATCGAAACTCAAAATGATGATCTCCCTGGTGTAAGTGTAGAAACTTTTATCAGCAGAGAATATATTGATCAAGAAATCGGTGGCCACCTTTTAGGTTACATCTCCGAAATCTCTCAAAAACAACTTCCTCGTTATATTAAAAGGGATAATCTCGATTACAAATTAGGAGATTTCATTGGGCAATTTGGTCTTGAAGAACAGTTAGATAGAGTTATCAGAGGGAAAAATGGATTAGAATTTGTTGAAGTGGACGCCGTAGGTAGAAAGAAGGGACGAGCAAAAAATCCCGATGGCATCTTTAAGGAAGTAGAAAATTCTCCCTCTATTCCTGGATTAAATATCATGCTGACAATTGATCGTGATCTACAATTAAGTGCTTATAATAAATTACAAAATTTGGCCGGCGCGGCCGTAGCTTTAGACGTAAATAGTGGCGAAGTTTTAGCAATGGTCTCCTCTCCTAGTTTTGATCCATCCCATTTTAGCAAAGGCATCTCTGGAAATTACTGGAGTTCATTAACAAAAAATACAAGAAACCCTCTAAGAGATAGAACTATTCAAGAGCACTATTTTCCCGGTTCAACATTTAAGCCCATCGTTGCTTTGGCCGGCCTTGAAGAGGGATTAGTTGATGAAAAATCTGAAGCATTTTGCACAGGAAAATTTCCAATGGGTTCGAGAGTCTTTCACTGTTGGAAAGAGCATGGCCATGGATCAGTCGATTTAATTAGATCGATAAGAGAATCCTGTGATGTTTTCTATTATAAGTTGGCCAAAAGGATGGATATCGATGTAATCGCTCACTATGCAAAGATGTTAGGACTTGGACAAAAGACAGGAATTGCTCTACCTAGAGAGGTAAGTGGAATTATTCCTACTAGAGAATGGAAGAGAAAAAGATTGGGCGAAGAGTGGATGATGGGTGAAACTCTCTCTTGTGTAATTGGTGGATCTTATATGTTAGTAACACCACTTCAATTAGCACTCTCCTACTCTGTAATCGCTAATGGTGGAAAGTTATATAAACCATTTGTTGTAAAAAAAATATTTTCCAACTCTGGTAAAGTTTATAAAACATTTAATCCCGAATTGGTGGTGAAACAAAACTTAAGTGAAAAATCATTATCCATCGTAAGAGAGGGACTGCGACAAGTGGCCAATGTTCCCGGTGGTACAGCATACGCTCAAGCACATGGTAGAGGAATAAATGTTGCTGGAAAAACTGGTACTGCTCAAGTTATCGGAATAAGTGCAGACAAATTGTTTGAAAAGTTAGGATGTGAAAAGATGGATTATGAATTTCGTCATCACGCTCTCTTTGTTGGTTATGCTCCAGCTGATGATCCAAAAATTGTTGTGGCCGCTGTTGTAGAACATGGTTGTCACGCTAGTACAACTTCAATTCCTATAGTAGAAGCAGTAATATCAACTTACATGAAAAAATATCATCCTGCTTTACATGCCAAATATCTAGAGGAGGAAAAAGCAAAAGGGATTTTGTGGAAAGCACCTAGGATAGAACCTGCATTGGCAACAACAGATCCACTAAAAAAAGATAAGGATAAAGATAAAAAAATCAAAAATGCGAATGCAACAGCTGGCATTGTTGATGATACCGCCGACACAGATGAAGTAGATGATGATCAAGAAAGCATTCCTGACAATATCAACGATTCTCCAACTAGAAGTGTTCCTGCAGGACCAATTCATGGTATAAACACTGAGGGTGGTGGAGATTAAGATGGAGATTACGGTGGAGATTAATTTAATATGCAATCAAATTTAATATCTCTCTTGAAAAAATATGATTTTAGTTTTTTTATTCTGATGTTTTTAATATTCATCATTGGAATACTAAATCTCTACTCTGCTACTCATGCTGTCTCTGATAAATCAGTCATCGGACTCTATAAAAATCAACTTGTATGGTTTACTCTCTCTATGATCATTGGAGTAATAATCAGCTTTATTAGACCTAAAACACTCTACCGATACTCCTATCTAATGTACGTAATCAACTTAATTCTGGTGACCTTAGTATTGATTGTTGGAGTGAAAGTTTTAGGAGCTAGAAGATGGCTTGATTTTGGTCCAGTAAGAATACAGCCCTCTGAAATGATGAAGATCTCCTTGGTACTGATGCTTAGTCGATGGTACAGCAGTAAAGAACCAGAGGTAGATATTGGTATTAAAGAGATGATTATTCCTGCAATATTTGTCATCATTCCTGCGGTCTTGGTAATAGTAGAACCAGACTTAGGAACTGGTCTGATTATGCTATTAATATTTTTTTCCATCACCTTCTATCGTCGTCTAAAATGGAAGACTATTGCTTTAATTGCTATTCTAGGAGTTGTTGGTAGTACCGTAATGTACGAGTTTGGTCTAAAAGATTATCAAAGACAAAGAGTAGTTACTTTTTTAGATCCTTGGGGAGATGCTCAGGGACACGGCTACAATGCTATTCAATCAGAAATTGCAGTTGGTTCCGGTCAGCTCTTCGGCAAGGGATTTAGAAAATCATCACAAGCATCTCTTAGTTATCTTCCAGAAAATCATACTGACTTTGCTTTCTCTGTCTTCAATGAAGAACATGGCCTCCTTGGTTCTATTGTTTTAATTGCACTTTATCTTATTCTCTTTATGAGGTTCATCTGGCTCTCATCAGCGGTGTTAAACTTTTATGAATCTGTTGTCTCCATAGGATTGATGTCGATCTTTTTTTGGCATACCTTCATTAACATGTCGATGGTTACCGGACTACTTCCTATTGTGGGAATTCCTTTACCTCTAGTCTCTTATGGTGGATCAAGTTTGATCATCTTTGGACTTTGCTGTGGAATTGCCACTTCCATTAGTAATTCAAAAAATCTTTTCTAAAAAATCCGACAAATCCAAAATATCTAAAAAAAATTGGATCTATTCTTGCATAGATCATAACCGTTGTTGCAAATAAAATATCAGATATAAGGAAAAACCAATATGTCTAATCTATCTTCTCTACCTAATCTGTCTAAAATTTGTATAGTCGTCTTAAGTTTAGTCACTTTAGTCACTTTTTACTTTTGCAATTCTTTTCAAGATGTTCATGCTTTCTCGCAAACAAAAGCAATGCCGAATAAAAACAAATTGAATGAAGTTAAATTATCGTTATGGAACGATGGAATTAACACATCTGTTAATAGCAATAACTCTAAAAATGATCTACTAATTCAAGTTATGAAAATGAAATTAGGAATATCAAATATTACGGTATCCGAAATACCAGAAATCTCTGATGCTGAAGTTGCAAATAACCCGTCATCTAACCCTACTGTAGAAGATTACCCTCAGGAATTACTTAAGTACTTGAAGTAATTTTTTTGGATTTTTTTGTTGGTGTCCTGGCCAAAATTGATGTCCACCAGAGATGTTACTGACATTATAAAATCCTAACTCATTCATAAACTCTGCGGCCAAAATAGATTTTGTACCATTTTCTGATATAAAAAATATTGGCATTACTTTACTAGCAAACTCCACATATCTATCTAGCAATTCCTCTAATGGTATATGAATTGTTCCCTCTATCTTTGAAGGTGGTTTATATTCGGCATCTGAGACATCCACTAAAACAAAGTTATAACGACCCTCTTGATAAATATTGTATGCTTGTTCAGGTGTTAAATCGTTATAGGGAATTCCACCCATAATTACATATGGTGAAATCTTTTCTCCATTTCGTATTCTGAGTAAATGATCTCTTTCTATCCCTATCTTTTTTTCGATCAACTCTTCAACTGCAACAATTTTTTTCTCTATTTCCGACATTCTAATATTAATCAATTCGATTAATCGAAAAATATTTACTCCATTATTTATGTTATTATTTATGCTATTGTTTACCGATTTATTATTATCGCTCATAGCACTATTATGACTTATTCTTTCGCTTTTAAAAATTTGGGTAAAAATTACCAAAAAGAATGTGAGTAGTTACTACTGAAGTTAAAAAACAAGCGGTAAAAAATATTCCTCCCTCATATAATCCATGCCCGAGAGAGGGAAGGTTTTCATCATTTCCGGAATCATTTTCTTCATTAAAATTATGATATGCTTTAATATCTAAGTTACTTCCATCTGAAAGCAAATCATCTTGTAATCTAAAAATATATTTTATTCCCTTCAAGAAAATAGGAAGAATAATAATTGATAAAAGTATTTTTAAAAATACTTGAAAAACATGGCCTTCAATACTCACTATTTGTTGTTGTAATGATGAAACAATAATAATGGTAGCTCCTAAAATATATCCAGAAAAAGAAAATCCTAAGCACATACTTTTTCTAATTAGCAGCTTATTAAAGGGCAGACTTGAAATGTAATGAAAAAGTTTTACAGAAATTCCTAACAAAACAAGTGCTAGTGGCCACAAAAAAAGTAAATTAGTAATCACTCCATTTGCTACGCCAATAACTGTTTTTATTATAAGTCCCAAGCAAATTGATTCAGTAAAGATTATCGTAGCATAACTCATATTTTTTCTACGAAGAATCTCGTCACTATAATCAAAATTATACAAAGTTATACTTTCCAAAACATAAACCGATACTACATAAATTACAAAAACTGCCATTCCTTGAATGAAGAAAACAATTAGCGCATGAATAAAGTTGTTTTCAATATTAAAGTATAACCCAGAAAAGATAATTGTAAGACCTACAATTCTTCCAAATAAATAAAGAGTATCCGCTGGATTTTGAGAGGGATAGAATTTTTTTATTAGGTGTTGCTTGGCAGTTGGATGTAATAATATATGTACAAATCTATATACTAATAGAGCGATACATAAAGTAAATGCAACAAAAATTCTTAGTAGAAGTTTGTCAAATATTTCATTCATCTTTAAATCTCACTTTAGATCTCACTTTGCTTTTCATTTTCCAATTGGGGCATTTCTTATTAGCTTTAACAAAACATCCTTAAACGATTCATCTTTTATATTTTTACTAAATTGATAGTCTTTGAACATAACCTTGGTAAGATTTCCTCTAGTACCAAACTCATTGTTTAATCCATAAAAAGGATTATTCTTTAATAAATATATCTGCATTTTTTTATATGTTTCCCAATTAATTTTTATCTCTCCCATACCAATTGAACTTACCAAATGACTATAGATCGGATAAAAAATCCACTCTTTATTTCCTTTACCACTCCAATGGCCATAGAAGGGATCACCAACAAACATGGCAAAAGGTGGTAATGGAGTAAAGCTTTCCTCATTTTTAGAATTTTTCCTAAAAATCGAAAGTCCTATATTGTCCATATGCTTGCTAAAAAATTCTTTGCTTACTCTTGCAATAACAATTTGTGATTCACCATGTGGCCAAATGATCTTATATTTATGAATGTAAGTTTTGATTACAAAACCAGTCTCGATATAATCTAAAAGTATAATAGAAAATGGATCTTGTTCTTTAAAGTAACTAGAAAAAGCGCTCTCATTTGCAATTAAAGGAAACTCATCCTTAAATGTACTAAATGTCCCCTTAGAAAAACCTAGGTAGAGTAGTATTAGTAATATGTATATTGAAATTTTATTCATTTATGAGGAAGCTTGTGAGTAAGTAACAATAATTTATTACAAAATATTATTTATCGATCCTCTTCCTCGTACTCATCTTTGGTATTAACATTTTTAGCGTAAATTTCATCTTCATCCATGTCGTCGCTGTAATCCTTATCTGGATCATCAAATCCATCCTCATATTCCCAGCCATAACCATACTCACCACCAACTTCCTCATCTTCATCAAACTCTGCACCAAAATTTTTATTTCTACTCAATACTTGACCATCGTTATCAAGATATTCTCCACCTTCTTCACCATCCTCATCCTCTAGAGAAGTAAATTCATCATCATCAACATGCATCTCTGAATTATTACAACAGCAAGGAGAACTGCAATCATCATCACTATCGGCATTATCTAAATCTTTTGCTGCTGCAGATGCAGATACTTGTCCGCCCTCAGCAAATTGTTGAGTTAATGCAACTTTTTTATCCTCATCAACAATCGTTCTTTTCTCTGCCGTTCCTTTCTTTTTTGTGCTTACCTTTTTAGTACTCTTTGCAGTACTCTTTATCTCTGATTTTATTTTAGTAGTAGCTGGTGCTTGTAATTTTTTATTTTTTTTCTCTACACCCTTGGCCACAACCTTTGAAGAAGTCTTTTTTGGAGTAACAATCTTCTTTTTTGTTGCTTTAACATTAGTATTTATCTTTTTACTTATATTCTTACTTTTACTACTTATTGTCTTTTTTGCTACTGGCACTTTATGAGCAACTTTTACTGTAGTCTTCTTTTCTTCCTTCTTTACAGACTTTACAGATTTTACCGACTTTACCAATTTTGCTGATGGCTTTTTGTTAGTAGGTTTGTTGCTGGATTTTTTTTCTTTTTTTGTTGTCTTGCTTATTTTGTTTGAATTTTTTTTCTGTGCCACTTTAAAAATCCTTGTTGATTAGATTAAAATTATTATTAGTATATCTTTTAATCTACTATTTTTTCAAGATAATTTACTTAAGTATTTTTGTTATTTTTACTCTAAAATTTTCCTTCCTATTTCAGTCACAGCAAAGTTTCCATTCAATTTATTTTTAATAACTACCATAGCACTTATTCCTATTTCATCTGGAGGAGAACTACTCTCCTCAGAATAAGTTGTCATAGTTCCATATGGTTTTGTGTAATTAACTCCTGAAATTACTCCCAACGGAATTAATTTAGTTGAATAGTAATTTCTTAACCCAACAGAACCCAATTTTTTATCTGCACTAAATGGATTTCCTATTATTCCATCAGCACTAACTCCATAAGCTCGACCTGGAGAATATGCTGTCATTAACAGATGGTTTGGATTTCTTCCATCATCAGCACCTTCATCACGCATAGTACGCGCATCCATTGGAGTATATTCACCAATATGAAAATACATTGACCACTGATTGGTGGTAGTCGCTCTACTTTCCCAGTATTTCTGAATTATTGTTGATAGTGAGTCTCCATTTTGTGGACACCTTGGTTCTCCTAGAAAAAAACTTATAAACTTTCCCGCTATGCAGTCGCACGATACATTACTTATCTTCGCATCTTGAGGAGAATAAACCCCATCTGCAGCTTTATTATATAAAGTAGCATCTACTGACTCCTTAATTGTGCTATCTTTAGTATTAATTTTTGAAACACCTTCTCTCATTGATCTTGCAACATCATTCATAGCTTTCGCATAAGTTTCTATCGAAACTCTTGTTCTTGATAAGTATTCCTTAATAATCGTCTCTACTTCACCCAAATCATAAAAAGTGGCCTTACGTTGTTGGTCTCCAACTAAAGGAGCATACAAATAAAATGATCTTGTATTTGTTGTTCCCATTGGTTGACCATTAACAATTGGATATAATCCAGGTTCATTCTCTTCTGAATCTACAAAAGTTGTTGGTACAAGATAGTTGTATGCTTCATATAATGTTGGAGCTCTCGACTTTAATATAGCATTACTTATATCATCTCCAGTAATGTTAGAAATATTTGGTATATTCAACTTTAACGCTGAAAACTGTTTATTATCATACAATCCAGCACCGGTCGGGGCCGGATAACGATCTGCTGATCTGTTTAGCACCTCTTTAATATCTGATAAAACATCAGCACCTGATGATGTTTCATTAATAATATACCTTAGATTAGGAATACCAAAAGTTATTTCTCCACTAGCTCCAGGAACTCCACCTATCGCATTCTTGGCCGTATTATTTGTTAGCCAAAATGTATCTGAAACAGTAGATGGTTTAGGAACTGGATATCCAGATTCAAACTTTGCATCCGCACTTCCTGATGAAATATACCCTAGATAATCTGGTGATCTAGATTTTCTTGCTTGAATAGTACTCGCTTGTCCTTCATTTTGTCTAAAAATCATCGGTCCAATTCTACCACCAAATGGTTTAGCAGCAGCATATGCAGTTAACTTAACACTCTCATCTTGAAATGGATTAAATAATCCAATAAAATCTGCCTCACCCTTTACTGCATAGTAAGTTAATACCTGTGGATTTTTTACAAACCCAAATGGATATGCTGGAACTGGTATTCCTGCTTTGGTAGCACCACAAGCAGCGTGAGTTGTAACTGGAACACCACCACTACCAATTGAACCACTACTCGCTGTAAACTGTGTATAGAAGACAACGAAATTTAATGTATGTAAAAAAAGGTCTAGATAATATTTTTGAATAGAGTTTTGTATAGGGAAAGTAGAGATCGTATTTACATTAGCTGTGAATACATTCGGTGGCAATTCAGTTAACTTAAATGATGTCTTAAGCAGATTGTATGGACTACTACCACTATCTAAATTTCGATAAGCACTCCAAAACGCTTTAACTACTCTCTCATTTATTGGATAATAACTATTCCCCTGATAAAAACCTGAGATTAATCTACATCCTCCATTACCATCATTGCATACTGTACCTGCCGGCTCAGTATTTACTAATTTTTCCACATTTCTTATTCTGAATGCTAACTCAATTGCCGCTGGCCAAGCACCAACTCTCTCTGCTGCTATTTGAGGAGCATCATTAAACAAACCAGGCGTAGTTACTCCTGAAGGTTTGGGAGCACCATATGTCCAACGAAGAAGTGTTAGGAAATTAATGTCTCCTCTCTTTGTACAATCCTCTGCTTTTCTCTTTGAAATAGCATCAGTAAATTCTGTCATTGTATCATCGAGATTTGTCATTCCCAATTTGGCAAATCTTGGTAATCCAGGTACATTAAAAATTTCACAGATATTTGTTTCTGAACCTGCATAGTTGATACAAGTTGAAGGAAGATTAAATCTATCGTGAGCAACAGTACCACCAGAAGCCTCATCTGCACCATTGGACATTCTAAAACTATGCTTTCCTGCTCCAGCGTTTGTACTAGTTAAAGAGAGTGTTCCTAATACATAATATTTAAACATCCACTCCTTAAAGATGTTTCTTAGTTCCCAATTTAAGTATGCAATGTTTGAGAGTTGTCGTGCTTGTACGGCCGCTCCAGACCATGCGGCCGCATCGACAGCATTTTGTAAATTAATTTTTGCTTTAACAAACATTCCAACATTAACAGTAAATGCCAAAGCGGTAACCATCACTAATATGGTCATCGCAAAAAAAACTGACAGTTGCCCTCTGGAATCTAAAAAATTTGCAGAGATTTTCTTCATATATTAATTTTGTGTTCATGCTTTCTCCAAGTCAAACTCTATTTAGAGTCAATAGAGTAAAAATGATCATAAATAAAATTAATTGAAGAGAACTCAATTTTTAGGTTTAACCTTTAGTTATAAAGATAAGGAGAGGAATAAGGAGGAAAAAATTTATGCCATTAAATAACAACAATAATAAAAACCGAACCTATAAACTAAAAAATCCCTCATTGGAATTTTATTGTCCTCTGTGCAGTCAAAAAAGATATGTCAAATACAGATCAAAACTATCAAATAAAAATTATCTGCAATTATCAGTCGCCTCATTGTTTGCTGTCTCTGTTTTATTTCCCTATGTAAAACAAAAATCCATGGATTACACTCTGATTATTGTCTTCGTATTTGCTATGTGGTGCTGTTATGAAATGATAATAAAACTCTTCCATCGCAAAGAACTTCCATGCCCACATTGTGGTTTTGATATGACCTGGTACAGAAGGGATGTTCGAATGGCAAAAAAATTAGTTAAAGACTTCTGGCAAAATAAAAACTCACAACAGCAACAAGATCAAAAAGAGCAAATAACACCAGCAACAACAACACCACTATCAACAACAACAACAACAACAGCAACAGCAACAGCAACTTTGAAAAAATAAGCTTGATTTTCTATCAACTGACAATTTTAATATGAATTATTTTTTGAATCTGTTAATCTAATTTTCTAAAAAAAATAAATAAAAAGGAGATTCCCGATGAGTGTAAACAGAGTCATTTTGTTAGGTCGATTAGGTCAAGATCCAGAGCTTAAGTATACTCCAGGTGGTATGGCAGTATGTAGCTTCACTATGGCAACATCAGAGAGTTGGAAAGATAAAAATAGTGGGCAAAAACAGGAAAAAACAGAATGGCACAGAATTGTTGCCTGGGCCAAAACAGCAGAACTATGTAGTCAGTATCTAACAAAAGGACGCCAAGTATATATAGAAGGTAGACTACAAACTAGAGCATGGGATGATAAAAATGGAGTAAAAAGATATACAACTGAAATTCTAGCTCAATCAGTTCAATTCGTAGACAGCAAAAGTACAGGCACGGGACAAGGATTTGCAGCAAATAACAATAACAATAGCAACAGCAATAGCAATAGCAATGGTTCTAATCAACCTCCTGAACTAGGTTCAAATGGATTTGGTGGAATTGATGATTTTTCTTTCAATGGTCTTTCAAATACAGCTAATATGGATAAAGAGTATCGTGTTGCAAATGGTGAACACTTTACATCTGATGATATACCATTTTAGTCAAGATAAGATTTAAATCCAATGGGTACAGAAGAAAATAATAGCAATAATAGTTTTTTTTCAGTTCATATCGATTTCATTAAAACAGAGATTGCTTCCCTCTATGATCTCTATATTAATTCATCAACCGTACCCGGACATGAAAGATTCATAAGAATATATCCTAAAGGAGAATATCTAGATCATAAAACATTAGAGGAGTTGCATTCAAAATACTTTCAAATCTATTTGAATGAAAATCAACGAATTGATTATTTGAAGTCGTTAACTGGAAATATACATGCTACTGAAGAGGAAAAGAGCAAAGTTATAAAAGATTCTGCTATCAAATATCTCTCAACACTCTTTGATAGCAAACATGAATTTAAGACTGAACTTTTATCTGATACAATAAAAAATTGTCGGGATGTAGTTGAATCAATAGTTGATGTAATCAAAGATTACACCATTAAAGATTTATATGATCTAGTAGCAAAATTAAGTTTTCATGATTTTTACACTTACGATCACTCTATAAATGTTTCCATGTACTGTATCGCCATCTACAAAATTCTAAACAAAAATGTCAGTAAAGATAAAATTGTAAGTTTGGGGTTGGGTGGACTACTTCATGATTTAGGAAAATTAAAATTACCGACTTCTATCTTAAATAACCCAGGAAAACTGAGCGCAGAGGAATATAATGAAATAAAAAAACATCCAGCACTTGGATTAAATATGCTCTTAGCAGTTAAAGATAGTTGGGAGAGAGGAACTACAACTAAGTGTGATGGTGTTGATATTGATCTTACTGCCAGAATCATTCACGAACATCATGAAAATTATAATGGCACTGGATACCCTGAAAAAATTTCTGGAAATCAAATTAGTGTTGAGGCCAGAATCACGGCCATAGCAGATTTTTTTGATGCCATAACCACCAAGCGTGCTTATCATGAAGTTTTAACAATTGAACAAGCAATCGATGTAATGGGACGTGAAGTTGGAAAAAAAATTGATCCTGAGTTATATCAAGTCTTTTTAACTGATTTAAAAAAGATTTCACTCTCAGGAAGAACTAAGTTTAAAATTGCTGACAACTTCGATCCATCTAGTCCACACAAAGAATTACCTCTAGAGGAAGTTAAGGAAGAAGAAGTTAAGGAAGACTTTGGAAAAATTATAGTTAAAGATTAACTTGATCCCATTCATTTGTAAGACGAAGATCAATAATCCATCTATTAAGGTAAGTTTCATCAATTTTCGTTTGATTTAATATTCCACGAATATCTGTTAGATGTTTAGTTGATCCTCCTTCCCTGTAATATACTAATTTTTTAATTATTATATCTTCTGGAGTAGCAACATATATATCTTTCCCGGCCCAAAAAGGATATTTTTGTCTTCGTAAAAATTCCTCTTTTGCATGTTGTGTAGCTTTTCTAATTACTACATCTATTTTCAAACCTGATTCCTGATGTATTAAGTTAAATTGACCTCGATTTATTATTTCCGCATTTAAAATTTCCTTTGGCGGACAATAAAATTCTTCAATTGAAAATAACTTTTCAAATTTAAATACGTCCTGAGGTAAAATATCTACAACTAAATCCATATCATGTGTCATTCTAGGTTCACCATAAATAACTGCCGCCAATGATCCTACTAACATATAATGAATATTTTCCGATTCCAGCTTTTCGATTACCAACAAAAAAATATCTATTATGTTTTGCATAGTTATCTTTGACCTTTTTCTATTAATTTATAAACTTGATGATTAATTTCTCTTTCACTTAAAAGTGGATACTTTTTCATTAATTGATTTTTTTTTATTGAATGTACTAATTCAAATAATCCTGCGACCATTCTAAGTTTTTTTTCAATTTTATTGCGATCAATTTTATTAAAAGACGTATTTGGGTTTTTCATTCTATTTAAATATTATAATCAGGTATTAAGGTCAAGGAAAGAAACAAGCTAAGAAGTGGGAATAAATAAGTTGTAATTTCTTTTATCCGTTCCATCTCTTCTGTAACTATTAAAATTAAAATTTCCATCATAGTCACAGTCACAACTACAATTACAACTACAACACGTACATCTTTTTGAATCTTCAATATCACAAGCATCTATTAGAGGATAATTTTCAAGAATTTGTTCTCTTGCTATCGCCAACAAATCTAGATGATACTTGTTGTTACTCTTATCGTTCTTATCGTTCTTATCATTCTTATTTTCAACAAAAAATTTTTTATCGAAATTATTTAACAACTCTGCACCCACAATATAGCAATTTTGACAAATCGCTGGACCAATAAATGCAAAATATGGATTAATCTTTTTTAATATTGGTTCAGCAACAATTTTTTGATGTAGTCCTCTCCATCCAGCATGTAGTAGTGCATATCCATTTAATCCTATCATTACTATTGGTAAACAATCAGCTGTTTTAATTGCTAAGATAGGCGGAGGCGAAGTATTCCACGATCTTTTATCACAAACTAAAATTCCATCAGCCTCACCTAAATTAAAATTTTCATTAATTAAATTATTTTTTAATTCAATAATTTTTGAACCATGAACTTGTTTAACAAAATAATAATTTTTATCGATATCTTCAGGTGAAGAATAGGTAATAAATCTACCACAATGTAATGTTTTATGAAATAACATCAAAATTGATTATCTCGTGATTTTATTCTAATTTAATTATCTCTTAATGTTCAAGATCTCTTGTAACATTTGATCTGCTGTAGTGATGGTTCTAGTATTGGCCGTAAAGTTACGTTGAGCCTTCATCAAATTCACAAATTCATGAGCGATATCAACGTTTGATTCCTCAATTGATTTTGATAAGACCTCACCTCTACCATGTTCATTTGGTTTTCCAACTGCTCCTTGACCAGATTTACGAGTCTCTTTGTAAAGGTTTTTACCCATCTTAAAGAGTCCTTCATTGTTTTCAAATTTAGCAATTGCAATTTGAGCAATATCACGAACCTCACCATTGTTATATACAGCAGATAGTACCCCTTTATCGTTAAATGATAAACTAGAAAGTGTACCTGCACTGGCACCATCTTGAGTATGTCTGGAAACTGATGAATCTGATCCATATTGAGTAGTAGCATCGAGTCCGTTTCCACCTTCTTCGAGAGAAATACCAAAATCAAATTCCATCTTTTGATCTGGGGCCGCACCCTTATTGAAAGAGAATGCACTAGATTTGGTAGTCTCTTTCTTAAGTACACCCTTATCAGAAAATTCCAAAAGTCCTGTACCCATTTCAACATCTTTTTTACCATCGCCTTTTGCAGCGTCAGTACCTTTAACCAATACATGGTATTCCCATTTATTCTCTTCTGCTTTATTAAAATAAATAGTTACTAGTCTTGCTGTACCGATATTATCATAAACCATCATACCAGTATTAAAGTTAGAAGTTTTCATCGGATTAGCAACATCAAATTTTTGAACATCCGCTCTGGAATCTAAATTCATTTGAATCCTTGCATTTCCTGTTGCTTTAGCAGCAACAGTTGTTCCACCAAGCTTAATCTCACCAATCTTACTAGTAATTTTTCCAGTCTCATCGGCCGCAAATCCTAATACTGGATAACCATCTCCGGTGATAAGTTGTCCTTCTTTATTAAAAATAAAACCACCATCTCTAGTGTATCCTCTGCCAAAAGCTGAATCCAAAACAAAAAATCCATTTCCGTTGATGCTGAGATCAGTAACTTGCTCCGTTCGCACTAAACTTCCCTGAGTAAACATTGGTTTGATGTGGGCCAACTTTGTACCTGCACCAATCTGATCACCACCATCAATACCTTTTAGTGAACTGGCCAAGACATCTTGAAATTCAGGTCGCGATGATTTGAATCCGCTTGTCCCTGCGTTTGATATATTATCAGCAATAACTGACATTCCACCACCAATTGAATTTAAACCTGTAACACCTACATTAAATGCCCCTAAAATACTCATAATCCTCAAACCCCCTTCTTTTTTTTAAACATTATCTACTAATTACTCAACATCCTCTTTTTATCATCATCATCATCATCATCAATCATCCTCTACACAACATCTCACATACACATCTTTTCATTTATATAAAAAATTATTTATCTAATTCCCCTTTCTCTTTTTTCAGCGTAAGCAAATGGTTTGCTTTGTTCTCTAATCAATTCATTTCCTTTTGTGTTAGCGTTAGTATCGTTATCTTGTTTGTAAGCTTCGATTTTATTTCTATTTACATCCGGAAAGAAATTTCTATTTTCACCCACTCTGGAATTCATTCTGGTATTAGTCTTTGGATCATTAGTTTCAAAACTATCAACCTCTCTTAAATCAACTTTCCTGTTTCCATCAACTACTAATATAGTATTTTCACCATCAAATTCCACTCCAGTTACAATCCCTTGAGTTTTAAGTTCTGTTTCTACTTGTTTATAATCTTCTCCGTATGCTAATACTTGGAAATTATATTTACCTTTACCTGCAATTTGACCATCCAATGTTTTTCCATTCCAAATTATTTCATTTGCTCCAGCGGCCAAATTTTCTTTTTCAATCTGACCAATCATGTTTGATTTTTCATCAAAGATACGAATAATTGTGGCCGGTGCATTGGATTTTAAAACAAAACGAATTTTAGCATCATCACCATCTCTATCAATATTAAGACTATTACCATTGCTGGAAACTTTTTTCCCTAAAAAACTGGAGGCATAAAATTTATTCTCCAACATCTTTCCACTACTTTGTTTCTGCATGATATTTTTCATATTAGTTAATTGTTCTAATTGAGACAATTGTGCTAACTCAGAAGTAATTTTCTTATCATCAATCGGATTTGATGGATCTTGATTTTGTAATTGGAAGGTTAAAAGTTTCAAGAATTCATCCTGGCCCATTTGATTAGTCTTGCGCTCTTTACGAACTATACCAGTATTTTTTGTACCATTAATTCTATTTAATATTTCAGTATCTATTTTAGAATTTTTATTCCTATTAAAACTATCAGCTTGTCTTTTACTTCCCGTGCTACTCGTTTGTGAATCATCAGGTGACCAATCTACAATTGAAGAATCAGAACCGGCCGCATTCTCCACTGTTTGAGTTGGTCTATGTATCTTTACTCCACTAGTGTCTCGAACATTTTGAAATTCACTTGGTATTCCAATTGTTGGCATTTATATATTCCTCAAATTATAATATTATTATACATTTCGTTTATATTTATTTATCTCCTGACCATCATATAAAAATCTTCTATTGCGTTCGTATTGATCTCTTTGATCTCTTTGATCTCTATTACCATTACCTCCATTATTTCCACTTCCTTCTCCATTTCCATCTCTATTATTGTTTTGAGCGATAAAATTATCACGCCTATCATTTCCATTACTATTTAAAAATGAACTAGCATTATCTTTCATATTCCCAAAATTTCCATGAGATGCTGCTAAACCATTCATGGTATTCACACTGCTCAAATCAATTTTTAAATCTTGGATCTTTACTCCATGAGATTCTAAATTGGAAATCAAATCATCTTTTCTTGCAACAAAAAACTCACTTCCTTTTAATCCAAAAGGAGTTATTTCGATTTCTACATTATTATTTTTATCTTTCATTACACTTAAATTTACTCTACCTAAATCCTGATGTTCAAAAACAACATCAATATTTCTATCTCTACTAGAAGTCATTTGCACAATCATGTTTCTTAATTGTTGAACTAACTCAGCTCCATCTTTATTACTTACCAAAGAATTGGGAACAATATCACTTTGTAAATTAGTTTGTTTAAGATTTAAAGTCGCAGTCTTGTTAGCACTACCACTATCGATATTATTCAAATAGGAATTATCACTAATTCTATCTAGAATACTCTTTAAAGTTGAATTCTCATCTTGTTCGCTCTTTAGCTTTAAATTCATCAAAGCAGTATCATCCATTCTAGAATAAGCATTAAGATTATTTTTAATTCCTGTTGCCGTATGTTTTCCGGCCCCTACAGATTTATTTAAATTTGCTCTTGTAGTGGAAGTAGCATTAGTGAATAAATTATTCACATCATCGGCCATATTTGGATTTTGGTTTTGATTTTGATTTTGATTTTGATTTTGATTGGCCAATATATTTAACCACCTTCCATTTTCATTTGCACTGAGATTTGCATTCGCATTTAAGTTCGCATCTAGATTATTTGCAGATAACATTGAATTAGAAGCAAACGAAGGATTAGCTAGTAACTGATCAGATCTACTCATATTAGCGTTGTTAAATCGTCCACTGTTTTCATTCAAAAACTCCAATTGATTATATTGATTTATATAACCATTTTGATTTTGTTGAATAAGATTATTTTGATCAGTACTATATTTGGCATTATTTACAAAATCCATCTTGTTACTTAATCGAAAACCATTTGGCGCATTCTCTCTTCCTCTTTTATTCATCATGTTTGTCATCATACTATCAACACTGTCGGTATCTTTAGCATATCCCCAATCA
This sequence comes from Oligoflexia bacterium, assembly GCA_015232355.1. GTDB lineage: Bacteria > Bdellovibrionota > Bacteriovoracia > Bacteriovoracales > Bacteriovoracaceae > JADFZW01. The sequence goes on from JADFZW010000026.1 coordinate 37,931, forward strand.
TTCATTTTATCTAAAGCACTTTTATCTAACGATGATGGCATATCATTTAACATTAAGTGTTTGTTTAGGTTAAAAACTTTTGCATTTTTGCCAGCATTAATCTCATTTTCCATTCCATCTAGTGTAAGAATATTCTTTATGTTCTTACTATTACTACTATTATTAGCATTACCGTTGGCATTAGTATCACCAACATAAAAATTAGATGGAGAAAAAAATGGATTTGTATTAACAGAATCAGTAATAGCAGATCCAAAATTTTGTTCTAAATTTGCATTCTCTTTATCTGCATAGAATGAAAGCGCCATTAAAGCAGCGGCAGTAGCTGAATTAGTTTCATTATTTTTACTTTTAATATCACTCTTGCTTTTTAAAGCACTCTTTAATTGATTTTTTTCTTGGTTAATTTTATTTTCTAATAGCTCTTTTATATTTGTATCTATTATCGGATCTTCAATAGAATCTTTAGAATCTTTCGTTGAACCTTTCATTGAACCTTTCATTGAATTTTTCATCTGCTCTTGAACTGATGATAGATCAAATTTTTTTCCCTTCGGATTAGCAATCCCTTCTAGAAAACTATCATCTTCAACCATCACGTCTAAAATTTTATCTAAATTCGAATTTGGAAGATTATTTTTCTTTCCTTTTATAATATTTTTTCCATCGGAATCTGCTGAATCTGCTGAATGCATCGCCTCTTCAAGTTGATTACTAAAACTCTTACTTGAACTATTGCTAATTCCACCTTTTGCAGAAGCATAGCTAATACTGGCAGCTTTTGGATTAACTCTCGGACTAGCTTTTGCGCCGGCCTTTGGACTAAACAATTTTTCTTGTATACCAATATCTCTCACTCAGTCTCTCCAACAATGTTTGAATTTGAATTGAGTTTAATATAATGCTATTTTTTCATATTCAAATACTGTTTTTGAATCCTGGCAGAAATTTCCTTATCCATTAAGTTGAATATTTTCGAGGCCTTGTTTGGATCAATCATCGATATTATTTTTACAGCTATGTTCGGATCTTGAACTGAAAGCACTTCTGCGGCCATTTGTGGTCGCATTTCCGAAATAACTGAAACAATCCGGTTAATTCTTTCCTCCGATTCCCTATTGTTTTGATCCATGCATCCAAGAACCTTTTCTTGAGTTTTTTCAAACTCTAATATTTTTTTACTTAACTCCTTTTCATTAAAACTTAGTTGTTCTTCTCTCGTTTTTAACTTTTGTTCTTTCTCTTTCATTTCAGAATCCATTTTCATGAATTCTTTTGATAATTTGGCCATCTCACTTGGTTTATAACGATCAATTCGCTTATCTACCTCCTTGTTAATTAAATTTCTTATCTCTTCATCTGAATATAATCTCGAGGTCACTGGCTTTGGTACATCTTTTTCAGCTTTAATATTTGCTGTGTTCTTTTCTTCTTTCTTTTCTTCTTTATCTTTTTTTTCCTCTGAAAAAACGTTAGTATAAAACACTCCCGTTAACAAAAAAAATCCTAACGATATCAAAATTATAATTTTTTTATTAAACATATTAATAGATCTCATAACTAATTACCTGTTATTGTTCTCTGTATATGGATGACTCGAACTAATGAGATAATCCAACTTGCTATCTTCTTCTTTAATCTTCTCCTTTTTAAATCCAATCTTTGCTCTCTCTTTTAAATTTTCTAAAATCTTCACCTTATTTCTTTGTGCTAACATTATCTTAAGTTGTTCTTGATATTCTTTGTTTAATTTTTCTTTTTTCGATTCAAGTTCTACAATATGTCCTCTTAAACTTCTAATCCAATATTCATATAAATATACATCTTTTGCCTGAATATTTTTTTTCAAATTTTGCTCTTGAGCCTGATACACCTTACTCATATCTTCATTTAATCTTTTAACTTCTTCATCCAGTCCATACATTTGTTGATTAATCTTTCCTAATTTCACTCTCTCTTTGTATTCTTCAAATTCTCTAAGTTTTAAAATGTTTTCTAATTTAAATTTAAATTTTTTCATTAAATATCATTAAATATCATTAAATATCTAAACGATTACTTCTGTTATCAACTTCTTTTTTTTCTATAACTGATTCTTCAGCTGCTCTTGCCAATTCCACCATCATATTATAAATTTCTCCGACGTTGCTTGCCTCATCGATTTGTTGTTTTAATAAAACATTAAGTTCCTCATGTATCGCCATTGCCTTATCTACTTTTAAATTTGAACCTTTCACATAGGCACCCACATTTATTAAATCCTCTGCACTCTTATATTGTGCGAGCAAATCCCTCAAGTATCCTGCTACTACTCGATGTTCTTTTGTAACCACTCTATCCATTACTCTCGAAATTGATCCTAAAATATTAACTGCAGGAAAATGATTTTTAATGGCCAAATCTCTATCTAAAACGATGTGACCATCAGAGATTGAACGAACGCTATCTGCAACTGGTTCATCTAAATCATCTCCTTCTACTAAAACTGTAAAGATACCAGTTATGGAGCCAGCTCCTTCTTTAGTTCCCGCTCGCTCTAGTAGCTTAGGCATTTTAGCAAAAACACTAGGAGCATATCCTCTATGACCAGGTAATTCTCCACTAGCAATAGCAATTTCTCTATTGGCAAAAGCAAAACGAGTAATTGAATCCATCATCATTAAAACATCATGACCTTGGTCTCGAAAATATTCTGCAATTGTCATTGCAGTGTAAGCTGCTTTCACTCTGATAAGTGGAGATGTATCAGATGTAGCAACAACCACTACTGAGCGTTTTAGTCCCTCTTCTCCTAAATCGGACTTTATAAATTCTAAAACCTCTCGACCACGCTCACCAACTAAAGCAATAACATTGATATCGGCCAAAGTATTTCTAGCAATCATACCAAGTAAAACTGATTTTCCCACTCCTGATCCCGCCATTATGGCCATACGCTGGCCCTTACCTACAGTTATAAAACCATTGATCGATTTAATTCCTGTATCCAGCGCTTCTCTAATTGCTGGTCGTTTTAATGGATTAATCTCCTCTCCAAAAATTGTTTTCACTTCGAAAGGACCTTCAATTGGTCCAGCATCATCTATTGGTAGTGCTTCAAAATTTAAAACTCGACCAACCATTTGATTAGAAACTCTTATTGTATTTTTTAAATCACGAAGATAAACTAAGGTTTCAGAATTAATTCCACTAACTTCATGGTAAGGCATCACCACACATTTATTATCCTTAATACCAACTACCTCACCTCGCACTTTTTCTCCTATTTCAGTTGCAAACTCCACACTACTTCCAACTATTGCTCGTGATAAATTAACTTCAACAACTCCTCCCTTACTAGAAAAGACTTTTCCTATCCTCTGATATGGAAGTGCATGTTCAAATTGTTTTATTATTGGTTTTAAATCAATTTTTTCTTCCATAATACCTAATTACTAATTACCAATTTTTAAATATCATCTACTGTTGCAAATAATTTATCTAATTCTTTCATCTGCGATTCAAATGATCCATCTAAAATAGCACTGCTGGATTCAATAATAAGTCCGGTTGCACTGGATTCAAGCGCTGGCTCAACTCTAATATTTTTTAGCTCCCCTAATTTCTTTTCAACTTCCTTTAAAACATCTGGCATATTACTGAATGCTTCTTTATTAACCATAATTAATAAATTTTCCTGAGTATCTAATTCCAATACTAACTTTTCTAACAATCTATTTACATAATAACCATCATCTTTTAATTCTCTTAAGATCACCCATTTAGTTAATGATCTGACTAAATCATAAACTTGTTGTTTTTGTTGTTTTAAGATCTCTTTCTTTACCGACATCACCTCTTCTAACATTAAAACAAAATCCTTCATCTTTTCAGCAATAATTTGTTCATTCATTTTTTTAACTTCATTTATGGCATTTTTTTTACCCTCTTCATAACCAAGTTGCATCCATTGTGCTTTTACCATCTCCAATCTTTCATGTAACTCTTGTTCAAATTTAACTCTATTATCAATCTCCTCTTGCTTTCGCATTCCTCGAAATCTTTGTACCATAGTGGAAATTTGAAAGTTTTTTTCTTTAGCTGTATCCATCTCGAAACGAACAACATCACTATTTGCATCCATTTGTTGATCTTGATATTCATTAAATGCTGGTAATTCATAATTAGCAACATCAACATCAACATCTGAGCCAGATTTTAAAATTTTAACCTTTTGATTTTTATCACTTGGACTATATTGAAAAGAAAATGCTCTGTGATCTTTGGATTGTCTGATATTTTTGAAGCTATACTCTTCAATATCATAATCAACACCTTCCGCTCCTTGCAGTACTTTTAAATTTTTTATCGGTTTATCTTTTTTTAAAATCATAAATTACACCAATGCATCCTCACCTTCACCACCACGAGAGATAATTGCCTTACCTTGAGACTCAAGATCCTTACACTTCTGAACAATTTCACTCTGTGCTTTTTCCACATCACTAAGTCTTGTAGGTCCTAATGCCTCCAAATCTTCTCGTAACATTCCGGCCGCACGCTGAGACATATTCTTAAATAGTTTAACTCTAACTTCTTCAGGTGCAGTTTTGAGTGCGATAGAAAGTTGTGTTTGATCAACTTCTTTAAGAAGATTTTGAATACCACGATCATCAACGTAAACAAGATCTTCAAAGACGAACATAAGTTTTCTAATCTCTTCTGCCAATTCAGGATCCTTCTCTTCCACTCTGGCCATAACGTTCTTCTCTGTGTTCTTATCCATTAAGTTCAACATATCAGCAATTGGCTCTACACCACCCAACTGATGAGTATCAATTGAACCAAGAGTTGAAAGTTCGGTCTTCAATACATCATCTAATTGAGCAATCAATTCAGGAGATACGAAGTCTAAGTTGGCCACTCTTAAAACAATCTCTGCTTGCAACCCTTCCGGTAACCGTCTTAAAACATCAACTTTTCTTTCTGTAGTTAAATGGGCCATGATTAAAGCAATAGTTTGTGGATGTTCATTGACTAAGAAGTTTGCCAAAGTTCTTGTATCAACTAATTCCAAAGACTCAAGAGTATTCGTACTACCAATTTCTACAATTTGACCAAGTAATTGTTTCGCTCGATCCTCACCTAATGTTTCAACTATAAAATTTTTCCCTCTATTATCAGCAAATAGTAAACTCGCCTCTTCATTTAATGATGAATAGAAATCTGCCAACACTCTTTTAACAAGCCATATGGGCGCACTCTTAATAGTAGTCATGGCATTTATCATTCTTTTAACATCATTATCTTTTAGATATGAAAATATTAATTGAGCAGTATTCGTACCAAGAGCACTAAGTAATATGGCGGCCCGATCTTGTCCAGAGAGTAACTGATACTCGACATCGGGATCAAGGGATGTTGAAATCGGTTTTGCTTCGGCCACAAAATATCTCCTAATTTATAAATTATGCTATCTGCTTTTCAGAATCAGCAGTATGTATCATGGTATGTATTATCTGAGCTGCCTTCGCTGGATTTTCTTCTACCAATGATATTATTTTTTCTTTTAACATATTACCTTCAATCTTTTCTGGATTAATTTTTTCCTCTATCTGAGGTAATGCATCTTCAAGTCCAGGCAATTTTTGATCTGCTTGCACTTTTTCTAATTCCTCAATTGTACGAGGTAAAAAATCCTCCACTGATTCTACAGTATTTTCTGTAATCCACTGAATGAATGGACGAACAACCACTAAGAAAAATAACGACAATACCACTCCCACTGCTAAGTACTTAACGATATTACGAATAATCTCTTTTTGTTCCATCCTCTTTAAAATCTCTTCTGATTCACTCAAATCCTCTTTCACAAATTCCATATTTCTAATAACTAACTTATCTCCTCTCTTAGAATCTATTCCTATTGTCGAACTAACTAAGTCAGAAAAATTATTTAAATCTTGCTCTGACCAAGCGACATACTTTCTTTCAATTGTGCCATTCTTACCTATCATCGGTTTTCCATCTTTATCTAATACCACTACTTGTTTACCATCCAACACGACAGCTGCAGTAATTGCCTTTATGTTGGCCGTTGGTTTTTTAGTGTTAATCACTGTTGATGGCACATTGAAATTTTTGGTAGTAATTTTTTTATCGACATCATTTTTTGTCTCAGGAATTCCTGGCTGGGGACTCTCGCCTGGAATATTACTGCGAGCACCGGGAATACCTTGAGGAGAAGGACGAGATCCAACTAACTTTGAAGTATTACTTACCTCTGATAATACGGCAGCACCCTCATTATCGTATTTAGTTTCAGTAGATACTACTTCTGTAAAATCCATTTTAACGGAAACTTTTGCAGTAACTTTACCAACACCAACTACTTTAGTTAAAATATCTTCAATCTGCTCTTCTAGTTCTTTACTAAATCTTGCTTCCAATACTAATTTATTTGCAGTATCGGCAGTCATCTGATCACCAATATTATCTGAAAGTTTTTGTCCTCTGGAATCGATTATTACTACATGCTGAGGGCGCATACCTTCTACTGTAGCACTAACTAAGGAACCAATTCCTCGCACCTCTTCAGGAGTAAGAGTAACACCATAATCAAGTTCTAACACTATTGATGCCGAAGGATTTTTTTTCTCCGACACGAATGGACTATTTTCTGGAATACTTAAATGTACTCTTGCTCTCTTTACTCCTCTGATATAAGAGATGGTTTTAGTCAATTCTCCCTCTAGCGCTCGTTGCTTATTTATTTTTTGCACGAAACTGGTAGTACCAAAACCTTGATTATCTAAAATTTCATAACCAACTTTACCACTAAAATTTAATCCTTGCTTCGCTAGTTCCAATCGCCAAATTTCTACTTGATCTTTTGGCACACTAATTGTTTTTCCATCTTCTGATAGTGTATAGGGAATATTTTTTTCTTGTAACATTCGAGAAACCATAGTGGCATCTTCTTTATTTAGTTCGCTAAATAAAACTTTGTAACGAGTTTGCAATGCCCACACCATAATAGTAGAGATTAAAACTATCACTGCTACAAAAATAGCTATCACACTTATTTGCCTGGTAACTGGCAAATCTAAAAAGAAGGTTCGAAATTGTGCAACTATCTTGGTAAAAAAATCGTTCAAGCAATACCCCCCAAATCAGAAATCAGAAATCAGATATCAGATATCAGATGTCAGATGTCAGATTATATTTGCATTTTCATTACCTCTTTATAGGCATCTAATACTTTTTGTCTAACTTGATTCAAAGTTTTAAAAGCAATCTCTGCTTGTTCTACTAACAACATTGTTTCATGTAGATTTTCGCTCTCACCACTAACCAATTTTTCAATGGCCACGTTTGCTTCTTTTTGAATGTTATTAACTTTCGCTAGTGATTCTGCTAAAAAATTTCCAAATGATTTTTTTGAATCAAGTTCAAGTGTATTATTCTCACTATTAACTTTTACTCGATCTTGTAAATTGTTAGGGTAAATATTAGGTATTTTTACATCCCCATCCTTAACCCAATCTTGAGTTTTATATGAGTTTAAAATATTACTTACATCCCCAACATTTCTAATCATAAAAAATTCTCCTCATAAAATATATTATCTAATTATCTAATTATCTTAAAAAAAATATTTACCTACTAATCTCTAATGCTTTTAGCGCCATACTTTTGGCAGTATTTAATGCCGTTACATTTGCTTCATAATTTCTAGATGTAGCAATCATATCCGCCATCTCTGTCATCACATTTATATCAGGATAAGCAACATAACCTTGCTCATTAGCATCTGGATGTCCTGGTTCATATTTTAAAATTGGTGGTTTATTAGATGAAATAACTTCAGTAGCATGTACCTCTTGAACATTTTCATTCATCTTTCCCTCTAAAATATCAGAAAATTTTTCTCGCGAAGGCTCGGCCCCAAATACCACTTCCTTTTTTCTATAAGGACCACCCTCAACTGTTCTGGTAGTTTGAGCATTAGCAATATTGGAAGAAATTGCCTCTAATCTTTTTCTATTGGCCGCAAGTCCTGAAGCACTTACTCTCATACTAGTTAAATAATCCATTTATTACCTCTCAGAATTGAGAGCATACTTTAATACTCCCAACTTTTTACTAAGTAATTGTACAGAAGCATCGTACATGATTTTATTTTCTGCCATCGCCGACATCTCAGCATCTCTATCAACAGTGTTACCATCTTCACTAACAACACCATTGGGATCATCATAAATCTCTGGTTGCAAATTATTAAATCCTCCGCTACCTACATTGTAGTGTCTTTGATTATTAACTTGCAATTCCTCCGCCCCATCAACATCCAATGCTCGTTGTAGTGCCTCTTCAAAATCAATTTTTTTGGCCTTATATCCAGGAGTTTCACTGTTAGCGATATTTGATGAAATAATATTTTGTCTCATCAATCTAAAATTCATTGATGCCGCAATCGCCTTTATTGTTCTATCACTCATTTCCATACAAACTCACTTATAAATACAAGCTATGGCCATAACTATACCTATCGCAAATTCAAAAAGTAATTTGATCCATCATTTCTGTACTCATTGATTTTATTTCTTAGGGTTCTAATAGACACACCTAAAATTCTCGCTGCCTGAGTACGATTTTCAGATGTATGAATTAATGCTTTTTTAATTAACAATTTTTCTGCTTCCTTTAATGACATTAACTTGATTCCATCCTCATCCATATCCATTCCATTCGCAACAATCTTTCTCTCTCCGATTATTAGATCATCAGAGGTTAAAATATTATCTTTCATGTTATTTATTGAACCAAGTATTATCGCTTGCAACTCTGCTATGTTGTGAGACCAATAATGGCCTACCATTTTTTCCATTGCCTCTTCACTGATTTGAGGAACCTCTATCATTTTATCTCTAGCACACTCTTCTAAATATTGTAGGGTTAGCCAGTTAATATCCTCTTTACGTTCACGAAGTGGTGGAATATTGATTTGAATTTCTGAAATATATAAATATAAAGCACGATAAAATCTGCCTGCACCTACTAACTTAGATAAATTCTTAGTCGTAGTAACAATGATTCTGACATCAATATCATAATCATTTAACTCTAAGAAAATTTTGTGTAATTTTTTTTGAAAATCTTCGCTTAATCCATCGATATTTTTTAAAATCACTGTCCCACTATTGGCCCTCTCTAAAATTCCTTTATTAAAGCGACCACTCTCCTCATCTCTATGACCTAAAATCTCATCCTCAACTAATTTTTCATTTTTTGCACAATCAACAATCATACACAATTTATCGTGTCTACTTGATTGTTGATGAATAAAAATTCCCATTGATTGCTTACCTATTCCCGATTCACCCATAATCAATACTGGTATCATTTTACTAGCAGCATTTTTTGCCAAAACAACTGCCTTCGCAACTTTGGGATCTCTTCCAAATAATTCTTCCTTAACCATATTCATTAGACCTCCTGTCTAAACAAATTTCACTCCGGAAATTATGATTAACTAAATATTATGTCGTGCAATCTTTAATGTACTCAACTCCGTTTTTGAAAGTTCTTTAATATAATTTGGGACACTATTGTCCTTTAACAACTCTTTAAATATTTCCTCACCTGCAATCGGCTCTCCCTTTTTCACTTTGAGTAAACCCAACAAATATTTTACTCTTCCACTGCAAATAGAATTTTTATATTTGGTTCTAAAATCATTTACTGCTTCAAACATAGTATCAAAATTCTCTTTTTTCCAATCACTGGCCAGTGCCTCTATGTATAGATATAAAATTCGTTCATGTAACTTATCTAAGGATTTGTTTTTAGAATTAGAATTAGAATTAGAATTAGAACGATCCAAATCTGCTAACACTGCTTTGGCAGTTTTTATAAATTTTTCTACATCTCCACCCTTATATATTGCCTCGGCATAGCTTTCGAATAATAAAGAAGTCTCCTGACTACTTAACGGCATTCTCTGTTCAGAATTAATTAAAAACTCTTCAAAATGCCTAATAGCTCGATCATATTGGCCTAATTTAAAGGATGCCACTCCCTGATAGTAATGAACTTTAATATTTTTTGGATCATTTATTAAAATATCACTATTTAATTTATAAAGATCATTCCACCTCTCCGCATGTGCTAACTCTATTAAACGTAATTCCTGAATAATCTCTTTAGGATTACGTTCATATTGTTCATCCTCAATCCATATCGGATAACTTCTAAATGGATTTTGTCCATTATTTAGTAATACTGCAATTGTCCTTTCTAATCCATCTTTCAAATTAAGTTTGATATAGGAATCGGCCACAATAAAGATTAATTTCAAATCAAGTGGCACTTTATCAAAATAAATTTCATTATATCTTCCCCACCATCTAACTACTTCTCCATATTCACCTCTATCATAATAATTGCCAATCAACCCATGAATAATTTCCGCACCATCACCTTCAAACATTCTTCGCTCAGAAGAAACCATAGTCTCTAGAGGAATACTTCTTAGATAAGTTAGAGCATTTTCATATTGTTTACTACTAATAAGAGTTCTAAGTCGTACAAGCCACAATAATCTTTTTAAATTATTATCGATCAGTCTCACTTCATCTGGATTCAAATCCAAAAACACTAACGTTTCTAAATCATCTTTTTCATGTTTATATTTTCTTGCAATTCGTAGCCCTACATATCTAATTCTCGCTTCATATCTTATCTTCGGATCAGTTGAAAGATTAATTGCATCCCTATAGAGTTGGAGAATCTTTTCTTCATTTTCGGCCATAAGATCACTAATGAGCGCAACTCTAAGACGAGCATCCGACTGCTTGTTCATGTAATTATACTCAGCTATAAACTCTAGAAAGTAATTTCTAGATTCAGTTAATTTTCCTGATCTAAAATAGGATTCTGCTAGATTGTAAATAATTGCAGGGTGAATTGGTTTTTGAAAATAGTTTTTATTCTTTTCAAATAGCTCTACTACTTTAGCATGCTCATCCTGGGCCAGCAGTGCATACATCTCGTACGCAAGCAATATCTGCTTTGGTAGAATCGATTGAATCGATTTTTCGCTCACAAAATTTTTAATACTATCAACCTGCCAAAGTCCGGCCAAACCATGCAAAATCATTTTGGCACTAAAAATTTCAAATTCCTCATCGAAATTTGATTTTGAATTTACATACAAGCGCTTTGCATATTGTAACATTTGTACATAATCTTCTTTCTTTAAAAAATAATGAACTAGATATTGCAATAATCCTCTCTTAAAATCATACTCCTTAACTGAATCAACCAAAGTAGTATACATTGCTATCGCTAATTTTTCTGGTCCTTTGTCTAATTCCTTTTTCCCAAAACTATCTCGAAGCAAAGAATTTGCCTTTAAATAATTAATTACCTCTAGATTATCTTCCTCTCCATATTTTTTCTTATATAGTTCCATAGCTTTATTCATTAATCCATATTGGGTTTTTTTATACAGATTAATTACTAATTGCAGATGCGCCTCTTTTTCACTCTTATCATATTGACGATCACTAATAGGATAAAAATATTCTGCCGTTTTATTTTGTAGATTAATTCCTTCATTGATCGAAGGAATAAGTGCAGGATAATCCCATACTATGGCAGCACCATAGCGAAAATCCCGATATTTCTTTTTATTTTTATTAGCTATAGAGTGAGTTCCTGAAGTTACATCTGAAACAGTAGCATTTGCGATGCTTGCATTTGCAATACTTGCATTTGCAATGTTCGCTGTTATTGGTTTTGGTATTGGTGGTTCTGTAATTGCTGGCAATACACTTGCTGGTTTTCTTTTGATTTTATCTTTACTTTTATTTTTATCTCCAACTACGCTAGTTACAACTTTTTCATCTTTATCTTTATCTTTATCTTTATCTTTATTATCATCTTCATCAGGAATTAAAGTACCGGCCCCAACACCAACTTTATTTTCGGCCTTAAAATCCTTTGTCTCCTTAGTGTCCTTTATCTCTTTATTTTCCCAAAAATCCACAATATATTTCTTATCACTATCTTTATAGAATGAGAAAATATCTATATTTTTATCTGCAAGTATTAATTTAATAGTTGCAGCTTTCTCTGGATATCCTTCAGAACTAAGTTTAATCTCTACAAAATACTTATCCGCTAATTTTATCCTTTCAAAATCTCCCTTTATACGATCAAATAATGTAATATTTAATGTTTCTATCCATACATCTTTCCCTTTTTGATTTATTAAAATCTCATCCTTCTTAACATTAAAAGTTAATCTCAAATGAGTCTTAAAAAATTCCTGGGAAACAACACTATTAGAATTTTCGTTACTAGTGCTAGTACCGAGACTACTACTCATGTCAGTCGTAAATGCTATGGCCAGCACAACTAACACAATCATATTGCATCTAATGTTAACACTTTTAAAATAACTTTTTCTCATTAAAATAGAAACTTCCTATTTCATTTTTTATTTTCATCTTCATTTTCATCTTCATCAAAATTTAAGGAGAAAATATTCTACTCATCCTGAGTAAAACTTTTTTGCCTATTAATTTAAATTTTAATGTCTTTATTGATTTTAAAAAAGGAAAATTTTACTGTAGGCATCTTTTTCCAGTCAATTTCTTGACAGAAAATTTTTAAAAGGTGAGATTTTTTATTGCGTAATTATTTTACGCATATTAATTTTTTTCATCTTTTCAATTAATGTTGTTCTATTTATCTTCAAGTATTTTGATGCTTTATTTTTATTTCCCTTGGACATTTTTAACATCTCATCTATTATGTACTCTTCAATTTCACTCAAGAGACCTTTTAGATCAATTACTTGTTCTGGCCCCATATCAATACTCAAGTAATATTTATCGGTCTTATATTTTATGATTGTCGACTTTCTATTCGCTAAATCTCGTAAAGTATGCATTCTTTTTTCATCTTCATTAATCCTATTCTCCTCATAAACATCTACGTCTACATCATCATAAGTTTCATTCAGGTATAACAAATCCTTCACAATAAAATCCCTTTTAAATACGTTTTAAGAATGTATTAATTTAATTTTATCAAAAGATTTGATTTTTATTGTAAATTTTAATGAAAATTTTAATGAAAAATTTAAAAAAGATATTAACGAAATACACTTAGAAAATACTTAACAGACCTTTCTGGTCCACCCGACCAATAATAGAAAATATTTGTCAACAAAGCAAAGATAGCAATGGATACAAAAAACATGTAGGATTTTTTACGTCTTTTTCTCCAATAGATATAACCAAATTCGCCTGAAATAAATAGCATCGGGATGGCCCAAAATGGAGTATGTCTAAGTAAAAAACAAGATAGGTCAAGAAATGTATTCCACATGAAATTGATTTTAAAAATAAATAACTAAGTAATTAATTTAAAACATTGATCTCAGTTGATCTAAATGGGTAAGTTCTTCCCATGTAAAAGAATTGTCAGCATTTCTTCCAAAATGCCCATAAGCTGCTGTCTGAGCGTAGATAGGTCGAAGTAAATTCAGACGTTGAATTATTGCTTTCGGGCGCATATCAAAAATCTTATTTACAGCGGCCACGATTCTTTCAACAGGAACACTCTCTGTTCCATATGTTTCAATATTTAATGAAACTGGTTCAGCAACACCAATAGCATAAGCAACTTGTACTAGCGCACGCTTTGCTAATTTAGCAGCAACCACATGCTTTGCAATCTGTCTGGCGGCGTAGGCAGCAGATCTATCAACTTTCGATGGATCTTTTCCAGAGAAAGCGCCACCACCATGAGCACCATGACCACCATAACTATCTACGATGATCTTTCTTCCTGTAAGACCAGTATCTCCCATTGGTCCACCAATTACAAAGCGACCTGTAGGATTAATATAAATTTTTGTTTTATTATCAATAAATTCTTTTGGAACAATTTTTCTAATAACTTCTTCTCTTACTCCCTCTTCAATATCTTTTAAACTTAACTCTTCAGCATGCTGACTTGAAATTACAATTGCATCCAATCTTTTAATTTTATCATTTTCATATTCAGCAGTGACCTGAGTTTTTCCATCTGGACGTAACAAAGGCATAATTCCATTCTTTCTTATATCAGAGAGTTTAAGCGCTAATTTATTTGCTAAATCAATTGTAAGTGGCATTAATGATTCTGTCTCATCTACAGCGTAACCAAACATCAATCCCTGATCGCCAGCACCTTGGTCTTTGTATGTTCCTTGTCCTTCAGTAACACCTTGAGAGATGTCAGGTGATTGTTTATGAACTGTCACCATAACTGAACAAGTGTTTGCATCAAAGCCCTTTGCACTATGATCATATCCAATCTCTGTAACTTTTTTTCTAACTACATCTTGAAAATCTACTTGAGCTTTTGAAGTTATCTCTCCAGATACAACAACTAATCCTGTAGTAAGTAACGATTCACATGCTACTCTTGAGTAAGGATCTTGCGCCAACATTGCATCAAGTACTGCATCACTTACTTGATCTGCCATTTTATCTGGATGTCCCTCTGTTACTGATTCTGATGTAAATAAAAAATTTCTGGCCATTTCATTTTCCTCCGTAAAGGTTTCAGTTAAACATAAAAATAAATATAAATATAAATATATTATTAATTAATTAATTAATTATTTATTAACTATTTATTAATTATTAAACAATGTGAAAGCATAGCTTATAATTTTTGAGAAAGGAAGAAAGAATTTTTTAACAAAGACTATCTGGAATAACCATCCCAATCAGCACCATTATCTCTATTTGGTGGCAAATCTTGATTTAAATCTTGATTTATTACACTAGCGGCCGCTCTATCAACTGCTCTATCAGCTGTTGTGCTATCTACTGTATCAGAGGTATTTAACGTGTCATAACCTGCTCCTTGACCTAATAACACTTCTGACCCTGGTGCTAAATTTGCTGATGAAGCAAAGTGAGTAATACCTTTTCCAATTCCCATTGGCATTTTTTCCTTAAAAAATCGAAAGAGTTGCGAATCTCTGTAGTGGTAAAAATGAATCTTGGAAATATTTTGACCTTCAGTGGATTTTTCCTCTCTAAAGACTAAGATTTTCCCTCTACTTACTGTTCTCTTTTTGCTTATTTTATTGCTTATTTTTTTGAATTTATTATTTTGTTTGTTGATGTTGTTAAATTCAGCAACAACATAATATGGACTTTGTCCATTTGGACTTTGTCCATTTGAACTAGCTCCATTAGGAATAAAATAAAGAAACTTATAATTCCTATTAATCACATCATTTACATATGAATCTATTCCTTCCTTTATTTCATTTCCAGGTCTCTCTGGCATTTGTAAATACTCATTCCACAGTGGCGCCATATCTATTCTACCCAACATAGATATTCTGGAAAAAAAACGTAATACAGGAAAATCTGTTCTTGATGTTCTTAAAAGTTCTAAACCTAAAGTTAAATTTTCTTTACGTATAAGATTTGAAATATTGCTATTTGATGGACAATATATTTTAAAAGAACTAGGAATAAAATAATAGGTAAAAGAAAATTCACCCTCTTTAAATAAAAGATTTAACCATTTGTTTTTTTGAAACTCCTCATCCTTAGAATAAACTCTCTTTAAATATGAGTAAAATGGATCCTCATATGCAAATGAATTATAAAATGGAACTTTAAATCTATTTAATATCAGCTGTACAATATCTCTTCGTTCGAGGGCATCTTTTCCATCCAAACGTCCTGCCTCATGTGTAAGTATCGTTTCAATTACAAACAGAGCTTGCCATATTTCCTTTTGTTTACTCCAAAATAAATAGCTTTCAAGGAATTTACTAAACGTATAGTCTTTTAAATTATATCTACTCTTTGATACATCTTTTAAATATTGATCGAAATCAGTTATTCCTTCAATTCCACTCATTCTGGCCGCTAAATTCTTTTCCCCCTTATTGATCAGTAACTTATAAAAGTTATATCCTCTTTGTACTCTTTCACGCCATAACTGCAAACCATGCAAAATATTTCTTTCTCCACTACGTTTAAAAACTAAATCTATATATCTAAAAATTGAAGCAATATCGTAGCGTAAATCTTCGGTAATAAAACTCTCTTTTGATTTTTCTAACTCTTCTAAGTTAACATAGGTGTTACTTATTATCGCCCTAAATTGTCTATCCAAATTAAAATTAACCGGAAGACCATCTTCTTTAATTCGGCGATAGAATTGCAATTTGTTTTTTAACTTTATTGATTCAATATCTTTTTTATATTTAACTCGATCATAATCACGTCTTAATAATTGATGATTAACAGGAAAAGTATAATTAAGCATGAATGGTACTTGCGCCAGTAAAGATCTATAGAGTTTAAATAAATTTATAATTTTGTACTTTGATTCTCTGGCCATCAAAAGCATATTCTCATTTGAATTCTTATTCGTGCCTCTATTTTCAATTAAATACCTATGATAATTTTCCTTGTCTGTTAACAACTGCTCAAGTAAATCAAGCATCTCACCTTCTATCGCATGGATATCTTTTTTTACCTTAGCAAATCCACCTTTTTGTACCATTTGCCTTTTATGATTAGTAATCAATTCTGTAAGCCAATTCAACTTCATCTCGATTTCAGGAAGCCCGGCCACAATAGCATCAATGTCGAGAGTTCCATTATCAAAAAGTGGGATATTCATTCCCTCACTAGTGTATGCTCTGGCCATCAATCCTTTATATCGATTATAGATTTGATTTGGATTTTTACAGACCTCTTTGCGAAACTTTTTTTCAATACTCAAGTATTCCTTAATCACTTGCTGAAAATCAGATTCGGTCTTTGAATTAAAATTTAAATTGGCATCTTTAAAAAGATAATCAAATGTTTGAGCATTGATTGAAGTTAAAAGAAAAATTACCCCTAAGGTAATACTTGTTCTAATTGTTCTAATTGTTTTACAAATTCTGATTCCCATAATCCTAATACGCTTCCATTGCTTAAAATTAATATTACGAAATCACGCCCATTTACTCTACTAACTCTATCTACACTTCTATCCATAGAATTTATTAGATCAGCTAGTGTACTCACCACCTCTACCCCAACCCCCATCGCTTTTATTTTATCTCTTAATAAATAACAATCCAAATTGCCTGCATGTTTTATATTAGCAGTTCTTGGAGGAGTTACTAAAATTACTTCATCTGCACCACTATTGTTTATCATTAGTGATTCAAAAAACTCATCTTGGAAGATAGAACTTCTAGCAGTAGCAGAAGATGGAGCAAAGACAACTAACATATGTTTGTCGGGATAACGAATACGAACATTTTCAATTGTTAATTTCACCGCCGTTGGATGATGGGCAAAATCATCAATCACAATAGCACCCTTATATTTCCCACGAACTTCTTGTCTGCGTTTTACCATCTTCAGTGAAGTAATCGCCTCTTTGATTTTTTCTAGTGGAATTTTTTGTTTAAATGCCAGTACTATCGCTGCTGTTAAGTTTAATATATTTTGTTTGCCAGTTATATTAGTAACGAAATGTTCTCTTTTTCCATCTAAATTCAAACTAAATTCACTCTTATCTTCATGAAAGATCATCTCTTTTGTATGCGGACCACTGCCATTCTCTGAATTCTCTCCGTAAAAAGACCAATCTGAATCTTTGTCCATATTAGCATTAAATAATTTCATTGCTGATTTATAATCACTATTAAAGATAAATGACTTGCTTACTTTGGGAATCAATCGAGAGAACTCTCCCTCTATAGCATCCAACGAATCATATATATCAGCATGATCATATTCCAGCGAAGTTAAGATCAAGTGATCAATGTAATAAAAATGAAATTTCGACATCTTATGAAAATAAGCGCTATCATATTCATCCGACTCAATAAAAAAATAACTTCCATCTCCCATCTGTGCGGAATTTTCATTTGGAAGTACTCCGCCTACTAAATATCCCGGATTAAATCCTAATTTTCTAAAGAGCTGAACTAAAAAATAAGTGGTAGTTGTCTTTCCATGAGTACCCGCAATTCCTACTACATTTTGATCGGCCAAAAAAAGTGCACCAATAGCACATGGAAAAGATGTAAAAGGAACTTGCAAGGTCTCTACTCTCTTGGCATGCTCACTATCTCTGGCCACCACATTTCCCATAATTATTAAATCAAAACTTTTAAGATAATTATCGGTTACATCTTTTAAGTGATGGCATTTGATATTTGATGATTTTAAATAATCACTCATTGGGGGATAGAATTCAGCGTCTGCACCCTCAACATCATACCCACTCTCCTTTAATAGAGTGGCCGCTCCTCCCATACCAGTACCGCAAATCCTATAGAAAAAAATTCGTTTAAATTTATCTTTTTGTTCTCTTAACTCATCTGACTCTATTAAATATTTTAAGTCCATATTAGTGAATCCATCTAACTATCATTATCATTAATTAAATCTAAATATAGGATAGTTAATTTAAGATGGATTTGCCATGATTCCAGAGATATTTTCCAATTTCTCTTCTTAACAAATTTAAACCATCTCTGGAATATGAGTATTTTTGAGTTGCATTGGTAAGAATTACTTGAGCAAAGTTCTTTTCTAAATCAATCCAACATGAAGTTCCTGTAAAGCCAAGATGTCCGAAGGTATGAATCGAAGCACCCTCTCCAGCTAAAGTCTTTTGTGGATTCTCAACTCTATCCCAACCCAACAAAAAACGTTCTTCTGTTTTTATTCGAGCAAATTCCTCTCTCATCACTTTTAGCAAATTATATCTTTGATCTAAGTAAAGTAGAGTCTTTAAAAGTGAATCAGCAGTAGCAAATAATCCCGCATGTGAAAGAAACTCATTTACCACAAATGCATTATCATCATTAACTTCACCTTGGATGATTTTGCGATTTCGTTCCCCAGTTTGCACAATTCGTGCAACTAACTCTTTATTTAAAATCAAATCTCGCCAAAAATAAATTTCCTGGCCTCCTAAAAATCCACGGCCGCCACGGCCACTCCCTTCATCACCATCACTATCATCATCACTTAACAACTCTCTGTAAGATTTCTTTGCTCTCTCCTCTATCTCCAACATAAATCTAATCGCTGAATAATCTGAATATAGCGTAGGAGATGAAGGAATAATTGGGTATTTTAAAATATCTTGGCGCCAACTACTTTTAGAGAGACGTCCTCCTCTCGGAAGACCTGCACGGTGATTAAGTAATAATTTTAAATTATCAAAATCCCTCTCATCGTGAGCAAAAAGTTTAGGATATTTTATGGCCACAACTCCATTGGTGAGTGCTTTAGTAATGCTGGCCAAATCAAAGATTAAACAATCTTTTATCTCGGGGAATTGAATGCTTTGAAATTTTTTTGAAGAAAAATCCAGCACTCCGACCGCTATGGAATCGAAGTGCTGAATTTTCATTAGATCAACAATTAACTTTTTTAACTTTTGTAAGTCATCCATTAAGCTTAGCTTTTCTTTGCTTAGCAATTATTTTTTCTACTTTTTCAACTTCTCTTTTACAGATGCTTGAGCGGCCGCCAAACGAGCAATAGGAACTCTAAATGGAGAGCAGCTTACATAATCAAGACCAGTTCTGTGACAAAACTCGATTGATTTTGGATCCCCTCCATGCTCACCACAAATACCAACGTGAATCTTTGGATTTGATTTTCTTCCCTCTACAGTGGCCATTTTCACTAAGATACCAACACCGGTCTCATCGATATTTACGAATGGATCGGCCACCAGTGCACCTTTGTCCACATATGATGGTAAGAATTTAAATGAATCATCTCTTGATACACCAAGAGTTGTTTGAGTTAAATCGTTTGTACCAAATGAGAAGAAGTCTGCTTCTGTTGCAATTTCAGCAGCAGTAAGGGCCGCACGTGGAATTTCGATCATTGTTCCAACTTTATAAGGAATTTTCTTACCCGATTTCTTAATCAATCCCTCTGCAACTTCAATTACATCTTTTCTTAGCATTGCTAATTCAGCTTTTGAAATCACAAGTGGAATCATAATTTCTGGATGAACTTTAATACCTTCACCAGTAACTTGAATTGCCGCCTCAATAATTGCTCTCACCTGCATTTTATAAATCTCAGGATAAGTGATAGCTAAACGACAACCACGATGACCAAGCATTGGGTTGAATTCATGAAGAGTCTCTGCTCTCAACTCAACTGCTTTAACGGTAATACCAAGTGCTTTTGCTAATTCTTCTTTCTCATGTTTTTCATGAGGTAAGAACTCATGTAGAGGAGGATCTAGAAGACGAATGTTAACTGGTTTATCATTCATTGCTTTAAAGATTCCAATGAAATCCTCTCTCTGGAAAGGAAGAAGTTTTTCCAATGCTTTTTCTCTATCTGGAGTATTTTCAGCAAAGATCATTTCACGAACTGCTAAAATTCTATCGTTAGCAAAGAACATATGTTCTGTTCTACAAAGACCGATTCCTTCAGCACCAAATTGAATGGCCACTCTAGAATCATGAGGAGTATCGGCATTGGTTCTGATTCGAAGTCTTCTCGCCTCATCTGCCCACTTCATAAAGATTGCGAAATCATCAGAGATCCCTGCTTCAATGGTTGGAACTTTTCCTTCAATCACTTCACCTGTACCACCATCAATTGTTAACCACTCGCCCTCTTTGTATTCTTTATTGTCGATAGTTATAACTTTCCCTTTATAATCAACATGAAGTGCACCACAACCAGACACGCATGGTTTTCCCATTCCTCTTGCAACCACGGCCGCGTGAGAGGTCATTCCTCCTCTAGCTGTTAAGATACCTTCAGCTGCGATCATTCCTGCTAAATCCTCTGGACTTGTTTCAAGTCGAACTAGTAATGCTTTTTCTTTCGCTTGCTTTACTTCTAGTGCGCGCTCTGGAGTTAAACAAATTTTTCCTACGGCCGCACCTGGAGAAGCAGGTAAACCTTTCGCTAATGTATTTCTCTTAGCATTTGGATCTAGACGTGGATGTAGAAGTTGATTTAAATCATTTGGATTAATTTTTAAAAGTGCTTCGTCTTTAGTAATTAATTTTTCATTTACTAAATCAACAGCAATTTTTAATCCAGCAAAAGCTGTACGCTTACCATTTCTAGTTTGTAGCATATAGAATTTATTTTTCTCAATGGTAAACTCCATATCCTGCATATCTTTGTAGTGTTTTTCTAATTTATTATAGATTTCTACTAACTCTGCATATGCCTTTGGCATAATCTCTTTTAAACTTTTTTCGTGACGGTTGCTATCGTTTCTGTTGTTATCATCGATTGGAGCTGGAGTACGAATACCGGCAACCACATCTTCACCTTGAGCATTTACTAAATACTCACCATAAAGTGCTCTCTCGCCAGTTGATGGATTACGAGTAAAGCAAACACCAGTAGCGCAATCATTACCCATATTACCAAACACCATTGATTGAACATTCACAGCTGTTCCCCAATCGTGAGAGTAACCATAGTGATTACGATATTCAGTTGCACGACTATTATTCCATGAACCAAAAACTGCACCAATTGATAACCACAATTGCTCAGTTGGATCTTGTGGAAATTGATGGCCCTTTTCTTTTTGAACAATACTTTTGAAAATATCAACTAATTTTTTTAGATCGTCAGCGCTTAAATCAGTATCATTTTTAACACCTTTACTTTTTTTCATATGATCTAATTCATGTTCCATTAAATCGCTATCCACTTGCATAACCACGTCTGAAAACATCTGAATGAAACGACGATATGAATCCCAAGCAAAACGTGGATTTTCAGTCAAGCGAGCAAGACCTTCAACTGCTTTATCATTTAAACCAAGATTTAAAACTGTATCCATCATTCCTGGCATAGATACTCTAGCACCTGAACGAACTGAAAAGAGAAGAGGATTTTTATCATCACCGAATTTTTTACCTAACATCTCCTCAAGATTTTTAATTTCACTCTTAACTTGATTTTTAATTTCATCACTAATTTTTTGACCTTGCTTATAGTAATCAATACAAGCTTCCGTTGAAATTGTTAGTCCTGGAGGAACAGGAAGACCTAGTGCTGACATCTCTGCTAAGTTTGCACCCTTTCCACCTAATAGATCTTTTTGATCTCTGTTACCATCAGTCTTTTTTGAATTAAAAGCATAAACCCATTTTTTCATTAGAAGATAACCTCCGAAAATTTATATATGAATAATAAAACAAAATGAAATTAAGATACCTAAATGATACTTAGATTTTAAAGTAAATTATCTCTTAAATATAGAGATAATTTATCCAAAGAAATTCTTTCTTGTTTCATAGAATCTCTGTCTCTTACTGTAGCGGCATGGTCGGTTAATGAATCAAAATCGATAGTGATACAATATGGGGTACCAATCTCATCTTGTCTGCGATAGCGCTTTCCTATCGAACCAGATGTATCATATTCGGCCCTGTATGATAGTTGAACATCTTTAAATACTTTCTGTGAAACCTCTTCTAGCTCAGGTTTTTTCATCAGAGGTAAAATCGCTGCTTTAATTGGTGCGAGCTTTTTACTAAATCTCATCACCACTCGCTCATTTTCTTTTTCACCTGCACCTGGATTTTCCACTCGGTAAGCATCACACATTATTGCAAGAATCGTTCGATCAAGCCCAACTGATGTCTCTACAACATATGGAGTATATTTGTTGTTATTATCAAGTTGATCCACATATTGCAAATTCTTCTTCGAGAATTCTTGGTGGCGTCTCAAATCAAAATCTGTTCGTGAATGTATTCCTTCCATCTCATCCCATCCAGCAGGAAATTCAAATTCAATATCTACTGCATGATCAGCGTAGTGGGCCAGCTTCTCATGTACATGATAGCGAAGTTTCTCTGAACGAATTCCATTATCTATATGCCATTGCAGACGTATCTTTTTCCATTCCTCAAATGATTCTAACTGCGTTCCTGGTTTTAAAAAGTATTGCATCTCCATTTGTTCAAACTCACGCAATCTAAAAATAAAATTTCCAGGCGTGATCTCATTTCTAAATGCTTTTCCTATTTGAGCAATTCCGAATGGAATTTTTTTTCGCATTGTCGTCTGTACATTTAAGAAATTTACAAAAATTCCCTGCGCAGTTTCGGGGCGTAAATATGCAATTGACGATGTATCTTCCATCGGACCAACTTGCGTCTTAAACATTAAATTAAAATTTCGCGCTTCTGTGAAAGAATTTTTCTCACCACAAACAGGACATGCTTTATTCAAATCAATCTTATCGGCCCTAAAGCGTGATTTACATTTTTTACAATCAACCATTGGGTCATGAAAACTCTCAACGTGTCCTGATGCTGACCACACTGTTGGATTCATCAAAATGGATGCATCAATTCCCTCAATATCCTCTCTCAAAGTCATTGCTTTCCACCAACTCTCTTTAATATTATTTTTTAATTCCACTCCCAGCGGGCCATAATCCCAACATCCACCGATGCCTCCGTATATCTCTGAACTTTGAAAGAAAAATCCTCTTCTTTTCGAATGTGATGCTAAATCATTTAATGAATTTAAATTATTTTCAACAATGGTCATAAAACGCGCACTCCTAAATAAATAATAAAACAAGACATAATTTCATATAGTCTTTAATTAAAACTATAACAAGATTATCGCTAGTGATAAGCATTTTCAATCTTTAATTAGAGAGCTTTATTAAGCTTTTATCTTTCCTGTTTTGATATCAAAGAATGTGTGTTCTAGTAAATTATCCAGCATCTTTAGTGATTTCTCTTCATACTCTTTATTGCTAAACTCATAAGAAATAATTTCTACAAATGTATTGTCATGATCAAAAACATCGAGCAACGCTCTTAAACGTCCATTACCCTCGAGCAAAACATAATTACCATTATGATATGGATATGCGGTTATTGGAGAAACCGATGGAATTACCTCTTGCAATTGATCATTAGTTAAATAAATTGCTTTTTCTTTATTCTTCTTTAAATCTGAATTTAAACCTGAATTCAAGCTTAAACTTAAGCTTAATTTCTTTCTCAATTTTTTCAAACTCTCAATTCTAGAATCAATCTTATTTGATACACCCACATTTCCCTCTATCGAATGACTAAATAAAAATTTAGAGAGCGGAATATAGCGAGATACTTTTTTCTTAAATTTATTCGTTTGCTCGCTATCTGAAAATATGTAAAACTCACCTCGTGCCTTTGAATACTTTTCATGCTTAAATTTTGAATTATCAATTGGTTCAGTAATTTTTTCCATCATGTATTTGAGTCCAAAAAGAGGATTTTTAAAAATTACCAAAATTGAGCAAGTAGAACTTTGAATAATATCACCCTTGTGATAATCCGATGGTTCTGTTTCACTATAACCCTCTTCTTTTAAAAGCTTTGTGACTATTTCAATGCTCTTACTAGATGAATGAATTAAAACTTCATGGGCGGTAAAGTAATCAGGATTCGCTTTTAAAATCTTATAAAGATTAATCACTCCTTTACCATCTCTCTCATTTGGATCAGCACCATAGGATGAAATTATCTCCTTTAAAAAGCTAAATTGTTTATTTTTTACTGCTAACCCAATACAATTTTCATCACCCTCTACCATTGGTGATAATGAAGAATTTATCGCCTTCACAAATTGTGACTTGTCTTGAGATTCAGCTCGAAGTTTATTTAATTTTAAGAACTCCCCTTTTGAACAAATCTCCACTAACATCGTTTTAAGTTGTTCTTGATTTATCTCTGCACGAACTTCTGTAATCGCTGTGGTTACAAAGAGAATGATCATGATAATTGCAATCGCTACATAAAAAATAATTGCAAAAACAATCGCCAGATTAAAGATATTAAAAATAGCATTAAGATTTGAGTTGTTAACATTGATTATTTTTGTATCCTTTGAAAACATATTTTCCTCCCTCGTTTTTTGGTTTTTTAAGGTTCTAATCCATCAGTAATCCATTAGTAAAAAATTGTTTGCGTATATTCGCTCACGATCTAATAATAGCGGAAAGTAGCAATCCGCTAAAAGCGAATATTCTCTTTTGCTCTATTATTCTTTTAATATGTGGTAGTTAGAATCAAAACAAAATTTGTTTATGGGAAAGATAAGTGACAACAATATTGGGCATGCTCTAGAAAAGCCATGCTCTAGAAAAGCTATGCTTTAGAAATGTGTAAGGAACGAGAGGAATCTATTATTTTCAAAATAACCTCTGTTGATTTCAACAAATAATCTAGAGACTGCCACTCAGTTACAGCGTGAGCATTATCTCCTCCGTAAAAAATATTTGGAGTAGGAAGTCCCATCGCTGTTAAACCAGATCCATCTGTTCCACCTCTGATCGGAGTATACTCTATCTCTAAACCACAATCCGCAGTAGCCTTTTGTAAAAGTGCTAGTGCTTTAGGTGCATCTTCTAACAATCTTTTTTTCATATTTCTGTAAGTTGGTGTTACATTTAATTCCAATTTTGCTTCAGGATATATTTTAGATACCTCTGAAATAATTCCTTCAATAATTTTCTTTTGTTCTATCAATCCCTCATCATCAAAACTTCTAAAAAGCAATTTCAGTTTTGCTTGATCTACTGATGCCTCTAAAACATGTGGATGAATGTATGGTTGATATTTATCTGTTGTTTCAGGTGACATGTGCAATGGTAATCGACTTACAATTGCTGTCGACACCTTAACTGCATTCACCATTACATTTTTTGCTTTTCCTGGATGAATATTTTTTCCCTTAATAATTATTTCTGCTGAATCAGCACTGAAGGTTTCCATGTTAATAGTAAATCCACCATCTACAGTGTAGGCGAAATCAGCATCAAATTTTTTTACATCAAAGTTAACCACACCAAGCCCTATCTCTTCATCAGGAGTAAATGCAACTCTGATCTCTCCATGAGGAATTTCTGGATGTTTATACAAATACTCCAAAGCAGTCATAATCGATGCTATTCCGGCCTTATCATCACTCCCTAGCAAAGTGTTTCCATCGGAAGTTATAATAGTATGCTTGAGACATTTACTAAGATTTTGCGATTCGCTCTCTCTTATTACAGTTCCATTTTTTAAAATAATATCTCCACCCTCATATGATTTAATAACAGTAGGATTTACATCTTTTCCACTTACTTCACAGGAAGTATCTAAATGAGCAATGAATCCAATTTTCGGAATTTTATTTTGCATTTTATTTTTACTTGATTGATTAGATTGATTAGATTGATTTAAATTTGATGGAATGTGGGCCATAACTATAGATTTATCATCAACATGAGCATTGTTTATACCAAATGATTTTAATTCTTCCACCAATACATTTGCTAGATCAAATTGGATTTTTGTACTGGGTGCTGACTGGCAATTTGGATC
Source organism: Oligoflexia bacterium (assembly GCA_015232355.1). Lineage (GTDB taxonomy): Bacteria > Bdellovibrionota > Bacteriovoracia > Bacteriovoracales > Bacteriovoracaceae > JADFZW01. The sequence continues at coordinate 64,341 of JADFZW010000026.1, forward strand.
CGAGGTTGTATCAATTTTTACATATTTCAAAAAACGTTCTAATGTTTTCTCGTCGAATCTCTCTTCTAACAATTTTTCATAGATCTCAGAGTGATTTAGACCACTATTGAAACTATTGTTCATCATAGGTTCTCCTTTATTTTTTTTTAATTACTAGTATAGTATATAATTAAGCATTCATATATTAGACGTTCATATATTGTAAATATGCAAGTTGAAAAGTTTTTAATTTTAATTACGAAGATCATCAAAAAAACTATTAACTACTTTTTCTTGATGATATAATTGATGATATAATTATTGTTATAATGTAATACATGAAACATTGATAAAACTTGAAACTTGAAATTTACATCTAAATAATATAATAGAATTGAGGATTATTAAGTGTCTCAACAACCGCAACAGCAGCAACAACAGCAACAAAAAAAATTAGATTCTATACTCTATGTCGGAGAAGATGTACGCTATTGGTCTCAAGTTCAAGATCGTATAAAAGATTTATCCAAAGGAAAAACTTTTGATTTTCAATCTGAATTAATTCTTAATTTTCGTGACTTCGAATGGTTTATATTAAAAGTAATTAAAATTGCACCGAAGGTGATATATCTCGATTTCACCACTAATCCAAACTTCGTTCTAAAATTAGGCAGAGTATTGCGAAGGCTTACTCCCACTAAGGGAATAACTATCATTGGTATCTTTGATCAAAATGCAGACGTTGCATTACTTAAAGAAGCTGGCATTGCAGGGATATACATAAATCACATTAAGGGAATTGAAATTCACGACATTGCTTTTGATGCATTAGTGCTGATGTTTCCTAAAGAAAATATCAAATGTCAGTTCGCTTCTGCCAATAGAAAACAAGATATCGAAATGAGAGAATTAGTTCGAATTGGCTACATCACCGTTGATTATTTACATGCTGAAGGAAATCCTCTCTTAGAAGATAATGAATATCTAACTATTGATACCAAAATATTTGAACGCTTTATTTTTTCTAAATCCTATCAAGTAAAAGTTAAGGGACAAAATGGTCTCTTCTACGACTTTGATAATTTTTATCATTTTGCCTATTCATATTTGGAACCTTTACCTCCTCCAGCAGAGGGTGAACCACCTGAAGTTAATAAGGCAAAAGAAAAGCAAAGAAATTTAGAAATTCAAGAAATGAAGCAACGACAGATCGACTGGATAAATGTCAACATCGGAAAAGTTCTACCTGCAACCAAATTTTTTATTATCGATAAAGAGATGCGTACTCTGGATTTGCTAGAAAAAGAAAAGGCAAAGTTAACAAGTCCTATCTCCACCAGAGTACAGATGTATCTCGATCAAGAAATTGAAAAAGAGGTTGCTCACTTTCTTCCTCATGTTATTGTTTATTACTTCGATCGCCAATTAACTATCTCTCAAGAAAAAATTGATAAAATGGAAAAAGAGGAGCTAGATGCTTATGCTCAAGTTTATAATACACTAACCAAGAATGATGAGACAGCACTAGGAACATTAGTAGAAGCAATTAAAAAAATTCCAAATTACAATCCTGTACTAATAATTTTCAGTAATCGTTCTGATCACAAATCAAATTTATTACAGAGTAAATATGGCTATTCCAGAATAATACAATATAATGGTGATCTTTCATTCGAACAAATTATGAAGCTGGACGAATCCTATAGAAAATTGTCTACTGCTGAAGAAGAAAAAATTCTTAAAGCAAAGCTAGATCAATTAAAAATTTCTGAGCCAAGAAAATATAAGTTCGCTAAACCAGAACAACTTAGAGAAAAAATAGTTTACTTGGATAATCACGATGCAAATAGTTTCGCTTTTATTGTCAGCAGAGTTACCATTTTGGCCATCTCTGAAACTGAAGTAGTTATCGAATCAATCAAGCAATTAAAATTATATTCTATCTATCAAATGAATGTTCCCGCCGAAATATCCTTTACTCCTATTATGGAAAAAAAGGGACGAACCTCCTATGGATACCGCTGTCTATTCCACTCCTATAATGAAAAAGGAAAAACCACTTTAAGACAATTTATAAATGATATATTCTTAGAGGCCAAAAGAAAAGAACGGGCCAAAGAAGCTGCCGAATTTGAAAAGATGAATAAAAAGGCAAAAGAAGCAAGAGAGGAATCTACTAAAGAGAGCAGTGACGACAGCGAAAAAAAAGCTAGTTAATTGATTACACCATAGACTTTCACACTATTTTTCCTATATAACCACAATAACTGGGCATGATAAGACTCAATAGAATTTCTTTAACATACAAATCTTAAGATAGTTACATACATCTTCCGATATAAGTTCAAGTTAAAAGAAAAAGCAGATATAATAAATAATGGATAATAATCGTAAACTATTTAGTTAAAATAAAGTTAGAGTAAAAAAAATGAAAGCATTTAACAAAATAAAGAATATTGCAATTGTCGCTCACGTTGACCATGGTAAAACTACACTAGTTGATGGATTACTTCGTCAGTCGGGAACACTAGAGGCCAAAGAAGAGATGGTTGAAAGAATAATGGATTCTGGAGATCTCGAAAAAGAAAAAGGGATTACCATAACCGCTAAGAACTGCGCTCTCTATTGGAAAGATGTTAAAGTAAATTTACTTGATACTCCTGGACACGCCGATTTCGGTGGAGAAGTTGAAAGATCAATCAATATGGTTGATGGAGTTTTACTATTAGTGGATGCGGCGGAAGGACCTTTGCCACAAACAAGATTTGTCTTGCAAAAGGCGATGGAACGAAATCTTAAGATTGCAGTGATAATCAACAAGATTGATCGACCAGACGAACGCATACAAGAGGTCAAACATGAAATTGAGGATTTATTTTTAGAGTTGGCCACCATTCTTAATGTAGATGATTGGGATGGAGACATTCCTATCATTTATGCTTCGGCAAAAGAGGGGTGGGCAACTCTTGATCCTCATTTAAAAAGTGATAACCTAGAAGTTATCTTTGATTTTATCGTTTCTGATTTTTTTCCTGAACCAAAAATTTCCCCTGGTAACGGATTACAACTTTTAGTTAGTAACTTATCTTACTCACCCTACTTAGGATCACTTCTTATTGGACGAATTCAAAGAGGAAAAATCAGAAAGGGAGAAAATTATTATTTGATGGGTGAAAAAGAGAATAGCAACAATAGCAACAATAATAACAATACTAGCAATAAATCCTTTCGAGTCACTTCCGTTAAAGTTTTTGATTCTCTAAAACAAAGTGATGTTGATGAAGCATCTGCCGGAGAAATAGTTATTGTAGCAGGTGTAGAAGGAATCAACATTGGAGACACCGTGGCCGCCATTGATATTCCAGAGGCACTTCCACGAATCAAAGTTGAACCACCAACTGTTTCGGTAAATGTTTCGGTAAACACCTCTCCACTATCAGGGAAAGAGGGCAGTTATCTAACATCAAGACAGTTGGAAGATTTTTTACAAGATATCACCAAAATAAATGTTGCTTTAAAATATGAACGCACTGATGATCCAAAAGTTTTTTTGCTTAAAGGTCGAGGTGAATTTCAATTGGCAATAGTTTTTGAAGAGTTAAGAAGAAAAGGACATGAATTTATGCTATCTCGTCCTGAAGTACTCTTTGAAAAATCACTTGATGGTGAAGGTAACACTACATTACTTGAGCCATTTGAAATGTTGGTGCTCGATATACCATCAAAACATACTGGGATAATTACAGAAGCTCTCTCTGCACGTAAAGGACAAATGAAAAACATGCACAGCTTGATCGGAGATCGAACACGAATAGAATTTTTAATTCCTACTCGAGGGCTTATTGGATATCGTTCACAATTTTTAACTGATACAAGAGGAGAGGGATTAATGTCCTCTTATTTTTGTGGCCACAAACCCTATCTTGGGAAAATGCTAAGTCGAACTAACGGAGCAATCATCAGTGATCGTGATGGTAAAACTACTCCATATGCTTTATTTAATTTACTCTCTTCAGGAAAACAATTTATCAGACCTGGAATGAGTATTTATGAAGGAATGATTGTCGGTGAACACACTAGAACAAATGATATTAACGTTAACGCCGCCAGAGAAAAACATCTTTCAAGCGTTCGAACTGCGGGAAAAGATGAAAATATAATTTTACCTCCAGTACCTGCAATGAGTTTGGAATTTGCACTATCGTGGATTGAAAGTGACGAATGGGTAGAAGTTACTCCTCAAAATGTTAGAATTAGAAAAAAAATACTTAAGCAAAATCAAAGATCTGTAATTCGTAAATAAGGAAATGGAAAGAAATCACTTGCACAAAACTTTTGCGTGACAAAACTTTTGCAATCAAATTTGCTCAGATTTAAATTCTTTATCTAAACATGGTATCTTTATTGTAAATTTTGTTCCAACATTTAGTTTACTATCTACTACGATTACTCCCTTCATTTCATCTATAATGGTTTTACAAATTGTCAAACCAAGTCCGGTACCAGCACCAGCTCCGTTAGTACCACCAGATTTTGTTGTAAAGAAATTATCAAATATTTTTTCTTTTATCTCATCCGCAATTCCAATTCCATTATCTGCAATCTCTATTATTAACAATCCATCAGCATTCATAGTATTCACTTTTATCTCTCGACTCTTTTCCTCTCCTGAATTATCAAAAGATTCTTTGGCATTAAAAAGCATATTTAAAATAACTTGTCCAAACTTAGCAGTATCCCCTCGAGCACAATACTTGCTGGCCAAAAAATTAATTCCAATTTTAATATTTTTTTGTTGTATCGAACTACCAACCAACTCTATAGTTGATCGAATAATTTTATGAACATCCATCTCTTTACTTTCTTGATGGTGTGAAACGCTAGAGTAATCACGAAGTCCATTTACTATTTTGGTCATCGTACTTATAGTATCACCCAAATTACCAAAGTAAGTTTTCATTTTTGATGGATCAAGTGAAACATTATCATTCAACATTTTTCTTAAAGTAGAAAATTGTCCTAATAATTCATTTAAGGGTACTGAAATCTCTTGGGCCACTCCTGCTGCAAGTCCACCAATAGATGCTAAACGAGATGTAAGATAAAGTTTCTTTTGTAAAATCTCTTTTTCGCGCTCTAAACGTTTTCTTTCTGATATATCTCTACAAATACTAATAAATTTTCCATTATCTATCATCGTAAGAGAAACTTCTTGTTCATAGTTAGTTCCATCTTTTCTCTTAGCAATTATTTCACCAAACCACTTACCATCTTTTTTAAATTGTGGCCAAATCTCATTAGTTAATCTTTTTATCTCCTCTTCATTATAGAGTGTCTCCCAATAATTACCAACAAAATCATCTGAACCGATATATCCAAAAACCTTTACTTGCGCCTCATTCACATAAATATATTGGCCATTTTGATTTAAAATCGCCATTCCATCCATCGAACTTTCTATGGCATTTAATTGTATCTTCGTAAATTCTTCTGCTCTCTTTCGTTCTAATATATTTTGAATTCTTAAATTTATTTCTCGAGGATGAAATGGTTTTGCAATAAAATCATCCGCACCCAAAGTCATTGATTGTTCACATATCTCATCATTATCTAGCGTGGTTATCACAATAACTGGAACATTTTTTATTTTAGAGTTACTACGAATACACACTAACATTTCAAGGCCACTCATCTCTGGCATTTGTACATCAGTAATTACTAAATTAAATCTATTCTTATTTAATTCATCTAGTGCTAGTTTTCCATTCTCTGCCCAAACTATATCATAACCAAGTTTTTCCAAATAAAATTTTAATTTCTTCGCTTGAATCGCAGTATCTTCAACAATTAAAATCTTGGTTTGAGAGACAGTACCAAATAAATTTCCCTTAGTTCTCTCGACAATGTTTTCATAATTCATATCTTGAGACATATCATATCCTTAAAAATATCTTCTTATTCTTTACTTTACTTTACTCTACTCTACTTTACTTATGTTCAGTAATGTCGTCAGTGAATTCTCAATTTTGGAACAATCTCCATCAGTTTTTAAAGCAGTTAAATACGTACGGATGTTATCTATAAACGATAACAAAAAAATGACCATTTTTCCTTTATCTGATTTACCTGCACTGGCAGCAATTATTGTCTCAAATTTATGAAAGTGACTGGCCATCTTAGCTAAATCTACTGCCTGAGCAGAACCCTTTAATGAATGTATCGTTCTTTTAAGCTTATCCAAATTTGCATTGTCACTGGTATCTTTAAAGGCCAAAATACATTCTTCACAAGAATCCAATTGCTCTGGCGTATCTTGAAAAAATTCATCTCTTAATTCTTTAAGAAATTCAAGTTCATCATTATCCATTAACAAGCTCCGGATTTAAATTTATTTCAACTTACTTCAATGGATCTGTCTTCTGCTGTCTTTTGGCCGGTGGTTTTAATAAGTTTGACCAATTATCCAATCTTTCAATACATGGATCAACCGCCATAACAAAATCACTAAATCCAAATGGTTTTCTTAAAAATCCAACTGCACCATCTAGAAAACTGGTAAAGGCGGTAGCATAATCATCCATCCCCGTAATAATTATTACTTGAATACCCCTTTGCATAGTAACCGCTTTTCTTAAAATTTGATCACCTTCCACATCAGGCATATGCATATCTGTTATTACAATATTTACATAATCATTTTCTATCAATTCTAAAGCTTTATTCGCTTGAGTTGATGTTTTAACTACAACCTTTTCACCATACTTCTCCTCTAAATGCTCTTGCAATAACAAGCAAATATCTTCCTCATCATCAACGACTAAAACACTATATGGTTTTTTAATCATTTTTATATGCCTCCAACAAACAAACTCGCATCCCTAATATTTATAATTAATCAATAATCAACAATTAATTAATTATACTATATAATATTTTAACATAAATGCCTTTTTTTCCAAGCCCTAATATCTAAAAGAACTACCACCTATAAATTCACGAAGAATAGATGTTTTGGGTACATTCAATGATTCAAGTGGAAGGAAGAAAGATAAAAACCTTAATAATCTCTGAGCATCAGCATACATTGGATGCGAACGTTCTACTCTTAATAATTCTCGTTCTGCCTGACCTTTAAGTACAGATAATTCATAAAAGAGAGCAGAGTTGAAAATTACATCAGCTTCCTCTTGAAATGGAAACACATTTACCATCTCCCCTGCGCGTACATGCCTCCATTGTAGTAACGTTTGACTTGCACTATATCCTCTAAAATTACTATCTCTAACAATTCTTCTTATTAATCTTGTATCCGATGTTGGTACTCTATCATGCCTATGTAAATTTAGTTGAGTTAAGGCAGAGACATAAATTTTAAACTTGTATTTTTTCTCGATCGGTTCAGTCAACTGTGGATTGATTCCATGAATTCCCTCGATAATAATTAATTGATCATTTTCCATACGTAATTTTTCTGGCCTAAATTTTCTAGTCCCTGTTTTAAAATCAAATTGAGGAAGTTCTATTTCTTCTCCACGGAGCAATTTCTCTAAATGATCAATAAAAAGAGGCACATCTATCGCACGTAATGATTCAAAATCATAATTCCCATCTTTATCTCTCGGAGTTTTACTACGCTCTAAAAAGTAATCATCTAGCGATATGGATATTGGTCTAAGTCCATTAACTCTCAATTGTACTTCTAATCTTTTTGCAAATGTTGTTTTTCCAGAAGAAGATGGACCCGCAATTAAAACCAATCTGGGTAAAAATTCTCTTTTGGTAATTTCATCTGCAACTCGAGCAACTTTCTTCTCATGTAGTGCCTCTGTCACCAAAATTAAACTCTCTATATTGGTGTTCATAATGTACTTATTTAATTGCCCTACTGTCCTAATTTTTAAAATACGACTCCACTCATGCGACTCCTTATAGGTGTTAAAGAGTTTATTCATATGTTGAAAAGTAGTTAATTCCCGACCCTTTTCATAATCAGGAAACATGATCACTACTCCATCTTGATATTTAAGTAACTTAAATTCCTTCATATATTGGGTACTAGGAAGAAGAGGTAAATACCAACTCTCTTCTATTCCATCCATCTCATATAATTCAAGTTTTGTAGGAGAATAATATTTGAATAAATTTATCAAATCCTGACGATCAAGTTCTCGCATTTTACTAAGAGATAAATCCCAATCACTAATTACTCTTCTAATTGGAAGATCCTTTTCCACTAACTCCTTCATCTGATCATATATTGTAGCAATCTCCTCTTCTGATAATGACCGTTCCTTTATTTCTGCAAAAATTCCTTGATGAACTGAATGTTGGATAAAAACATTTAAGCTTGGAAATTTTTTAGTAAAAGCAACCACGAACAAAAACAAAACACTACTCTCATAAATTCGTTGACCCTGATAACTACTAAGCTCAATTATATCAAGAGTACTATCTGTCTTTACATGCTTATTAAGTTGAGTTAAGTGGCCATTAATTACCGCGGCCGCGGGAGATATAACTGGAAGCTGGCACTCATTAATAAGCTCCAAAACTGTAATCGCTGGTCTTACTTTGTAGTCTCTGTCCTTATAAGTCACTTTGATCTTTCTAGAATTGTTGTTCATTTCGATTCCCTTTTTAATTATTAATGTCGGTCCAACTCACAAACCAGTAAATATTATATTTAATATATTTATATATTAGTATTAAGATGACCTACAAATAAAGAAGGAAAATTTTTGATATAAATTGTTGGTCTCGGTTTAAATTACTCGATTAAAATTGTACAAAGTTCGCGGCCCCAATAAGACCTGCATGTGCAGAATCTGACAAAATAGGTATGATTTGAATTGGATTTGAATCTGCACCTCCTAAAACGTTATCTAGATAATGCTTGGCCCTAGTTCGCATAATTTCCCCCATTCTCCCTTTAACACCAATAGAACCACCAATAATAAAAATATAAATTCCCTTCACACTCTCTCTATCTTCATCACTCCACATAGTAGTTTCTCTCGCCTTATAAACATCACCACTATAAATTTTAAAAATTATCCTTCCTAAATTGTCACCTAATTCCTCTATAAAAAGAAGATGCTTATCTATGTCGGCCGCCAAATCCTTCCCAGTAAGTCCATTAGTCTTCTTGCTAATGTACATTCCAGAAAGCAATTCAAACTCCGCCCAAAGTGGCGTTCCATCTTCTGCATATCCAACAATGATGTCACCAATATGTCCGTCAGTAAAAAAATTTAAATTGGCCCGCATATTGGATGATTCCTCGGTAACTGTCACTCTTGCAAAACCTCCACCGAGTCCAGTACCTGGTCCAATGTATGCAACTCTTTGATTGCTAATTACCTTTGCATACTCTGGATGTTGAACTAATTCTGAAATTCCAAATGCCATTTGTGCTAAAGCATCGTTATAGGCCAAAACAGTAAATTTCTTTTTACCCTCTATAGATATTTTATTTGCTAATGCCGATGCGATATCAAAGTCATCAAAAGCTTTACCAAATTGAGGAGTTGTTTTCGCACGAATTATTCCATTTTTAATATTACCAGGAGAACCAAATCCAATTGTATGATAAACTTCATATCCTTTTGTTTCTGTCTCCTCTATTACTTTCACTACTAAGTTAGCTATCTTCTCGCTAAATTTTTCTCTTATCAATTCATCATCACCCACACCCAAAATACTCTCAATTTCAGTTGGATAGTTATGATAACAGACAATCGAATTATCATTAACCAAGACTGATCCAATCGCTACCTTGGTGCCACCTAAATCCACTCCAATCACTGTAAGTTTTTTATTATCTTTTTTCATTTTGTAGCTGGGATAATATTCTTATTACGATAAATATTTTTCCAACGATAAATACTCTTTGATAAAATCAAAATTTCCTTATACCCACTATTTTTTAAAACATTGAATGCCGTATCCGGTCCTATTTCACTATCACCATAAATTATTACTGTCTTCGAACTATCAATCTCACTAATTCTATTTTGTAGTTTATCTAGTGGAATATTAATGGCCGCCAGTAAATGCTCCTCCTTATATCTTGCTTCATCCCGAATATCTAAAATCTGAATATTTCTAATCGATTTATTTTCATACATTCTATTTAACATTTCAGCAGTGATATATGGATAGTTACTCAAATAACCATTTATAAACTCCTCGGTTATTGCTCCCTCTAAAATCTCTCCAAAAATTCTAAAGACTGGAGTTCCTTCCACTTTATATTTTACGCCCTCTTCAATCTCTCTTCTTAGCGCCTCTGCAATTTCATTAGACTTCAAACACTCCTCCATCTTTTGCAAATCTATTGATAATAATTTTGAGATATTTATAAAAGTCTCCTCTGATAAAATCTCCTGGTTATTATAAATTTCATTATGAAATTGCCAATACTTTCCTTGTTTGCCCGCACACTTGGAATAGAAACTGGCCCTACAAGCAAGAGGATGAATTGGAGCATTCACCGATTTATTACATGACATATCCAAAGGAAAATCTCTTCTAACAAATTTAACCTGCTTTTCAAATTTATGGGCCAAATCCATAACGTTAGCATGCGATCTCTTACACCATGGACATTGAAAATCAGTATAAACATAAACGGTAATTTTAGATGGATCATCTCCTAAATATGCTTCCACCTCCTTCACCTTAAAATTTTCACAACGATTTTCACTCACCAACTCCTTCTCACATTTGCCTGAAAAAAACGAATAAGATATTCCTACATTGAACAAACAAAAAAGAATCAACCCACAAATAATTGCAAACATACTTTTTTTATCTTGATAAATTTGAGTGATCAATCCTTTAACCATCATCAACCCTTTTTTAAACGATCCTATCGCCGCCCAATTTATATAGCAAACATAGATAAATGAACAAATACATACAGTCCAAAAAAACATGCATACTACACAAAAACTAGATAATAAAAAAAATGAAACTGATGCCAAATAGATCGAACCCAAAACATAAAAGAAAAAAACAATGCTTAAAATATTTTTCAGATTACGCTTAATCACCTCGTTTTTTCGTCTCGACCAAAAGATAAAAATTATCAAAAACAGATTTCCCAAAACCCCAAAGAGTGCTACCGGTATTCCAAAAATGTGAGCGTATTTGCTGGCCGCAACGGCATCACAATTAAAAAATTCATTAATATTACAAAAGCTCTTAAATTGCGCTCCAGAATAATTTACCATGTAATCAATGTGCAGTAATTTTGCGGCAATCAAAAAACCTAGAATTAAAAGTATTATTGTAATGTTCAATTCTCTTTTGTTTAACATGTTACTCCCAAATATATTAGCTAAGCATTTCAGTCTGGTATTAAAAAAAATTACAAATATAAAATAAAAAAACACATCCAATATAAACAATATAGCAGACGACACAAAAACACTATCCATCTAACATTTTTTGCTACTTCTTCATCTGCTAATCATCCATTTATTAATTTTTATTAATTAAGTCAGTAATTTATTGGTTGACATCCAAAACATGTTTTTATAACCTTCATTCTATTGTTTCTGACTCGCTATTTTTCCTCTTAAATCAGATGATTTTTATCATCTAAAATAATTGAGGGCGTTTAGCTCAGCTGGGAGAGCGCTACCCTTACAAGGTAGATGTCGGGGGTTCGATCCCCTCAACGCCCACCAATTTTTTTCCTTTGTCAAATCCAATAGGACATCGAACGGTTTTTCATAAAAATATTCAATACTTCCACCCTTTAAACTCAAATCCCCATATAGTTGCATTAGACGCATTTTTATTTTTCATTCTCCACCATCTCACCTATTTTAAACCCCATTATTTTTTTTCAAATCTAGTCGTCTCTGTCCAATTTTATAAAAACAATCTATTTTTCATAGGTGAGCTATGTCCAAAATCATACCAAAATCCTCCTTACAACCTTTTTTCTCTCGGGAATCATAAGGTCATCAACCCATAGAGGTTTTTTAAGGCACACCTCTGCCTGCGGGCGAATTAGTCAAGCTGGTTTCAAATATTTTGTCATAACTGTAGTTTGCTAACAATTTTTTACAGGGAAAATGTTTTATGTCTAACCCATTTTTCTCCTCTCGAATAAAATTCTCTCCATTCGATCTACCTCTGTAAAATTCTAAAATCTCTCCCTCGTTTTTTTCATGCTGAAATATATTTGTCACCAAAGCGTAGTAATAATAATTATCAATCAGATTTTCTTCCGCTATTTGAAAACAGGTATCTTCTTTTTTCACTCAAATAAATATCACTTTCAAATACTTTAATCCTTCTGCCAAACCTTTCAGCGGATATAGTGCTATTCCCATCTCACAACTCTTAGCACCTAAAAACTCTATCTTCTTTTTTTTCCACTTTATTATTTTTTCATTCTTTTCCAAAATTGATTTATAAACATTTGCTTTCAATGCTATTACAAATTTTACAGTGGCATTTATGAGTTCATTATAGATGTTAAGGTTACTGAAAGCACTATCTGCTCTAAAATATTTTTTAAAACCTATAGATACATGTTTAAATATTTTTCTTATCATCAATTCAGCACCTACGCTGGAGTAAGTACTACCTCCTCTTAGTTCAAAATCATAATGAAATCCATATTGGTCATAACAATTAAGACTATCTAAGCACCACATATTTTTATAATTCCACTCAATGGCCTCAAATTTTTTCCCATAATGTTCATGAGGAGTGCTATCCATCATTACTATTATTTCTTTATCCTTAGGGAAAAGACTTTCTCTCATTCCAATAACTATTTTTATTCGCTCTTCTTTTAATTCCTCTAACTCCATTTTTTTAAAACTTCGTAAAAAATCTCCTCCAGTTATTGCTGCCATTCCTCCGCCTGTAATTTCTGCAAACAATGGGTCTTCTCTCATATCTTCAATATCATCTAAGCAATCAGCTCCATATATTAACGAATATAAGAGAATTAAAAATTTATTTATTGAACTAATGCCTCGGTTTCTTTTCTTTGTTGGCAGGTATGATGAAAGTTTCTCCGCTATCTGCAATTTTTCTATTATATAGAAATATTATCTCTAATTATAGTATTTGATCTAATTGTTAATTCTTCGGATGATTATTCTAAACAAAATTTGTCTAAATCATTAAATAGAGAAAAAATAATTACCAACAATAAAATTTTAAAACAGCACTAATATGGTAAATAATAAATCGGGGTCTAGTCCTCCTATTTCGACCCCGATTTATTTTTATGAGTGCTATTGTAAAGAGGATTTTCAAATGGCAATTATATTTTTACATCTATCAATTGCCATTTACCAGCGAATAAATTTTTATCTGATTTAACGTACAGCTATTTGTTTTGGTTTTAATTTTTCGATTTTGGGTAATGTAAGTTTAAGAACGCCATTATTTACTGAGGCATCAATTTTATCTCTTTCTACCATTTCACCTATTCTAAATTCTCGATAAAAATGACCTATATTATATTCACTATAAAGAGGATTTAGCTTATCGTAATCTTGTGGTCTCATTTTAGCTTCAATACTTAGCACACTATTTTCCAGTTGTATTTTAACATCATTTTTATTCACTCCTGGAATATCAACTTCCAATATGATTTCTTTATCGTTTTCATAAATATCGGTATCTGGAACATATACTTTACATGAATAAGTCTTTTCACTTGTTGTCTCTAATTCTTTTTTATCTTTTACTTCTAATTCATTTGCAGTCATATATTTCTCCTTACTTTTTAAAATTTATTTAATTGCTATAGAACGAACTTTTGCACTTTCAGCTTTTTCCATTTCAATGGTAAGAATACCATCCAATAGTGTTGCTGAAATTTTTTCGGTATCCACTCGATAAGGTAATCCAAATTGTCTACTAAATGTTCCAAAAAGTCGCTCTCTCCTATGGTAATTTCTATCTTCTGTCTCACTTTCTTTTTTTGTTCCGGAAAGAAGTAAGGAATTTTCTTTTACTTCTATTTTTAAATCCTTTTTCTCAAAACCGGGTAATTCTGTTTTTAAAATTAAAGTGTCATTTTTCTCAAATAAATTCATTGAAGGAAATGATCTTCGAGAAAATGTAGTACCAGGGAATAACTCTCTGTTAAAAAGTTCATCTAAGTGCTTTTGTAAATTTAAAAAATTTTCTAATAACATAATTACAACCTCCTACTATATAATATTCAAAACGGTGTTTTTGAAAAATTATAAATGCTTTACATAAAGTCAATATCCAAAAAAAATCAGCAAAGATTTTAGGCCGCAACCATTTCATGTACTGGATGTACTCTGCTGACAATTATCGAACGCAAATCTTCATCTAATTCATTTAATTCGCCTTTTACCATAACATTCTTATTTATGTATTTTGTAAATTTTTTCAAACTACCATTATTTGCAATTATAATATCTTCACCATCTGGAGTGTATAAACTAAGTAGAGTTGGCCTATTATTAGAATCCCAACTTATAGGATTAACAACTCCTTTTATTTTTTTAAAATTTAAACTTTCACTATTCTCCAACTTTTTTACTGTATTTTTAATTTTAGGTTCACTTATTATTGAAGAATTAAAATCAAATGCTTTCATCTTTTATTCCTCCTAAATAAGTATTTATGTTTAATAAAATTTTTACTCCATTCACTTGAAAAATATTTTCACAAAAAAAAATGTCAATATTTGATTTAAAAAAATTCAATAAAAATTTTTTAGGAATGTATCTATTGACAATAAAATTTACAAAATCAAATTCCTAGAGGTAGGGGATATATATTAAAAAATGACTTTTTAATTAAGAAAAATGGAGGTATCTATGCTTCGCAATTCTTCTGAATTTATAGTATTTATGTCAATTATTTTTCTTGGCACTTTTCACAATGTATTTGCAAGTAGCGATTTGAACAATCAGAAAATAGCTGAATCAGGCGGTAAGTTATTCTTAAATACTGAAAAAATTTATATTCCTTCTGAATACAAGAGTGGTGATGGCGTAGAATTAGTTTTAACAGGATATTTACCAAACTTATGTTATGAAAGATATCAGTTCAGAGTTTGAAATAACACCAGATACACATACCATAAAAATTAAATTATGGTCAAACACTGCAAATGTCAGTTACAGCAAAAATGTTTTTTGCGCACAAATCATAAGACCATATATTCATAAAATAAATTTAGGTCAAATAGAAAAAGGTTCTTATAACATAGAAATTAACAAAGATACCAACTCTGCCGTAGAAAAAAAGTTATTTATCGATGATAATCAAATTACTATTTCACTTTAAAACATCTTGTATTTTTAAACTTATAATTCATTGTTGTATTTATTTATATATTTTATCTTGTCAGTTTATTAGTGAATGTACTGAGTGAAGACAATCCTTTCGCTAATTTTATTGTCAAATCTTTTTCTAATGCTTGATAAAATTTTAATAAAGATACTCCAATTAAATATATCATACAAAATTTAAATAGATCTTGGGAAATTTAAATTAACAAACAATGAACATTATTTCATCTTATGTTTTGTACTTATTCATAAAGAAAATGTTAAAATCAATAATAATTATTCATTATATATTTTTTCGAAAGTAAAGATCATCGCTGCAAAAATTAACATATGAAGTTCTGATGAAGAACTATAAATAGTAGTAAAAAAACTACTCTTTTAGGCATAAGAATTTTATATAAATTTTGTTAAGAATCTATATTTGGATTCTTAAATATTACTTGGATTGAACTTATATTTAGATATCTTACCAAGGATAAAACCCTTAGCAAAGTTAATCTAAAATATGCTCCCCCCGTAATACTGGAGCTACATTCTCAGTGATGAGATTCGATAAAACACGAAAAAAATCTGTACATACGTGTTCAGTTCCAAGGATAAGAAAAATAGAACAACGTGTACTTTATTTAAGTAAAATGCGGAAACACCAATTTCAAGGCCACTAAAGGAGATAGGAGTAATTGGTATCATGATTTTTTTCATGTGAATAAATGATTCAATTGAGGATGCAAGCAGTGATGATGTTCACATTTAGGTAAATACAAACCTTTCATTTAATAAAATAAGGAGAAGTTCATTGTGTTTTATCGCAAAACTAGTATAGGTAAATGTGAGTCTTAATTGGATGGTTTTTTATTATTCAGCAAGGAGGACTGTATTTATCTACATTATATTTTATGGAGTGAAATTTACTCATGAACATAAAAAATAAATTTGGTAAAAAAAACAAATTGATTTATTTTTACGTCCTCGCGATTGTTTGTTCGATTATAGCTATATGGGTTCAGCATTTTTTACAAAGCGAGATAAACAAGAATCTGCCTCCGTTTCTACTTAGTTATCCGATGCTTTTTTTAGTTGCTTGGATCGGTGGTTTAGGACCAGCTTTATTGGCCACAGCTATTACTGGTTTTGGTGTAAAGTATTTTATTTTCCCTCATGAATTATCTCTTACTAGTCCAGAAAATCAATTGATTTTTTTTGTATTTGCAACCATGGGAATACTTTTTAGTACGATTGTTCCTGGAATTCAGAAGATGAGAATACAGCAAAAATTGTTTGTTAGCTTAGATAGACTGCATCGATTTGAATTAATGGTTCAGCATGCTCGTAATGCGATTTTTATAATCCGTTGTGAGGATGGACGTATACTCGAATGTAATAATGCCGCTATTGAATTGTATGGATATCAACGAAATGAGTTTCTAAATATGACAGTAAAAGACTTATTAATGGATAAATCACAAATAACAACATTTTATGGTGATATTGAGTATGGTAACACACCTAGGGAGGTATTGCATGAACGTAAAGACGGAAGCGTCTTTACGGTGGAGGAGAGCTGCAAACATTCGACCCTTATTGAAGGTGTTGAGATTATAGTTAGCGTAGCTCAGGATATCACTGAACGTAAAAGGATCGAAGAAATTTCCAACCAATCAAAAAAGAGTCTATTATTTCATCTTGAGAATTTACCTATAGCCATTATTGAATGGGATAACCGGTTAGTTATTAGTGGTTGGAAAGGTGCTGCTGAAAAGATATTTGGATGGAGTGCTTCGGAAGTAGTTGGAAAAAAAATTCATGATTCACCTTTTATTTATGACCAAGACATATCAAAAGTAAATGAAGTCATTGCAAAACTCACCTCTTTTGGGAGTACTGGTGTCGTAGGCCGAATCAGAAATCTAACAAAAAACGGTCAGATAATTTATTGTATTTGGCGCAATTCTGTACTTACTGATGACTTTGGAAAGATGGTCTCTGTAATGTCAATAATCGAAAATATTAGCGAGCAAGTTAAGATAGAAGATGCCTTACGTGATAGTGAGGAACGCCTGAGCTTGGCCCTAGATATCGCTGAACTTGGAACATGGACATTTGATGTAGATTCAAAAAAGGCATGGCGTTCATTACGTCACGGACAGATTTTTGGTTATACTCCACCTCTTCCTGATTGGTCTTTTGGAATGTTCCTTGATCACGTTATGGTGGAAGACCGCTTTCGTATAAAGGAATTAACAACTCAATCCATAGAAAATATGAAGGCATTTAGATTTGAATGCCGTATTCAAAGAGTTGATGGTGTTATTCGATGGATTGAGGTTATGGCAAGGCCACAAATCATAGGAAAAAAAGTGTTAACAATAGTGGGGGTGGTTAGAGATATTACAGAGATCAAAGAATCTGACGAAATAATTCGTAGAAGCGAACGACTCTATCGTGCTATTGGAGAAACTCTTGATTACGGAATTTGGATATGTGATGCAAAAGCACGCAATACCTATGCAAGCGATTCCTTTCTTAAACTTCTTGGTATTACTCAGGAACAATGTTCCGAGTTTGGATGGGGTAATACTCTTCATCCTGATTATGCATCTGAGACGATGATTGCATGGAAAGAGTGTGCTAGCAGCGGAAAATTTTGGGAGAGAGAGCATCTTTTTAGAGGCGTTGATGGAAAATGGCATCCAATTTTAGCTCGTGGAATTCCAATTTGTAACCAAAATGGTGAAATCATCGAATGGGTAGGTATCAATTTAGATATCAGCAAAATAAAACAAACTGAGCAACAACTTCGCGATGCCATCGCTGCACGAGATGAATTCCTATCGATTGCTTCTCACGAATTAAAAAATCCTCTATCAATATTAACGTTGCAAATAGAATTAATGACCCAATTACTCCGTAATGTGCCTTTGGAAACAGATCGTTTGTTATCATTGTGTTCAGATGGAGAGGAAAGTATTATAAAACTGAACAAATTGATAAATGAGTTATTGGATGTCACTCGTATCCGTTCTGGTCAATTAAGCATTAATAGACAGCTGGTAAATCTGCAAACTTTGGCCGAAGAGGCAGTAAAGGCAATGTCTGAAGATGCTGGTAAAACAGGTAGTATAATTACTATTAAGAATCAAAATTCTGGGCCACCCATTTGTGGCAAATGGGATCTTTTACGTCTAAATCAAGTATTTGTTAATTTGCTTTCGAACGCTATTAAATATGGTAAGGGTAAGCCAATTGAGGTCATTATTTCCTATAACGAAAAAAACCATCACGCGATATTTATAGTACGAGATAATGGAGTAGGTATTTCTGAGGAATTTCAGGAAAGAATATTTCAACGATTCGAGAGAGGAGTTTCAGCTGATTTATTTGATGGACTAGGTCTTGGTCTTTATATTGTACATAAAATTATTGAGGGCCATAATGGTGTTATTCGAGTAAAAAGTGAGATCGATAAGGGAAGTGAATTTATTGTTGAGTTGCCATTGTGAAGACTTACAAATAATTTCCATTTAATGAGATAGATGCTCTGGTAAAATTATCCGGATGTTTTGAGATGATTGATTTAATAGGATCTTTAAAACCGGGAGTCCCTTTTTCAAACGAAAAATCTTCTTGGAGAATGATACCTATTTTGGGTAGTGGAATATTTTTTCTGTCTGGTTAAAAAAATATCAATTAGGCAATTGCTTTGTCAATTCTATTATAGTGGCACCAATTGTATTTCTATTTTTTAAATTGTTATGAGTAGAAGCATTTACTTT
>JADFZW010000027.1 GCA_015232355.1 Oligoflexia bacterium
ATAGTTTGAAATAGTTATTTAGAGACCTTAATGAGAGGTTTTATTAAATAGTTGAATAAACACTTTCACTGTTTATGGATCGCTTATCTTATGTTGATACTGCTTATATTAGATGCGATTGCCCTTTACCTGGGAGTCTTTATTTAGCAATGACAACCCCATAATCTCTGTTGTCGTTGGATTATCAGCTGAAAGTGAATTAAATTTACAAGCAATGGTTCAAGTATCAGTTTATTGTTTGAGCGATAGTGGTTGTAATTATTTTATAGGAGCTGTAGGAATTGATTTAGACGCTACAAATTCTGTCCAAAATAATGCCGATTCAGGTACTATTGTAGGTAACGGCTTCACGCTTAATCCGCCGAGCACTATTACTCTTGGTTTAAGATCTTTGGGATCTTCTTCTGCTTCTGTAAAGACCACTCCTACTCAAGGATACTATTCAATCCAAATGTCATATATTTGTTATGGCAGCAATTGTCATAATAATAGTTCAGTCACATTTTCTAACAATTATTTATCCACTAGCAGTTCACCAAATTTTCACGGACTACTCGGAAGTATAAATTTGTAGTGCTTGTAAAGTTAGTCAGCTAATCAAAATCAATTTAATGCCAATCAATTTTATCATATAAACAAAAAAATAAAAAAAAGTTACATATAAATAAGTATTTGTAGTTAGAGGATAATTACAAATAATTTTTTTTAAAAATATTTCAAGAGATTATCTTAGAGTAAAATTAGTTATGTTTGAATTGAATAAATTTAGATGTAAGTTTTTTTTATTGAGGAGAAATATATGATTGCTAGCTTGATCATTAATAATAAAAATAAAAAATTGATAACATTATTTATGTTTTTTATGTTGTTTATGTTGTCGATAAATTTTATTGTGGCAATTTATTCAAGTACAATTTTTGCAAATGATGGCGAGAAGAATGAAAAGAGTGAAAAGAGTGAGAGGAGTGAAAAAAAAGAACAATCATCTATCCTTTGGTCAGGAACAATGAATGCGGGTAAAGGATATAGTTCAACATTTCTACCAATGCCATTAGGTCTTTTAACGGAATCTAAATATAGTTCGGAACCCGAAAAACATTTAGAAAGTGGAGTACCATTACTTTTAAAAGTAAATAAGAGTGAGATGTCTTTGGCCCAGAAATTAGATAAAGCACGTGAGAGTGCACTGGGAATAAGAGATGATGAAAGATTATATGATTTTTATAAAGAGGATTTTCACGATTTAACTGCTGAAATGTGGAATGGAATGTGCCATAGATGGTCGGCCGCCTCATGTGATGATGAAGTTAAAAGATATGTTAGTGTTGAAGATGATAAAGATGAGAAAAATTTTCTAATTAAAAATATTATATGTGGTGATACATTGTTAGAGATGACAGAGATGCGAGAATTGTTTACGGCCAACTATCCCTCCTGGCATGATAATTTTTTTAGAGGAGCAAATAGAAATACTCCCAATGAATATTACAATGATGCCTATTATGCCAAAGATATAGAAGCTATAGAGTTTATAGAAAAACATGGTGGAATGAATGCATTTAAAGATGTTAATGAGACAGACTTTTTAATTTTAGATTCATTAGGAAAATATTATTTGAAAAAGGGAGAAGAAGTAGAGGAAAAGTGGATGCTTCCACCTCATTTGTTTCATGGATGGGCCATAGACGGAATGAAACGTGGTGGGTTCATTATTAATAGTGATCCAGGTGATGAACTTTGGAATCAGCCAGTTTATTATATGAGTTCTAAAGCAACAGCAGTAGAGAGTGAGGGAGCTAATTTACCATACTTTCTCTACAATGATGATGAAAATAAAAGTATGAGTAATCATTTCTTTTATTCTGGAGCAAATAGTGAAGCAGAAAAAGAGTTGGAGCTAATGGATAAGATTGATAAAGCATTAAAGGTTATTGTCAATAAACGTAAAAAGTCAGCAGATGAAAAAGTCTCAGCTATTCTTGAGTCAGATAAAAATAATATTGATTCTGAAGTTATAGAATTTGTAAAAAAACAAGAACTTCAGGGGAAATCATTAGTAGATAATATAAAAGAGTTGTTAAATTGGAAAAACTTAAGTTTCGAGAAAACAAAAAAGATAGGACTTAAATTAAAGGATGATTTTGTAATGGAAAAAGTTGATACTGAAATTCAATTTATGGAGGAGAATGATATTTTTCGTGAGAAAAGAGATACAGTGGTTAAGAATAATTATGCTTATTATGTAGTAAAAAATAAAAGAGATGGATCCCTTTATTCTAATTGGATTACTCCTAATAAAAGAAATTTTCGTCCGGGATCTATTTGGTATCCGAGAAAGGAATCAAATACTTGTAAGTTAACTGCATTAAAAACCTTGGAGAAGTTTAAAGATATTATTACTAACAAAAAATACGTCTACAAACCACGTACCCAGGAAGATAAAGATATAATAGAGGAGTTGGATAGATTAAATGATGTTCGTGATACCTGCACTCAAAGAGCATTAAGTGATCAATTTAAATTATTGGAACAATCTAGATCACTTGAATCACTAAATAGCGAAGTATTTGAAGTGGTAAACATATTAGAAAAATATGAGCGCAAGGTGATTGATAAAAAGGATCAAGAGAAGGCAAGAGAAAAAATTGCCAATGTTAAAAAATTCAAAGCAATGATTGATAGAGATAGTTTAAATATTGAGTTACAAAAGAGAAATATCAAAGCAAAAATGGATGAAAAAAATGAGTTGATTTTTGAATAATTGTCCGATCTTTTTATAGTTTAGTTTAACTAATCTCCTCACCAATCTTTTTAATCTCTTTTTCTAAAATAGATTGGGCCATCTTGGGAACTATATCTTTAAGTGTGTGCTCTAGATGTTTGTTACTATATTCAGCAACAACAAGGTCGATAGTGTTTTTAATCTCTATTTCAAGAATGGATTCAATCTCTTTTTTTAACTTTTGTTTAAATCCATCATCTTGGGGATGAACGAAATCATATTTTAGATTGCTTGATTGTATATCTTGTAGATCGCATCCAACCATAAAGCGATCGATGATCATCAAAAGCTTCTCTTTTTCAAATGATTTGATAAGAACATCCATAATAGGTAGATTTTTTATCTTTTGAGGATTGATTTTTGTGGAACTATCATAGAGTAGAATAATATTAGTTGAGGGAGACATTTTTTTTAGTAGAATAATAAATTGATCGATAGAGTAAATTTTAGAGAGATTAGCATCCAAAATTAAAATATCGAAATGAATATTTTTAAGCGTTATCATCAGATCATTTTCATTTTCACAATAGGAGAGATCGAAATTATCATGTTCTAAGGTTTTGCTGATTATTTCCCTTGTAGATCTATCGGGATCGGCCACTAAAATATTAATTCTTTTATTTAAGTTCATTAAGTTCATAGTTTTAAACCTCCTTGGAGATCTTTTCTATTGGGTATATATCTAGTATATAGTATTAGTATATCCATTATATTTATGTTTGTTAAATAATAGGAATCTATTGATCTATGTATCATTATCATAACTCACCCACACCCACACCCACACCCACACCCACACTTACACTTAATGAGATTATAAAAAAATATTCAAATACTAACTCTATTACTGTTACTGTTAACGATCTTCCAGTTGTTGATCAAGATGGTTTTAGCGATCTTTTTAATAAAGATATTCCATTAATAGATGTGCGTGCACAGATTGAATTTGAGAAGGGTGCATTTTTAAGAGCAGTAAATCTTCCAATACTTGACACAAACGAGCGTGATTTGGTTGGTAAATCCTATAAAAATTTTGGACAGACCAATGCGGTAAATGTTGGGAGGGAGTTAATAGAGGGAGATCCTCTCTTAGAGAGAGTGCGGAGGTGGATTGAATTTATTAAAAAAAATCCTCAAGCAGTATTGTATTGTTTTAGAGGTGGTCTTAGATCTAAGTTGGCCCAAGCAATTATTTATGAATATAGTAACGGTGCTGTAACTATTCCACGTATTGTAGGAGGGCAGAAGGCATTAAGAAGATATTTGATCTCAAAGTTAAATGAATTGGTGGCCAAAAGTAATTTTGTTATCATTGCTGGTAAGACGGGCTCAGGCAAGACACATTTTCTACATAAACTGACCAATAATAAGAGTAGGGTGATTGATTTGGAGGGATTGGCCAATCACCGTGGATCTGCTTTTGGTTTAATATCTGGAGAGCAACCAACACAGATTGATTTTGAAAATAATTTGGCCCAGCAGATGATGAAGGTTTGTAATGGTATTTGTGAGGGTAGTGGAGTAATTTATTTGGAAAACGAGAGCAGATCGATCGGAAAAGTACAAATCCCAGATGAACTATTCAAGAAGATGCAAAATTCTCCAATATTATTGTTGGAAAAAACTTTAGAAGAGAGGGCCAACTTTATTCTGGAAACTTACATTAAGGAAAAGTATAATCTACACAATAATCATAAGATTAGTTGTGAATTGCTTTTGGCAGATATGTTGTCGTCTCTATCTAAGATAAAGCAAAAGTTGGGCGGGGCCAAATATCAAGAGTGTTATAAATTATTTGAAGCGGCCCATGAGATGTTGCTCGAGAGTGGTAATTTTGAAAATTACTTGCATCCAATTGTTGTTTTGCTCAGGGACTACTATGATCCATTCTATGATTATAATCAGCAAAGAAAAGATAGTAGAATAATTTTTAAAGGAAGAGAGGAAGAACTTTTATCATTTGCATTTGCATTTCCAGATAAATAATATATATTCTTGTGCATGGTTACTATTTACTAAATTGTTATTATTTTCATAGGAGTATTTTTATGGCCTACAAAACAACAGAAGATTGTGTTACATGCGGCGCTTGCGTCTCTGAATGTCCAGTAAGTGCGATTAGTGAAGGTTCTGATCGATACGTAATTGATGCTAATACATGCACTGATTGCGGTTCTTGCGCTGATGCTTGTCCAGCTGGCGCGATTGTCTCTGATAAATAATCTACATTGACAACGAATAAGTAAATTGTTCAAATCCATTCTTAGATATTAGATAACTACTTTTAATTTTTAATTTTTAATTTTTAATTTTTCTAATCTTCATCTATATTTTTTTATTTTTTTTATTTTTCAGGGAGTAATTATGAATTCGAAGACAATTGCATTCTTTTCTCTTTTCTTTTTTATCATCATTATCAATGTTGATAGAGCAGAGGCCATGTCTCTTGAACTTACAAAGCATGGTTTTGATGTATTAGGTGAAGGAGTTAAGTTTTATTTGAATAATGATAATAAAGAGCATTCGATCTCAGACAAGGAATTCAGTGTTCCTATGTTGGCGAAAATTTCTGTTTCTGATCTTACCTTTAAAACAGATGTTGCTTCAATATCATTTACCCCACATAAAGATGGATTAAGTTTTAAAATGCTTATTAAAGCACTTAAAATTAGTGTTGGTGAAATGGAAATTAGAAATTCCATGTTTTCATTTGTTAAAAATGGTTGTGAGGGAACAGAGATTATTTTAGGTGATGGAGAGGAGTCGCCACTAGAGGTGAGTGGTGATTTGGGAATGAGTTTTTATGATAATCGCCTTAATTTAGAGTTGGAGAGTTTTGATTTTTATATTGAGAAAGATCAATTTGAAGTGGTTGGACCAAGCTATTGCTACGGTCCCTTTGGCATTAGATCAAGGATGCAATCATTTATTTTGCATTATATGCTTGGGTATATTCGCCCATTCTTAAATTGGACTTTGGAGACACAACTTAAATTTGTTGCTTTCGCGGCCGAAAATTTAATTGCAGAAGCTGCCAATTTCACAATACCAATTTCAATACCTCAAATACCTCAAATTCAAATTATTCCTGCTACTACTCTCTATCTAAATACATATCCAACTGATTTTTCCATTTCAAAAAAATCATTAAAATTAGATTTGTCAGTTAATGTAGAAAAAGACAATTTTAAAGCTGTAACGACAAAAGCAATAGTGGAACCACCTCTGCTCTTAGGAGAGAGAATTGGTACTTTGGGAATTGAACCACTATTAATCAATCAATTGTTACATGCTTTCTTTAAAAATGGATCACTACCAATGGAGATTACTAAGGCCAGCAGTGCTGAAATCGCACCAATGCTATCTAGAATGGAGTTATCTAGTTTTTGGCCAGATTTAGAGAAAGTGGCGGCCGATAGTGATGAAATGAGAATCAATTTGAAAATTCTACAAGTGCCTTCAATCAATGCTATTTGGGATAACCCTCAAGGTAAAATTCAATTTGACCTACCAAAACTGTTACTAACATTTAAAATTCTTCAAAATAAAAAGTGGATTAATTATTATGATTTGAAGTTGTCATTAAAAGCAACAGTTGCACCGACAGTAAGTGGAGGAAAAATTTTATTAAAACTCTCTGAACCAAAATATAGTATTAGTGGAGAGTGGGCCTACGGATACACTCCAACAATAAATGAGTTTAATAAAGAGGGATTAGAGGGATTATTAAATACAATCTTTTCTATGATGGCCGCTTCAAATGAACCAATATCTTTAAAAGCACCAATAATTCCTATTGGTAACTACAAAGTGACTTTAGATAATTTGTTAATAAAACAACCATACATCTCCTTTGATATAAGAGAGGTATTGGCATTGTGATGATTCTTGGGATCCTTAAGAGATTTGAGGGATGGTTAATTTTTTGCTTGCTCTTTCTCTTACTTTGCAAAGATTACATCCCTCAACTGCCACTCCTTATATGGTCATATGATTATAATGGAATTGATGCCAATATTATAAATGTAATAAATCGTATTGAACTTGGCCTGCCATTTTATAGTGATTGGAGAAGTGGTGAGATTGTAAATATCTATGGACCCATTCACTTTTTTATTTTGCTTGTTTTTAAAAATCTTATCACCTTTAATCAAATCGACTCCTTTGTTTTGGCCAGATCTTTAAACTTTATTTCTGCACTTTTTACATTTGTAATGTGTATTAAGATTTGTTTGCTACTTTTTAGGGAGAGTAGGTTTAAGTATATTCTGACATTTTTATGTGGATATATTTTTTTATTAAATAGCTCTCTTTTTTTGTGGGAGTTAGGAGATATTCGAGCAGATTTCACGCTAATGTTTTTTATCTCTTTAGGCGCATATCAACTTCTTAGGGCCCCTTGTTCTTTTAAACTTTTATCATTTCTTTCAGTACTTTGTTTTTTCACTAAACAATCTGGAATTATTTTAGGTGTGGCCACTATACTTTATTATTTCTTTTTTTATCGAAGACGAATATTAAAATTTATTCTATGGGGATTAATCTGGAGTATTCCCTTGGTGTTGTTTCTGGAAATTTACAACCACGGAGAGTTCTTGCTTAATTACCTAGTGTATGTAAATAAAAATTATAGTGGTTTTCTATCTTGGAATTATCTTTATACAGTTTTAAAGGATTATCACATTCACTTTATTTGGGGAATTTTCTTAATACCAATAGGAATTTATGCTCTTTTTCATGACCACCGCCACTATGCTTGTTCTTTGGCAATTTTATTCTTGGTTGATTTGATGTTGTTATTGCATATTGGGCGCAATACTGGTGCCTGTTACTATTATTACCGATTCCATTGGTTTTTATCTTCAATCATAAGTGTATATGGATTGTGGTTTGTGTTTTCTAAGATTTCTAATAATCTTAATAAGGAGAAAGTAGCGATAATAAAATTATTACTACTTTCGATAATTCTTCTAAAGACAGTGCATACTTTTAAACCTAACAGAATAGTAAAAGATTACTCTAATAATCTACAGAGAGTAAATAAGAGTATTGAAATGGCCAAAGAACATCAGCTAAAGATCAACAAGATCATCAAAGAGTATCCAAATGCACGTTGGTTGGTGGGTTACAATGGATCCTATCATGTTAAACAAAATATAATATTGGATCAAGAGTTGGTGACAGTTGCCTACGCCATAGCATCTAGAAATTTTAAATATTTTAACTTTAGGGAGTTTAAGCAAAAGATGCTTTCTGGATATTATCCTTTGCTGGCCGGATATCCTCCTTATTTAGAGGAGATGGTAAAAAATCGTACAACTAAAGAAGATGATAAGATGACCGATACGATAGGTGATATTGGAAAGATTATTTCAAATTGTTATCGGCCAATACTTATTAGTAAGGTTCCCTGTTATCTCTTTATGGATAAGAATGTACAAGAAACTGCTATCCATAAATATGATGGGAATAGAGTGGAGTGCGTGCAACTAAAAAAAATGGAGATGTAGTTATGGGTGATGGTGAACGGAGGGTTTTTTTTAAAGAGCTTTGCTCTGAAGATAAAAAAGATCTATTACACCTTATAGTAAAGTCGCGCAAAGAACTGTACGTTTGGAAAAAGGGTATAAAGAAAATTCAAAAGTTTAAAGTAACTGGAGTGGGCCGTGAAATGGATGGGCATGATAAGATTAACATAGAATCAACATTAATTTTATATACACCAGAATTTAGAACGGATTTTTTAAATACGGAGGTACTGATTAGTTTCTTACATGATAACTTCCAATATTTTGCAAAAAGTATTTTAAAGCTTGATAGAAGTAGTAATTATTATATTAAACTTGATAAAGAAATTTATAAGTGTGAAAAAAGAGGTGGCTTTAGAATGTGTGCAGATCGACGTCATCCAATCTCGATTACAATAAATAATAAGATCTATCCTGCACTAGATGTTTCAGTAGGAGGAGTAGGTTTTATGGTTAAGAGTGAGGAAGAGGGAATATTTGTAAAAAAACAAAATTTTTCAGAGTGTTTGTTAAAAATAAGCGGTCAAATTTATACAATTTCTAGTTGTGAAGTAGCAAATGCAAAACTCATTGAGGGAAAAGGTTTAATTAAAGTAGGTATAAAATTTTCAAAACTTCCTCAAAGAGATGAAGTTAATCTTTGTAGACTAATCAATCAGAGCGTTTTTTTGAGTAGAAAGAAAGCGGGGTAATTTGGCATTGCAATCTTACTTATTAGACTTACTAGTAATCGCCTTGTACAACTTTTGTATATTTAAATAATGTAAAAATAGAAGGTTTAATATTTTGAGGTAATCCCTCAAAACTTAATTTAAGTTGATTTATTCTTTTTGGGGAATCATCTACTGCTACTATGCAAGCATATTTACTTTCTGAATTTGAATATAATGATCTTAAAAAATAACCTTTATGAAAAAAAGAAGTCATAAAGATTCCATCTTTGTAAAAAACTTTTCTAATATCAGCAGGAAGATTATATTGGACATATTTTTGATACTTTTTAGATGAATGATTCATTCTGTCGATCAACTCTCCTTTTACAATTTGAGGCAAATCATCCATCTTTTCTATAGTACTTTGATCAAAGGCCCAAATAGGTTCTGAAAAAGAATTTTCGAAAGATGATTTAAGGATTGGCTTTTTTGTTTTGAAATCGATTGCAATTTTTTCTAATTCCATTCTAGTATTAATATAATTTTCAAAAGATGCTGGTCTCGATGTTAATGCTACAACATCAACTCCTTCTAATTTTTGAATATCACCTACTACTTTAGATATATTTTTTTGAGTTGGACATAAGAGCTGAAAAAGAGAACCGCTATCCCAGCTTTTTTTGTTCAATTTCAAAACAAAGGATAGCAACTCATCATTCATTGTTTTAATTTCTTGAATTTGTCCAAACTTTTCTGAAGAACAAAAATATACAGATTCAAAATGTTCTTTATAAAACTGCTGACAATATTCTGCAAATTCTCTAGTTAGTAAAGTTTCATCAATATCAAAAATAACTAATGTTTTGTTTTTAACACATTCCGGATTTTGTTTTTGTAAATCCTCTATATAAGTCTGAAAATTTTTCATGTCATTAATTATTCTGACTTCTACTTCTCCATTTTTATTTTCAGTATTGGCAATTACTGTATTAATAATTATTAACATGAGAATTGAATTTGAAGCTAAAATAAATAGTAACAATTTAATTATTAATTTGAATTTAAAAATCATAATCTTCCATTATAACTTGTAATAAAATAATCAAATTTAAAAAAAAATAATTAGTTGCGGGCACTTTCGCACCAGTTAGTAGTTATGAATCAAATTATAAACTAGAATAATTTTTTTTTGATAATTAATCTTATAGCAGATATTCAGGAAATATTTTACAAGTTAATATCGCACGTAATATATGGAAAATATGAACATAACTGTAGTTTTTATTGAAAACTTATTCTTTTAATCAATACTTATAACTGGCCTATAACTGTGTACTTTTTCGGGCATACTCTGTTTAAGATTATGACATTCGAACGAATCTAAATTACAAAATTAATTTTACTTTAAATTCTAATACAACTTCATCATGTATTACTTTATCGCCTAAATTTTTAAAGAAATTTCCAGAACCATAGATCATGTTAAATTTAGTACGATCAAATTTTAAAATACCAGTAATTAGTTGATCATTTTTTGAATAGCTAAATTTGACTGGATTAGTTTTGTCTTTTATTGTTAACTCACCTTCAATTTCATTCTTGCCAATCTTGACCATCTTAAGAGTGGCAGTTGGATATTTATTTACTTGAAAGAAGTCATCATTCTTTATGTGTCCAAGAAATTTTTGGGCCATCTCACCACTTAAATCTTCTACTGTGATTGATTCCATATCCATCACCACTGTACCGGAGGTGGAGGTAAAATCGCTCTTGTTCGCTACATTTCCCTCTTTGAGTTGAGAGCTTTTAATAAAAATTTTGCCTGTATGTTTTCCAGCTAATTTGCTAGCAGTCCATTGAAATGAACTAGCACTATTATCAATGGTTAAAGAATAAGCTGTGGTGATAGTTGTAAAGACAGTCATAAAAATAGTAATAATAGTAAAAATAAGAGTAGGTGGTAGATAAGATTTTTTAGACATAAATTGAACCTCCGAAACTAGTTTGTGGTGTAGTACTTTGTACATTGTACTAATAACATGTACTTGCTATTTTCTAAGTCAATTGTAAGATAGAATATTTATAGTATGGAAGAAAAAATATATTTGTTTTTTTAACAGGAAATGAAAAAATGGAAATAAAGAGAGTTATATTAACTTTATTATTTAGTAATTTATTACTTCTATCATTTTTATCTATAATATCATCTACAAAAACATTTGCAGCTTCAATAGGAATTTATACTGGATCTTTTGATCCGCCAACAATTGCTCATTTTGAGATCATTCGCCAAATTGCCAAGATGAAGGAGATTGATCAAGTCTTTGTGTTGGTTAATCGTGATGGAGGAAAGGATTTTAATTTATCACTTAAAGATCGTTTGCAATTAGTTAAAGTTGTTGAGAATGGACAAAATGGAAAAATCATCACATTACCTGCACCGCTTGGAAATAAAGAACAATTTGCCAAGAAACTTATAGAGATCTTTCATAAAGATACTAAAGATATAATCAATTTTGTTGGTGAGGATGTTTTTTCATTATATCGAGAGCAAATGACAAAAGATAGAGAGAGAGTTTGGTGTATTGTACCGAGAGAGGAACCAATCTTATCAGAGTTGTCAAGAACGGTTGGTGTCGCCAGACCTATTGTGGAAGATAAGAATATTAAATTTTTAAAATTAGATCTAAAATCGCAAGAGATAATCAAAGGAGTTTCATCATCACAATTTCGGGAAAACATGATTAGAGGAGAATTTTCAAAAGCAAAAGATTTGCTTGATCCAACAGTCGCAAAATTAATAGAGGAGAATGGATTTTATCGAATGACAAATAATAAGAGTGAATTGCAAAAGAAGAGGGAAGCTTATTTAAAATCCTTTGAGCTCTTTAAAAAATCTATAGAAAAATTGATGGAGCAAAAAATATTAGCAAATTTTAAACTAGATACTTTTGTTGTTCCTGAATTCAAGGAAATGCAACATCCCTCTGCATGGAATGATAAGTTTTGTCGTTGGATAATAAATAGTGCTAATCTTTCTACTGATGCCGCCACTACCGTGATTAGCAAATTATCAAACATCGCCGATCCAACAATAGATTTGAATCTTTGGACAGAAGAAGTAAATTACCTCCGTATGTTGAATGAAACAGGAACAGGAACAGGAACAGGAACAGGATCAGTAAGGGAAAAATGTGATGAAACAATTAATTTTATAAAGTTGCAGGAAGAAGAGGATACCAAAGGTTGTCAGTATGTTCATTTAATGACAACATCAGAAGGGTTGATTCTTAGAAATCGTATTAGTTGGGATCAGCGATCTGATTTACTGGTAGTTCTGGCAACAAATATATTTGCTTGTAAAATACGTTGTCGT
The DNA here is from genome assembly GCA_015232355.1 of Oligoflexia bacterium. Classification (GTDB taxonomy): domain Bacteria; phylum Bdellovibrionota; class Bacteriovoracia; order Bacteriovoracales; family Bacteriovoracaceae; genus JADFZW01. The sequence continues at coordinate 12,340 of JADFZW010000027.1, forward strand.
AATAGTAAATTTTGTTACTCGATAGTTCCTACTATATAGCGTAGTGATTTGATATTATGGAGAATAAAGTGAAACTATTTTTAGTTGAGAAAAGAATACATCAGTGGTTAAAATTACTTTAGTAATAACAGAAAGATCGATTTTCTGATCACCAATCAGACGTTTTAGGTTTGATAGAATTTGATATTTTTTTAATGATAACAAATTATAATCAGAGTCTGATAGGGCCACTACAATGATGTCGATATCTCCACCTTTTAAAGAATCATCAATTCTACTTCCATATAGATATATTTTAACTTTTTGATGACCTAAAATCAAAAATACAGATTCAATTATTGATTTTATTTCAAACTCATTTAATCTCATCTTGAAAGATCCTTTTTAGTTCTTGAAAAATGAACGGGGTTTCCTCTATCACGCTCTGATAATATTTACCTAATGATTCTTCTGTATATTCATGGGCAGCAGAATTTCTTAATTCTCTAATGTTCATCCAACGATTAACCTCACTTATAAGATTAAGTTTTGCTGCCATGTTTAGAGAATCAAGTAAAGATCCATGAAAAGCAGGATCATTTTTTTTGATATATGTACGAACATACTTAGATAAAAATATATCTGTTACTCGAGCGAATCTTGAAATAAATGCTTCCAGTATTTCTAAGTGATCAAAATCTAAATTTGAGATCTCTATTGGCGATGTTGGTGTGTTGGATGAATTGGATGAGTTGGATGATAGCAATAATTTTTGGATTTTTTGATAACTATGATCTAAATATTTCATACCTTTTATAATTTGCCGTTTATAATCACTTAATAATAAATCATAATTCATTTGAAAGTCCTTTTGAAAATTTTTTTAATTTATCTCTTTAATTTATACAATATTAACCATACATATTGTAATATATTTATAATTTTTTATTATCTTTCAAGGAGGTTTTTATGCATAAGTTATATTTTATTTTATTATTTGTTTTGCTTGGAGTAATTTTTTCTAGTTGTAACATAAAAGAGAGTACATTCATTATGAAATTGAATGAATATGATCGTTCTAATTGGACCTTTTCTGTGGCCAAATCAAAGGCCAATGATCCAACAGGAACTGGTCAACATTGGTTTGTAGTTCGTTCCTCTCGTTATGATGAAAACCATCCAGACTTGTTAGTGGAAGAACGATTCATCGCTTACAACATTACAAATTTTACTGACCAGATGAGCTTTCAACAATATCTGGCCACTCTTCCAATTGATGGAATTAGAACAGACATAGTACCAATTGGTGGTGATTTCTATATGGATTCATCTAATGGAAATATATTTGAAGAATTATCTGCTACTCCTAAAGATTTAGAAAAAGTTGGTGCTCTTAAAGAGGAATTTATTATCAGCAGTGTTCGGGAGCAAATTATTGGTGAATTTGGTTTATCGCAGGAGCGAGGAGAAAAGATTGCTAAGTTAATATACCAATGGAACACTCTCTCCAAAAAACGTCAAATGAGTAGTGATGATTTGGCCAATATTGGAAAGGAGATTTTGGGTTTTGATTTTAAAAAATTTCAGCAGGCATTTAATGGAGGTGATCGTAGTGTGATAGATGAATTAATAAAAATTGCAGCACTAAAAAATAATATTTCTCCAGAGCAAGTTAATAAGATTTTAAACAATCTAGTTCAATAATAAATATGGAAAATAAATATGGAAAATAAATTCGCTTCATTGGTACTTATAAATGCAAATATATGGACAGCAAATCCATCTCAAACAATGCGATCGCAGGCATTGGCAGTTCGTGGAGATAAAATTATTTTTGTTGGAAGTAATGACGAATTAAAAAGATTAGGATTAATAGGTGTTGATACAAAAGTTATTGATGCTGCTGGAAGATTTGTTGTTCCTGGTTTTATCGATTCACATATACACTTTTTAATGGGTGGCCAACGTCTTATTTCAGTACAGTTGCGAGATGTTTGTAGTCGCAAGCAATTTGTGGAAAAAATCGCTTCATATGCTGCTTCGATTGAAGCAGGAGAGTGGATTATTGGAGGAGATTGGGATCATACACTTTGGGGTGAAGGTGAAAGTGAAAGTGAAGGCACAGAGGATCTTCCTACTCGTTTTTTAATAGATAGAGTGACTCCTCATAATCCTGTTTGGATTACTCGCAAAGAGGGCCATATGTATTTGGCCAATTCATTGGCGATGAAGTTAGCAAAAGTTGATGAACATATTTCCAATGTTGCAACTGTGGAGGGTGGTACTATTCTAACTGATGCTAATGGAATTCTTACTGGAATATTTAAAGACAATGCTATAAATCTTATCTATCCACATGTTCCTCTTCCCTCTCAAAGCGAGAGTGATCGAGCACTAGCGGCCGCTACAAAGTATGCTCATTCAAATGGTGTTACATCAATTCATCACATGACTGAACCAGCAGATAGAAATCGCGGAGGTGTAGCTTGTGATCCACAGGTTTTTATAGATTCTTATTCAAGAGGGAAATTAAAGATTAGAGTGAAATGTAGTGTGCCTATTCAAGATTGGGAGAAGAATATAATTAAAGATCAAAATCAAAATCAAAATCAAAATCAAGATCAAAATCATATGCTTAATTTTGGTGTGATTAAAGGATATGTTGATGGATCGCTTGGCAGTCATTCGGCGGCATTCTTTTCTCCATACATCAATTCGGTCGATACACCCAATTCATCTAATTACTGTGGAGATATTGTAAATTCAGAGGAGAATCTCTATAATTGGATTAAAAGTATAGATAGCAGGGGATATCAACTCTTTATTCATGCAATAGGTGATAGGGGTATAAATACTATTTTAAATATTTTCGAGAGAGTAATTAAGGAAAATGGAGAGAGTGATAGACGTTGGCGAATTGAACATGCTCAACATATTTTATTTGAAGATGCACCTAGATTTAAAAAGCTTGGAGTAATTGCTAGTATGCAACCCTATCATGCAATTGATGATGGCAGATGGGCGGAGAAAATTTTGGGAAAAGAGAGAGTGAAGAGCTCTTATGCTTGCAGAACACTTCTGGATGCTGGTTGTAAGTTAGCATTTGGAAGTGATTGGTTTGTTGCTCCACCTAATCCGATTTTAGGAATTCATGCAGCTGTTACCAGGAAGATAATAGATGTAGGCGACAGTAGCGATTGTAAAAAAATATTTTTACCAGAACAAAGAATTAGTGTTGAAGAGGCACTCTATGCCTATACAATAGATGCTGCTTACTCTGTTTATGAGGAAAAGATTAAGGGATCATTAGAGGTTGGCAAGTTAGCAGATTTTGTTATTTTGGATAGGGATCTAACCAAAATTCCTATTGATGAGATAGAACAAACAAAAATTTTAACCACAGTTTTAGGTGGTGAAATTGTATTTGATTATGTTTAATTTTGTTTGTTACTTTCTAATATATTCATTCATATCATCAATTGCTTCTGGAAAGATATTATGAGATGATTCTGACCAACGTCTTTTGTCAGGATAGTGTGAAATATCTTTGAGAATGTCTTTGTAAGTTAACTTGTGATGTTTTTCTTGTAAAAATATTTTTCCTGCTTTTGCATCGCTAGTTGTAGAAGTAACGGTAGATATAATATCTTGCAATTTGGAATTGTTCAATGGAGTATGATGTTTTTTATCAATTAATATTGATTTTATTGTCTCTGCCATATGTTTATTTTTTTCTATATTGAGTTCTTGTATAAAATTTTCTGCTTTTATATTTGACTCTCTTAGAAATTGTTTGAATTGGCCAGCATTTGAATCTCCCTCTTTTTTTACACCTAGTTCTTTAAGTTTTTCTGATACTGTTGTTTTTAGGTTATTTGTTACTTCTTCAATTTTTTTTGTATATAAATTTTCAATATCTACAAGTTCTGATACCTCATTGTTACTAAATTTTTTACCTGTTTCTTTTTCTATTATTTTATTGATGGGATCTTTTGAAAGTGCAACCATAAAATCCAACATTTTTTTCTTTTTCAGATAATCAAAAGTGGATGAATCAGTTGTTGAAATATTAAATTGATTATTTTGATCATTGGAAGTTGGAATTTCTGACATCAACTTTTCTATTCGATTATTTATTTTTCTACTTCCAACTATACGATCACCATCTGCTAAAAAGACTTTCATATCCATCCCTGTAAGTTGGCCAGACTTTGCCATTTTTTCTAAAAAAGATATTTGTAAATCCTCATCATTTAAACTACATTCTCCTACATAGCGATTGATTTTTTTTAAAAAATTTATTGCTGAGGGCATATAATGTCCAACAGCTTTTTCGATAGAAACCCCTGGATCTAATACAGGTCTTGCTAGAGTAACCTTTTTAATTTTTTCTTTAATAGTAACAATTTTTTTCACTAGGTTTTCATTGTCCATTATTAAATTAGGACAAGCGGACTTATATAGGGCCAGAATTTGTTTAAAAAGAGGATCATTTGTTTCATAGAGAGTTTGGATATCTGAGAGCATTTTTAGAGCAGTGATAGTAGCACCTCCTCCTCTGGAATGACCAAAAATAGCTATCTCGTTATAACCTGCTCTATCTGCATGAAAAATATAACGTAATAATCTTAAAGCATCTCTATGTTGACCTAGATTTATTCCATTTTTTAAAATAGTTGTTACTTGTTTAGTTTTATCAAGTCCACTCTCTTCGAAAGGAAATCCAATTACATCTATATTTTTGCCATTGGTTTTTGCCTCTTCTGCAATTTTAGTAAAATTATGATCTGTAACATTTCCTCCAAATCCATGAGAATTTATTATACAAGTTCCCTTCATTGCTCCATCGGGAATGCTCTCGATAGCACCCCATTTATTGCTGGTAAATATCTTCCCATAGGTTTCATATCCTAATTTATTTAATTCTTGTTTTTTAACAAGTTCAATTTCTTTTAATCTATTTTCCTCATTCAATTTATTTTGAACATTTCTTCGTAATTTTTTTTTTAAATCAATATGTGAATCACTATTATCTTTATTATTATTTTCATCACTCGCAAAGGTAATGCTGGTTAATGCGAAGAAAATTAGGTAAAGCATACTTAGATATGTAAATAAAAATGATTTGCTCATAGATTTATACCGCTTATAGATTTATACCCCATGTTTATTTATCGGTTAGAAAAAAAATAGATAAAATAAAAATGTTAGGTTAATAATAATATTTATTTGTACGTGTTTATTTGTTTACATTACGAGAGGAGATTTGTTGTGCGAGTTATAAAATCATTTGTTTTAGTAATATTTTTTGCTTTTATTAGTAGTAATATTGGGGCCAATACCAATATAAATTCTCTGGAGAGCTATTATCAAAGGCAAGGGATAACTTTTCCGATAGCTAAAATCGATATAGTAAAGTTGGAAAAATTTGCTGATGTTAGAGAAGATCCTTACTTTTGGCTTCGAGAAAAAGAGAATCCATTAGTAATAGATTATTTAAATGCTGAAAATGAATATGCCCAAAAAGTAATGAAAGATGCGGAAAGGATACAGTTAAAATTGTTTGAAGAGATGAAAAACCGTCTTCCAAAAAAACAACAATCGGTCGCATATCAGAGTGGGGAGTATCTATATTATCAACGTTATGAGAGAGGTGATGAGTATCCAAGATATTATCGTCATAAAGTGAATGCAGAGGAGGAATTGATTGTTGATGTAAATAAACTAGTGGCCGCTAACGGAGGTGTCAGTGTTAATGTCAGTTCGCTAGTTGCAAATGATAAGGGTAATATTGTAGCTTATGCTGTAGATAAAACTGGTGGCAAAGTTTACGATATTTACTTTAAAAATATGAGAGACGGTACTATCTATAAAGATCAAATTGCAAATACAAATGGAGAGATTGCCTGGAGTGCTGGAGATAGAGATGGTGGGGATGGTAGGGATGAAAAGACATTTTACTTTATTACTAAAGAAGAGGGTACACAAAGAGAAAACAAATTATATAAGCATACCTTAGGTAATGATCAGTCTCCTGAACTTATTTACGAAGAAAAAGATGAAAAATATAATCTATATTTAGAGTCAAGCATCTCTGGAAGATTTATCTTTTTGATTTCTAGTAGTACCAATGCAAATGAATATCAATATATTGAGAGGGCAAATCCCCATGCTCGCTGGAAAATATTTCAAAAAAGAATGGATGGTCTTCTTTATTATCCGACTTATGCTGACAATAGATTTTTTATTCAATCACAAGATGAAAATAATAACTCTACAATTTATACAACTTCAATTGAAAATACCTCTATGGAAAATTGGCAAGAGTATCAATCATTTAAAAAAAATGATAAATCAAATGTGTTTGTTGAGGATTTAATTGGGGTTAAAAATTATCTGGCCATGAAGATTAGGGAGAATGGTTTTTCTAAAATCATAATTAAAAATTTCAAAGATGGTAAGACTAATGATATCAACTTTGCAGAACAAGCATATAGTCTTTATTTTGATAAGAGAGCATCAAATTATGAGAAAAATATTTTAGGTTATAATTATACCTCTCCGGTAACTCCTGAAACAATTGTGGAATATAATATTGAAAATGCTCAAAAGAGAGTACTATGGGAAAAAGTAGTATTGGGAGGATTTAAAAAAGAAAATTATGAGTCTAAGAGTTTTTTAGTTCCATCTCGAGATGGAAAAATGATTCCATTATCATTAGTCTATCGTAAGAATCATAAAAATTTATTCAAAAAAGATGGTAGTAATCCACTTGTTCTTAACGGCTACGGCGCTTATGGTGTGAATTGCGATCCAAATTTTTACCCTGAGACTATCTCACTCTTAGATCGTGGTTTCATCTATGCTTATGCTCATGTGAGAGGAGGAAGTGAACTTGGGATAGATTGGTATGAGCAAGGAAAACTAAAAAATAAGATGAATACATTTTATGATTTTATTGATGTTGCAGAATACTTGGTAAAGAATGGATGGACTACAAGAAAATTATTAGTGGCCGAAGGATGGAGTGCTGGAGGATTGTTGATGGGTGCTGTTTCTAATTTATCCTTAAATCTCTTTAAAGGAATTATTGCACATGTTCCTTTTGTAGATGTTGTTACTTCTATGCTGGATGAATCTATCCCTCTAGTTACTTCTGAATATGAGGAGTGGGGTGATCCTCGCCAAGAGGATTTTTATCGTTATATGCTTCGCTATTCACCATATGATAATGTAGAAAAAAAGAATTATCCTCATATGCTTATAACTGCTGGCCTTAATGATTCTCAAGTTCAATATTGGGAACCGGCGAAGTGGACAGCAAAACTTCGTAGTAAGAAAACAAATGGCAATCTTTTACTCTTAAAAACTAATATGGGTGCTGGACATCATGGTGAAGTTGGACGTTTGAGTTCATTAAGAGATCGTGCTTTTGAATTTGCATTTATCTTTAAAATTTTAAGGTTAAGTCTTTAATCATATCATCAGATAAATCTACAGTTGATTTCCATGATGATTCATTTTCAACACTCTCATCAATCCATGTTTGATCTGCTTCTGGATGGGGGCCAATAAGATAAACTCTTCCCTGACCAACATTTAGTGAGCATGCTGCAATTGAATTATCATCATATTGAGCATGAATTTTAATATTTAATTTATCGATCATATTATTTGATGGTAAAAATTTGGGGCCAAATTGATAGTAGATGCTTCGATTAACATTTTTCCATTTTACGTTAATTACTTTAGGTTCAGGTTTAGCGATATAACTATCGCTTTCAAAGGGAACTAGTGATAGTGCCTTTACAAAAGTAGATTCCTCTTTCCATCCAGTTGATGCTAAAAATCCGCCACCGCAAATTCCTAAATATAGACCTCCATTATTTATAAAGTCTTTAATTGTTGTCACGGTTTCCTTACTAAATGAAGTAACGAATGGATCTATCTCGTCGATTGTACCGCCTATAGCGAGTAGTTTGGCAGTTTTAATTTTTGCTATTATCTCTTTTGGATGTGAGAAATAGTTTATTTCAAATTGATTTCGTGTAAGAGTTGTAGCAAGGGCCTTGGTTGCATCAGCATCAGCAAATTTACCATTATAAACTAACGCTATCTTTTTATCTACAGTTGCTGCTTCTACAGTTGCTGTATCTGATAGTAACGATACTAACGATACTAACGATGGTAACGATAAAGATAGTAAAAGTACTAGAGAAAATGTATAAACTCGCATCTTGAATACTCCTAATTTTAAATTTTTTCAGTAATCAGATAACAGGATCAGCAAACAGGAGCAGTTAACAATAATGGTTCTCCCCAAAATTTTCATTCGCAGGGAACGGTAAAACTTCTTCCTGCTAACCGCAACTGCTTGCTGATACTGTTACCTGTTTGCTGATTTTTTTTTATTTACCCTAACTTATTGAGTATGCCCACAATTTGAGTCTGTCAACAATTGTACACAATTATAAAGGTAACAGAGAATGTAGACATTATATTCATTTTACTCTAAGTTATTTTAATTATTAACACTTACGATATATTTTGTTTACTAGATAAAAAAAAGTTAGCTCTTATTTGTTCATAGATTAAAATTTAATTTCCACAAATTATAAAAAATGAATGTGAAAATAAAGTAAACTTAAGGAGGTTTAAATTATGATTTCGATTATTACAAAACAAAGGTATTTTTTTAATTATGCAATTATCGCTTATGTATTTTTTGCAAATTTAACATTTTCTGTTAGTGCGGAAGAAGGATCAGTAGAAGAAAAGGATCGTGATTGCTCTAATAAAACACGTCTTTTTCCTCCTAAAAATATGGGAGAATTAATTTTTAATTCCACACATTCTGCACAAAGAGCACAAATCATTACTAATATTAAAAATAAAAAGTTAGAAGTTTTGCGTTGTTGGGGAGATATAGTTGAAAAAAATGCAACTAAACCATCAATAGTAAAAAAAGGTTCTGAATCAATAGAACAATTATTATCATTATCACACTTTAAACTTGCTTTTATAACGAGTATGGATCAAACAGTTACGGAGGAGTTAGATGAACAAATGAGCATTGTTCAAAAAATGATGAATGAATGTAATAATGTAAAAATGATGATTGAAAAAAATAAAATTGTCGATAAAGAAAAATCAACATCATTAAGTGAATCACTAAAAATAATAAATATTTCTAAAATTTATCCTAAAGCATACGCTCTTATATCGTCCCATATTAATAAAGAGTTGCTTTGTGGAAAAGCTGTTAATCAATCAATTAAGTTTGGTATTGGAATTGGTCTTTCAAAAAATAAGAAGACTAGAATATGCATAACTCCATTTGGAAAACAATACAATATTGTAACACCATCGTTGGCCCTAACTTTTGCATTTGGTGGTGGTATAACAAAAGATGTTCGTAAAAATGATGATTATTACAGTATAGTGAAAAAATACAATATGAAAATTGTACCAATAATCCAAAGTATGGATGAAAATTATTGTGTAGTTGATGAAGGAAAGGTTGAAAGATTAAACAATGGAAAACTTGAATATATTAATGTAAATGGAGTAGGAGCTAACTATAGTGCAGAATTAAGATGTGGTCTTCGTATGAAAATTAAACAAAAATCAATGGAAGATGTTAACTCCAATATCAAAATTATCGATTCTATTGTTCGCAAATTTCGCTAATTTGATCAAGATCCCGCTTTATTATTAATTAAATTTTATTGAGTTGATGAAAATTCCGATGGGTTCAAAGAAGAAGATTTTTGAATTTTATATGATATTTTTATCTTAAAAAGTTGATAATTTTTAAAATATTTACAGAGGGTTTCCAGATGAGAAGTAAAATTTTAGTTGCAGATGATAATAAACAAACAGTTAAAGATCTAATTGATTTACTAAGATCTAATAACAATGAAGTAATATTTTGCAAAGATTCAACTGAGGTCATAGAGAAAATTAAAGAACATAATGATATAAAATTGTTCATACTCGATCTTTATATGCCTGGAATAGATGGTCTAGCATTATCAGAAAAAATAAGGAAAATTGATCGATATAAAGATATAAAAATATTTATTCATACTTCAGAAAAATCACCTATGGCCAAAGAATTAAGCAAGAATTATAAAATTGATGGTTGGATAGTGAAACCATGTAATCCCAAAAATATTTTAGATATAATTAATAAAATGAAAATGACCGCCTAAATGCTTTGGTTACTTTAAAAGAAGTCAGAATTGCTTATTTGGGAGATATCAAAGATATTTCGTAATTGATTGTTGATGATTTGAAGTTCATTATTTGTATATGTAGTAGATGTATAAGTTAAAATACTTAAGCAATTGTTTTGTATTGGTCCACAGGCATATAATCTAAAATTAATATTATTTTGTTTAAAAAAATTGTTAATACATTCTATTAAATTATAAATGTTTTGAGATTGAATAGAAAAATTATTACTTAAGGGACAAGAAGGCATGAAAGTTATTTTATTATTTGGATCAGTTGGATCATTTGGGCCAGACATAAAATTCAAGAGAAAAGAGAAACCATTATGACGAAGATTGCATTCCATGGAATAAATATTATTAATATTGTTTTCTTTATCAATGTGTTCTATAAGCCAATCAATATTTAAATATCCTCGAACACCCATTTTTTGCAAATAATTTGCTGCTTTAATAGAAGGACATTTAATCGTATCCGAAATTGATTGATTTGTTTTGTAAGGATAGGTGGCGCCATTCCAGGAATTATTTTTTATTCTTTGTATATCAATTCCAAGGAAGTTGATGTCATCATTAGTTATTTCTACAAGAGATCCAAGGATTTCAATATCATTTTCACTATTACCTGTAATGTAATCTTCAATTATATAATCTTTAATTATTAAATTAGAGTTATTAGATTTATTTAAAAGGGAATCGATAAGATAAGATGCATTTCCTGCTAAGTTACCATATCCACCACCACTGCGAGTTTTTTTTAAAATAAACATTTTGTTCATGGATAGTGAGAGATAGTTAATGGTCTCTTCAATGTTAGTGAAAAAGTAGTAGGGTATAGTTTTTATGTTTAAGAACTCACAAATTCTCTTCCAATTATATTTATCATTTAATTCATCAATTAAATTAGTATTTTGTTGAGAGGGAGAAAAGCTGCGTGTAGGAAGAGAAAATTCTTGAACTAATTTATTGACACTAGATGATTCAATGAATGGTTCTAAAAGGTAATTGTGATTAGAAGAGATTATTTTGTTTTTTATAATTGATAGCGCTTTATGATCTTCAAGAAGAGAATTAACTAAGGAATAAGGAGTGCTGATTTTTTCTAATTCAATTATCAATATGTCATCTTTTGAATCGGAAGAAATGTTTTTAATTGATCGTAGGTATTGAATAAAGGAGTTGCTTATAGGAATAGGGGTAATAAAAATATCACCTGGATTTGCAAGCATTAAGTAGCGATAAAAATAATTTTGATTGATTTTAATCGAATGTTCAGCACCAATAACATCGTCGATATTAATTAACCAAATTCGTTTTGGTGAAAGAGAAGTGTTATTAAGCATAGAAACTACCATCACAAATATTACAAGCACAAGATTTGCGGACTAAATCGATACTCTCTTTATCGGTTTTAAGAGAACAAAGTACATATTCAAAATTATGTGCTTTGAGATGAGAGACAATTGTATCAACGCTTTGTTGTTTTAAGTGTGGTTTGAGATCAATGTAGCATAGATCAGAAGTTGTAGATGGAAGCATCTCTTGAGAATCATCTTGGTAATAAGATAAAATTTTATCAAGAATATCATCTCCTAACTCTAATGCAATTCGACTTATGATCTCTTTATTTAGTAACAGGTAGGAAAACATCACTCTAGTTAGATTGTATTTTTTTAATTTTAAAAAGAAATCAAGTAATAATTCAGGATTATCATCAAATCCTGGAACAAGAGGATCCATATGGATTGTGGTTTTTACTCCTATGCTTTGAATTTTTTGAGCATTTTCTAATCTATCATTTAAAGATGAAATATTTTGCTCGAATTTAATATTTTGAATAGATAGCTCTGGTTTTGCTACTAAATTATATGAAAATTTTTGTGAATAATATTTCATCAATTCGATAACTTGAGGGGATGCAATTCCTTTTGTAGTAATAATAATTCGAGATATTTTACTTAAGGCCAGTGTTTCAAGAATTTGAAAAGCGACACCGTTAGTATCAAATGGAGGAGAAAAAATATCAGTATATCTGGAGAGTTTAACAATATTTAAATTATTATTGTTAGCAATATCTTGTAGATTTTTTAGTAATAAATCTTTATTTGTTATTAAAGTTGGATTTTTAAATTGGTGTTTATTTTGATTAAGAGAATTTCGAACGATCTCTCTACTACAGGCATAACAATAGAGACAATTATGAGCGCAACCAATGTAGGGTTCGATATAGTGATATTTACCATACCAACAAGTTCCAAGAGCTCCAGGGGAACAGAGTTCAACTATAGTTTGACTTTGTTTATTTTCTGCCAAGATGTTGTCCATTGAAATTTTCCTGTGATTTTCTAGCTAATATTTTTCCAAAAAAAGAGGTGTGTTGTCTGTGAAAAATAAGCTCTAATCCAGCATTATGTAATATTGAGATCCATGTTTTAATATCGGTAGGATGTTCATGTTTAAGCATAAAAATAAATTGTTCTTCAATTGCAGGCCAACGATCTTGATAGTAGTTTTTAGCATCATTTAAGACTAGCGAATAATTTTCTTCGAGCGTATTTTTGTCAAAACCATAAATTGCATCTTCAATTAAAAATAAAGCATTTGGCGCCAAGAGAGGAGAGATGGTCTTAAAAAAACTCTCTTTTTCTTGATCAGTCAGATGGTGAAGTGATTTTCTGGCCGAACATTTGCTAAAGAAAAAAGTATCAGCTTTTAAATTAAGTTGAGGATTGGAAGCAAGCAGGGATTTTAAAAAATTATAATTAAAATCTTGAAACTTAACTTTAGCTAGGAGAATATTTTGGTGGGGATGGACATTTGAAACTACTTGCGAGAGTTGCTCAGAGGATTCGTCAATACCGATTGCTAGATTAACTTTAGTTGCGGCGTATGAGAGACATGTTCCAGCACCACAACCAAAATCAATAAATATGTCTTTTGCATTTAAATTTAATGATGCTAAATAATCAACAACTTCATGAGGGTGAAATCTTAAAACGTTGTTGTACCAATCAACAAAATTTTTATCTTTCCATTCTGTATCCATTTTCTAAGTCCTAGTATAAATAAACGAGAAAAATAATTCTTAAAAACGGGGTATATTACTTCAAAGAATAGATGGAAGTAAAGGATGTTTTATTAGAGTATGAAAAAGATACATAGGTTGGGTTGTTACCTAACTTCTAAAAGGATACTTTCGGAATGAGAAGAGAACTCAGGAGCGTAAAGTGATTTAATTTCAGTTATGCCAGTTTGGTAAACTCCCTTTTGAAATATCTTTAATTCATATTCAAAGACGTAATTTCCTTTGCTCAAATGATCAAAGTAGAAGTAGGTGGCGTAATCTTTGGTGCTTTGGTAGTAACTTAAATTATCTTGAGTTTTATATTTTGAAATTTGATTGAGTGGTTCTGTTCCCGATGCCCTCATATCTTTCATTTCTACAAACTCCATATCTCGATCCACTTGTAAATTTATTCTAACAATTAAAGTATCTCCTACTTGCAATTTTAATTTGTTTGAAAGCAATGGACCTTTTTTGCTTAATTTTTTTACAAAAATCTTTTTACTTAACACTAGAGGAGTTTTATGAGGGGTAATTTTAGAGATATCTTCAAAATAATGCCAAAAAACACCTCCCCATGATGGGCCAGAATCACTTTTTGTTAGTTTTATATGACCTAAATTGGAATTTAAATTGCTTAAAATCTCTTTTTCATCAAATGATTTTTGATAAAAACCACTGCCAGCTTCAATACTATTTGTAGGGGGAACAATTTTTGTGTTACCTAAGCTAATCTCTACTAGAGATGTTTGTTTTAAAAGACTGGAGTTGGAATTGGAATTAAGCAAATTCCAGATTATTTCGGAAGTGGCCTTGTTGCTTTTCCACATATGTGTTTGTTTTTGCTTAATCGCCCATAGTTTTAAGAGATCAATCTCTTTTTGATCAGGAGCTAATTCGTTAAAGAGTTCAATCATCATGGCATGAGTTTCAATCGGAGCATGAAACCACAAATATGAGAGAGCATTTTCTTCCCAATAAACACCTAATTCATTTGAGTGAGTGGAGCGTTCTCGTAAAGATTTAATAATACTCATTGGTGTTTTACTCTCTTTTTGCATGCGGGATAGTGCTAAAGCAGTGTGTGCTTCAGACATTTTGCTATTAAGAGAGATCCAATGTTTGTTTGCTTGATCAAGAAAGTAATTAAGCGCTTCTTTGTACTCTTTATGCTCATTTGAAGTGTTATTTATTGGTAACTCTTTTAAGAAAAAGGAGCGAGTGTATAAGTATAAAGCTATTGTTGAATTATAGTTATTTTCATTGGTGAGCTTTTTATTTTTTATAATTTTATATTGTTCACTAATTGATGAATCTAGAGATTTGATTGTTGTAAGAAATGGAGTTATATCAATTTTTATTCCAATCTTTTTTAATTTGCCAATACCACTCAAAATGTACTTTGTAATATAATCATTTCTAGGCCCACCCTTAAACCATGGCCAACCACCATTTTCAGTTGCGGGAAGCATTTGTTTAATTAATTCATCGAGAGCAGTTTTACTTTCCATATGAATACGGTTTTTATCAAAAAAGATTGCAATCTTTTGTTTTAAGATCTCTTCGTTATTAGCATCAGCATACCATGGAGTTTCTTCTAATGAAGTGGAATTAAGATTTGAAATTTGATTTTTTTGTAGGTTGCTTTTTAATGATATATTACTCTTTAATATTTTTTCAATTGAAGGATTAGAATTTATAATTAGTTCTCCCAGAGTGTTGGCATAGAAACGATTAAATAGTTGATCACTAGATTCTGAATTCTCTTCTTCAAGGTATGGTAGAGCTAGAATAGCATACCATATGGGGTTTGAAACCATTTGTACAATTAGTTTATGGTGTTTAATAGTTTGGCCGCTGCTATGTTTAGAGAGTTTATTCCAGTTGAATTCCTTGTTTCCTGGTCCATTTATCCATAAAGGAAATGATTCTTGAACAAAGATCGAACGAGGAAGAATGGTTATAAGAGATTCTTCGCCATCACTAAAGGTAGCTGACGTTGCAACAAATCTGTAAGTGAGAGGGTAAGAGAGGTCAATAGAGCTAGAATCGACATCGATTTCAAAGGAAAAACTTTTGGATTCATTAGCGGCAAGTTCAAATGGGTATGTTTTAGAATTTTTAATAAGAAGATCTGTGATTTCTTTATCTGTTAGTGTGTTAAAGAATTTTAAATATATTTCTCCCTTTTGAATAGAATCGGAAGTATTACTTACTTTAACATTAAAATATATTTTATCTCCCATTCTAATAAAGCGAGGAGCATTGGTTGTAATCATTAACTCTTTTTGAGTGTTAATTTCATCGACTAACAAACCACTCTCAAGTTGTTTCCCATGGGCCAATCCCATAAACTTCCATTTTGTTAATGCTTGTGGTGCTTGAAAGCTAATTTTTACTAGTCCATCTTGATCACTAACTAAATGAGGATAGAAAAAAGCACTTTCATTTAAATTTTTTCGAATATTTAGATTATTTGTATTGTTTGTATTAGTTGTGCTTACAACTTTTGCTTCTGTTTCTAAATTGTATCCAGGGGCAGATGGGGAAGCTGCTGTTAAGGCCAAAGCAGAGGATGAATCTGCGTTTATCATTTTTGAGTGATTGGAGTTAGATCTTAAACTTTTGGCCATATAGGAAAATCTTTTTTGAAAGGGAAAGAGAGTAGAAAACTCTCTACGTATCTCCTCTGTAAAGTAGGGGTAGATTTTGGGAGGAATACTTAGAAGATTTAAATGATAAAGGTTATATAGTATCTGCAGATCTTTTTTATAAAGGGTACTATTAAATTCAGGGGCCACAACATCATTTTCGAAAAGAAATTTAAAATCAGAGAAACTATGAGATTTTATAGAATCTAATGATTGATCATAGAGAGTTGCTAGCAATTCAGAGGAAGCAGGGCCTGCGTTTGCACCGGTTATTTTAAGTGACCAAGTTTGATTTTCATTTGGTTTTATTTTTGAGCGAAAACTTTCCCATTTAAGCTGTAAATCTTTGCTCTTCCTTGGAACATTAATAAATTGAGTGTGCACATACAATTGGTTTTGATGTACAAAGTGAACTTGCAGTGTGAAACCACCAAGATGCTTTTCATTAACATCAAAGATAATGAAATGGGAATTTGAATTGCTGTTATCTCTATTATGATTTGTCCAATAAGATTTTAAAATTTGAGAGTTTTTAATTATTGTAACATATGCTTGAACATCTGGATTAGTGTAACCAGATGCCCAGAATGCTTCTAAACTTTCACCTACATTAACAGTAGTATTCTTTACTTTCATGATGGAGGGTACGGGAATATTAAAGGATTCGTTATTATTTGGGATTACGATAAAATTTAACTCCTCTTGAGTATCATTGTTATATTTATCAACGGTTTTTAAAATAGCACGATAAGCACCAGCACTTAAATTTAAACTAATATTTGTTGTCCCAGTTTCTTCATTGGTTTGATAAAGAGAATTAAAAACCTCTTTTGCAATTTTCCAATTTTTGATATCGGACAAATCACTTTCCATTAACTCTTTTACTTTATTAAATCTTGAAGATTGATTCCAAATAAAATGATGAAGCATACTCTCTTTTCTTTGAGGGGAGCTAGGATAATCTAGTAAGTGAATAGTAATTTTTCCATTATTGGAGACAGGATGATTATCAAAATTTTTGGTAGTAATTTTGAGTGTGCTATCTTGTTTATGTTGAATCCACTCTGGTAACAACATTTCAGCTTTGATTGAATTATAAGCAAAAGTATATGATCTATTTGTTCCTCTGCTTTCACCGTTATTATCAACGACTTGAATATCTAAATTGAAGTTAAAGAATGGTTTGAAATTTTTATCTATTTGTAAATCAGGAGCGGCCAGAAATTCGACTTTGAAATTTCCCTTATTATCGGTCATAATTTCACCATGAGCAATCTCTTTATTAGCAGTTTGAGGTAAAAAGGGTTGGCCGCTAAACCAGCGATGAAATAAAATTGGGTAGTGGGTGTTGCGAGTGACTCTAAATTTAACTTTTGCATTGGCAATAGGGATACCATTATAACTGATGGCCGATCCTTCAGCTTCGACAATTTTTTTTAAGGCGAATTCCTTTTGTGATGGTTTTAAGTTAACTTCAAATTTTGGACGTTTGTATTCTTCAACTTGAATAGATGCTTGGCCATTTGGCCAATTACTGCTAATATACATTTGACCATTTAAAATATTATTTGGTATTAAAAAATCACCACTAAAAGAGCCCCACTCATTTGCAGATTTAGTTGTCTTTGATATCTCACGACCATTTTGATCTGTAAGGGTTATATTAACATTTTGACATTTGTTTATTTGATAAGAATCTTTTTCTCTTTTTGAATTAACTTCAATACAAATTACTTTAAATTGAATTCTCTGTCCTGGACGATAGATGGAACGATCGGTATAGATTATTGCTTGAGGTTTAGTATCTTTAGTATTTAAGGTATTTGAGTTATTTGAAGAATAGATATTGATTGCACGTTGATAGGCAATGGCGCCTGTGTTGTTAGAATCAATTGCTAAAGAAAAATCGCCAGATAAATTTTCGTTAAAGGTGAATGAACCATTACTATCGCTGGAGATTTTTTTAAATATAAAATATTTTCCTTCCTTATCGTTATCTCTTTTAAATATTGTTATTATTCTATCGGTTAATGGTTTGCCGTTTCTTGAATCAACAATCAATCCTTGTATTTTTTGATGGTCTGTTTTAAGAAGAAGGGTAGTGTCGGTATACCAAAATGAATTATGAATCAGTTGATTGTTACTTCCGTTATTTTCAAATGGAAAATCACTCTTTTCTGAGATAAAGATATGATAAAATCCATAAGCTAACTTGGGAAGTTCAATAGTTTCAGATTTAAATTGATAATCTTTTGTAGGTGCTAATTTAACTGACCATTGAGCATCCGCTTTAAGTTCAAGCAGTGAACTAATTTGCTTTGGATTTGCATATTCACCAAGAGAACTCCAACGATCTTCTAGATAGTTTTCCCAAGTATCTTTTACAATCTTAATATGTATTTCAGAGATATTTTTATATCGCAAATATAATTTTTGATTAAATTGATCAATAGTGTGTTCGATATCAGCATTGAATGCTTTTTGAGTAATAGTACTAATCTGATTTTTGCAAAGTTTTGCTCCATTGGAGTCACTGAATTTTATTGGTAGTTCTTTACAAATATTAACTGCCTTTAATAAATCGCCCTCCTCATTGTAGATTTGAGAAAGGAGGTAGTATGCTTCAGCAATTTCTTTGTATTGAAACTTGGAAAATTCAGTAATAAGCGATTGAAGGTGAGTTTTGATAATATCTAATTTATCATCACCAACTCCTTTTTCTTTTAGAAAACTTAAGCGCCAAAGTTCACTATCTAAAAGCATCTCTTTCTTGCTTTTGTCATCATAATAGAATTTAAGAAGATCTTGATAGCAAAGTAAGGCATTTTTATATGAGGAAGAGATGTTTGAAAAATTTTTTTTATCAACATTGATGAACTTAGTGTAGTTACTAAATGCTGGTGAACTGCTTAGTAGTTCTTCTTGCTCTTCATCTTTAGTGGTAGTAGTAAAAAAATTAGTATAAAAATTTATACTCTCTCTTAATAAGAATTCATATAGGGAATAGGATTTTGAACTTGAACTCTCCATACTATTCTCAATTAAACCGCGATATTTGCCAATAGGTATTTTCTTTAAATACTCTTTTTCTTTAAGAGCATCTGTTAGTAACATTTCAATTTCGCTTTGTATTCTACTTAAATCCCAACTCAAGAAATCCTCATTACTAGCTTCCTTTTCAAGCGCTGTTCGATTTCTAAATCTATAAGAGTTTTGTTGATAGTATTCTGTAAACCACAATGCCAGAATTGTTTTGAGTATAGGTTGAAACTGAGTTGGTTGATCTTTAAGATTTTTTAGCAAATGTTTAATTCGATTTTTGGGTTGATTTCCTTCGATCAAAGATTGATTGATAATTTTTTTTGCTAAAGCTCTAATATATAATCCATTTTCATTTTCTGCCTTAGCTTTTTTTTCAAGTTCTTTTGCTAGCTCGATTGCTGTTTTAGGAAGTTTGTTTGTCTCTGCTGCTTTTATTTTGTCGAGTAGGGCCAAGAGGTTGTTGTAGGTTTGCTCAGAATTTTGCTTAGAATTGATAGTTGTAGAGTGAGCAGAAGAAGATATAGAAAAGAGTGTTGCAATAATAATTAGAGAATTTAAAATTATAGGTGTTAAAATTAAATTTTTCATACTTTAGGTTTCTCTCTTAAATAAATAATCAAGTTATTAAATAACTAAACAATTAAATTGTATGAAATTCTCTACTAGGATGTAAACTCAAATTTTGATTATTTATTTTTTGCTTAGTTCACTTGCTGGCTTAGTTCACTTGCTGCCTATTATTGAGTATGCCTATTATTGAGTATGCCCATTATTGTGGTAGTAGTAAATATTTTTAAATTACATATCGATTTTATTTAGATTTGTATAACCATAACAAACTACAACAAAGCAATTAATAATATCTTTAATAATCACTAATTTGTAAAATCTTTAATTATCAGTTAATAAATTAAGTTATGATTAAGAGAGTATGAATAAACGTTTATTGTACTTCACTTGTGGAGGTATAAATAACGTATGAGGTGTAAATATCAGGAGAGATGATCATGAAAAGAATAAGTACTTTATATTTTTTATTTAGTCTCAATATCATCATTTTAAGTATCATTGGTTTAATTAGTTTAGAGATTGGTGGAATAACAACTTTCACTTCGATAAATAAAATAACATCGACTGCTCTTTACGCTAGTGAACAAGTATGTGAGCAAGAAGAAGTTCTAGAACAAAAAAGAAGTGAATTAGAATTAATTAAATCAGCTGTAAGTGGTGTATTAGAAACTGTTGTAGCACTATTTACAAGTAAAGACGATAAAGAAAAAACTAATGATGATCTGATTAATTGTTCAATCAACTATTGTGATGGATGTAAATTTTCGAATGGAAAAAGTAAGTGGAATTTCGAAACTCCTTATCATATGGCCTTGGCGGGGAAAAATGCGACTAAGAATATACTTTTTTTAGCAGATATGGATGATCCGAATCGCAGTTTTTGTTCTGGAGCTAAGTTTCTACAAAAAAATTATTTTGGAGCAAATAGCGGAGTTACTTTATATCAAACCGATTATAGTATTTCAAAAAATGATGAAAAAGTTTCAGATAATTTGATCTGTAAACATGTAGATCACAATGAGGAGTTTAAATCTTGTGATTTAGCTGATCAAAAGTTTGATGTTATTGTTATGAAAAGAGGGCTTTGTCAATGTCATGATAATAACACAACATGTGGGGGGATAGATTGTAGCTTAAAATCTTCAGATTCAAAGAGCGCATATACATTTATTAATAAAGTAATTAACTTGATGAATTTAAAAAATCCTAATTCCTATGCAATTCTTCACGGAAAGTATGGCAATTCAAAATTTAGTAAATGGAATAATTTTTGGAAAAAAACGGCAGAAAAAATTTCTAAGGTTCGTAAAGATATTTCGATACAAATAGATTACGATGATATCCATGATTTTGTTGGACTTGTTATCAGACCTGCACCTACCATCACGAAATAATTTTTGTTAAAGAACGTTACTCTAGTTTACTCAAATCGCATTTCCCATAAAGATATTCTTGCTTCAAAGAGGAGAGGAGATTATTTCCAATAGGAGAATCTTTTTTAACGGAAAGACCTAAAAAATTTCTAATAATATTTGCTAATAATCTAGATTTTATAATTGATTGATATATTGCGATTGAATTGCCACGAGCAATCTTTTTCTTTGGATCAATTGTATCTAGCTCTTGATTTGTATAGTAGATTTGATTTTCCATAAAGGTAATCGCTCGATTGAACTTTACAAAGCTTTTAGGTAAAGCTATGCCCATTTCCATTATTTTATTTATTAACATACCTATTGCCTGAAATATAGCAACGTTACTTCCTTTCTTAAAGATATTATTCTTGGAATATTCTATTAATTTCTTATATTGATCTTTAGTCATTAATGGTGAGAGTGATTTAAAAACATTGGCAGCATTTTGTGGAAGTTGTAAATATACACTTAAAAATAGATGAATCATTTGTTCTCTTTCATCTTGATTTAACTTTCCAACACTACCAAAATCAATAGGAACAATTTGAAAATCAGGAACTTTAGGAAGTTTTTTGGATTTTTTTGTTTTAGTTAATTTTGCAGCACTAGGTTCGAAAAATAGATTTCCTTCGTGAAGATCTCCGTGAAAAAAACCACTCTTGAAGATGGCCTCATCAAACCACATTGATAAAAAATTACTTAGAGATGTAATTTTCCTTTTCGCTGTTTTAAGATCTAGCTTTTCCCCTTTGTATTTAGACATTGGTTTTCCTGGTGCTTTTTCCATCAAAATCACATCAGAAGTAAAGATATCCTGGCCATCTTTGTCGGTTATTAGTTTAAGAGGGTAAATGCCCTTTTGGGGATCAGAATATATAATTCCTTCTTTAACATTTTGTCCTTCGAAATTAAAATCCAATTCCTCTTTTAAGGATGTGGCAGTATCATCAATAAATTTAACTAAGACTTCATCGTTTTTGGCGATAGATTTTAGTAGTTCAATCTCTCGCTGCGCTCGTTCTCTTAAATTGGGTCTAATTACTTTAACGATAACCTCTTGGCCAGAGTGCAATTTTGCCAAATGGACTTGTCCTACACTAGCAGCGGCCAAAGGTTTTTCATTGAACTCGGAAATAATCTCACTATATTTCGAACCTAAATTTTTTTCAACAATACTCTTTGCTAATTTACCATCAAAAGGTTTGATATTAGATTTTAATTTCTCTAAAATAGAGACTAGTTTTGGTGATTTTGCATAATTTGCAATCAATTGAAGTAATTTTTGTAATCCTGGACCGACATTATTTATTACCACTAAAAGTTTATCCTCTTCTGTAGAATTGGCAGGGGAATCTAAAAGCGCCATAATGATTTTCTTTTTATCTTCAGCGTGCATGCGATCGAAATATTCTACTAAAACAAGATTTAGGAATTCTGCAATTTTTTTAGGCATAAAGCTGGTATCTATTCCTGAATTGGGATCGTGTAGAATAGATAATTCATTGTATTCAGAAAATTTTATATTAGAGATTTTTTTAAATAAAATATTTGAAAGATGTGAAAAAAATGGAGATGGTAATAAATTTATAAATTTTATTTTTTCACTTTTACGAATAGAATTATCTAAGCGAAGTTTATTTATGATAAGGTCACTTAATGCATCTAACATGAGTATGCCAATTTTTTTTCCATCGTTATTAACTTTTGCTGTTGTTGTTTGAGAATTTTTATCGATTAACAAAGTATTAAGTAATCCTTTGTTTTCTAATTTTATAATCATGTTACTAATAAGGTTTATAGGTATGGATAAGTAACTATCTTTTGGAAAAATTGAAGAGATTATTTTTGGAAAATCAACGATGTTTGTAATAGTTGAAAATAAATTAAAAAATGAAGGTACCTTTGTAAAAAAATAATTTAAGAAAGAGGGTACTTGTGGCAATTCAGCTTGTTTTAAGATCTCATTAAGATCTTTACCATCATAAATCATTTGCAACACATCTGGGAATGCTTCTAATGCTAATTGCATTTTTTCAGAATCAAAATTATTTTTATTCTCAGTAATAGTGTTAGGAGCAGTCTCGGATGAAAATTGAGTGGCCGCTAAGAGAAGATATGCAAAGTTACGAATTTTTTTTGTATCTTCAATTGTTGTATTACTGTTATTATTTTTATTACTGGTATTAGTGGTAATATTGGAATTATCAACACTAAAGCTTTCAGTACTAATAAAAATTGAAATAGGTAATATTGATAACCATAATAATAATATAAAAAAATGAATTATTGGTTGTAATGAAAAAACCATAAATGCTCTAATAAATAAATATTGTTATTATCATATTGATAAATATAAACGATGAATACTTTACTAGATAAATATTTTCGTGGATTGATTTATGCTCAAAATAGAATTTGCTTGTAATTACCATTTGTTAAGTTAATAAACTAAAGGAAAAATAATTAAAATTGTATTGATAAATGTGATTAATTTGTTTATTTAATGCCCACATTTTGGGGCATACTCAAGTTTTTACATACTCAATGTTTTATCACAATCACGAAATAATTTTTTTGTCAATAACAGACAAATAAATCCTGTTTTTACTTACGAAAGCTATTACCTAATAATTTTAATTAGCGTATGCAATTTTTATCCTAATAAATTGATTGAATGTAGAATAAAAAATAATGTAGAACAAGGATATACTACTATGACAATGACCAATCAAAAAAAGATGGTGGAGATGATTTTTAAAGAGGGGCCAATGATTAGAGGAGATGTGAATGGATCATTGGAGGATTTTTCAATAAAAATAGTTGAGTTATCACGAACTAAATCGGTATTAGAGTATAGCGATCAAGTAATTCGCAATTTTTTATTTAAATTTTATAATCTAAATGGCAACTATAAGTATTTAGCAACGATTTTCAATGCCATTATTAGTGATAACAAATATACTTTTTTACTTAATCATCAAGTGATGTTAAAACTTTTAAGCACAGATCAAAATGTTGAAAATAACGATAAGATGAGTAAAGAGCATTTTGAATTATTTATACAAAAAGCGATTAGTTCGAAAGTTTTAAAGATGTTGAGAGAGGTAAACTTAAATGATAAAGAATATTATCTTTTAGAAATAGTTCAACATGATTTGCTCGACTATCTCTTGAAAAAATTTGGTAAAGATTCTATTGAACAACAAAAGTATTATGTCCTTCAATATTTAGCATATAAAAAGCGTGAGCTGTTGAGTGGTGAAGAGGAGGAGTTTTATAAAAATTATCAAGATTATACTATTAAAGAAGCACGCAAAAAGGCCATTTCGCTTGGGTTGATATCAACAATGGACGAAAATAACAAAGTTGATTTGAATGTTGAAGCTAAAGTTGAACCTAATGTTGAACCTAAAGCAGAATATAAGGAACCATTAAAGGAACAACTGAATAAATTGCGAGATCAATTATTACAAGCAGAATTGTCATTCTTGCAAGAACAAAAGAGATATAGTGTTTTGTTAGATGAAGCAAAGAAGGAAGAGGCATTACGTTTAGAAAATGATACTGATTATGAACTCACTCAACGTGCGATAATGGCGGGAATCAGATGTAAAAAACAAAAAAATTTAGTAGAGGATTTAGAATTAAATTTTTTAAGATTAAGAGATCAGTATAATTTGTTACATAATGATTATAAAAAAAGCAGAACAGTTCAAGCAACAACAAAGAAAGAAATCCAATTAAATTTATAGATCAATAAAATCTTTGGAAGCTCTTAGAAATCAAGATATTAAAATATAGATTTTATTTTTTTAAAAATAAAGCTAAAGCTTGATCAAAATACTCCGAATAGTTATTTCCTATAAAATTGAAATCATTAAAAATTAAAGAGCATTTTAATAGGAGGACAGAGTATGAAATCATTAAAGTCTTGTTTGAGTTTTAATGGCCAATTACCTTCCTGCGCTGCTGTTGCTAGCTTAGTTGTCTTAACAACTATTGTGCTCTGTTATTTTTATACATTTAGTTTTTCCAAAATTTCTGCAGAAGTGACTTTAGATTCTTTACGTGTGCCTGAAAATGTTTCTAAAAAAATAATTGAAGATCAAAAGAGAGAGAAAGAAAATGGTGGTCGTAATATTGCTTCAGTTTATGGACCAGACAATTCTGGTGATAAACGTAAAGTAAATACCTACATTCAAGTTAATTGTCCTGATAAGAAGACAGGAAAATTACTTCGTCCAGGCGATAAAAATTATGATGATTGCTTAGATGATTCTGGGGAGTTCAAGAAAAACTCATATTACTATAATCCACGTAGGAGTAAGAGTTTAGAAATGGGAGCAGGGATTAATTTTGATTAACCACTACTTAGTTCTTAGTTCAACTTTTCTATCCTCATTATCTCTTTTTCAAGTTTTAAGATGTAAGATTTAAGAGCGATATTTAATTCAACAGCGCTGCTGTTTTTCTCTATGGTGCCTGATTCTGTGCTCTCGAAAGCATTATTTTTAGAAATGATATCTTCTATTAATTTACTTAAAGATGCCATATCAATTTGATTGGCCAACTTTTGCAATTTTTCCTCTGTAAATATTGTTGAGTTATTTTTATTTATATTTTTATTTTTATTCCAATTTAAATATATATAGTCATGTAGTATGGACCTATTCTTTATTGCTTTTGCCAAATTTTGCAAATACATTTTTTTCTCATCATTGTACTCAGGTGATTCTGCCTCGATCATCATTTCAATTTGCTTATAGTATGACCAGGAACGAACTAGAAAAGAGGCACTTACATTTGTTATTTCCCCGACTACTCCTCCTACATTTAGAATTTTCACCTTTTTTGGAATTGGTATTTGTTCTTTGGCAGTTTCATCATCAATTTTGATGCTTTTAGGATTAAGCACTTTTTGAAAATTTTTATTAGCAATCTCGATATCCTCCATCAAACTACCATAGTGTATTCCATACATATGTCCTTTGTTATTGGCAAAATTTTCATATAAGAGTTCATCAATAAGGGCCGCACACTTATCATATGCTAAAATATTTTTTTTATCGGCCCTCAACTCATTCATCACTCTATCAAATCCCATCCTCAGTGTTTCATAGATGCCATTTTTATCTTGATAATTACTTTTCATATCTGCCAATTTAAGTTTTCCTCCACAAAATGTTGGAGCAGAACTATCATCAGGACTCCATAATTTTGATCCAAGAGAGTGATCTTCTTTTATAAGAAAGGGATGGCGTTTGTAGGTTTTCCATTTTCCAAGAAACCCTGGATTTTTTAATTTCAATTGATTCAATTCATCTTCAGGAACTATTGCAATGGAGTTTTCCTTCCATGTATGCTGATCTAATGTCATAAGATCTATTGATTTCCCTCCGTAAATTTCTCCTTTGAAATCACTTGCTGGAGATAAAATAATATATGGATGACAATCCCAATTACCACTCTCATGCCCTTCCACCATATGATTTATGGTATGATGTAAGGTTGTTCTATCAGGTATTTTTACTGGATTAGACGTGGAAAATTTTTCATAAACTTCTACTCCATTATTAGGGAATCGATCTATTACGTGAGTTAAAACTAGATTGTCTTTAAGCATTTTTTCTAAATCTAAATTGCCATTATCGCTATTATTGCCATTATCGCCATTATCGCCATTACTACCGCTAGTGGATAAATTACATTGTACCTTTAGTGCTTCAATCTCTTTTTTATTTAATTTTTTTCTATTACCTTTCTTAAGTAAAATTCCATAATCAATCAAGAGCTCACGAAAAAATGCTTCTTTAAATTTAATGGTCTTTTTATCTTCTTTGTCTACAAAATAATAATCATTATCCATTGAGTCCATTATTATTAGATTATTTATTACCGGATGTTTATAAATATAATCTAATAAGTTCTTATGTGATAGAATGCTGCCATTTCCACCAGGGTTATTTTCAGGGAGCAAACCCTTTTTGTATGCATCCATTACTTTTTTTATAATTATTTTATCACTTAATGGTGAGAAATTTAACTTACCCTGCTTACTTATAGCAGGATCGTCAAAATTATCACGTGTAAATTTAAAATCACTCTTATCTCCTTCTATCATTCGGTTAATTACTTTTTCGATAGAAAATAATGGATTTAGATGGTCCCCATATGAAGGATATCTTGTCTCCTTGTAATTGCACTCTGGATTGATGGTCATAAAAAATCGCTGGCGCATAATCTCAAATACTGTTGTTTGAAATTCCTCATCATTCCAATCTCTACTTTGTGATTTAAGATATCTTAAATTATTTTCTGCTAAAATATTGGCCAACTCATATCCGATAGCATCGATATAGTGATCCTCTTTTTTTGGTCTTTTATAAATATACATCTCTTTTAATGGTAAAAGTCCATCGGAAATTCCATCAAGACAGCGTGCATTTGCATTTGTATGCAAATTTACTCCTAATATACTTAGAGAAATTTTATTCTTCTCTAAATGATCATATAGTTGTTTTATGGTTTTTCTTAAGTGATGTTTTATACTTTTAGTTGTTTCAGAGTCACCATTTGCTTTTGAGTTTATATCTAATTTTTGTAAAATTTTAGGAGTGGAAGCAGTAGCATCTGTTAAAAGTTCTTTTTGAGTATCTTTGTCCAGCCCTTCCATTATATTTTCACTTTGATTTTGATTTTGGTTTTGTTCCATTTTTTGCAAAGAGTTTTTGAGAGCATTTTCAATGTTACTTTTAATCTTTATCCATTCTATATCATCAATATCTTTTGGATATAAAACGTCTAGTTGATCCTCATTGTAAGTGCTTTTCCAAGGAAAATTACCGCAAATTGCATTGGGATTTACTAGGCACTTATCTTTCTGACGACAATTCATTAATTTATCATAGCGATTTTTAGAAAGAACACTCAACACTCGTTCGCTCTCTAGATAATTTTTAATAATATCTTGACCTACTTTTTTATTTTTTGCTAATTGATCTAACATTAATAATTGTTTACCATCTATAAGGGATTGGTGATTTTCCAATGATTTTTTTTGTAGCTCACTAAGATTGTTTCTATCGTCTGTTTCCATCTTAGTAAGTCCCATTTCATTTTTCGTTGTTGCTGTATACTTATTAATGCCAGAGCGATTAAAACCATGGATGTTAAATCCATCTCTATCATAACCATTGGGATCGTAAAATAATTCTGTAACTAAATTTATTCCATTATCATCAAAGAAAAATGGTTTAAACAATTTATATAGATCGGATCCCTCTTTACTATTTTTTTTCACATAATCAATAGCGTTCATATTATCTTTGTTTTTTATAAGTGGGTCGGCACCTTTTTCAAGTAGCAATTTAGCAATTTCAGCGTATCCATTCTTAGCTGCAAAAATTATCGGAGTATTTTCGGATGTAAAAGGAGTTGCGTTAACATCAGCACCAGAATCGAGAGCAATTTGCACCATCTTCTTGTTATTATCCAAAGAGGCATATCCAAGCAAATCATCTTTATCCCCGCCCTTTTGTAGCATTTTATTTATCAGCGAAGATCTATTATGTTTAACAATGTATTGAAATGGAGGATAATCATTATTATCAACTTTATTTACTAGTGATGAACCACTTGGACTATCAAGTAAATTATTGGCCACATCATCGTAACCTTTTTCTATTGCCACAATAAGAACACTCTTTCCCTCTGGCGATTCTTTTTCAAATCCAGTAGGATTTGATCTTAAAATCATCTTTTCTATTTCAACAGAATTATTTTCTTGAGCATAGGTGAAAGCGTTTTTACCTTCTTTATTTTTTATAATTGGGTTGGCACCTTTTTCAAGTAGTAAATTACTAATTATAACATCTCCTCTTTTGGAAGATATTAACAGTCCCTGGTTAAGATCATTTAGATAACTTTTATCTGTGCAAACGATTGCCTTACTGACAATAAGAGCCTTTAAGAATTCTGCCCATGCGGGATGATTTTTAGATGAGATGCTAAAGGCATTTAAGAGCAAATTTTTATTTTTATTTTTATTTTTAAATAAAAACGAATTTTTTTTCCAAATATTTTCTTTGTTTTCTATTAGTTTATTTTTTAAAATAGGTAGGTCAAGTTCAGTTAATACCGTAGATAGTTTTTGTAATGAAGTAATATCCATTTTTTCTTTGATTAAATCATTAATTACTTTTTCATAATACGTTTCAGATTTTGCCACTAACTTTAACTTAGTAGCATATGCTTTATCTGTGCACACAAGTAATAAGCATGCATTACTGGCCAATAAAATTAAAATTAAAATTAAAATTGAAACTAAAGAAAAAAAATTTCTACATATTGTTAGCATGATTATAACTCTCTTGGGTTGCTTATTTGTTAATTTAATAGATCTAGTTTATCACTGAATATTTATGCTTAAATGCTCGGTATAATTATTTTAGGATTATTTTTCTTTTTAACTATTTTTCAATTAGTTAGAAGAGATAAATATTTTTTATAGAAATTATTTAGTGCCATGATTTTTTTTCAATTGAAGTATTCGTTTATTAGTTTGAAAAGTAGTTACGAACTCCACTAACAAAATCTTTAAATCCTTTGTCGTATGTTAAAAATATAGTTTTGTTAAAGAGAATTGATGGAATAAAATAGGGTTTTTTGAAGATACTAATTCGATTGTGAACAACTAAGATATCATTACCATTTGTTAGTTGATAGAAGAAAATAAAAGATGCATTTCCTTTAACATATGGGTGATCTTCTCCTAATAAATTATATTCACCATCTTCAGAATAGTATTTTGGAGTAATGATAGTATCAATAACAACTCGATCAGGATTTTTATCTATTCCCAACTCTTTAGAGATATTTGTAATGGCCGACTGTTGTTCGGAGGTAAAATCACTCATAGGAGCAATCGATACATTTACTTTGCTACTAATTCCAGAGATGAGTGGAAGCGGTTGATGCATCAGGAATTGAAAATCAAGATTGGCAATTGTGCTGGGATCTGAATTTAATAATCCACGCTGAATTAAATTTTCGATAGTAATAACTTTCATCCCCGGAGTGGCGGCGGTGATGTAATCATAGCTTAATAGATTTTTTTTGTTTATTTGATCGATTTTTACACCTTTTATCAAGAAGGCAATACGATTTACGTAAATGGTGTCGATATCTCTTTTGCTAAGTAATTTATAAAATTGTTTATCAACTTGTTTTAACAAACGTAAACTTCTTTCAGAACTAAAATCAGAAGTGTCATATACATCATTGTATTTTTGTACTTTTCCAGAGGAGAGAGTTGATTTTCTAAGTGAAAAATCCAAAGAATTTTCATTGTAATTTTCTATGCTAATGTCATTGTCAAAATTGGCATGCAGATTATCTAGTGGGGAATTTTGGGCATATGATAGCGATAGAAGACAATGTAGAAGACAAGGTAGAAGACAAGTAGAAACGAAAAAGGATAATAGAGCTAATGTTTGCATTTAAATAACCTCCTGTTTTGCTCTTAGATAATTTAGTTAATCACTGACACGAAATCTTCGATTTCGCGCCAGTGATTAATTACACTAAATTATAATAAATTTACAATCTATTTTTTCGCTGGAACTGTTGCTGCTGGAGCTGCTGCTGGTACAACACGACTACTCTTGATTGCACGAGTAGCTTTTTTAGCATGAGTTTGTTTTAAAGTATTTCTCCAAGTACCAATCATTGTTCTTGCTTCAGAACCTTTGGATTTTCCAATGATTTGATCTAAAATCTTAGGTAATCTTGAACCAGCAAATCTCTCAGCTGAAAGTTTTTGTGAGCTAGAACTAGTGGTATCTACTTTTAACCATGGTTGATTAAGTCCATAGCTTACTTTACCAGCTGGAGCAGAAGGAGCTTTATAACGTTTACCATGTGGAACTGTAATTTCTCCCTTTATTGCTTTCAATAGATTTTCTTTGTTATCAGCACGAATCATTGCTTTTGTATTTACTGCACGTACTGTAGGTTTAAATGGAGCTACTAATTTAGGTGCAGCTGATTTTGCTACAGCAGTTACGCTGTCTGGACAGTTGTCGGCAGCATCGCTATAACCATCGTCGTAACCAGCACTATATCCCTCTGAATCTCCATCGGCCTCACCTGAGTTACATCCAGTAGAGTATGCACCACTATAGTTTGCATTGTAACCATCATTATATCCATCACTCTCTCCAGCGTTGTATCCGGTATTGTATGAAGAGTTGTATCCATCTGTTTGACCACTAGAATATCCTTCAGGATATCCAGAAGCATATCCACGATCATAACCATCACGATAACCAGTTGAATAGCTCTGATTGTAGCAAGCTGTATAGATATCTCTTGCACCATCAACTGTTCCAACAGAGTAACCATAATCATATCCATCTCTAATACCGTCAGCATTACCTGCAATACGACCAAGTGTTTTTCCCTCTATAATACCTGCTTGGTATTCGGCATTGTTTGCTTTGGCAGCATTGAAAGCATTCCAATAAGCAGATGTTGAGTAAGTAGCATCGTAACCTTGTTTGTAGCAGAGTTGTTTACTATCATCTAATCCCTTTGTATAAGCACTCTTGCCTTTGATTAATGAACTAAAAAATGTTTTACTAGCAGCTGTTAGCATATCTGGACATGTATAAGAACTTTCACCATCACTATATCCAACGTCATATGAAGAACTATAAGCAGAGTTGTAGCAGTTATTGTATCCACTACTATAACCATCAGATGTTCCACTATTGCCACCTCGATCAAGACCATCTTGATAACCATCACTATAACCAACACCAGTACCTTGTGAACTACCAACAGTGTAACCATCACTATAACCATCATCATAACCATCTTTATGGCCATCACTATCTCCGCGACCAGATCCATCTCTGTATCCATCATTATGTCCATTCATACAACTTAGAGAAGAACCAGAAGCAGCTGCCGCATATCCGGCGGCATATCCAGCAGGATATCCTTGTGGTCCATTGTATCCACTATTGTAAGCATCTTGATAACTAATATTATATCCATCTTGAATACCATTTAAGCGAGTGAGTGCTTCTCCATCAAGAGTTCCTTTAATTGCATCTTGACCCATTTGTGCTTGGGCCGCATCTGTTCCTTGCTGATAGCTTGCTAACATTGCAGGCACACTACAATCTAAAATACCAGTTCCCATAACTGAGGAACTAGCATTCATTGTACTTGCAGGAGTTGCTCCATTACTATAGGAGATAATAACTTTTCCATTGGATAAAATTGCATCCTCAGGAAAGTAATTTACAGTAAAAGTACAAGTTGCATTTGCAGCTAAAGTTATTCCTGATGTACAATCAGAAGCTGCAGATGGAGCTGCAAGTGAGAAGGGTGCTGCCAATTGAAATGCGGCCGCACTTACATCACTTATGCTTGTTGGTTGGGTACCATTATTTATTACAATGAATTGATGACTTGAAGTGGTTGCTATTTTTACAGTACCAAAATCAAATGGTGGAAGTCCAACAGAAGTTGGATTAGCTGGATCAGAGCTAATAAGCAGTAGCGGACTATTTAAAACTCCACTACCTAAAATATCTTCACTAGCGGTATATGCTTTACCACCAACAGAATATGGAACAGATATTTTTCCTTTTGCTTGACCAGCAAGAGTTGGAGTAAATGATACAGCAAAAGTACAGCTAGTATTTGGTGCAAGGATAGTTCCTTTAGCACAATGAGTTCCTGTAGTAGGAGTTGCAAGAGCAAATGGTGCTGCTAATTTAAAAGCAGCATCTGAAACATCACCTACAGTTGCAGGAGTAGTGCCCTTGTTTCCAAGAGTGAAAGTGTGATAAACAGTATTTCCTGCTTGACCAAAATCAAATGGTGATGGCCCGGCCACAGTAGGGCGAGCGGGATCATTACCAATAAAGACTTGTACGCTTGGATCAACTACTGGTTTTGGAGGACATCCAGTTAAAAGTGTTAATCCTAAGAGTGCGATAGAAAGAGACATCAAAGAATATTGTTTCATTTTCATTATGAGAACTCCTTAATTGTTAATAGAGACGTTTTTAATTCGCTTTAATTTGATTTAATTTAACTTAATCTAAACTAATTACGATTAAGTAATTTACAATTACATATAATTTAAGCGGGTCTAACAAATTGCTGATAGAAAAAAGTAAAACTATGTTTTGCTTTTTAAATAAAATCTGTCATTTAATAAATAAAAATTGCTTTTTTGTTTGGTTACGAATGAAAGATAATATGCCCTAAGAATAGGGCATACTTAATAAGTTACTTAATAAGTTAGGGTAAATAAATATTATTGATCATTGATTTTCTTTAAGTGAATGCTAACCGTAGTTCCACTTTCAATTTCGGTTTTGCTTTTGATGTTTAATTTTCCTCCGTAGAATTCTACATATGTCTTTACTAGTGGCATGCCAAAACCAGTTCCCTTTTCACCACTGGTGCCATTTCTTGAGGTTTTTGCTTTATAATTAAAGAGATTATCAATTAGATTTTTTGGAATGCCAATTCCAAAGTCCACAACTTCGATAACAATATAGCTGTTATCATAGTTATTATCATTGTTATTATCATTTTTATTATCATTTTTGTTGGTGTTTGTTTCCTCGTATGCTCTGATGATTATTCTACTATTAGAGTTGGAGAATTTTATGGCATTTGAAACTAAATTATTCATTACTTGATTATTAAAACTTTTTTCCTCAGCTAAGAATTTACAGTCATCTTTTAGTTGATTTTCAATAATCAGTTCAATGTTTTTTTCTTTTAATTTGGTACTGAAGATAAATAAAATTTGTTCAAAGATATTTTTTGGTTCAATGGGTGAAAGTTTGATTTCAACTTTACCATCTTCCATCGCGCACATCTCTTTAGTATGCTCTAAAATTTCAAAAATAATTTTCCATGCGCGGTCGACTCTTTGATAATTAACATTACTTGCATCTTGTTTTATTAATTTATCACTTACGGCCCCAATAACAGTTAGAGGATTAGCAACATCGTGACTTAAAACCCGTAAGAGATTTTCATACTTATTGCGTTCATTATTAGATTTGTTCAACAAGATTTTGATGGTATTAAATAAGCGATCACGAAAGAGTCGATAGTAGTAAGCAAAGATCATGATTAAAACAAAGGCCATAATAGAACGAATGATATAATTACTTTCATAGGCAGAATTATCTTTGCTCCAAAGTAGTGTTGTTGTTAAAATAATACCGCCCATAAAAGACCAAAAAATTCCTTCTTTCCTATTTTCAAAGATAGTAATAGTGAAAAGAGGATATAGCATAAACCATTGTATTTTTCCTGAGAGAATCGATTTTTCTCCAATACACATTAAAAACAAGATAATAGTAGTGGCGAGAATAGATGATCGAAGTGCAATTAAAAAACGTTCTTTGATTTTTTTAAGATAGAAAAAAACAATTGATGTAATAGTGATTGGAAAGATGATATTTACGGCCACGAGAAAGAACTTGCCGTCATGATAGTTAGGAATAAGTAAAGAGAGAGAAGTAATACTGCTAGCTATGGCCATCGTTCTTATGAAAGTTAGTTTATGTTTAAATTCCTGTTCATCAAAGTTTTCTATTTCCATAATAATTTACCTATAAAAATTAGTATGTGGACAAATATATATTGGTAACCTACTGGTGATCTATTTGTAGTATCGGAAAAATAATAAAAATCATAATAGAAAAATGTCAAATTACTATCAGTGACTAGTGATTGCTTTATTCATAGATATGAATTTTAACAAGTGCGAGCTACGGATATTCACATCGTAATGTTTTAGTGTAATCTTCTTTTAATTGCTGGACTAATTCTTTTACAGAGGGAAGATCATCAATAAGTGCACACCCTTGTCCAACTTCTAATTCACCTTCATTAACATTACCATCTAACATCCCAAGTTTTGCTCTACCTTTGCCTAATAATTTTTCTAACTCCTCTTTATCCGCACACCTATCTTCCAATTCTTTTACTTTGTTATAGAATGAATTTTTAAGTAATCGAACTGGAACTAATTTTTTAAGTGCAAGCATAGTAGAATCAGATTTAGAATTTAAAATCATATCTTTAAAATTTTGATGAGCGCTGGATTCTTTAGTTGCAATAAAGCGTGAACCCATCTGCACTCCCTTGGCACCTAAACAAAATGCAGCTGCAATAGAGTCTCCATTTACAATTCCTCCCGCTGCGATCACAGGAATTTTTACTGCTTTTACTACTTGAGGAATTAGCACCATAGTTGTGATCTCATCTCTTCCATTATGACCACCGGCCTCGAAACCTTCGGCCACTACAGCGTCCACTCCAGCATCTTGACATTTAATTGCTAATTCAGGAGTGGAAGTAACGTGAACGACTTTTGCTCCACGATCTTTAAGATATGTTGTGTATGTTTTAGGACTTCCTGCTGAAGTAAAAAATATTTTTATTCCAAGAGAGAGAGCTACTTCAATTTGTTCTTTTGCTTGCGAATAGAGTAGAGGAATATTTACTCCAACTCTTGGGATTTCTGGGATGCTGTTCTTGTCATTGTATTTATCCTTATTTTTATCTATGAGCAATTGTGCTTTTAAAATGTGTGCACGTAAAATATCTACTGACATTGAACCAGCTCCAATCAGACCGAGAATTCCGGCATTACTGCAGGCAGCGGCCAATTTCCCTCCTGAAACCCAGATCATACCGCCTTGGATAATTGGAAAATCAATATCAAAAAGTTGACAAATAATGTTTGAATCTTTCATGTGTTTAAGATACCTTGTTATGATCACAGTAATAATCAGAAACTAATTTTAAGAATGTATTTTAAAAATCTAACTAATTCAAGGAGCAGTTCATGCGTATTTATGTTTGTGTAAAACATGTTCCTGATACAGCAGCAAAAATTGTTGTAAGGAATAAGACTGAAATTGATGAGAGTGTAAAGTTTGTTATTAATCCTTATGATGAGTATGCGTTGGAAGAGGCACTTCGTTTGAAAGAAAAATTTAGTGGCGAAGTGATTGTGGTTATGTTGGGTAAAGTATCATCGATGGCCACTTTGCGTTTGGCCCTTGCAATGGGAGCTGACCGTGGAATATTAGTAAAGTGTGATCAGCATTTAGATCATCAAACAATTTCTAAGACATTAGCAAAAACAATTTCAAATGATGGTAAAGCAGATATTATTTTCATGGGAAAACAGAGTGTGGATGCAGAAGGAATGCAAACACCATATTTGCTTGCTAAAAATCTTGATATGCCAATCTCTACCAATGTACTCTCTTTTAGCTCTGATGGAACTTCATCAGTAATTGTTGAGAGTGAAGGTGAAGGTGGTTTACGAACTGTAATTCAAATGAAACTTCCATGTGTGGTGGCGGCCGCCAAAGGTTTAAACCATCCACGCTATCCAAAATTACCTGATATTATGAAAGCAAAAACAAAACCAGTAAAAGAGATTCCATTTGCTGATCTTGCAATTAATCCAATTGCAAGTGATCATGTTGCTAGTTTGCTTGAATTAGAACTTCCTCCAGAAAAGGGCCAAGGGATTATCTATAGTGGAAGAGCGGCAAAAGATATGGTGGCCAATCTTGTAAGTGATTTACAAAATAAAGCACAGGTAATTTAATGGATACTAGAGGAGAAAAAAATAAAATGAAAAAAGAAAAAATTGCAGTTTTAATAGAGACAAAAAATGGAGAATTGAAACCAGCTAACTTTGGTGTGCTAACTGCAGCTGCATCTGCAGATACAGCTGCTGCCAGTGTAGATAATGAAGTATTTGCAATAGTTATTAATAGTGATGCTAAAGAATTTTCAAATCAAATTGCAAAGTATGGTGCTAGCAAAATTGTTGATGTTAAGATAAGTCAAAGTGTAGATGGACATAATCCTGTTAATGTAACCAATGCTATTTTATCAGTGATGAAAGAGTATAATATAAATAAACTTTTTGGATTAACCAGCATTTGGAGTAAAGATATTTTGGCCAGAGTTGCTGCTCAGTTAGATGCAGCTTGTGTTCTCGATGTACTTTCAATAGATTTAGATAAGAGTGAAGTAACAAAATCAAATTACTCAGGAAAGACAATCGCAAAATTTAAAATATGTTCTGCAGACGGAGCTGGCACTGCTTATAGTGTAGTAGGATTTCGTCCTAATTCTATTCCTGCAGTAGTTGTGGCGACAGCTGCTGCAGCAGAAGCAGTTGAGTGTATCTCATTTAATCCAAATATTATTCAAGATGATCGGTTTATTATAAAAGAAATTAAACCAGGAAAGAGCGAGGGAGTTGATTTAACAGAAGCAGAAATTATTATTGCTGGAGGAAGAGGAGTAGGAGAGCAAGCAAACTTTAAGTTACTTCAAGAGTGTGCAAAAGTTTTAGGAGCGGCAGTTGGTGCTTCTCGTGCTGCTGTCGATGCTGAATGTGCAACTCATGATATGCAAGTGGGACAAACAGGAAAGACTGTTGGCCCTAAACTCTATATTGCTTGTGGAATTTCAGGAGCAGTTCAACACTTTGCTGGGATGAAAACTTCTCGTACTATTGTGGCCATCAACAAAGATATTGAGGCACCAATCTTTAAAAAGTGTGATTATGGTATTGTCGGTGATCTCTTTGAAATTGTCCCTTTGTTAACTAAAGAGTTGTCAGCACTAAAATAATTTTGAAAGATTTGGGGGATAATATCTATGACTATGGATTACGAATTTTATTTAATTTATTTAAAGATTAAACCAATACTTTTTTCACTAGTATTCTTAACAGCAGTTGGTGTTTTTGCATATCGAATTTACTTTCGCTTTTTACTTATGAAGAGTGTAGGAAATGCAGATCAAAGTAAATTTAATCTTGATCAATTGATGGATCGAATTTTTATTCTCTTTAGTGATGTTTTGGGACAAAAAAATGTAAGAAGAAAAGTGGCGGCCGGTGTGGCCCATATGGGAATTTTTTTGGGTTTTTTGGCGGTTGCTCCTCACACTACAGAGATGTTTTTAAAAGGATTGATTCCAACACTATCACTCGACCGAATTGTTCCAACTTTTTATAATTGGTATTTATTTGTTGCAAATATCTTTGCGGTGTTAGTTTTAATTGGAGTTGTCTATGGTTTGTATCGACGTTTAATAGTTAAACCAAAATATCTAACCAACACTCCAAGTGCTATTTTAATTCTATTAACTATCGCAGTTATTATTGTTACCTATTTTACTATTAACAGTTCACACTACTCTGGAAATGTATTTGCTTTTGAAATAAGTTACTGGATACATGTCTTAGCAGTTCTTGGATTTCTAGCTTATCTACCTGGTTCAAAACATCTACACATCATAACTGCAGCACCTAATGTTTTTTTGAAACCACTAAAGAAGGAAAAGGGAATTAATAAAACCAATCTGGAAAATAGTGAAGCAACAACTTTTGGTCTTTCAAAAGTTTCCGAGCTTAATTGGAAAAATGTTTTGGATCTATACTCATGTACACAATGTGGCCGTTGTGAAGAGCAGTGTCCTGCTGCCAATACTAGCAAGCCATTATCTCCAAAGCAGCTGATTAATGATTTGAAAGATGATTTGTTTTTGCAAGCAGATGCTATTTTAGAGCGTAAAAATAAAAAACGTTCAGATGTAAGTAATATAACCAGAGAGGGACAACCAATCACTGATGAGGTCTTGTGGTCTTGTACAACTTGTAGAGCATGTGAAAATATTTGTCCTGTTAATATTAATCATCTGGATGTTATCACTGAAGCAAGAAAAAATTTAGTTTTAATGGAAGCGCGTTTTCCAGAAGAGGTGCAAAGTACCTTTCAAAATTTAGAGAATCAATCAAATCCCTGGGGATTTGGTCAAGACACCCGTGCTGATTGGTGCAAGGATTTAAATCTTAGAACTAGTTCTGAAAATCCGGAGAGTGAATATCTATTTTTTGCTGGTTGCTTTGGAGCTTTTGAAGAGAGAGGAATTAAGATTGCTCATACGACAGCTAAACTTTTAAAGAGAGCAAATGTTGATTTTGCTATTTTAGGAGTAGAAGAGACTTGTTGTGGAGATCCTGCTAGACGTGCAGGAAATGAGTACCTGGCGCAAATGCAGATGAATCAGTTAGTGGCCACCCTTAAACAATACAAGTTTAAAAAGATTATTACAGTTTGTCCTCATTGTCTCAACTCCATTAAAAATGAGTATCCAGATTTTGATGGTCACTTTGAAATCATTCATCACTCACAATTTTTGTTAGAGTTAGTTAAGAGTGGTAAGTTAGTAATCGATACCAATGCAAATAAGATAGATAATCAGGATTCATCTGTTACTTTCCATGATTCTTGTTATCTAACAAGATGGAATAGTGTAATCGATGAACCACGTGAACTCTTAAAATCCATTCCTGGTATTAATTTAATTGAGATGCCAAGGAAAAAAGATTTAGGATTTTGTTGTGGAGCTGGCGGCGCTCGAATGTTTATGGAAGATAAAGTTGGAACGAGAATCAATCATCAGCGAGCAATTGAGGCCCTTGATACTAAAGCGAAGACTGTAGTTTCCGGATGTCCATTCTGCTATACTATGCTTTCAGATGCTATGAAGGAGAAGGGATTAAATATGGCGGTTAAAGATATTGTGGAGATTTTGGAACCAAGAAGTATTTAAGGGTTATAAGTTGCACCTGCGATGATTGAAAAACTTTGCATATATTCTCTTATGTAGAGATCAGAGATATAGTAAAAACCAGCATCCCCACTATAATTACTATATGAGTTTTTTAAAATAAAGTATCCCCTAGGAGCACCACCAACTAATCCATCAGCAGCGATATTAGCAGCACTACATCTGGTGAAAACACTAGTCTTAGTTGCTAATTGAGCGCATGGGATGAATGCTACAAATAAAATTGCATGTGAGCCAGCGAGGTAGTCATCTGGTGTAGGATCAATAACTAATCCATTAATTGTGTTCATGAATTTAGATTTAATATTATCTGGATCTTCTGTTAACTGTATTGCTCCAACCACAGGGTTTCCAGCTATTAGAGCGGTGTCGACAGTATTTATGTTAGTATTCATATCAGATTCATTGCCAGGAAAAGCGAGTGTAGTTTTTGATGTTATAGTAGCACCTGAAGTAGTGTTTTCAGCATATGTCATATAACCACAGTTAACTGAATTTGTATTGCATACATATAATCCTTGAGATGGAGAGGGAGAACAATATTGTTTGTAGTAGGCACCTAATCTATCTGAACCTATATATGGAGATCTACAATAACCATCTTGAGTTGTCTTGCTATAACCAGGTTTTGCTGTAAAAGAGCAAGCGTTGTATCCAGAGTATGAACTACTTGCTTGGCTTAGAACATCTATACAATATGAAGGATTATATTCCCATTGTGATTCTAAGGGAATTGCAAATGGAGTTCCGCTAGCATACTCTACTGCATCTGTTAGGACATACCCATCGGTAACTGGAATATTTGCAGGATAATCACTCGCATCTTCCCATTTTGATTTCATAATATGATAAAGGGCCTGCTCGGAGAGATTGTAGTTATTTCCTGTTGAATAAAATAATTTTGCTTCGACAGCGGCCACAAGTGAAAAGGCAACACAGGCACCTCTTGCGGCCTGGTCTTTTACACAGGTGAGATAATCTTTTAGAGTGAAAGAGCAATGAGAAACTAAACTTTGGTCACCTTCTTCTTTACCGTTTGATGAACCTGGAATAAGGTCATATCCATGAGCTGCGCCAGTTGCTTGAGGTTGAGCATCGTAAAGACAGTGCATTTTTGCTGGATATAGATGAGTGGAATTAAAATCGCAAGAAGTACCAAGAGGACCTCCTCCGGCCTTCGAACCTGTTTTTCTTTTTGAGTGAATGGAAGAGGGATCCTGATTTAAATATTCTTCAGCTATGGTTGTTGATAGTTTTTGGTTTAGGGATTCAATTTCAGATAGAGAAAGATTTGCAACTTCTGAATCACTAA
Organism: Oligoflexia bacterium; assembly: GCA_015232355.1. GTDB lineage: Bacteria > Bdellovibrionota > Bacteriovoracia > Bacteriovoracales > Bacteriovoracaceae > JADFZW01. The sequence goes on from JADFZW010000027.1 coordinate 53,325, forward strand.
GAATGAAAGGTGAAGATGTGTATGATGAATAGTATGAAGAGGAGGATTTATCGCTCCATGAGTTTCGAAGTAGTTTATATAAATTAACTTTATCTTTGCGAGATTCCATTGCTTCAAGGGATCGTCTAATTTCTTTGATAGCATATTTACTATCCATTAGTTTTCTAGGAGGTAGTGGTAATATTTTTGAAGAAAATTTTTTGTCATTATTATTTTTAAGATTGTTTGATTTGATATTTAATCTTTTATCGTTTTCCAAGATCTTTGAAATAAGATGTGTAACTCGTTTATTAGTATGTGGATATTTTTTTAAATATTTATTTATAACAACCATATCAGAATTTTTAACATTAACATTAACATTAACATTATCTTCTGAGTTTGAGCTTGATGCCAGCATGTGATGTGGAGGACTGATGAATGAAGATGGTGCTGAATATGCTGGGGTGGAGACAGTTAATTCATGTAAATAATTAGCATTTTTAAGAAAGGTATACATCTGATTAGATACTATACATTTTTGACCTGCTTCGGAGAGTGTAGTAGGTACCGGACAATATCTACCATAAACAAAAGTGACAGAGGCAGTGTCAGTGATGGCAGTGTTGGAATCAGTAATAACATTTGCAGATAGAGTATATGTTGTCGGGGTACTAGAGGTTACAGAAAAGAGAGCGTGCCCAGAGGAGTCAGTAGTGGCAGTTCCAGGTATTATAGTTGCTATAGCAGGAGCAGAAGAAAGAGAGACATCTTTATTTTCTAATACGTTTCCTAAAATATTTTTTACAGTAACTGTAACAGTGGATGCTGATGTACCGTTAGCAACAAGATTTTCAGGATTAGCAGAGACATCAGAATTAATTGCATCGGTAGGAGGTAAAGTAAAAGCTACAGTATTAGTAGTGGTACTTCTACTTATGCTTAAATTGTTGCTAGTTTGGGCGGTTAATGTTGCATTTCCAACAGTAGTAGATTGGATATAAAAAGTGGCAACTCCACTAGCATTAGTTGTGGCCGTCAGAGGAGCAATAATATCATAAGTGCTACCTCTGCTAGAGGATACACTTACTGTCTGATCAGGCATTAAAGCTAATAAAGAATTTTTTAGAGTGACAGTAACAGTGGAAGTAGGAGTACCAGAAGCGAGTATTGATGAGGGATTAACATTTACATAACTACAGGTGGGCTCAACAGGTAAAGTTGTAAAAGTTATTGGAGTGGTAGTTAAGTTTACTCCATCAGCACTGGCCGTGGGATATGATTGTCCTGGTGTAGAGGATAAAATATAAAAAGTTGCTACTCCATCACTTCCAGTGGTGACCGATCCAGGAGTTGGTGTTCCTAAGCTAGTTGTAAGTGATACTGATTTGCCTGAGATATTGGTCCCTCTAGTGTCCTTAACTGTTACAGTAACTGTTGATTTATCAATATTGTTTGCAAGAATGGGAGAACTTGCACTGATTGAACTGTTAGTGGCCTTCATGGTCGGAGCAGCGAAAAGAATAGTGCCTTCTAATGTCGGAGAGGTTATTGGTGATCCACTTATTGAATCAACTACAGAGAGGGTTTTTGTTCCTGCAACAGTTGAAGATATTGTAAATGATGCTGATCCACTAGTATTGGTTGTGGACATGTTTGGATTAATAGTTACTCCAGCAGATGGATTGGAAGAGAGTTTAATGGATTTCCCTTTGATAAAAGAAGTGTTAAGAGTTTTTAAAGTGACAGTGGATGTGAAGTAATCTGTACCATTGGAGAGGGCATCGTCACTGTAACTTTTGCTGGAATTTATGTTGCTGGAAACGAAATCAACATTAGGAATAGTAAATGTTATGGATGTACTAAAATTTGGATAGATGACTCCAGTATTTGAGTTTTTTACTGTGAGTATAGAAGTTCCAGAATCTTGTGATTTGATAGTAAAAGTAGCTTGTCCGAAATTATTAGTTGTAGCGCTAGAGGGAGTAATTGTATCTAAACTTGCTCTGCTAGAAATTAAAGATATTGTTTTATCAGACAAGTATATACCAACACCTATAGGATTTTTAAGTGTTACGGTTACTGTAGATGTGTTGTAGTTATCGGCCCAGAGGGAGGAGGGAACAGCAGTAATGCTACTTTGTTCAGAAACAGTATCAACAAAAATTATAGTTGCAATATTTGATAATAATACCCCATTACCTTCAATATCATAAACAGAGATATTGGAAATTCCATCTACATTTGATTTTACAGTAAAGGTTGCTTGTCCATTAATGTTGGTGACACTTTGTAGAGGAAAAAAAGAATCACTGTCTCCTCGATCAGATGATAGATAGATGCTTTTTCCATTAACACTTACGTTGTTAGAATCTTTCAATGTAACAGTAATTGTGGAGTAATCAATTTTGTTATCTAAAACCATAGAGGGTGAGAATTGAACGCTACTGTAGATAGTGGAAACTGCATTAGAGCTAAATGATATATCACTAGTTTGATCAGTTAATATTCTTTTTGTTTGATAATCAATAAGTGAGATTGTAGCTAAACCTGGAATACTGGATGTAACGTTAAAAGTTGCACGGCCAAAACTATCAGTTGATGTATATGTGGGAGTAATTATATCAAATGATCCGCGATTAGAATAAATAGCTATTGATTTTCCGACAATTGCTTTTCCTTTGGCATCTTTTAAATTGATAGTGACGGTAGAACTTTTATTACTATTTATATCAATACTCTTAGGATAACTGCTTAATGTACTTTGAGTATTTGAGGGAGTAGGAGAAGGGTTAACTATCAAAGCAGTGTTAGTGTTAGAGGAATTTTCTAAGGAGTTAGCTTTGTTTTGGGTAGTGCTAGTAGGATTGCATCCTGATAGTAAAATAAAAATAGTTGAAAAAAAAATTATTGTTTTGGTCAGGACTGACATGTGATTACCACCTATAGATTTATAGATTAAATCTTTCTTCTTTAATTTTAATTTAATGATAGCAATTTAATCTTTGCTTAAATAGAAATTTTTTTAAACCTATTGGGAGAACATTGGGAGAACATCGTTGGAACAAGAGAACAATTGATAAAAATTATTCAAAAAAAAACCATACTCATTACCAAAGTATATGAGTATGGTTTTTTTTGTTACTAACCTAACTTATTTTTTTATAATCTAAATTATAATAAGTTAAATTATATTAATATTGCTGATAGAGTTCAGCGCATACGTAGCGATAGTCATTTTCTTGGTAGTTATAACTATCACGAGCATCTGCACACTGATCGTAAGAGACACTACAATATCCTTCGAAAGTTTGAACAGAAGTGTTCTCATATTGATCGATCAAATCATATTGGCAATAGTCTGCTGAACTATAACGATACATATAACCATTGTAGATATAGTATGGATAATCATTCCATAGATAATAACCTACATAATCTGCTAAAGTATCGATAGCTCTTTCGAAAATCCAACGGCCCATATGAACATATCTGCGCTCATATGGAATATAGTTTTGATAATCCCATGGTCTTGAGTAATGATTATTGTGATAACTTGGGTTGTATGGTCTATGATGATATCCAGAATCCCATGGTCTGCGATGAGGAATTGGATAACCTGGTCTTGGATTTGGGCGAACGATTGGACCTGGGTGATGTGGTCTTGGATTTGGGTTCGGACGAACGATTGGACCTGGGTTATGTGGTCTTGGATTTGGATTCGGACGAACGATTGGACCTGGATTATGTGGTCTTGGATTTGGATTCGGACGAACGATTGGACCTGGATTATGCGGTCTTGGATTTGGATTAATCACTGGACCTGGGTTATGTGGTCTTGGATTTGGATTCGGACGAACGATTGGACCTGGATTATGCGGTCTTGGATTTGGATTAATCACTGGACCTGGATTGTGTGGCCTTGGATTAGATGGTCTCGGGTTAATACCTGGACCATGTCCACCGTTACCTCCTGGATTGTGATTACCAATTCCACCACCATTACCTGGTCGGTTTGGTCTTGTAGGTTCGCCCATCGCCATACTTGTTAGCGCGAGTAATAAAATAGATGCAAGAGAAACTCTTTGCACTATCTTTGTTAAATTTTTGCTCATGTGAAATTCTCCTTTGTGGCAAAAACAGTTTAATAAGATACCATAGCGAATATTCTTTCAAGTATAATGCCACATAAAGAAAGAAATTTGTATAGTAATAAGTGAGAAAATGATACCGGTTAAAATAAACAGTGTTGTAATGGAACCAAAAAAAATTTCTTTCTTTATTGTTTTTTTTTATTGTTTTTTTATTAAACAAATAAATAATTTTATCCGATAGAACTTTAAACTTTAAACTTTAAAGTAAAAAATAGAAATTAAAATAGAAAATATTTAATTTATCATAATATTTTTTTAAAAATGTTTATAAATAAAAGGTAATTTTATGTCTGATAAAATATTTAAATCTTCGGTCTTACTAGTCGACGATGAAGAAGAGATATTGATTGTGAATGAAAAAATGATTAAAAGTGAAGTTGATCATGTTTTTACAACAACTAATCCTTGTGAAGCACTTGAAATTGTTAAAAAACATAGAGTGGATTTAGCTATACTAGATTTGAAAATGCCGGAAATGGATGGTATTACACTTTTATCTAAATTAAGATTACTTAGTCCAAATACATCATATTTTATTTATAGTGCTTATGGAGATAAAAAATCAATTCAAAATGCCTTAAGAATCGGCATTGATGATTTTATAGATAAACCATGTAGTATTGATTATTTTAAAAAAGCAATTAAAAATGCTCTTTCAAAGAAACAGTATGAATATCTTCTTAGTGAAATAATTGAAATGTTAGTAAGCAATTGTTCACAGGTATCTTTGCAAAAGTTTTCGCAAATGTCCTATAAAGAAAAGAGTAAAAATATAAATGCTATTCTAGAGATTGCTAAGTTAAAAGTATTTAAACGTCAAAATTTCTATGACTAACTAATATTTCAATTTAAAATTTATAAAAAGAGATCTGAAATAAGATATTTGATAAAAGAAAAAAAACCATTAGGTCTTTTTTTAGTATTTAAATTTTTCATTTTTTGAATATTATAATTACCAGAAGGATAGTTAGAGTTAGAGATGGTATTTTTTTCTATGTCGTTTTCCCTATGAACTGCGCGCTTAAATGCATTATAGGATGAGAGAGTTCGTGGTTTTTCTCTACTGTTTTTATTTATTATCTCAAATGATTGCCAAGGTCTGGTTGCCGTGTTTTTTGAAAATAATGGAGCATTGTTAGTATTGTTAGCATTGTTAGCATTGTTGGTATTGTTTGTATTGTTACCGCTTAGATCTTTTAAATTTATGGCCATAAAGCACCTAGCTCAGCATTAGGATTATCATGAGCACTATCATGAGCACTATCATGAGCATTATTTTCAACACAATTGAATTGATCTATTCTTTCAAAAATTTCAATCAATAAATCTCTCATCTCCTCTGCCACTTGTTTAGTTGGTGAATGTTCAATAGTTGAAAGTTTTAGAGCAGAAGCCTCTTCGCCATAAGTATTTTCACGAATACCATGCTTGGTACAGGTGGGAAGATTTTTCATATACCAATTTCTTATATCAATACTTAATTTTTTAGTATTACAGTAGCGAGTAGGCACAAAGATTGTATTAAATTTTAACTCCATTTCAATCTTAAATTCACCTAAAAAGTGACGAAAGACTTTAAAGTTACGAAAATTATTTATCTTGCACTCGAGAGGAGAGATAAGAACATCTTGGGCCACCAGTGCATTGGTGATTAAACGATTCCAATTAGGAGAACAATCCAAGATGATCAAATCGAAAAACTCTTTAAGGGGAGTGATTACTTTTTCCTTCAACCAATATTCACGTCGATTGATATTTCCAAGAGATTCATTAAGTGCCGCTAACTCTGGTGTCTCTGGAATATAACAAAGAGTAGGAATGCGAGTTTGATAAACAACATCTTCTATTCTAGTAGTACGATTAAAAACATCAGCAAGTCCTTCGGTAGCATTGATCTTTGCTAAAATTTCTTTAATATCGTATGAATCGGATTCAGATGAGTCAGATGAGTCAGAGGATTCGAGATGTTCATTATGTCCGAGAGCATTGGTGATATCTCCTTGCATATCCAATCCAATTATTAGTGTTCGAATGTTATGTAAAGCGGCCATTCTTGCTAAATTTAGAGTGAGCGTGGTCTTTAAAACTCCACCCTTGGTAGTAAAGACTGAAACAGCTAAAGGACGACTAAATTTTTTTAAGAAACCAAATTGTTCACCAATAGGAGCAATCTCTTCAATAGTCCAACCCTTATTGATAATAGTTCCTTTGCGATAGGGACGACCTTTGGGTATAATTCCATTTTCTTCTGCTTTTAAAATTTCAATTTCGCTGAGATTTTTTCCGAAGATCGAACATAATTTTTTTACACTGGTATAATCAATGGTATTCATATTTTCACTCATTTTTTCACTCATTTTTAAAACTCATATTGGATTTTGAGAGCGAATAAATTTACATTCAACTTTCAAATCGGTTTCAATTTTTTTTATTAATGAAATAAGTCCTAACTCCTCAGTGGCGGTATGTCCGCCAGCAAAGAGATGAATTCCATGTTCAAAAGCAAGAGACCAATCATTTTCACTAATTTCTCCTGTGATAAAAGCATCGAGCTTATCATTTAGAGCAACTCTCCAGTAACTAGAAGCGCGCCCAGTGATAATACCCGCAGTTTTGATTTTTGTATTGATTTTAGATTCTCTTCCGATACTACTGACGACAATCGGATGCTTTAAAATTTTAAATAAACTTTTTTGTAAATTTTCTATAGTTGTAGCTACTTTAAAGCGTCCCTTAACACCAATGGTACTTCCATTTTTCTCCTCTGCGAATGGAACAATCTCTTGCATTTCTAACTGCCGGGCCAATGTGGCCGCGTGACCAACCTCCATATTTGCATCCAATGGAAGATGATATGCAAGCAGATGAATATTCTCTTTTATCAGAGGAAGAATTCGCTTTTTAAAAAAGACACCGGTTAGTGAATTTGAGAGTTCAGTTTCACTATTTTTCCAAAAGAGTCCATGGTGAACAATCATGGCATCAGCTTTCCATTCGATTGCTTGATCGATTGAGTTTGCATCGGCGGAAACAGCAAATGCAATTCTATCTATGCTACCATTCCCCTCAACTTGAAGACCATTGTTGCACCAATCACTAAAGAGCTTTGGTTTTAGCAAGTGATCAAGATAGGAGAGAAGTGATTCTAATTCTATTTTTGATGTCACGTTTTTTTCTCTTTGATTATCATCTTTGATTTTTCTCTTTTCATTCTTTTGTAATAAGTGTTTTATAATAAACGTTAACTAATTTTTTTCCATTGAAAAAGACGCAGGGACTCTTTTTGCTTAATATTTTTATAATTATTTTGTAACTATTTCGATATCGGAGATTTTTATGAGTGAGAATTTGCAAACAGTGATTGCAAAAATTTCAAAAATTTTTGACCAATTTGTTCTAGATTTAAAGAGTATGAATAGTAAAGCGCAAGTGTTGGATTTAAAGTCCAAGTATATTGGTAAGGATGGGCCATTAACTATTATTATGAAGGGTCTTAAGGATGCAACTCCAGAGGAGAAACGAGAGATTGGAAAGAAGAGCAATGAGTGCAAAGATCAAATTGAGAAAATGAGTAAGAGTCTTTTAGAGGAATTAGAGCATAAGGAGATTAATCGTTCATTAGAAGAGAATTGGATTGATATCAGCGATAGAGATTCTATACGCGCGAAAGGACTTTGCAGCTCTGGGTATCATCCAATAACTACCATTCAGAGGGAAATTGAAGATATTTTTATTAGTATGGGTTTTGAAGTTTTAGATGGCCCATATTTAGAAGATGATTATCATAACTTTGAGGCGCTAAATATTCCCAAAGATCATCCTGCAAGAGATATGCAGGATACTTTTTGGTTTAAGGACATGGCCCATTTACTACGAACTCATACCAGCACAATTCAAGTGCGAGGGATGGAAAATCGAACGCCACCATTTAAGTTTGTAGGTCCAGGTAAAGTTTTTAGGTGTGAGCGAACAGATGCTTCTCATGAATTTGTCTTTCATCAAATTGAGGGGATGATGGTTGACAAAAATATTTCGGTTGCAAATTTAATGTATTTTTCCAAATTGCTTTTAAGTGAAGTCTTTAAGAAGGAAGTGGAGATTCGTCTTCGTCCAGGATTTTTTCCATTTGTTGAGCCAGGATTTGAAATAGATATTAGATGTTTAATCTGTGCAGGTAAGGGATGTCCAGTTTGTAAACATAGTGGATGGGTGGAGTTGTTACCGTGCGGATTGGTTCATCCCAATGTTTTAAAGTATGGGAAAGTGGACACATCAATTTATAATGGCTTTGCTTTTGGTTTAGGACTTGATCGTTTAGTTATGATGAAATATGCAATTGATGATATCAGACTATTACATGCGGGAGATTTAAGATTTGTCTCTCAGTTTGCTTCAATTTAATTTAAATTTTTTAGTAATTAGTAAGAGGTTAAAAAAATATGTTAATTTCAATTGATTGGATAAAATGTTTTGTTGAATTAGATAAGAATATTTCAAAGGAACAAATTGGCAATAAAGTAACCACTGTTACTGCAGAGGTAGAAGGAGTTACCGAAACTGTTAGTGAATTATTTACTAATGTGAGAGTAGCACAGATAAAATCGATCAGACGTCATCCAGATGCTGAAAAATTAAATTTAGTTACCTTTTCCATTGGTGATGAAAGTAATGGTGATGGAAATAAATTATTAGAGGTAGTCTGTGGCGCTCCTAATGTTAGAGAGGGATTAAAAGTTCCCTATGCTCCTTTAGGCACAAAATTTCCAGATGGATTGGTTCTAGAAGCAAAAAAGATTAGAGGAATTGTTAGTTGTGGAATGCTTTGCTCTTCGAAGGAATTGGGTTTAAGTGAGAGTGCTGGTGGTGGTGCTACTAGTGCGGGAGGTTTACTAGAATTAAGAGAGGATGCAAAGGTGGGAATTACTTTTGCTGAATACTTAGGTGAAGAGAGCGATGTAATCTTACATATTGATAATAAATCTCTTACTCATCGGCCAGATTTGTGGGGACACTTTGGTATGGCCCGTGAAATTGCAGCGATGTTTGCAGTTCCTTTGATAAATAGATTTGATGAAGAGTGGGAGAAAAAAATTCTTAAACATATTAATAACAATAACAATAACAATACTTCTTCTCCCATTAAAGTATATTTTGAAGGCGAGAGTGCAGGACTATCTTATTACGGTCTAAGTGTAAGCGGAGTTAAAGTTAAGGAATCTCCTCAATGGATGCAAAGACGTTTAACAAATGTTGGACTTCGACCGATTAATAATATTGTGGATATTTCAAATTATGTGATGTTAGAGCTAGGAATTCCTCTGCATATTTTTGATCGTGACTTGATTGCAGATGATAAAATAGTTATTAGGAGAGTGGGAAGTAATGAGGAGAAATTTGTAACTTTGGATGGAGTAGAGCGAGAGCTAATTGCAAGTGATACAGTTGTTGCTAACTCTAAAAAAGCGCTAGTAATTGCAGGAATTATGGGAGGTCTTGAGAGTGGAGTAAATGAGAACACCACTAATATTTTTATTGAAGTGGCCAATTGGAAAGCAGCTTATGTTAGAAGAACATCATCTCGTATTGGATTAAGAACTGAATCCTCTCAGCGCTATGAAAAATCATTAGACAGTATGCTTTTAAAGAGAAATTTACTGCGTGCTCTTGAGTTAGTGTTAGAGCTTTGTCCTGAAGCAAAGGTGGTTGGTCAGATTGAATATGCTGGAGAAGCTGGTGATATTGAACGTAAACCTTTAATAATTGAAACTTCAGTGGAATCAATTAGCAAACAATTAGGAATTACGGGGATCACCCAAGAAGACACGTTATTAAAACAAATAGAGAGTATATTTACAGCACTGGAATTTAAAGTTGAACATTTAAATGAAAATAATGAAAAACTTAAAGTAACTGTACCTAGCTTTCGTGCAACTAAAGATATCGATTGTGAAGCAGCTCTAGTAGAAGAGATTGGGCGAATGATAGGTTACGGCACCATTAAACCTCAAGCACCAACTTCATCTATTAAAGCAACAAGATTTTCATATACAAAAGAGTTTCATCGTCAAATCCAAGATTTCTTTGTTTTAAATGCTAAGTGCTTAGAGATCTTTACTTATCCATTGGTGGGCGAACGTTTACTGCGAGATGCTCTCTGGGATAAAATAAAAGATGAAAGCTCTGCTCACTTTTTAAATCAAGATTTAATCTTAGTTAATGCTCTCTCAAAAGATCACGATCGAATGAGGCCATCACTTATTCCATCAATTTTGGAAGCGGCCAGTTTGAATCAAAAGTACTATGATAGCTTTCGCTTCTTTGAAATTGGTAGAGTATTCGATCGGGAGACCAATACATCATTTGTGAATGAAAAAAATATGTTGGGACTTGCACTCTATAGTAAGAAGCAAAATCTATTTATAGAAGCGGCCAATATGTTAGAGGATCTTTTTAGATGCTGTAAAATAAAAGTGGATTTAAAAGGGGAGATTCCTAAACTTAGCAATAGATATATTCCAAATAATTGGCCAGGTAAGCATCCAAATGAGTTTTTAAATGTTATGGCCTTTGGAAAAATAGTTGGAGGTTTAGTCTCTGTAAATCCATTTATTTTTAAAAATTTTAAAATGAAGGGACATCTGACTTTAGCAGTGGTGGATTTAAGTTCATTTGAAGAGAGCGAAGGAAAGCAAAAAATAAAAACCAATTATAAACCAATTGCTAAATATCCTTCTGCAACTTTTGACTGTACTGTTGTGGCCAGTGATCGCACCTACGTTTCACAGATTCTAGAAGTAGTTAAGAAGATTAAAATAAATGAATTAGTAGAGAGTAAAATAGTAGATATCTTTCCAATGGAAGATAATAAAAAAGCAGTTACGGTGCGAACGGTTTTTCTAAATGAAAAGCAAACTTTAGAGAGTGAATTTATTAAAAGTTGCGAAGATCAAGTCGTGGCCACTCTGGCGAAGTCTGGTTATCCATTGAAAGTATAGAATATATTCTATTTCTCGGATTTATATTTATATTTATATTTACCCTAACTTATTGAGTATGCCCCATTACTTAACTACCTGGTATCCAGGAAGATCTATTTCATTCTTTTCAACTAATTCAGCAAAAGCTGAATCTAATTTAGCAGCTAATTCTTTTGCTCCGTTTAGATTTTTTGAAATTAAAATTTTTATAGGAACACTTAAAAAGTTAACTCGTACAACCTTTGTTTCATTGTTTGCTTTAAAAATTTTTTTAATTGGATAATCATAGTCTACTAAATAAGAAGCTCTTCCTTCTTTTAGTATTGTATATGCTAATTCATGTTTATCTACTTCTTGAATAGTGATCTTATTTGCTGGATCATTAAAGAAAGTAGTCATTCCTGCATATCCATATCCTCTAATCAATACAATTGATTTACCCTTAAGATCTTCCTTAGTTTTGATTGGCGATGTTCCTTCCATGTAGTAAGCATCAACAGTGAGAGTTGCAATAGTAGATTTACTACTAATTGTAGTGTCTTTAAAAATAGGATTATTGATAGCAGCAATCGTAAAGTGAGCTTCTTTTCCTTCTACCACTAGGGCATAAGCTCTTTTAGGTGGATAAATTTTTTGTTCAATTTTAAGTCCAGCGGTTTTAAAAATCTTTTCTACGACAACGTTTACTATTCCTACTGCTTCGTTTTTTTCATTTTCTTTGTAAAATGGCGGGAAATCATAATAGGCAAATAAAAACGGTCGAGTACTATCTTGAGCAGATACTAGTGAGATTGGCAAAAGAGAGAATAATAAGTAAAGAAAAATTTTTTTCAAAGAATTCATAAAACCTCCAAAAATTAGTTTATAGGCCACATGATTCTAAAGTGATTTGGTGGCCATGCAATACTTGGGACACACTAATTTTGTCAACATCATGAGAATCTTTATTTCCACAAGAGCTGACAAGAATTACTCCTATAATTGATAATAAAGAAATCAATTGGGAGATTAATTTTTTTAAATTAAATTTATTCATTAATAAAATATAGCAAAGAGATAATTACTAAGCAATGTTCTTTTGTTCCTCTACTTTTATGGGATCATTATTTTAATATAATTAAATTTTATTTATTTGTGCCAGAGTTGTTGGTCGTACACTATGGTTGTTTATAAAAATAAATTATTTTTCAAGATAGATAGTTAGTTGAAAAGAGAGAACTTTTTAAAAAAAAGACATCAAAAAAAAATTCAAAAATAAATTTCGAGTTATCATTTAAATACCAAATATCTATTTAAGTATTTATTCAAGTATTTCTATATAAAAACAATAAGTATTTGCATATCAACAACTGCTATTTGATTTTAAAAATATACTCTTAGACGAATAAAGTAGACGAAAAAAAATACATAATCACAGGAGTTAAAAAATGAAGCTAGTTAATTTAGAAAGAGTTTTAATTAATGTTGTGATAATGATAACTATTTTTTTTGTTGTTGTTGCAACAATTGGTGTGGCCAAAAGTGAAATTAAAGTTGCTTCGGCGCTTGGAGGTATTCATTTTTGGGATATTGATGAAACAACTCTTATGCAATTTAAGGAGAAGCTATTAAGAGAAGTTTCAAAAACTCGTCGTCTTGAGGCGGATAGAATAATTTCTCATGCTATAAAAATGAGTTTGAAATATAATGTTGATCCAGTTTGGGTAATATCTATAATGTGGGTTGAGAGTAACTATAATAGTAAGGCCAAAAGTAAAGTAGGGGCCAGAGGTCCAATGCAGCTTATGCCATCTACAGGATTATTTTTACTTTCAAATATTAATAAGTTAAATAGAATAAATCATGCAAATAAAAAGAGTAATGATTTTATTTCTGATAAACTTAATCGTTTTAGAATTCCATATCGTCAAGATTTAATTAGAGAGATGATTGGTCGTCAGCAAATGATAGAGTCGAGTACAAGATTAGTAGAAGAAAGTTCGCTTGATATAAAGATTAAGATTAATAAAAGTTTTAGCAAAAACTCTAAAAAAATAACTAGATCTACGAAAAAGGCGAAAGCTGCAAGAGAAGCAAAAGTTGTAAAGGTGGTTAGTGATCCAAAAATAAATATTGAAATGGCGATTATCTATTTAAAATATTTGTTTGATATCTTTGATTGTCCAGTTCTTGCAACCGTTGCATATAATATGGGCCCGACATGGGTAAAAGGGCGTTTAGATAAAAATTATCCAGTTGGAAATGATAATGAGTATTTAAACAAAGTAAGAAATATGTATCAAAATTTATCACAAATTAGAAACTAGATTGTTCACATAATACGCACATTCTTAATTTATATATTATAATTATCCCAATATTTATAATAATCATCATCACTATAATTTTTACCATCTTTTGTCATAAATACTATAATCTTTTTTAAATTATTTTTTCCAAAATAGTCTCCAAAAAATCCATCTGGTGTTTTTTTTACAACTTCCTTTAAATACTTAACGAAATTATTTTTAACACCTTCAGAATTAAATTTTTTAAAGTTGTAAACATATACAAACTGATTGCGTTTGCTTATATATCTATTATCAACAAGAGCACCTATTTTAACTAATGTTTCTATATGATTAAATATTCTCTTTTTTAGCTCTATATCATTTTCACCTATTTGATTTTCTATGACTACTACTTTCATATTTTTCAAAAATTTAAGCGCCATCATTCTATCAAGTTTATTACAATAACCTTTATTTTTTTCATCATTAATAATTTTCAAAAATTTTATATAATTTGTTTCTTCTTCTATGATTTCATTTACAAAATACGCAAAATCATTGAACGCACGTGTTTTTTTTCCATAGGGATCCATTTTTAATTTTTTTAAATTCAAAGCATCTTCGTCCAAATAATCTGCTTCTAATTTATTAAATTCTTTTAGATCATCTTTATTTAGAAATTTTTTAACTTGCTCTTTAAATTCGTTTTCTGTTCTTTCAACATGCTCTTTGTCTCTCCAATTGTTATAATCTTTTAAGTTTTTATCCTCTAAACTTAAAAATTTTTCCATCTCTTCTTTACACATACCCATGTCCCATTCTTCTCTAGTACTCTTTGAAAGCTGTAACATGCCATTATATGCTTCTTCTCTGCCTATGAATGCGAGGATGTCAGAAATCGGACCATAGAATGTTAAAGGTATTGGATCTAAAAAAGGAAGAGTACTAGGAATAGTAGAAATAGTAGAAATAGTAGAAATAGTAGAAATAGAAGGAGTAGAAGATGTACCATCGCAAATTTGATTTTGTTTTTCTTTGTTATCTTCATTGCTATAACATTTTATTGGAATAAAAATTAATAAATTAGTTAACACAATAAAAATAATAGAATTAATAATAATTAAATTTATATTGGTGAAAATTGCTTTCATAAAATCCATCCGTGAAATATTGTTTATATTGATAATTATTGTGGACATATCTTAATTTTTTAATCTTAATCTTTTAAAAAAATGTTTGAAATAAGGTGGAGATAGTGTTTTGTTTAATTGCTGTCCATTCTGGAGGTGTTATTCCTACATTGTTAGTTTGAAAACCAGAAAAAACATTAGCAATTCCAAACCAAATTTGAGGAGTGATAACTATCTTTTTGGGATTTTGATTTAAATAACCACCCCAAAAAGAAAAAGTTGAGTTCATGATAATATTATGATCACACATGCTCATTAACCAAAGGTCCTCGTAATCTTTCTGATCATGCTTTTTGAAATCGACAAAAAAGAATTTAGTTTTTGCGATAGAGGATATCTTGTTTTTCATATCAGCTATAAGCGATTTTGCATACTCGACATCATCTGAAAATACGACATAAGTATCAATTTTTTCATTTCTTGCTTTTAATTGATTTTCTAAATTTATAATTGCTTCTTTGTAATATGATTTTGTAGCTGGGGGATAGATCATTTTCCACTTAAATTGAATTCTATCTCCGCGACGAACATGAATAGATGCTGTTTTTTTCCCTTCCAATATTAAACCATGTTTTTTAAATTTTTCAAGCAATGCTTTTTTTTGTTCGACGGAAGGAACAAAAGTATCTTGGATATATTTTTTATTATGATCAAATAATTTATATGACATAAAATAAAAACCACCCCAGCCAGGAGCTGGTTTATGTTTTAATACAATTTCTTTTTGAAGTTCCTTTTGAGGAATGCCTCTGATTTTAATAACTACATCTTGAGTTTCATTGATATCACTAGTGCTTATTTTGCTATTTATTAATGATCCAACTCGAGCGGAATAACATTCACGTGCTTTAATATCTTCATAGACTATATTGGGAATTTCCAAGATAGATCCCAAGTCTCTATCTGGACCTAGACGTAGCTTGCTAAAAATTGCATTCTTGCTATCGTCAATATAACTTGCAAATAATTTTTCAGGTGCAAATCCATAAGTATCCATTAAACTCCATGACTCTTTTTCCGTGAACATTGGAAAAGTAACTTTGCAATTATGATCTTTGGCAATACTTAGTGCTGTTGCAACCTCAAATAATTGATTTCCAAGTCTGCCACCAGTGAATTCAACTGTAACTGTACATTGCTTTTTGCTTTGTTTCTCCTCTTCACTAGCACTCGCACTAGAAATAATAATCAAATAAGATGATAGAGAAAATGATAGAATGAACAGAGATATAATTACAAATTTAATCTTCTTGATTTTATCATTTTTATCTGGTGTATTCATTTTTTTTTTCCTCATATTGCTAAGACTTAGATGTGATAAATTGATTCTTAATCCTTAAGTTTCACTAAGCTAATTAATATTTTAGTTTGATCGATTGTATATTCTTAGAAAATATAAAATTATTTTTATCCTGCTTTTGAATTTAACTAGATAGATAAAATAATCAACAATTGAAATTTAGAAATATATTTTATTGATTGGCATTTTAATTTGTCAGCTTGTTATGCAACCACAATACCATTTTTTTTATTCAAGAAATTATTAAAAACGCCGTTCAGTATAATTAGAATAAAAAAGTTGAAGACGTGTCCTGAGCGTAGCGAAGGATCTCCTTCTGGTAGTGGAATATTTTTTCTGTCTGGTTAAAAAAATATCAATTAGGCAATTGCTTTGTCAATTCTATTATAGTGGCACCAATTGTATTTCTATTTTTTAAATTGTTATGAGTAGAAGCATTTACTT
>JADFZW010000028.1 GCA_015232355.1 Oligoflexia bacterium
TATATTTGCGTTTAAATAATTTATCTGATTTTGTTATGTTTTTGTAATGGAATGGGTGTGTTGATGATGGCAGGGAAATACCTGAAACCATTTCGAACTCAGAAGTTAAGCCTGTCTGTGGCGAATGTAGTGCTAGGGAGACTTAGTGTGAGATAAGCTGGATGCACCTTGTTTAAACGACAGAATAATTTTTATTCTGTCGTTTTTTATTTATAATATTTTTATAGCGGGGTGGAGCAGTCTGGTAGCTCGTCGGGCTCATAACCCGAAGGTCGATGGTTCAAATCCATCCTCCGCAACCAAATAATTTTAGATACTTAAACCACCTTTCGAGGTGGTTTTTTTTTGTCTACTTTCTAAAAATTCCTACAAAATTCCTACGGCCAGTGAGGGCGCTTTGCAAAAAGTGAAATGTAGGAATCGAGTTCGGTGTTGTGTAGGAATTTGTAGGAATTTTCAGATTGGCATTAATCACTTTTTCAATAACAAATTTTAGTTACTAATCAAGCGAAGCGGAGTCTCTGTTAGTTGTTCTGCTGTTTGTATTTGCTGTTGTCCAACTTGCTTCTCTTGCTGCTTTCCCTGCTTACTCTGATCATCCCGAAAATTCTTTCCACTCACCAAATGAATCTGACCTACCTTCCTTACGCTATTCCCAATCAAGTGAACATAATTCATGGTGGTCTTGATATCCTCGTGACCACAAATCTCTTTTACCGTCATTATATCCACTCCGGCCGCAATCAATAAGGTAGCGGCCGTATGCCTTAGATCGTGGAAGCGAATGAGCTTTCCTCCCCATTTCCTCTGATCCTTAGCAAACCTTCCAGCAAATGAATCATGATCTACAGGTTTCCTTTGCGTCCAGTGAAAAATAGTCTCATCTTTGCTCAATTGCTTTTGCTTGATGAGATTTCGTAATTCGGCAAGTAGCTCTGGATTACAAGGAACATGCCTGGATTTATTGCCCGACTTGGTTTTTTGCTTACTCTTTAATGGTCCAAAATCTTTTATCACTCGGTTGAATTGCCTCCTGATAAAAAGGGTCTGGCCATCGCTAGAGATATCGCAAGGTTTTAATCCCCAAATCTCTCCGGCCCGAAGTCCGGTGTTTAAGGCCAACAAATAAACAACGTAAATCCAGCGATTCTCATTTCCTGGTGGGTATTTTTGATTGGTAAAGGACAAATAGGATTCGGCCTCGTCTTTATCCCAAAAGAGCATTTCTTCAGTATGCAAAGGAAGTTTTTTAAAACCATTCCCAGGAAACTGTTTGATCCTCCCAAGGGTTGCAGAATAGTTCAAAACCGCTACCACAATTTCCATCTTGCGATTAACAGTTCCATTCGACAATTCCACTTTGACCTTTTTCTTTCCCACAATTTTGTCAATTCTCTTGGACTTCAATTGCCGTTGTAAATTGGTTAGAAAGCTGGCGTTCATTTTCATGGGATCAAGCTTACCGATTTTTGGTAAAAGCTCGTAGATAATTCCTTTGGCCCGTTTGAAGTGTGCTTTAGAAAAACTGGCCTCATTGTTATCTAGCCAAAATTGAGCTTCAATCAGAAAGGTTGTTCGCATGGTTTTTTCACTAGCTCTAACATCGGCATCAACAACATCACCGTCATTATCACTATCAACATCAACATTACTGCCATCAATATCAGCACAACTACTATCTGGTGAGCAATTCTCTACGCCACCTTTCCGATTTTTTTTCTCCCAATCTTCAGCATCAACTTTACGATCAAAAAATTTTTTAATTCTTTTTGATCCCCTACCACTTTCATAAAAATCCAACAGCCATTTTATCTCTCCAGATTTTACTATTACTTTTTTAACAGACATTAGTGTTCTCCTTATCTTCACTAAATTCTAATGAAGAATTTTGAGAGGCCACCCATTGTCGTAATACTGCTGTACGGAGATATAGTGCCCGATTGACTTTCAGAAATAGATTGTTCGGAATTTTTCTCGTCTTCTGCCTATACCGCCAATTGTAGATGGTCTTAATGGAGACATCTAAAATCTTTGCAGCAGTAGAGGCCTTTAAAATCTCTGGTAAATTGTTAAAGAGCATATCAGATTTGATGCTATTTTTTTCATCATTCTGATTAAATTGTATTGGTGATAACATATCATTTTCTCCTTAAATTTGCTATTAAATTGTGAGAGAAAATATTAAATTTCTCCTCTGAAAAATGCGTTTTTTTGATGTATTTTTTTTGGTTTTTAAACGAATTAATATTAATTAACTTATTGAAATTTCTTTTTGCTCGATCACTGCATCACTCTTGTTTTTATGATGTTTTATATTCTTATTG
The DNA here is from genome assembly GCA_015232355.1 of Oligoflexia bacterium. Classification (GTDB taxonomy): domain Bacteria; phylum Bdellovibrionota; class Bacteriovoracia; order Bacteriovoracales; family Bacteriovoracaceae; genus JADFZW01. The sequence goes on from JADFZW010000028.1 coordinate 2,325, forward strand.
ATGCCCCTTTCTTGAGTGCAGTTACCGCTTCGCTCTTGATTGCGTCCTCTATTATCCTTTTTTATTTGGGCCAAAGCACTTTCGATTTTTTCCGTAATATTATCGCTATTAGAGGCATTTTTAAGAATATCAATGAAATAATCTTTATGTGCAAAATGATCTTCAATAAGTTTTTCTTTTTCATTACAAAAATATTTTTCCTTAAAACGCTCAATAATCCAGCAAACCAATTTATTATTACTAATGTTGATATAGGTTGTTTCACTCTTTAAATCTTCCAAGATACTTTCAATTGCTTCGCTGGCATTATTATCGAGATTGATCCTGATTATCTTATCTGTACTTGTATTTGGATTTGTATCGCTCATGCTAATTTCCTCCTTTATTGTTACCATTGGTGTTTTCTGTCTTTTCTTTATCATTTTCTTTTTCTTTATTACTCTCTTTCTTCTTCATTTCTCCTTCGTTCCATCTGGCCTCATCAGTTATGACCCAAATAAAATGACCTTGAATATATTTGCCATTTTCAATCTTTGGTTCCACCCAAACTTTTTCTACTTTAGGATTTAAAACGGATGGAGGAGTATCATCTTTTGGGCCTAGTGGTTTTTGAAGGCCATAATTTTCCATGTTAAATAATGTTTCTTTTCTTATCTTTTCATCACGATTCTCTAGTCCCTTATGAGTAAAGTATCCAGCAATACCTCCTATTGCTAACCCAGTGATAGCTCCTATTACTAATGCTTGCTTCTTTTCATGACGAACAAATCCAGGAGCTACTATTGCACCAGTGGCGACTCCGCTGATTGCTCCTAGTGAGACTGAGCGTTCAATTGTTGAGCAAGATAAAAGATTTAATGATAAAAAAATTGCTATGATGATCGGATAAAACGCGTGTTTGTTCATAAGCACTCCTATGACCATACAGTCAAAAAATTATTAAAATTTGTATTAAGATATGATGCTGATTTTAGGTAACATCTATCAAAAGACTAAAACTCAAGGTGTATAATCAAGTGCGCTCGATTATACACCCTGAAGTGCGGTCTATTTGAGTTGCATTTGATGACCAAGGTGATTGATGAAAGTTACACTTTGGTCATTTGCCATTAACTTATCATAGGGGATAAAAAATATTTTTGGAGGGAAACCACTACTGACATTAGTAGCAACTTCTACCATTTTCTTTAAAACTTTTTCATTTTCAGCGATATACAAAACTGCTGGAACTTTAGAATTAAGGTAATAATCTAAAAATAAATTTTCATATCGTTTTGCAACTTTTTGTTCTCGCTCATATTCAAGAGGTACATAATGCTCACTTTGAGAAAATTTAATTTTTAACAAGGCATCGCTATTAATATTGTTTAAATATTCCTTTAGAACAATTCTGGCATGATCGCAATTTGAACGAAGATAGTTTTCAGTGTGATATTCCAATACCATTGTTAATCGATTAAATCTCTCCTGAATATCTACTAATTGAATATCATGGATAACATTTTCACTTCTTAATTGCTTGCGAATATGACTAACATCATCCCCTTTAACGCAAGTTTTAAATCCTTGCGGTGTTAAGGAGAATGCCCGATAGGGATCACCATTCCAAGTGAAATAATGGTGAAGAATAAATTGCGCATTGGTAAGTCTATACAACCTTCTATACACGTTTGGCATAGATAGTTTTCCAAAAACATCTCTATTAATTTGCTTTGGCAATGCAACTTTATTCATGAAAAGATATTCCAAAAGATTTCTATCCTTGTCATTTAAAATATTTTTCTTGTTTTTTTGGTACATACATCACCCTCCGGTAAGAGATGGTTTTCATTTTGTGATTGGGTTAAAGTAATCTTTGGTTGTAACATTTTTCTTCCTCCATTTTTAAATTCTTCTACTAATTGTTGTCCAAACTCCTTGATCTCTGCTGAAGTTATTAATGGTGCTTGAATTTCAATTAGCTTATTTCCTAAACTCCAAATTCCTCGTCCTGGAATATCAGGAAGTGAATAAGCAGCTCCATTTCCTAACACTGTCACTGATCCTTGCAGAGTATTGGTTTTGAAACAAAATTTGCCACTAATGTTTTCTTGAATGTGAGTATCGATAGTTTCCTTAGTCACCTTTTGAGTGGCCAAGATCAAATGTATTCCTGCTGCACGAGCGAGTTTGGCCAAAGAATCGGTTAACTCTTTTGCCCGCTTAGATAGGGTCGATGCCTCTTGATTAGCAAAATTTTTCATATAGAGTGCGGATGCCTCATCAATTGCAATAACAATTTTATCCATCTTATCTCTAAGCGGTTGAATCTCTCTATAACCATTTTTTTCAAGATAAGCAAAACGGCGATCCATTTCATCTTTAAGGAGTTGTAAAGTAAACACCGCCTTTTTCATATCTTTAACGATAGTGGCATTTGGATAATCTTTAAAATCTTGTACCTCAACTCCTCCTTTCAAATCCAATAAGTATAGTTGCAAGTAGGGTGAACTTTTAAGTAGCGATACCAAAATTTCTTTAAAGAGGATTGATTTACCACTACCAGTTGTTCCGGCAATTAGCATATGTGGTAGTTCATTAATATTTTGAGTAACAATTCCATTTGATGATTGACCCAAAATAAAATGATCCTTGGGCAAATCAAAACTGCTTAATGAACTAAACTTAACAACCTTTGGCCAATGGTACTTGCTCAAAATGATTTTAGTGTAACCAGGATTACTATCGTGAGTGATGGATTCTATCTTTTCACCAAAAGTTGCTTCCAAATCATCTTGCTTATTTTGAAATAGTTTTATTCCAACTCCATTATTGGCCATTACTATTTTGGTACGATTAAAATCTTCATCTTTCACTTCCGTAATCCTTGGTTTGTTCTTTACCCCATTGGTTATTCCCAAACGATCTAATAATTTTTGAAATTTACTTATCTTGCAATATTGAGGGAACCCATATAGAAAAATTTGTAAACCAATAAATAGAGTGAAAAAGAACATCTTATGAATAGTAATATTTGTTCCTACAATCTTTAGCAGTTTAGGAACACTTAGAAATGTTGGAGCATATCGCTGCCACAAAATAAGATGGGTTTCTCTCTCCACAAATACATTCATTACCACCAAACCAGCTATCAATGTTATCCAAAACGATATACTTTTGTAGGGAAGATTTTTTATCCCAAAGTAAGCTGTTTTAAAACTAAAGGTAAAAAGTTGTTCGGCAGCATCATAAAGGGCATTTAAACTTTGTCCTTGAGTTTTACTGTGATTGCTATTGTTGTTACTAATAAAAACCTCCTTGCTGAATTTTACTTGCTAAAAATGTCTGAGTTAAATTGATAATAATCTCTTTACCTGCCGGAATAATCACATAGGGTTTTTGCCGATTTATCTCGTCTATGGCCCGTCCAGATTCATTTGTGATGGTTCTTTTGCTTCCTTCCAGTAATGCATTTTCTACAGTGCTTTTAGGTAGAATTACCGCCCCTTCGGTTGTTCCGATCACTTGCTTTTCTTGCAAAACTTCTGCGGCAGCACCACTCATACTCCAACCAAAGTTGGATGCTAGTCTAGTTCCTAAATTACTGTGAAAATCACCTTTAATACCAGGATTAAAGTCATCGCCACTTAATGCTTGTGCTTGAATATCAAATTCCACATCATCATTAGTAATTCCTTTATTAATGATCAAAAATACTCGGTCACCATCATCGGGATATTGAACTTGCGCAAATAGCTTGGTTCCTTTTGGAATGATGATTGATCCTTTATTCCTACCACCAAAAGGTAATTCTATTCTCACCATTGGGTTACTTACTCTGGTATCAATAGGAGTAAGCAGTTTTCCAATGATCGATGTTCCTAGTGGAATTTTTTCTTCAAATGGATCTTCTTTTTCATCTCTACTAATTACCATTGGTGCGGAATACTTCATTTTCTCTTCAGGTAGTGGAGGTGGAGGAGATTCAGCATTAAAATTCAATTCCTCATTACGCTGTTTTCTTGTTCTCTCCTTACATTTTTTAGATTTTTTCAGCGTTCCTTCATTAGAGTTATCATAATCACTATTATTTAAAGCATAGATTGTTGCAGTCGTAGATGCGCTAATCTTTTTAATTGGCAGTATCTCTTCTTTCTTTTGAGTCGATTCTATACTAATGCTTTGGTAGCTTTTTCGTAAGTAACTGGTATCCTCAGAAGGAGTAAAAAGTATTGTGGCCATTAATAAAACACAAACTATTGTAGCACTGATCCCAATACTTTTCAAACTTACTCGATTCTTCCCTCCTTCTTTTTTTATATATAGATTTTTAAATTTTGAAAAAATAAATTTATAATTTGGTATTTTCATCTTATTCTTCCTTTTTTTCCTTTACAGTAAGTATTTGCTTAAACATTTGTTTGTCTGAAAAGTAAGAAGCTTCAATTTTAAAATCACTTTTTGTAATCTTCTTCATAATGATTCTTCCTTTAGTTTTTTCACCCACATCATTTAATTGATCTTTTTTAAACACAACCTCAATGATTTTAGGTGGTGTTACCGCTTGTGTGGAGTCTGTAACAATATTCATCTTTAGTTCTTTTAGATTTATAACCTCATTTTGAAGTTTGGTAATTTCAAGATCAACTAAATGAAATTTTCTAATTGGATCAATGGTAATCTTGATACATTTAATTTCTAAAAGTGGTAGAACAACTTCTACTTTTGGTGTCGGCAATGGTTGCTGTACTGGTAATGGCAACGGAGGAGGAGAAGGCACTAAGGCCACTTGTAATGCTTGAGTTGATACAACTTTTGCTTGCTCTTTAGTTTCTTTATTCTTTTCTAAAAGAGTATTTTCACTATCTGACCACCTAACTTTTACAAGATCATCATATCGATCACTTCCGTTAACCCTAAGAACAAATCCGTAACGATGATATTTGCCATACACAAAGAGATTTGTTTGAGTAAGAATTTGAAGCGGCTGAATATTCACATCATTATGGATGTATTCAATGTTAAAATAATTTTTATTACCAACATTCACTTTAACTGGTTTTTCTAAAAAACTTAAAACAGTTGCTTGACCCATCTTTAAATTAATAACTTCAACTTTTTCATCATCGACATAAACGGTTCTAACTCCACCGATAGGTAAAAATGGAGGAGATAGGCCTAAAAGAAAAATAGGCAAGAAAAAGTAAAAAACATATTTCAACCATTTAATTCTTTTCATGTTCAGTTACTCCGTTAATATAAATTCCTAATGGATTTTTATATGTTACTTCGCCTTCAATAATTTCAAGTGCAATTTGGGTTGATGACACTATTTTCACACCTTCGATACCAATAACTCGATCAAAGTCAGCAATAATGCTTTTATCTCCGATATCTATTTTTGAAATTAAAACTCTTTCATTGATTGATTTCGGAAGTTTTCTATTCTTTTCATTTCCACTGGCCTCGTTATTGCCTCCATATTCATTGGGAGCATTTATTTCTTTGAATTGTTGATTTTGTAAATCTTTTTTAATTTGCTTAAATAATCCTTCGCTAACAAAAGGCCTTATCCCATCTGCAATTTTATCAATGTTAAACTCACTCCATTCATAACGTGCAAGAATGAAATTTCTTATTAAGTCATTAATATCATCCTTGGTTATGGCCAATGATTCATACTTAGCGTTCCAAATTTTATGTCCACTACCACTACTCAAATTTTCTATTACCAACGGTGGTTTTAGTGAGGTGAAAATCAGATTACCGATTAGTAGCAATGCTATCAGCATTGAAAAAATGGCCATAAATTTGTAAAAAACCAAAAAACGATTGATCTTTACCCACTGATCAAGATGAATAGGTTCATTATCAATATCACTCATTGATTAAATCCTTTGTTTAGATTGTAAATTTTTATTAATAATAAATTGCTAACAACATTTTTGATAAAATGCTGTCACTATTGAGTAGGAAGCGAAAAAATTGGTGTTGGCGTTGGTCTCGGAAGAACGAGATGAATTGGTTCTTTCCAAGGTAAAGCGGGTATGGGTACAGATGATTCTTTTATATACGATTCAACACCTAATTGACCTTTATCATTTTTACCCCAGCAAAAAACCTCATCAACCCCTGTTGATATGGTCATACAATAAAAACCATCTCCAATTTGAACCTTACCATTAATCTTTCCTGTAGGTATTGATCTTTTTACTACACCTTGAATGTATTTACCCCAACAGTAAAAGTAATCCTCATCATGAGCACAAGATTCTTCCAATCCCAAATCGAGTGCAAACACATCTGCGCCAATACCTGTGATTTCAGTTGGAGAAGAAAATATTTTTTTTACTCCGTTGAAATACATCTCTCCCCAACAAAAAACTTGATTAACTTCATAACAGACAGCACAGCTAAAATTCCCTTTAGAGGCCACGAATAAAACTTTTCCTTGAGGAAGCTTTGGCACTAATACTGGACCAATCTTGGTTCCTGTTATTCCAAGTTGACCAAATCTATTGTCACCCCAACAATAAGCTTTATCATCATTATCAGAATAACAAGTATGATTATCACCAGCACTAATATCATTTAAATCAATTTGTGAATTAATAACAACTTCAATAGGTGTTTCAAAAAAACTTACAACCGAAGGATCTTTCCCTAATTGACCAAAAGTATTGCTACCCCAACATTTTATTTTCTTCGAATTTTCAAGAGCACAAGTGTGAGTTGCTCCCATCGTAATGTTGTTGTAGTTTTCTCCAATTGGCATAATCTTTTTGAAAATTTCATCTTTATGCAACTTGCATTTAATAAAAGCATCGGTCATAACACACATTCCATTATTATTCATTTCAACTCGATCCAAATATTCATTTGAATAGTAAACAAAATGTGGTTCGATTAATGGATCACCTATCATAGATAGATTACCCCAGCATAATACTCCAATGGTGACATAATCTTTTGGTTCTTTCACTATTGAGCAAACATGATCATTACCTACAAAAATGTCAGTCGATTTTATCACTTGAAAAGAATAAGTAAGTTGAACTTTTTCTTTTTCCCGTTCATTTTTACCTAGTGCCCATATTGTAAATTTTAATTCTTTGCTAGTGGCATATTTAATAGGTGTTCCGCTAATGGCCCCCGTGTTTGGATTTAATAAAAGTCCAATCGGAAAATATCCCTCTTTATCTAAAACAAATTTTTCAACCTTTCCACTTTCGATAGTTGGTTTTATTTCATCAATTTTAATTCCATGATAAAAATCATACATGGTTTTAGGGTAATGAAACTTAATCGGTTCAATTGCCACCTCTACTTCTGGAGTAACTATAGGTATCGGTGTTGTTATAACTGGTGGAACGACAACAGGAGGAGCAATAACAACAGGAGTAGGTGTTTCCACTTCTGTAGTTGTTGGCGGCGGTGCTGGTAGTGGTGGAGTACCAACACTTGCTTCTTCATCTAAATAATGACATCCATTCATAATAATCAACATAGGCAAAAATAAAACAAACAGATAAAAAATATAAATTTTTCTCATAACTCTCCTGATAAATGTTATAAAATTTTAAAATAGTGAATAATTACTGTTGATTTTTATTGTTTATTACTTTTTGATCTCGTTTAGGTGCCACTCGATCTTTTAGATATGTAAATGCTTTACCACCAGCATTTCTAGTTTTATCAACACCACCTCTAAATAATTTTCCTCCAAAACGATTCATAGTTCTGGTTAACGTAACAGTTGATAGTTGAGCATAGTGTGAACCTACATTAGAAAGACCATCACTTAAAATAGATTTTGTGGTTATTGGAATAAACAACATGCTAAGACCAATGAAAAAATTTACCATAATGGCAGTTAGGAAGTTATCTTCTCCATTTTGAGAAAAATTATTTACCGTAACAAATTTCAGAATCAAAACCGCCAAAATGCTCCATAAAATTTTCCATGATGCAACCGTAAGAATGCCTTTATATAAATTTTTTGTAATATATGCCGTTCCCTCATGTACATACATCAAAATCATAAGTGGAGAGATAATATAGAGTACGGCCCAAACAAAATTTATCAAAGCGTTGGCAACAAATATTCCTAGATATGCAACCATATAGGAGAGTAAATTTAGAGTGAAAATCAGATATTCTTTAAATTTCACCCAACTCATTGTTACTTTGCTATTCCTTTGAGTAACTTCATCTAAAACCATTTGCAAACTTGTTATTCCTCCAACTCTTTGAACTAATCCCTCGGTTAGTTCTGCTATTATATGTAAGCATTCACTAAACGAAACAAACATCAATACTGAAATCACCACTCTTCGGATAATTTTCATAACATCTGGTCTGGCCTCTTCAAACTTAAAATATTCTAAGAGAATGCAAAAGCTGGTAAATAGTGGCAGTAATATCCAATAAATCACATCAATATTCTTTTTTAATTCATGACAAACATCTGGTATCCAATCATACATTTACAACCCCTTGTTAATTTTTAATAAACTTATAATCTAGGCAAATAAAAATCTTTTTTGGGTTTTATCATTCCTCCTTTAAGATCATTTTGAATTTTATTATAATGCTCGGATGATTCTTTACCTTCTTTGCTCCTAATCCCCATTGTTTCACTCTGAAGTTTTAGAAGTTGACCATTTACCCTCAATAACTGAGTTAGCGTCGATAAAATTTGAGAATTTACCTGCACATTCATTCTGGCCGCACCCTTTGGACTTGCATTACCACTTTGTAATAATAATTTTTTTGAGTTATCTTCTTGAGTAATTGCATAGTCAGTTAAGGCACTGGCCATTTGAATACTTTCTGCAACTGTTTTATCATGAAGTTCAAACATTTTTATATCTGGTCCACTTCTAGCATCTCCATATAAACTTTTCACATTATGATAAGCATCCTGAAAATCACGAATCTCTTTTAATAATCTTTCATCCTTCAATGGAATTGTTTGTAATAAACCATAGGCATTGTCGATTCCGCGATTGATTGTCATAATCAAATCTTCATTATATTTTCCTTGCTCCAAAATCTTTTTTAGCTCTTTATACTGTTTAATATTTTCAGTTAATATTTGTGCCAGATATGGAATTTGGGCCGCTCCATCGAGGATAGCAAAAGCATCTAAAGGAAAAACCATTGCAATAAAAGAAAATGTAACGAAAAAGAAATTAATAATATGTGAACGAAAACCAAAAAAATAATTTTTAGCTTTTAAAATAAAAACTCCTTTGTTAGTTGTTAATAATTTAATTTAATTTAATTTAATTTAATTTAATTACCGACTGATCTTGCAAATTCAACAAAAAGGTCAATCCCATTCAAATTAGGATTTTCTCTCTGAAATTCACTAATTTTTACTTTATCCATAGGGTCGGTAGTGCAAATCCAATAACTCAATTGATCTGGTTCCAGCATTAAAATTGTTGAGTTTTGATCTTGAAGGAAATAAAATTCAGAGTATTTTCCCTTTTCTTGTCGCAAAGATTTGATAATCTCAATTTCGATTTCTTTTAAATCTAAAATCTTTTGAAAATCTTTCCAATCAATTCCACGTTGTTTTAAAATAATTCTACTAGGTGTATTTTGCAAAACTGCTTTTGCAATATCCTCTTTACCAAGAAAATCGTGAATGTTTTGTGAGATTGACCAAATTCCTGCATTGTATTTACGAAATGTTCTATATGCTTCTACTGCAAAGGCCGCTCCACTTTCACTCTCAAAAAGTCTCCAGGCCTCATCTAAAATAAGCAAATACTTTTGTTTTGGATCTTTTGCTGCTTCTCTCTTGAAAAAATCAGTAAGTAAAAACAAAAAGACGTTTTGTAACTCTGGATAAACATCTAATCCTTTTATTTCTACTGAAACTAAATTTTTTTCCAGCGATATGTTCGTAGGAGCATCTAACATTTTCCCATAAGCAGTTTTACCAGTCCAAGAATAAAGCACTTGCGCCCACTTTCGCAGTACTGGAGATTCATGTTTTAATAATAGCTCTCGAAAATCAGAAAGTGTTGGTGGACCGAGACCACCTTTTTCTCGTTTATCAAAATAAACTTGAAAGATCGCTTCTTCCAAATACGCTTTATCTAACTTAGGAAGTCCACCATCTCTCTTCTCACTTAAGATAGTTTCTAGTACTGCTAAAATTAATTTTACTTTCGATGGTGATGGTTCAAATTCTCCATCTTCTAAATCAAAAATATTAAGGCAAATTCCAGAATCAAGATTTAGATCGATGTATTGACCATTTAAAGTTTCAACAATATTCTTTGAAGAGGCACCATTATCAATCCAAACAATTTTGGGTTTTGGTACTTGTCCAATAAACATTAAAATTAATTGCGACAAAGTAAACGATTTGCCGCTGCCGGAGCTTCCCACTACAAGACCATTCCAATTGGGCAACTTCGAATCAAATGGATCAATACCAACTAATGTGCGATTACGATTAGGAAGTAAACATACTGGAGTATCATTTCCCTCCCAATAAGCATATATCGGCATAAGATGGGCCAGATTACTAGATTTCATTTTGTTGGCCCTGGTAGCTGCTATTCCTTCACACGATCCCGGCCAGGATTTCATAAAGATTTCAAAGCAAGGGTAATTTTCAATTAATCCTTCGCTCTGACCAAGCTCTTTAAAATTTCTTAATACTTCATAGGATATCTCATCTAATTCTTTTTCACTTTTACTCCAAGTAACTACACTCATATCAACGGCCACAATTTTCTCAGTACTTTCTAACAATTCAGAGATTAAATGTTCAATATGTCCGAGCTTAGATTCCGACTCTAAATCTTTAAGCTGATCATTTTCATTGGAAAAAGAATGAGTAATTCTCCGTTTTAATTTTAATCGTTCCATCTCTTTTTTCTGATCAAGTATTTCAAAGTTGATGGATAACCAAAAGTTAAATGGAACTTTTAAAAATTTCTCCATCATTGCTGAATAGGTCAACTCTGGCATACATTTAAGAGTGATCACTTGAAAATTATAATCTCCAATTTCCAAGCGATCTTTCATTACACTTAAATCACTTAATATTACTTTATCTGGTAGTGTTGGAGCAAATTCATATAAAACATTACCTGTCTCCCCTGAAAATTTATTTATTCCTCTTATTATTAAAGGTGCTGCTATTTTTTCAGAACGAGAAAGATTAAAATATTCATAAACTAAATCAAACCAATTTTGCTCTGAAAGTCTTTTGACTTTTAATCCACATCCAAGCAACGCACTCTCAATTTGATTAAAGTTTTTTAGAAAATTATCCCTATGAATTTCATAGCTACCTTTTCCAATTGATTTAAAATGTTCTTCTCCTTTCCATAGTTTTCTTTGAGAATAATTTTGTGATTTGCCACGGATGAAATAGTAAATTTCAGGTTTAAAATATCTTCCAGATATTGCATTATCTTTTAGCAAAGTTATTCTAGCATTGGCCAAAGGAGTATAATTCCTATCTTCATCTTCTTCAACTCTCTCTTTTAAAGATGAAAGATCTTTATGCGTTTTTATTACTTCATCAACTTTATTCATCAAGCGATAAAAAATTTGTATTCTAAAACCATCAGGGATAGAGTTAATAAAATTTTCTAAAGACATGGTGAAGGCATTGATTTCTTCATTATTAGAATTGGTAATGTCCTGACCTTGGATTTTTAAGGCCGCTCCAAGTGATCCATCTCTATAAACCAATAAATCATTATCAAAATGCCAAATAGATAAATAGTCGGCCAAAGCTTGTTTTTCCTTAATCATCGATGCGTCTCCTTAGTTTTTCTTCATATAGGGCCTTCTCCCTGGCCACAAATTGACCAGGAAGAAGGTGATATTTAATAAAATGAAAAATAAAATTATCTGGTTTGTTCTTTTTTCCCAAATGTAGAGTTATTCCTACAATTAGTGGAATAATGAATACCATTATCCAAGAGATAGATGTTCGACCAAAGATTAAATTCATTACAGAAGAGAGGAACAGAACCAGCAGAATATCTGCTAGTTCCACTCCTAATAATTTAATCTTCATCTCTAAATTTTTATGAACAATAGAATTTCTTAACTCTTCCATATCTGCACCTCCTTCATCATTATTATTATTGCCCGACTGCACTTTGAACGAAGGCAATAATATATGGAGCAAGGAAGGCCACAGCACTACCTATCAGACACAAGACAATTTTTCCTTTAGCACCCTCATTACCTGTTGCCGCTAGAACTCCAGCATATCCAAGACCAAATACGGCCATAATTGGTAAGATCACGTTAAGAAATTTATCTTGTAGACTTTTGATTTTATTTTCAAATCCACTACCACCGATTGTTATGGCCAGCAAATCACTATTAATAACGGTAAATAAAATAATTACGAGAGCGATATATAAAAATGTTTTTATGTTTAAATTCTTCATTAGATTGCCTCCATTTCTTTTGGTTGAGTTAATTCTTTTCTATGAGAAGAAACCCAATATGTTAGTAATTTTTTCTTTAATCGATCTATTGCTGTAATGTAGATGATTTTAATTTCTTCCTCTGATTTTTTTAATGCGATTGCGATTTTTGCAAAACTTTGTTCATGCCAAAAGTGCATTACTATCACCTTCAACTCTTCTGTAGGTAATTGGGCCACTGTTTGGCGAATTAATTCTTTGTCTGTTTTAAAAAAATTAAATAATCTTGACGAAATATCTTCTATTGCTTGAACGCTTTGTTGATAGCTCTGATATGACTGGTGTTCTTCAATTGCTTTTAACTGATGTTCCTCCAAAATTGTTTCTTTTCCGAGATAGTATTTTGGTAAATACATATAAATTTTTCTCCTTAAATAGTGTTGTTAATAGATGATGATATAAAATCCATTTCTTCATCATCACCAATGATTGCAATTTCACTTTTGTTTGTGTGAGCATCCCTGCTTGGTCCAACCTAATGTCGGCCAATAAGGGATGGTTAATCGTTAATAAATTTCTACAAATGTTCATGATCAAAACCTTCGAATTTTTCATTCGAGTTAAAAGGGTTAATAAAAGTTATCCTACTAAAAACATTTTTCTATGTTCGCCAACGGGAACGCTATATCGTAAAGAAAGTTCTCGCAGCTCTTGCAGATGATCTTTTTCAAACTGCTGCTGTTGCTGCGACCTCTGGGATATTTCACTTATGGAAAACATCCCCCTACTTAGCGATAAAACCATAGACATAAATTTCGAAAACATGTAATACCTCCTGGTTGTGGTACTGGCCCCGGAGTTATTTCCAGGGCGATAAAACTTAAAGGCCAACAAGTTAAATGACGGCCGAACCAAAATTTTATTGGTCATCATAAAAAATCCTCAAATCTGTTAGGGGTTGATAAATTGTAAAGTTCCGTGCTTTATATATTGCAGGCCATGCCAACTTTTAAGACAGTAAGTGTTGGCCTCAAAAAGACTTTAAATTCGCTGAGTTATAAGAAAGCTCTTTTTTGCTGTTTTCCTCCAAAGGGGATGGATTTTTCCTCATCTGTGGATTTACCCTATTTTTTCCAAAGTTAAGACTAATTGCGCTTACTTTGTAACCTCTTGAATATTTGTGATTTAATCTTGCTTGATCTGAACTCAAAATTGGCACTTATTCTGCAAAATAGTTTTCCAGAAACACTTTTAACTTTTAAAAAATGGGCCTATGAAATCTTTGCACATTACACAACATATAGTTGACTGTATTCCTAAGTTGAGGATATATTCTCCCCGCTTGTACAATGCCTTAGCGCGTTCAAATAAATGGGGAATTATAATTATGGTTGATGTAAATAAACGCCTTCAAGAAATTGAAAGAGAAGAGCAGCTAAAAGAGCAAAGAGAAAATAACAATATTAATTTCCGTGTTCTAGTTGTAGATGACAATGAACTATTCATAAAAACTTTTATATCTGAAGTGTCTCCATATGCAATTGTAGAGGAAGCATACAGTACCCATCAGGCCAGGGCCAAACTAGATAAAAATAATTACGATATGGCATTCTTTGATTATCACTTAGGTGAAAATGATTACATAGATTTTAATCTGATAAAAAAAGCTGCCAAAGAAAAAAATATCTATACAGTAATGCTTACAGTTTTTGATGATGAAGAGGTTTTTGAAAAGGCCTTCGATCATGGAGTTCACGAATACTTAGTTAAAACTCGTGGTTTTGCTGACATAATAAAGTTGATTCAGAAGAGATCATCCCCGCAATCAGATTCTCAAATTGAAGAATTTATTAAATGTAAATTTATTACCCAAGATAAAGATACAATTAGATCAATAAAGGCCATGCTTACCGATGATAATTATTTTAATCAACCTGTATTTATAGAGGGACAAACGGGTGTAGGAAAAACACTTTTGGCCGAGGCCTCTCATGAGTTTTTACTTGGTAAGCATACTCCTTTTATTCATGTTAACTGCAGCACCATTCCTGAAAATCTTATTGAAAGCGAACTCTTCGGACATGTAAAAGGTGCATTTACAGATGCGAAAACAAATAAAATTGGAAAATTAAAGCAAGCAGAGAATGGAACTTTATTTCTTGATGAAATAGCGACTATGCCAAAAAAAGTTCAAGAAGCATTACTTGTGGCCATAGAGAAGAAACAATTTATGCCAGTGGGAGGTAGTCAATTAGTAAAGTCACAGTTTAGGTTGGTTTGCGCTACCAATGAGAATATGTCCAACTTAATCGAGAATAAAATATTTAGGTCTGATTTCTTTTGCCGACTGTATAGAGGTGTTGTTCCAATAAAACCTCTTTGTGAAAGAGTTGATGATATCCCTCTTCTATTTGAATACATTATTAGACGTTATGGTAATCGCCGTATTCATATTCGCTCACAGGCAATGGATATTATTAAAAGATATAGTTTTCCAGGAAATGTAAGAGATGTTGAAGATATTGTTGATCTACTAATGAAAAAGCAGAAAGGACGAATTGATGTGGAAGATTTGCCCGATTTTGTAATTAAAAATGAAAATAGATATATGAAAAATAGTTATAAAGAACTGATCAATGACACCATCGTAAAAATGGTTCGAGAAAAAGGGTTGGCCCAATACATGGAAGTTCACAAAAAAATGATTATTGATCGCTTTGTAGAAATGCACGATGGGAAAATAGCTAAAGTCATGGAAGATATGAAATACAATTCAAGAAGAATTTATGAAAAAATTGATGTTAAGAAAAGTAAATTTAAAAGATATGAACCTATTAATGATCAATTAACCGTACAGTAGGAGAATTAAAGATGTCACAAGCACAGTACACGGATGAACTTAGATTGTTATTTCATCACTTGATTTCCGCAAATAGTAGTTTTGGATCGGGTGTAGATGTTGTCCGAAGAAAAATTATGAACAAAGAAGATTATGAAGTATTTATGCCTCTTTTAGATAAGAAAGTAATGGAGATGCAAAATACATACAATATGATTAAGGCCAAAATAGATAACAATGAATAATGAGAGAGTTTTTTAATATTAACGACTTTTTATAGGAAGGATTAAGTAGTATGGGGATTTCAAATAGTTTAACAAATGACTTATCAACGATCAGATTAAATGATGTTATTGCTGAAAGAAGTGATGATTATGAACTTACTGATAATGATGATGAATTAGATTTTTCTATAAGTGATGATGTAAAGGCAAAAATGCCACTAATGTCAGCATCATTGTATTCTGGTTATGCAGGAGCTATGTTTTGGCCCAGATGTGGTGATTTGTTCTTTTATTTTAAAAGAAACAATTAGTATTGGATTACCATTTTTATACAATTAAGCACTCAGATACTATTACTATGAGGAGAAACACAATGAGCATTACAACTGAACTCGATAATAAAACGGATACAGATATTGATAAACTTAGACATGATTTTAAGGGAAATTTAAGAAAGGCGAAAATTATTTATGATATGTTAGATGAACAAATAAAAAATGCAAGTGGAGTTAATCAGACTTATATTGTTGAATTAGAAAATACAATAACGATATTACTGAGACAATGTCAAAAATTAAGATCGAAAGTAATATCTTAAATAGTTATAAAAATATATTTATTGAAATTTGTTATAGGCCTATTATATTGAGGCCAAAAGTGATTGTGCTGTTATTGGTAACTGATATGATAAAAACAACAATTCCAAAGGAGAATGTGTTATGAATCGAAAAAAAATTATCAACAAAATTTTAATTATTGTTAATGCAATAGTTTTTTTATTTCCCTTAATAGGAAACACTGTTTTTGCTTCTACAGATGAAAAACTAGATCATGAGACGGTATTAAAAGAGTTTAATGCTAATGAGCTAAAAGATATTTCAAACAGTGATGATGAAGATGATGATTTAGATAAAATGACATCTGCTTGGTCAACCTGAAATTTATTTCAACAATTAATATCATGGATTGTAAAATGACAGCACTATCACTTATTTCAATTGATTCAAATAAAAGATATTATCCGTATGGATTGTTTTGTCTTTATGAATATTTAATCGAAAATACAAATTCGAATATAGAAATATGTACATTCGAAAACTTATCATCATTCATAAGTGAGGCAACAGAAAAATTTCAAAAATCAGAATATCTCGGATTTAGTTGTTATTCGTGGAATGTTAAAGATATTAAAGATGCCATTGATTTTTCTAAAAAAATCTATCCTTACAAAAAGATAATTGTTGGTGGACCTAGTGCATACGAATTTGTAAATGTAGAAAAAGTGGATTATGTATCGTTAGGAGCAGGAGAGAAGAATTTAAAACTTTTACTAGAGGGAAAGTGTAACGAAAAAGTTCTACACAATAAGATATCTTTAAATGAAAAAAAATATCCTTTTTTTAATAAACATTTTCTATCTATTGCAAAACTCCATAACTATATCCCTATTGAAATGTCAAGTGGATGTGGTTTTCAATGTGCTTACTGTACTCAGGGAGTAGAAAAATACGGAGAAAGACCTCTTGCTGACATACAAGAAGAATTAATTTATTTGAAAAACAATGGTGTATCTCATGTAAATATATTGGATACAACATTTAATATAGATAAAAAAAGATTTCTTCATATAGTTACTTTGTTAAAAGAGCTAGGTATATCATGGCATGCAGAAGTAAAAATAGATATAATGGACAAAAAAAGCATCGATGCTCTTAATTGTTCCACATGTACAAGTTTAGAAATTGGATTACAATCCTACAGTGTTGAAACAAACAAATTGATTAATCGTAGACTTGATTTTGAAAAATTTAAAAACAACCTTTCTGAGATTAACTCGAAGAAAATAAGTGTAAGAGTAAATACCATTATTGGTCTTCCAAATGAAAGCTTTCAAGATTGGATGAACTCAGTTTTGTTTTTGATATCGAAT
Source organism: Oligoflexia bacterium (assembly GCA_015232355.1). Taxonomy (GTDB): domain Bacteria; phylum Bdellovibrionota; class Bacteriovoracia; order Bacteriovoracales; family Bacteriovoracaceae; genus JADFZW01. Next base: position 19,716 of record JADFZW010000028.1, read on the forward strand.
TTTAATATTGAGATTACATCAAATACTTTAAGACTGTATCCAGATACAAAACTTTATCAGAACAAAATAGAATATGGTTATCAATATGATATTGAAAAAGAATATTCCATCATACAATCAAAAATGATGTCAAACAAAGAAATACTTTTGGCGGAAGTTGTCTCTAAAATAATTAAGTATTTATGGAATAGATTAGATCATGCAGGAAGAGAACGTGTACGAGATCATGTTAAAAATTATTTTTCCTGTAAATTTGATAGGTTTATATTTTTCATATTAAAAAATATAAAAAATCGGAACAACAATAAATTAAGTGATAATATTAATAATCTTCTTTTAGAATATGGAGTATTAAAATGAAAATGCTGGCCCAGTATTATGATGAAATTTATAAATTCAACGATGAACAGCTGATAATCGAACAACTCAGTAAAAGTGGTGGACCATTACTAGATCTTGGCTGCGGAACTGGTCGGACTCTTGTTTCTGCTGTTAAAAATGGCTTTAATGTAACCGGAGTAGACTTTGATAAAGATATGCTGATCGTGGCCAGGAATAAATTATCAGAAGTTGCAAAAGAAGGTGGAAAATTTGAATTAATTTTTGGTGATATGTTAAATCTTGATATTGCTCAAAAAAAATTTGGAACAATTGCATCCATGGCCAACACATTTTCATTATTAACAACATCAGAGGATAGAATAAAAATGCTTCGTCAGTGTTCGATATGGTTGAAGGATAAGGGTAATATTTTATTACCCATAATAAAACTTAACAATACTTCAGGAGATCGAACATCTACAGTAGAAACTCCAGAGGGTAAATTAACTTTTAAAGTTCGATGGGTAAATAAAAACGATATTAGAGAATTTAATTTAAAATTAGATTTAAATGAAAAGCATGAAGAATATAATTTTGAAACAGCAATACTTCAACCAGAGATGTTTTTACCAGAAATTGATGCTTGTGATTTAGAAATGTATGCTTTATATGGGGATTTTCAAAAAAACAAGATTTCAAATGATTCTACATATTGGATTTATTGTCTTAAAAAAAAGAACATTCAATAAAGGGATTTTAAAACATGAAAGTACAGACATCAATAGTCCAGCTTATTTTATATAGTGTTTTAATTATTTTTGTTTTTGCTAATTTGGAGTTGAGAGCATTTTCTGGCACAAACAATCTCAATGAAGATGCTTACAAAATAAAAAATGATTTTGCTAACGATAAATATACATACAAAAAGGCATTAAAAAATCAATATCTCTCACTAAATCCCGCTCTATTGGATGATGAGATATCTTTTAGCATAATGGCCCAATTGGTTGAGTGCTTGGTTAAACATGAAGATGGTGAAGTAAAACCTGCTCTGGCACAAAAGTGGACGATATCAAAAGATTTAAAAAAATATACATTTGAGCTTGATAAGAGTTATAAGTTTAGTGATGGATCTGCAATTACATCAGATGATGTTGTTAATGTATTTTATTATTTAATGAACGATAACTCAGTTCACAAACAAGATCTTGCTATTATTGAAGGTGCCAAAGAGTATTATCTCAAAAAAAGTAAAATAATTTCTGGAATATCAATAATTGATAAGTATTCTTTTAGTATACGATTGAGCAAACCTTTTGCTCCATTTTTATCAATGATAACAGCACCTCAGTTTGGAATATTGCCTCAAAAAAGTCTTTTGTTGCTAGGTAAAGGTGATGCAATACCATTTATTTCTTCTGGAGCATATTCGATTTCATTTGCATCGAAAGATGGAATTTATTTGGATAGAAATAAATTTTATAAGAATGTAGATAAAATTTATTTCAAGAAGATTATATATACTATAGTAAAAAACAAAAATGAGGCCATCGATGGACTAATAACTGGAAAATATCATGATGTTATTCCACATAAGATAGAAGATTCTGAAATTCCAAATAGTGCAAAAGAAAAAGTTTATAAAGTAAATGCGAATACTGCTGGGGTTTGGTATTTAGGATTTAATTTAAACGATCTTACAATAAAAAATAAATATCTTCGTGAATTTTTAAGAAGAAATATTGATCAAGACAAATACATGTCACACATGAAATTACCGGAGTCGTACAAGGCAATTAATTTTATTCCACGAGGATTGCTAGGCCATACGAAAGAAAAGATAGAACTCAATACTGATGTTCAATCAATGAAAAATAGTCAACTGCTAGAAAAAGCGAACTGTACAAAAAAGAATATTTGTAAAATTGAGATGATATACACTGAGAATGGAATTGATGATGCTTTAAAGGCATTGTTCTTACCTCTTGATGATTTTTCTAATGTATTAAAAGTAAAGCTTGTGCATTTAGAAAGACGTGAGTGGTTTAATAGATTTATAAAACAAAAATATCAGCTAATATACATAGGAACATCATCTGTCTATGCTGACACATATTGGATATTGAAATATTTTAGCGATTCAACATTTTATCCTGGAATTGAAAATAAAAAGATCAAAAAATTATTGAATAAATCTACAGAGGCCAATGATAAATATATTAGAGGGCGTTTATATGAAGAAATTGATAAGGAAATAATGAAACAATCTATATTAATTCCTTTGAACTATGGAGTTTTTCCATATTATTTTGTAAGTAGTTTTATTAAGGGGTACGATATTCCATTTGCAGGTTATTATCTTTTAAAAATAAAAGATCTTAAGTATGGTGAATAACAATGTTAAAATTAAAAACTATTACCACCTCATTCTTGACACTTTTTAGTATAATTTCACTTTTTATTGTTTTGTTTGTCTATATCATTTTTGATGTGCAGATCAAAAAAATGTTGAATAATAACTTTGAAGATCAAGCATATTTGATGTCAAAGCTACTTGAAAATAATATGCGAATTTCAGACTATAGCGAGATACAATATATAGCAAAAAATTTGATTAAAAATAATACCGATTTAATATATGTACGAGTGGATGATGAAAATGGATTACCGATAATAGAATTAAACAAAGATGATTTTAAATCATTTGTAAAAAGGCATGAGATATCTATAAACTTAACAAACACTAAAACCATGAATGGTAATGTGGAAAATATTGGTAAATTTAAAGCAATATTTTCTCTTGATAAATTTGAAAATGTGATGATTAAAAATTTATCAGTATTATTATCTTCTATAATCTTCTGTATTATTGGACTTCTCTTGTTAATGGCCTATTTCAAAAACAGATTTAATAAGTTTATTTCAAATCTTTCTATTGGATTTAAAAATATTCAAAACAATACTTCGCTAAAATTGAGTGATGAAAATAATTTTGTTGAAGAATTTACATTTATTAATAGATCTTTTAATCAAACACTAGAAATCGTCAATGCACATAAAGAATTAGAAAAATTAAATGTTATTGCGGAGACAAAGGTGAAACTAGCTAGTCAAGTTTCTCACGACATACGTTCTCCATTGGCCGCATTAACTATGGCGGTTAAACGAGTTCTGCCAATGTTGGCAGAAGATGATAGAATTATTATTCGAACTCAAATACAAAGGATACAAGATATTGCTAATAATTTATTAGCAAAAAATAGAAAAGCAAAAGAAAATGAAAACAATACTTCTGATGACATGCAATTAAAAGCTCAATTACTATCAAGTTGTATTGAGGAATTAATTACTGAAAAAAGATTGGAATGCCGATCTTTTTTAGATTTAAATATTGAGGCCAACATTGATAATACCTACGGTATTTTTGCTAAAATAAATCTAGCTAATTTTAAAAGAATTTTATCAAATCTAATAAATAATGCACGAGAGGCATTTGATAATAACAAAGGAAACATTGTTGTTCATTTAGAAGATGGAGATGAATTTGCCAAAATTATTGTTGAAGATAATGGCAAAGGAATTCCTCCTGAAATACTTTCGAAACTTGGGAAAGAAGGTGCTAGTTTTGGAAAAGAAAAGAATAAAGAATCTGGTTCTGGTATCGGTCTTTATTCTGCAATAAAAACAGTTGAAAGCTTGGGCGGTAAATTCGAAATTCAATCCACAGTTGGCGTTGGCACTAAAATGATTATTTATATTCCAAAGGCCACTGCACCTGATTGGTTCGTTTCAGAGATTAAATTAAAACCACACTCGGCGATTGTAATTCTGGATGATGATCAAGGAATTCATCAAACTTGGGATACAAAATTAAATGTATTTGATTTACAAAAACATGATATTGACATTGTTCATCTATCTACTCCTGATAATTTCAGAGAATGGACATCTCAAAATAAGACCAAAGAAAACATTATCTATTTTTGTGATTATGAATTGCTCGGACATAAAATAAGTGGTCTTGATTTGATTGAAGAGGCAAAATTAAATACGAATGCCATACTGGTTACAAGTCGCTATGAAGAAGAAAAAATTCGTGAAAGATGCGAGCGTTTAAAAGTAAAATTAATTCCTAAAATGATTGTTGGAATGGTTCCAATACAAATAGATAAAAAAAGTGTTGATGTTGATAACAAAGAATCAAGCAATCTTAAATCAAATGTGGTTACAAATGTATATGATGTTGTTTATCTGGATGATGATCTGTTTTTACGAATGGGATGGGAACAGGTCGCCAAGTCAAAAGGATTTAATATTTTAACCATAGGCACCCCAAATGAATTATTGGCCAATGAGAATAATTTTTCTTTGGAGAACACGGAGATTTATTTAGACAATAATTTAGGAGATGGAGAAATGAAAGGTGAAGAGTTGGCGGTAATTCTTCATGATAAGGGGTTCAAAAAATTACATTTGGCCACTGGTTATGATGCAGAAAAATTTGCACATCTTGATTGGTTGAAAGTTATAGGGAAGGATTGTCCTTTTGAAGAAGATAATTGGACTTAAATTATTCGTGTTTTACTGATTGATAAAAGATAAATATATTATGATTGAATTTGTATATCACTTAAAACCAAATAATCTTAATGGAAATACCTTATACCCATTAAATGTTCTTAGGGATATTTATCCTGATTCCTACAATTTTCATATTCAAAAATATTCTTATAGAAAAGAATTAATGAAAGCAAAATTTCCAATTGCTAATTGTTTGTGGAACGATGTTTTGCATTTATCACCAGTTGATATAGGAATTTTAATAGACAATCAAATAAGTATTTTTAGAGCAACAGAGAAAGAGAAATATCTTGATTTAGAAAGAATTAACAACCGAAAATATTATAAAATTGACATAAGAAAACTTAACAGTGCTAACTTATATATTTATAATACTCTTGAAGCATCTAATGATATGGATGAAACAATGGACAAAATAAAAGAGCAATTTTATGACTGGGAGAATGGAAATCATTTGTTAAGCAACCAAATAACTACTGGTCAGATTGCATATTTCAATAAGTGTAGTGAGAATTTATCTTTACCTAGGTATTTATTTACAGCAATACCTCATGTACTTTATTTAGGAAATATTGATTTGGCCATAACTGAGGAAATTACATATCAATATAAATAAATAAGCTAATTTATATTACGGTGTAATCCGATTTATCGAAGCATAAATAAACTGTTAATTAAACGTAAGATGATCTTTTGGATTAAAATCGGGATTGGTTTTATTTACATATTTGAGAGCTGAAAAAACAAAAGAAGCGAATGTAACTTCATGCTGGTACGATTTTATTTCAATCCAATCCCAGATATCTTTAGTTGCATAACTATAAACTCGGTGGCTTCTCTGTGTTGGTTTTGCTATTTTTTTCTTTCTTTGTGGACCTGCCATTATTTACTCCTTGTAGAAATTTGTTAATATTTTATTGCGTTAATGACTTTTGATGCAAATTAGAATAAATTCAATCATTTCTTTGTGTTATATTGTTTAACACCATTTTTAAATGCAATAAGCAGATAAGTGTTGACTGAATAATAATGCAGTAACATAATAATTGCAAGAGGTTTTTTGATGATTATTAAATTAGGCGAAATTGCAGAAATTCACGCTGGCCAATCAATTAGAGAAAAGATTGAAAACACAACTGATGGGTCTTACTATATTATCCAAATTAAGGATGTTGATAGTCTGCTGGGAATTAATCAATCTTCACTTTATAAAACTAACATAAAAGGGAAAGGAACTCCCAAACTTGTAAATAAAGGAGATCTTCTCTTTGTCCCTCGTGTTTTCAGAGAGTCGTTACCTTATAGTGTTGTAGTAAATATAGATATTCCTAATTTAATCGTGGCCCCTACTTTTTATCTTATTTCTGTTAATAAAGAATTTATTCGTACTGAATATTTATGTTGGTTTATTAATTCCGATGCTTATGGGGGAAAGTTTTTTAAAAAAAATGCTTGGGGAAGTTCTATATTGAATATTCCCAAAAATATATTGATTGAAATGGAGGTTATTGTTCCTCCTTTGAACATACAAGATAAATTCGTAAATTTCATAACTGCTACAAGAAAAGAAAAAGAAATTATGGATCAGCTTTATCAAAAGAGACTCACCTTTATTGATGAGGCCGTTAATAAATATTTAAATTGAGGAGAAATATATGACGGATAAAGTATCACAAGATGAAATTAATACCATCCTCTGGAAAGCATGCGACACCTTTAGAGGCATTTTAAATTCTGCTAGCTATATGAACTATATTCTTCCAATGTTGTTTTTGAAATCTATCTCCGATGCGTGGGAAGAAAAATATGAAGATTTTGAAAAGGAATACAAAGGAGATAAAGAGCGGATTAATCGCCGTCTTCAAAAAGAGCGTTTTATTCTCCCAAATAAATGTCATTTTTCCGACCTATATAAACGTAAGGATGAATCTAATATTGGAGAACTCATTAACATTGCTATGGAAAAAATTGAAGATGCTAACAAAGAAAAGTTAAATGGAGTTTTTAGAAATATTGACTTCAACTCCGAGGCAATGTTGGGCCAAACTAAAGATAGAAATGCGAGACTCAAAAATCTATTAAATGATTTTAATGATCCAAAACTTAATCTCAGACCAAGTAGAATTGGAAATCTTGATGTTATAGGTAATGCCTATGAATATCTCATTGGTAAATTTGCTGCTAGTGGGGGGCAGAAAGCTGGGGAATTTTATACCCCTGCTGAAGTTTCAGAACTTATTGCTGAACTTGTTAATCCTAAAAAAGGGGATCGTATTTGTGATCCTGCCTGTGGTTCTGGTTCACTTCTTATTAAATGTGCCAAGCAACTTCTGAATAAAAAAGTAAATGATTTTTATCTTTACGGGCAGGAGGTTAATGGACAAACCTACGCTCTTGCAAAGATGAATATGTTTCTTCATGAAATTGATAATGCTCGCATTGAATGGGGTGATACCATTAGAAATCCCAAGCTAACTGAGAAAAAGACTACAATGAAATTTGAAGTAGTAGTTGCAAATCCCCCTTTCTCTCTTGAAAAGTGGGGGTATGAAGAATCTTCTGCCGACCCATATAATCGTTTTCATCGAGGACTTCCTCCTAAGACCAAGGGAGATTTTGCTTTTATCACTCACATGATTGAAACTATCACTGAAGATTCTGGCCGAGTTGGCGTTGTTGTTCCTCATGGAGTTCTTTTTAGAGGGGCCAGCGAAGGAAAAATCAGACAGCAATTCATTGAAGAGAATCTTTTAGATGCTGTTATTGGACTCCCCTCTAACCTCTTCTTTGGAACAGGCATCCCCGCCGCTGTTTTAATTTTTAAGAAAAAGAAAAAAGATGATTCTGTTTTTTTCATAGATGCTAGTCGAGAATTTCTTGATGGAAAAAATCAAAACTCTCTTCGAGAACAAGATATTAAAAAGATAGTTAAAACCTATAAAGAAAGAGAGAGTGTCGATAAATATGCTTATAAAGCAACATTGAAAGAAATTAAAGAAAACGACTTCAATCTCAATATTCCACGTTATGTTGACACCTTTGAAGAGGAGGCCGAAATTGATATTAAGGCCGTACAAGCGGAGATCAATAAGCTAGAAGCAGAGCTGGTGGTTGTTCAGGGCGAGATGAAAAAATATTTGAAGGAGCTAGGGTATGAATAAGAAAAAAATAATTAAAAAATCAAAATCCCTTGTTCCAGCAAAAAAACATACAGGTGAACTTTTTGATCGCATTGTTGAAATAGTTGAATCAGCAAGAAGTGGAGTTGTCAGAGCAGTAAATAATCATATGGTAATTTCTTACTGGCTTATTGGTCGTGAAATAGTTCACGTTATTCAACAGGGAGAAGAACGCGCAGAGTATGGTAAAAAAGTTATTGAGGATATTTCTCAAAAATTATCAAAGAAATATGGAAAGGGTTTTTCAACTAGCAATCTATGGTATTTTCGACAATTTTATCAAGTCTATTCAGATCGTAGACCAGAGATTCTCCACAAGGCCTGTGGAGAATCTAGTAACATTAAAAAACTCCACAAGGGCCGTGGAGTTTTAGATGATATGCTTAAGTCAGTTACAAAAAGGTGTGCACCAAAAGGGTTTTCCCCTCTACTCAGTTGGTCTCACTATAGGGCACTTTCTAAGGTTGAACATAAAAACGAGCGACTCTTCTACGAAATTGAGGCCGAAAAAGAGAGATGGAGTGTTCCCCAACTTGAAAGACAAATAAACTCTTTCCTTTTTGCACGACTTTTAAAAAGTAAAAATAAAAATGGAGTAATGAAACTAGCTAAAGAAGGGAATGTTGTTAAATCACCAGCAGATGCAATAAAAGAACCATATGTTTTAGATTTTTTAGGTTTAAAAGATGCAGAAGCGTTCCATGAATCAGAATTAGAATCGGCCATCATTACACATCTTCAAGATTTTCTACTTGAATTAGGGAAGGGATTTGCCTTTGTAGCTCGCCAAAAGAGAATGCAGTTTGGAGATGAATACTTTTATATCGATCTTGTTTTTTATAACTGCATTTTAAAATGCTATCTGCTTATTGATTTAAAGATAGGAAAACTAACTCATCAAGATGTTGGTCAGATGGATAGTTATGTTCGCATGTTTGATGATTTAAATGTTGCCACTGACGATAATCCAACAATTGGTCTTATCCTTTGTTCTGAAAAAAATGAGGTAGTAGTAAAATATTCAGTTTTAAAAGAGAGTAAGCAAATTTTTGCTTCAAAGTATATGCTTTATCTCCCAACAGAAGAAGAACTTAAGAAAGAAATCAAGCGAGAAAAAAAACTTATTAGTGATGAAAAATCTAGAAAGGAAAAGAGATGAAAAGAGGAGCTTTTGCGCATTTACAGAGTTGTTTGTTTCAATAACATTTTAAATAAGAACGAAACTTAGTAAAAAAACAAAATCATCTGCATGCTTAGCTTAAAAAATATTTCAAGGAAATTAGTTATGAAGCAAAAACTTCCTCAAGATTGGACCATTTCAACATTGTCAGAGATTGTCAAAGAAGATAAACCGATCGTGTATGGAATAGTTCAGGCTGGTCCACATGATGATAATGGAGTTCCTTATCTTAAAAGCAGTGATGTTGGAGGGGAAATAAATATTGCTACTTTACAAAAGACTTCTAAAATAATTCATAATAAATTTAAGCGTGCGGAGGTCAACCCAGGAGATATCGTTTTTTCACTAAGAGGAAATATTGGTGAAAAGAGTATCGTTCCCAAAGAATTAACTATTGCAAATCTCACACAGGGTACCGCAAGGATTTCCGTAAAGGATAACCTTGATTTTAAATATGTTTATTATCAATTGGAAAATCCATACGTTATAGAGAATATTTTAAAAGTTTCAAAAGGAAGCACATTTAGAGAAATTTCCTTGCAAGCATTAAGAAATATCCAAATTCCAATAGCTAATTCATATAAAGAACAACAAAAAATCGCCAAAATTCTTTCAACATGGGATGCGGCGATTGAGAAGTTAAAACAATTGGTTGTGAACAAGAAAAAAAGAAAATGTGGATTGATTGAAAAATTATTTTTTAATATTAGGAAAAAGTTCAAGACAGTCAATCTGGATTCCATTGGTGAAATTTTACCGAGTAATGTTGATAAAAAGATAAACGACGTAGAGACAGAAGTTCGTCTTTGTAATTACGTTGATGTCTACAAAAATAACAAAATTACAAACAAAATTGAGTTTATGGTTGCCTCTGCATCGGAACAAGAGATCAAAAAATTCAAAGTATTAAAAGATGATTTAATAATAACAAAAGATTCAGAAACTGCTAAGGATATAGCTATTCCCGCATATGTATCAGAGGATATTGAGAATCTTGTTTGTGGATACCACTTAACTCTTGTAAGACCAGATTCAAAAAAACTTTTTGGTCATTTCCTCTACTATTATTTTTTAACAGAACGATCAAGGTATTATTTCTTTACGATGGCTAACGGAGCAATCCGTTTTGGACTTTCTGTTGATGCCTTTAAAGAAGCTTCAATCCCTCTTCCTGACTTAGATACTCAAAAGAAGATTATTTCAGTATTAAATGAGTGCGAAGAGGAAATTGAGAGTACTTTACGAATTATTAATTTATTGAAGACTCAAAAAAAAGGGCTCATGCAACAGCTTCTTACTGGGAAAAAAAGGGTAATTATTGAATGAAATTTTTAAATACTGTTTATTCAAAATATAGAACATGGAAACAACGTGATTTTCTAAAGTGGCGGGAGGATCTTTCTGATTATGAGAAAGACTTTTTTTTACCAGAAATAAGAGGTCGATGCGAGGAATTATTAAAATATTGCAAAGACATTAACAATTATTGTGAGTCTCGAATTGATGAAAAATCATTTGGTGCAACACTTAGGGCATTGATAATTAATGAAAAGTTGGAACATCTTATTCCTCAGGAACTTCGTCCACCAACGCCAGAAATTTTAGCAAAAAAATTTTTCATTGAAACACAAGAAATGAACAAGGATACATTCATAAACCCACTAGAAAGAGTGATTAAAAGAATAGATTCTAACATTAGCTTAAAAGAGTTTGGTGAGATTTTGACAGAGGTTAATCATGTTTGCTCTACTGTTGTTCAAGTTAAAGAAAAGCTTTTCCTATATTCTCTGTCTTCTTTTGCTATTGTTTTCGATCGTTATACCAATCAACCTATTTCCGCTGAACCCAAAGAATTGACGCTACTTCTTGTTCCTTTTAAGAATACAATAGAAAACATTTATGGAGTAGCAAACTCAACTTCACAGACGATACATCAATGGCATAAAGAACAAATGACCTGGAAGACAGAGTGTTTAAGTGTAATTTCCCAGAGAATAGCACAAAGGAATAATCTATTTACTATTTTCGTTGCTATTGCCGTTTCATGGGCATTTTTATCGGCAACTCAACCACTAGAAAAATATCTTCTTAAAAAAGATAACGAACAGATCAACGAGAGAGTTATTGAGTTATTAAAACAAAAACAATTATTGGAAAATCAGAATAAAATTCTAACGATAAAAATTGAAGAAATGAATAGATTAAAGCAAGAGGAAAAAAAGTTAAATAAGGTTAAATAATATGGCAATAGCAAAACACACCGAAGATTTAGTTTCCCACATTCCGGCAGTTCATTTTTTGATGAATTTGGGATTTAAATATCTTTCGCCATCAGAAACGATTAAGCTGCGGGAGGAAAAGAAAGGGAAAATCGTTCTGGAACCAATTCTTGAGAAGTGGTTGGAGGAGAATAATAGTATTACTTACAAGGGAAAAACAGTTCCCTTTTCTAAAGCAAATATAAAACAAGCGGTAGAATCGATTTCCAACCTTCCTTTTGATGCCCTTCTTTCCAATAATGAAAAAATTTATGATCACCTGACTCTAGGAAAAAGTCTTGAACAGACGATTGATGGAACATCGAAAAGTTACTCATTACGTTTTATTAATTGGAAGGAACCTAGTAAAAATATTTTTCATATTACTGATGAGTATGAAGTTGAAAGACGGCATTCTCATCAGACAAGGCGACCTGATATTGTTCTTTTTGTGAATGGGATTCCTTTTGTAGTGATTGAGTGTAAGAAACCTGGACTTAGAGATGATGCAGTTAAAGAGGCCATTAGTCAGCATTTGAGAAATCAAAAAACGGATGAAGTGCCAGAGCTTTTTACATTCTCACAAATTCTTTTGGGATTAGCTCAGAATATGGCGAAATATGGAACTACTGCAACCTCTGAAGAATTTTGGTCTGTTTGGAGAGAGGAAGATGAAGAGACTCAAGAGGATGATTTAAAGAGATTGATCAATAAACCTCTATCAAAAACTGATAAAGAGAAAATATTTTCCGAAAAGAAACCTGAACAACGTCACTTTATGGAAAAAATATGGGAATCAGGGAAACGCCTTCCTTCAGCCCAAGATCGAGCCATTCACTCTCTGCTTAATCCTGAAAGACTTTTGGAGTTGGTTTATCAATTTATCGTTTTTGATAATAAAGAAAAAAAGATTTGTCGTTACCAACAATATTTTGCCATTAAAGAGACTGTTAAACGTATAACTAAAGTGCGTGGAGATCAAAAACGTCTTGGAGGAGTTATTTGGCACACAACTGGTTCAGGTAAATCTCTCACGATGGTAATGATGGCAAAGGCACTGGCACTAGAGGCCAGTATCAAAAATCCCAGAATAGTTTTGGTTACAGACCGAGTGGATTTGGATGATCAGATTTATAAAACCTTTCTTGCATGTGGAAAAGAAGCTGAACTGGCAAAGGCCGAAAGTGGCCAGGATCTAATTAGACTTGTTGAGGAAGAAAAAAAATCTATTATCACTACTATTATTGATAAATTTGAATCAGCAAGTAAGAAAAAAGATCTCAAAGTTTTAGGGCATAATATTTTTATACTTGTCGATGAAAGTCATCGTTCTCAATATGGAGTAAGTCACGCCAAAATGGTAAATATGCTTCCTAATGCCTGTTACATCGGTTTTACCGGAACCCCACTCCTTAAAAAAGATAAGACCACTGCTCAAAAATTTGGAGGATTCATTCATAAATATACAATGAATCAAGCAGTTAAAGATGGAGCAGTGGTACCGCTTTTGTATGAAGGAAGAATGAGTGAACTTCGTGGTGATAAAGAGCAGATTGATAAATGGTTTGAACGCATAACTAAAGATTTAACAGAGAAACAGAAAGCTGATCTTAAAAAGAAGTTTCATCGAGAGGAAGAAATTTTAAAAACTGAACAGAGGATGTCTGAAATTGCCTTCGATATTCAGGAACATTTTAAGACCAATTTTAAAGGTACTGGATTTAAAGGGCAAATGGCCTGTTCCAGTAAAGAGAGTGCTATCAAATATAAAAAATGTTTTGATAGTTTTGGCGAAATAAAAACCGAAGTGATTATTTCTGCACCAGACACAAGAGAAGATCATACAAGTATTGATGAATCTGCTATTCCAGAAGTGCAAATTTTCTGGAAGGACATGATGAATCGCTATGGGAATGAAGAAAAATATAATAAAGCAATTATTGATGCTTTTAAAAAATCAGATGAACCGGAAATTTTAATTGTGGTGGATAAATTGCTAACAGGATTTGATGCTCCTAAAAATAGTGTCCTCTATGTGGATAAACGACTTAAGGACCATAATATCTTGCAAGCTATTGCTAGGGTAAACAGAGTATTTGAGGGAAAGCCACATGGTTTAATTATTGATTACCGTGGTATATTTGGTGAACTGAATGATGCTATCGATACCTATGCAGCACTGGAAAATGAAGGTTTTGATAAAGAGGATATTGAAGGAACACTCATTAATGTAGAACTGGAAATAAAATCTCTCGCTGAAAGGCATACCAATGTCTGGGAGATTTTTAAAGAAGTTAAAAACAAAGGGGATACTGAAGAATTGCAAAGACACCTAGAACCGTTGGATCGCCGTTTGGAATTTTACAAACGATTAACACTTTTTTCTAAAACACTTCAGATGGCCAATGGAAACGCTAAATATCAAGATGAAACTTCAGACAAGAAGAAGTCATTATACAATAGTGATTTAAAAATGTTTATTGAGCTTCGTGCCGCTGTTAAACAGAGATATGGAGAAACTGTCGATTATTCCACTTATGAAAAACAGATTAGAAATTTGGTTAATAAATATATAGGTGCTGATCAAGTTAAAATCATTATTGAGCAGACCGATGTTTTTGATGAAGGTAGTTTTGATAAGGAAATTGAAGCAATTCATGGTGAGGCCGCTAAAGCAGACACAATTGCTTCAAGAGTCAAGCGCACAATTTCTGAAAGGATGGAAGAAGACCCGGCCCTCTATAAGAAATTGTCAGAACTTATTGAGGAGGCCATTCTTGCTCATAGAGAAAAACGTCTTTCTGATGCCGATTATCTAACAAAAGTAAAGAAAGTGCTTGATGAGATGAGAGGGAAAAATAAGAAAGACTACCCCAAGAAAATTAGAAACAATGACGATGCCAAAGCGTACTTTGGTGCTTTAAAAGAAAAATTAAAGATAGATAGTGATGAAGTTTTTGCTGATTATTCTTTAAAAATATTTGAGGTCATTGAAAAACATAAAATTAGAGATTGGGTTAATAATCGTGATGTTCAAAATAAGATGTCGGTTGATATTGATGATCTACTTTATGCTCTTAAGGGTAAATATGATTTAGATATAAACAGTGATCAAATGGATGAGATCATTGAAACACTTCTTATGATAGCGAGAAGAAGGGATTCTTGATGGAAGATTTTGTCGATTTTGGCAATACTAGAATCGAGTTTAGAGTCAAACGAACCAAAAGAAAGACTCTAGGGATATCCGTTTATCCCACAGGTGAAGTTGAAATTGTAGCACCTGAAAAAGCTGGTCTGTTAAGAATCAAGAAGCTTATTTTAAAGCGGGCCCAATGGATATTAGAACAAAAAAGGTTATCAAAGTTTACTCCACTTTCTGAACCGACTAGGCAACTTGTTTCAGGTGAAGGATATTATTATTTAGGAAGACAACTCAGGTTAAAAGTATTTGAGGCCAATTACGATTCAGTTGAATTACATGATGATCGATTAATTTTAAATTGTACTTTTCCAGAGGAGAGAGAACTTAAAATTTCACTTTTACAAAAGTGGTATGCGACCAAGGCCCAAACAGTGATATCAGAGAGATTAGATTTTCATACAGCCAAATTTTCACAAGCAAAAGTTGAAATGATTATCAAAAAGATGGCGAAGTGCTGGGGAGAATATCATCCTGATAAAAAATTAATTGTCTTTAATATGGAATTGATTGTTGCTCCTCTTGAGTGTATCGATTATGTCATCATCCATGAACTTTGCCATGTTGTCTGTCTCCATCACGGTTCTGATTTTTATAATCTTCTTTCTAATAGACTTCACAACTGGGAAGATTTGAAGAATAAATTGGAAACCTATTCTAATGGTTTATCTGGTCTTGGGCATTTCTAGAGATAAAGTTGCTGTGAGTTTATTTTATGCCCTAAAGAAATAATAGATAATTAAGTGAAAGACGGAGTTTTGATAAGTTCTAATCTCCGGTTTATATTTTCAAAACGATGTTTCTATTACCTCAAGCCAGCCGTTGCCGTAGGATTGAATTCCTTCAATCCTACGATTACCATTAATTGAATTCTCCCAAATGAAGTCACCATCAGTTATCACGGTTGACTTTTCTTCTATCCAAGGCGCTTTTATTAGCTTAAATTCACTATTTTTCCTTAAAACCAAATCTGTTAGCCAAATATTTTGATACCTGTCATAGTTAAGTCTATAAGCGGTTTTCCATTTACCAAGCATTTCATCTTGTCCGGTAATAAAAACAGCATGGCCAAAACCCACATCACAAATTACTTTAAAGCGAACCATTTCAATAAGATCAATATCAGATTCGGGCGCAGGCGTGCCTATTCTAGCTAAATAAGTATAAAATCTATGTGAAACTTGCTCTCGGAACGGTACATCAATTGTGCAGATTTTTAGTTCCTGTCGTTTCTGTGTCAAATAGTTAATATTTACAGTAAAGAAATGTTTAAAATCTGCAACTTGAGGAACAATGGGAGTAGTTTGAGGAAATTCAAAATAATGATATCTTGGTGTTTCGTTCTGTAAGATTTTTTTCCATGCAGTAGTAGATTCATTCTTTTTATTATTGAAAGTAACGCTACTTCTTTCTAATTCGTCAAGATATGTTCCTTGTTTAACATATTCTGCATTAAAAAGTGGAACTAGTAAGGCGGAAAATAGGTATTTATCATTTAATTTTGAAGAAGTTGGATATGATTCACCACTGTCAGTGTTTTTCTTAATTCCTCGATAATGTTGAAGTAAATCGCAATCTTGCGATACTACAATAGCAAGAGGAAATACAATTTTTTTGACCTCGATTATACCATCTTGCTCAAGTACCTGTTCAATAACTTCAACTTCTCTGAATATATCACCTTGGCTTAATCTACCTGGAGGATTCATTAAGCTGATCGAGTGCAATTCTGCCACGAATAATTATCCTTCTAGGTTTAGAGCTTCCATATTTTTTTTCATCAATTTCAATTTTATCTAGTGTTTTAGCAGTACCAAGATCTGATGGAGCTACAGTTGCCTTAGTTTCGTTTGAACCTTTAAGATACTCAATGTCGATTCCACTATGATCAGTTATTAAGGAATTGCCTATATTCATCAGTAATGCTCTCTTCAAATGTTTTTTGAATACAATCATGCATTTTGCCTAAAAAAGAAGCAAGTTCGGCAGAATCGACTGCTCCCTGTCTGAATGCGTCGTAATCTAAAATAAAAACTTTCTTTTTTATAATGTCAGGGTAATCAGGATTATGCATTCCACATTGAAAGCGAAGAACAAAATCTCCAAAGTTATACTCAATATTTTGAAACAATCTAGATAAATATTCCTTTCTCTGAGGAAAGAAATCAAAAGATTTTATGAGATTACTATTAATATAACTATTCCAAATAGTTGGTTCTTTTTCATATATCATTTCAATATTATTTATGTATCGGATACCAATACGAGCTACCTGTGTTGCTGGATACTTTTCTGAAAACATATTAAATACAGAAGAAAAATCACCTTTTACTTCTTCATAAGATGAATATACGGCATAGGAGATAATTATTGCTGTTGGGGAAAAGATAACTGTTTTTGAACGAGACTTACTGTGAAATCGCCATTCAGTAAATTGCTCTCTTTGGGTTTCCACATTATTTTGTGATAACTTTAGTTCATGAGTAAAACTCGTTCTAGGTTCAGGTATGGGAAATAGTGCTAAAACTTGCTTATATAAAACACTATCGAAGCTATTTTCAATCTCTTTAAGTGGACTGAAAAAGTCAGTTCGAACAATCACACTAGAAAGACAATTTTTCTTATAACAGATTTCACTCATGAATTCTTGACCTCAAAATACTCAAATTAATAAATTACAGATTTTAATAAAAAAAGTAAATGCCAATACACCATCTGCTTTATAGCATAAAGCTGCAAACAGACAACTAGTTTATTTCAAAAGCAATTCTCGATTCTAAAATCACCACTGTGATAGAAACTTTAAACTAATACTAAGTATTTAGTTGATTCAAAATTAATTATTTTCTGTGCTGGTGATAATTTTATTTTGTTTTTTGTTTTGGAATTGTTTTTATGCTAGTGAGAATGAGTAGACGTGAATTATATTGCTCAAAAGAATAACTTTTACAAAGTTTTATCGCCCATTGTTAAAAACCATTGATGATTACTGATTACTCCCAATCATACTTGGTTTTCGTCATCTTCCTGGTGAGTGTAGTAAGTGGCGGCAACCCCTTACTTAACTTGATAACTAAATCCTTTTCTAATGCTTGGTAAAATTTAAGTGATCCAATACTTGCTCCCATAAGAAGAGCAAGGCCAATTAGTAAATCAATAATAGTTTTCATGACTCGTCCCTTATGCAGTAAAATGCTGCTGTTTTTTAGTTGTTAAATGGGTGGGATTCTAAAATTTTGAAATTGGTAAATTTCTCCAGGGTGTCATCCTTAGAGCTTTTTTAGCATTTTCAAATTAACAACATTTCTAAACAGTTAATTCAAAAAATTTCAAAATCAAAATTCCTACGCGATTCCTACACCTTCGTTATAACCTTCGTTCCCCATTGAACACAGGTCACTTTTCAGTCAAAGAGTTTCACTCTGAAAACATCAATTGATCTGCGACCTTCGTTCAAATGGGAAAACAGTCGGGACGAGAAAAATTCCTACAACATTCCTACGGCCAATAGTAGCGCACCGAAAACCACCGTACTACACAGCATTAACGATTCAGATAACCTCATAATTTCGTTAATAAAATGCAGTAAATTAAACTGGTTGCGAAAATGACGCGGCATACTCATAACCCGAAGGTCGATGGTTCAAATCCATCCTCCGCAACCAAATAATTTTGAATATTTAGGCCCTCTTCGGAGGGCCTTTTTTTTGCCTTTTTTTGGTTTCGGGCCAGTCTTCGGGCCAATGAAATCGATCCCATAATTTTCCCACAGAAAATCTTTTTTTTTGCGGGGTCCATAATTAGTTATCTCCTGTAGAAATTTTTTAAAGTTTTATTTTAAATCAGCTTACAAAGGAGATTTTCATGTCTAAGCAAAGTGAACCAGTGAAGCATTATGGGAAGTGGCGCATAAGGTGGCACGACGAGAAAGGCAATAGAAAAAGTGAAGTTTTTGCTAAGTATAAGGAGGCCTGTGATGCTCTTAAGCGTTATGTGATTGAATCAGAAGACGTTAAAAAGGGACTAGTATTACCTCGCCCAGAGTTAAGAAGTTGCGATGAACTATTTGACTACTGGGTAGAAAAAAGAGCACCGCTAAAGCGTAGTGGTAGTGACGACATAAGTATCATTCGAGCACACTTACGGCCATATTTTGGTAAAATAAAGCTTACTGATATAGGTACTCGGCAAATTGATGAGTTCATGATGACTAAGCGCCATCTAAATAAAAAGACCAGTCTTAATCACCTCACCCTCTTTAAGACTATGTTAAATATGGCCCTTGACCTAGGATGGGTAGTAAGAGTTCCCAAGTTTAATAAACCAAAAATAAATATCTTTTCTTCTGAGTATAGATTCTTAAAAACTAAAGATGAAATTAATAGATTTCTGCAGGCAGCATTTGATAGTGGCCTGAATGCTTATAGCTTCTACGCTACGGCCATCAATACAGGTATGAGGGCCGGTGAATTAGCCCTTCTAAGATGGAGTGATATCAACTTTGAAAAGAGAATCATTACTGTTCAACGTAGTTTCAATGGTCCAACTAAAGGGGGAGAAATGAGATACGTTCCTATTCTGGACACTCTACTCCCAATACTTAAAGAGTGGAAGTTGGCCTGTCCTTCATCTACAGTAGTGTTTCCAAATAATATTGGTAATCACTACACTAAATCAGGCAGAATATTTAATGAAGTTTTTCATCGTACTCTAGAGAAAGCTCAATTCGAAAAGATGGAAAGAAATTCTAAGCTTATATCCTACATCAGATTTCATGATCTCAGACATACTTTTGCTAGTCACTGGGTTATGAACAGTGGCGATATTTTCAAACTTCAAAAAATACTTGGTCATAAAGAAATTAGAATGACCATGCGATACGCCCATCTCTCACCTGAAGCATTTTCTGGAGAATACGGATTACTAGGTAGTCATCATTCTCCTTTAAATACCGCCATTATCTTACCCCTAAAATCATCTCTAAATTAATCCCCTATATATAATAATTCAAAATCCCCACAAAAATATTTTAAAAATGTGGGGGCGTTTCGGTGTCTCTTTTAGGATAAATGGGATTACAGAAGATCAAATGTAATAACCTATTTAACCTAAGGAGGTTACTTATTTATGTCGGTAGAAAGTTTGTTAACTTACATCGAAGTATCAAAGTGGTCCAAAATTCCAATCGGAACTTTGTACTCTTTGGTATCTCGAAAAATTATTCCACACGTAAAACTCACAAAACGTACAGTGCGTTTCAGAGAGAAAGATTTACTTGATTGGTTAGCTTCGAAGGATGTTCCTTCAAAAGATTCAGTTAAGAAGTAAGTCTTAGAACACAAGTAAAATGGTCATTATTAATTTAAAATTTAAGGAGTTTTTAAAATGAGTAAACAAGAAAATTATAATTTAGAGTCAGAAACAGAGGAGAAATCAGAGCAGGCCTTTTCACTAGATGGAAAGCAAGACAAGATTAAAATAGAGGAATCTGCCTTTTCTTTGAGCGACACAGAGGATGATGATGAAGAAGAAAGTGAAGGGGATACTGATGATGAGGATGGAGATGAAGATGATAGTGAAGAAGATATCCAACTAGATGTTATTCCGGCCAAGGAATGGGAAAAGAAAAAAGGAAAGGATGTGCTAGTGTTAACCACTGATGCCCACAGAGCAAGACTTCACTTTATGGATAAGGATTACGGAGATTTAAAGAGAGGTTATTTTAAATGCAATGGAAAGGATGGGTGTGCCTATTGCAAATATACCGAAAAGTTAGCTCCACAATATGGTCATGTGCCTATCTATGATATAGACAAGGACAAGTTGGCCATTATCAGATTTCAGATTTCTAACGAAAGGAAATCATTTTGTTCTCAACTGAAAAGCGAATTATCATCGCGAAATGTAGATAAAGATTTTGTGGTTTTGAATGTAAAAAAGAAGGGCATGAATTACAAAGTAAAATCACGGATTTTGGATGAAGATGGATTAGCACAAATAGATGATGAATCGTTAGACCAAACTAGAAAATTCATCACTAACGAGCAATACTCAAGAGAGTTCAACTTACTCTATGTGCAGTATTCGAATGATGATCTTATTCAAAATCACCCAGATATGAAAAAGTGGTATGCCAAGTTGTTGAGGAAAAAAGCAAACAAAAAAAATAAAAGTAGCGAAGAGGCATAGTAGTACAGGATGGACACATTTGAGTTGGATTTAGTTTCTTTTCGAAAAACTTACCTAATTCCAACTCATATTTTCTCTCAACTTCAAAAACATCAGATATGCCTTAATCCCGCAGGACTAGGAATAGGTAAAACAGAATCAAACATTCAATGTATGACAAGTCCCTTGTTCCTTAATCATTATACTCAAATTTTTTATTTAACGGAGACGCATAATAATTTATTAGAGGTACATGATAAAATTAAACTTGTTGTAGGAGAGGATAATATTTTGGTATTGCAGAGGAGGCCAGAAGAACTGTGTAAGGAGCTGAATGTTCAATGGAAAGATTTTGAGAAGAGGGGGTTATCTTACTATGCAAGAAAGCATTTATGCAAAAAAATATGTATGGTGAATGGTGTCCATGGATGCGAGTGGATAGATCAATTATCTAAAAAAACCATAACAAGTAAAAAAATAATATTTTGTGTCGCAGACTACATTCTAGTAAATCCAGGATTTATAGTGGACATAGTATCAAAATGTAAGGGAAGCAAAATATTATTTATAATTGATGAGGCTAAAATTTTCAAAAATAATAATTTAGGAGTAATAACATTTAAAGATTTTTCAAACTTCAAAAATATCTTATTTGATTTGGTGGAGGATATATCCACTACTGCTAGTGAAAAAATAATAATAGATACATGGATACAGACCTTGAAAAAATTAGATAGAAATCCAAATAAATCATTTGCTACAACACTTCCAATTATAAACTGGGGACTAAAACTTAATAATCAGAAGCTAGGTATTCGTAAATTTAAAGATTATTGTTATATCGGGTATAAGCTTCAAAAAATATCTACATTGCATCCAGATTATTATTGGTATGATAAGAAAACTGCCAGCTTTAATTTTGTTGATTTAATCAAAATAAAAAATGCCAATATACTTGTAACCGTGGCCAATATTCCTCGTGAAATTATTAAGATAAAATTAGATAGAACAAATATTAAAACAATAGTTCCTACTTTTGGTAAAATTCATCCCGGAACCAAGGTATATAACCTAAAGATTAACTATGGGTCTAAAAAGTATTTTAGACATAAATCCAAGCAACTTTTTGATCTTTTTGCTCAAATGATTAGTAAAAATATTCGTAATAGTGAAACAACTTTACTAATAACGAATAAGGAATTTATTAATTTTGTTAGAGAAAAATTTGAGTCTGTTCTCAAAAAACTATGTGGAGAGAATATCATAATAGTTACTGATAGCTTTGAACGCTATGATTTATCCAACCCTTTCATTTTGCCTTTAATTAGTTATGGGATATGTGGTCTGAATGCGTTTCAACAAATAAAAAACGTTATCTGTTTATCCTCGTATTATATTAACGACGATATTTTAAATGATAAAATTAATGAATTACTCCCTGAGTTTAGAAAAATTAGATTCACTATTGGCCAAGATAAAAAGGGAAATAGAGTAGCTATTCCTAGTGAAGAACTTGTCTCTGATAGTGAGAACAAATACCTTTGCAAAGTTGCCAACGATCTACTTTACATGTTCGAAACAGCAATTACTGAACAAGTTGTAGGAAGAATTAGATTTATAACAAATTCTAGAACTGTACTACTGCAAAATAATTCCAAGTTTAGTTTTTTTGTTCATAAAGAATTTAGTTCACTTAAAGAAGTCAGAAGGCATTTTGGTTTAAAAACTCATAGAGATAGTACATATTCTAAAAAAAAAGAGGAGACCTTGGAGTTGCAAGCAAGGGGCATAGACATGGATGAAATTATTAAAAAACTCGGAATATCACGGGCAACCTATTACAGATATATTTATATTAGTAAATAATAACTGTCTCACGAAAGGTGTATATATATTATAATACCTTTCGTGAGACAAAGGTAACGGTCTAATGAAATTAGTAAAACCCATAAATGACCTCAGAAGTAAGAAAAAACATTCGAAACCCAAGCATAGTATCAATGTAAGGCGGGTAGATATTTCTTCTCTGACTCAACGTGATTATATATTTATAAACTCTTTGGAGGGAGTAGAAAAGGCTACAAAAGAGATTCTACTGATGGATGTTACCGCCATTGGTGTAGATACTGAATTTCAATATACAAAGTACTTCCTAGGTAAGAAGAAGAAGGGGGATGCATATGGCACAGGGGATATAAAAACGATAGTACCACTACTGTTATCACTGGCCGTTGTTACTAAAGGGGCCATCATTCCCTATGTAATAGATTTACGAGTTAGGGGTATTTGTCCTTGGATTCAAAAGTTGATGAATTGCGGGCATAGACTAGTCTTTCATTATGTAAAAGCCGAAGTGTTTTGTCTTAAAATATTGGGTGTAGAAATCCCAGATATCAATATTTTTGATACTCATTTGGCCCAATTATTTTTAAATTTAGGGCACTACCACCATAGGTATATTGAGGAAAATCCTAATAGTGATGAAGATGAAGAAAACAATAGAAATAAAATGGAGGAGAAAAAAGAGTTCGCCACAAGTTTAGTTAGTGTGTGTAAAAAATATGGAGTTGAGCATAAGTATATGCTTAAAAAAAAACACATACAATATAGTTTTTTACAAATAAAACCCAATGCTCAATTTACTCAGGAACAATTAGACTATTCAGCAAAAGATGCTATATCCACAGTACAAATATATTTTTATCTAATTGAAGATTTAATTAAAAATGATCTGTTATACCATATGGAAACGGTAGAATTTCCCTATGCTATCCCTAATGCAGAATGTGAATGGAACGGTTTCAAAGTATCTAAAGATAAGTGTTCATTGGCACTAAAAGGACTTTTAGCAGCAGTGGAGTTAAAGGTAGAATATTTTAGAATGCTTAAAGTTAAAAATCCTAGAAGTGGATTAGAAATTAAAAATCTTTTCCGTAAGAAAAAGATTTTAGATTATTTCAGGTACTCTAAAAATAAAAGTGGGTACTCTTTTGCTTCTGCAATGTTAAAAAGCAATAGAGGTCGCCATTTAATTATTGAAAATTTATATATTTATAAAAAATATATCTCTAAAACTACAAGTAAAATATTTACAGATGAGTATGTTTCTATTGATGGCTGTATTCATCCAAATTGGATACAGGGAGGTGCAGAGACTGGTAGAACTACCTCCAGAAATCCTGCGGCAACTTCTATAGGCAAGATTTTTAGACCAATAGTTGTGCCAGAAAAAAATGACGATTTGTTTGAATCAAACTCAACTAAAGAGGAAAATGATTTATTTGAATGTGACTTGTCACAGATTGAAATGGGTGTTGCAGCTGCTTTAAGTGGTGATTTAAAGCTAATTGAAGATTACAATAAAAGTGATGTTTATGTTAATGTGGCCAAAAGATTTTTTAAAAGTAAATTATCTGATAAACAACTAAATTACACTGATGAAGAATTTAAAGACGACCCCTATACATCTAAAATGAGGGATATAATTAAAAAATTTTGCTTAAGTGCTATTTATAATGTCTCTGCATATGGAGTCGCAGGACAATTAGGCATTAGTGAAATAGAGGCACAAAGAGAGTTGGATAGATTTTTTAGAGAATATAGAACATTAAAAGAATATCTTGAAGAGTTGCCACTAACAGGGAAAAACAGAGGATATTCTCTTTCCATTACTGGGATGAAGCGATTTCGTAACAAAACAGGGCCTTTAACGAATTGGGAAAATAATTGGATGAGAAATGCTCCAATTCAATCAAGTGCAGCTGATTTATTTAAATTATGTGTAATAAGGCTTAATCGAATATTAAAAAAATATTCTGCTAAAATCATACTTCAAATATACGATTCGGTTGTTATTGAAGTAAAAAATGAATATTTTGATTTAGTTTCAGAGCTTGTAAAAAGAACCATGGAGGCAACTGTAGAAGAGTTGTTCCCATGTTTAGTAGGCAAGGCAGACCTGAACAACAAACACCCTTTTTGTTGGAGTAAAGATGAAAAATTTAATTCGATAGAAGAGTTTATTAAAAATCCTGAATACAAACCTTAATCACTGACCAATTAAAATTCTATTTTTCCAAAATAACAACAATTTCTAGTATAAGTTTAGTGTTGATTGCTTTGGTAATTTCACTTGAAGCAAGATCAATTTTAACATTAGTTCAGGAGGTATTTATGTCCCAATTCAGACCTAAGATTACATTGCTTTGTTTTAGCTCATCTAAGTTAATAGAGTCCACATAAGGAGGGAGCAGAGAGTGTCAGATTATAAGAAAATTATAATTCAAATCGCACAAGAAGTAGCGTTAATGATTCTGGAGAAGATCACCGAGCAACTAAAAAATAATAATAACAAAAATTAAAAGGAGTTTTAGAAATGTTTAAAAAATTCATTGATTGTTTTTGGAGTATTAGTAAAAGTGTAATCATTTCACTAATTACCGCACTAATATTTCAAAATATACAAACAGTGTATGCCTAAAAGTAAACAAATTAAACATAAGGATAATTATTATGGTCAAAATGTTTTTAAAGACACTCATCCCGGCCCTATTTGCTCGGATAGTGTTTGCGTTCTACAAAACTTTCACGTTAATTAAATTGTTTTGTCTTAATATGCTTTTCAGTCTCTAATCTGAAATAAATTTCAAACAACATTATTTTTATTATTAACTTATTTCAAGGAGAAATAAAGATGAGTCTAATTACGCTTTCATCTTCGGGCGGTTCAGGAAATAGTGTAGCCACACTATTAAATTGTGGCCGTCAATACTATCTTAGGTATCATGAAAAATTCAGAGAGAAGACCATCAACCAAAATCTTTTCTTCGGCAGCATCGTCCACGATACTTTGCTAATCAAACATCTCGAACAGAGGTCAACTTCTCAGGTAGTAGAGGACTACATTAGGAGTGAAATCGCTTTTAAATTTGCATCCACTATGCAAGGCAAGTATATTTTAGAACTCTCGACCAGTGAGGAAGAACTAGTATCTAAGGCTATTAAGATGTATCAGGCATTTAGTGAAATACCAATTAACCCAATTTCTATAGAGGGGAAATTTGAAGTTTTATTAACTGATCCAGTAAGTGGCGTAGTTAATAATAATGTAATTGTTAATGGAAGAATCGACATAATCGAACAGGTTAAGATAACCGAGAAATACGAAAATAACAGATTGATAATAGAGGAAGATAGTAATGGTAAAAATAGTATTGTTATTACAGACCTCAAAACTTCATCGGCCAAATTAAATAGTTTGAACGGCCATTTCTTTCAGTTGTTATTTTACGCCTACATTTATTTTATAAAACATCAGAAGATGCCTGATTATCTCTGCATAAGAAATGTGGTTAAGACAAAAATCCCCTCTGTGCAGACTATCTTTTACAAACCAAGCTTCAAAGAAATAATTAGCACCTACACAACAATCAAAGATTGTGCAGATAAAATTAGCAGAGGGGAATTTCAAGAAAACTACGTTAATTGTAGGAGCAGGTACAATACAAATTGTCCTTACGAGGCCATCTGCCATTCAGAATTATTCGACCTTCCAGAATTAGAAATAGAGCAAAAATTAATTAAAGAAGATTAACAATATTAACAGGAGAAAATTTATGCAAGAACAAAAATTAATAGTTCTTATTGGCTCACACATGGAACTTAAACAACGCTTAAATGACTTTTTCGGAGAGGTCTTTGTTACCAAAGAGGTACAAAAAGAAATATCTACCAATAACAATGTTCCAGTAGCACCAACGAAACCAGTACTCTGCCCACTATGCGGTAAAGGAAGTGTGTTGCGTTCAAAATACAAACAGGATGCTGTGTACTGCTCTGAATTTCGAAATGGATGCAAATACAGAGGGTAATTAAACTTAAAGGAGAATAACACAATGGAATTAATACCAGCAGAAATAGCAGCAACACTACCAGCACTTTACGCTACTGAAAATAATACTGATCCGATAGCAATAGTAAAATTGTTTCATTCGCCCAGTGGATGGCGTTGGTACGTGTGTGAATACTCAAAAGAAGAGAGAATTTGCTTTGGGTTGGTGATTGGGTTTGTAAGTGAAAAAGGATATTTTTCTATTGAAGAATTAGAAGAAATTGAACCGTTTCGAGTAGAACGTGATCTCTTTTGGAAACCAAAATCCCTCTCACAAGTCGAAGCAAAACTTAACAGTACTAAGCACCGCTAATCAATTTCAAGCATCTCTCAATCTCAAAATAGAAGTGCCAAGCATATACCAGAGAACATCTCTCCTGTGCTTGGCCTCTCTTCCTCTATTAAAACCGTTCTAAGTATGACCACATTATTCTTGGCCATGCTTAGTCTTGCCTAGAGAGGGCATGGAGATACCGATTTAATATTTATTAATTTCAGGAGTGATAATATGAATAACAAAACCAAACGTAGCATAATTAGCACAGGAAAAAAATTACTCAATGGAGGCATTGATGGGTGATACACTCGTAACAATCGGCATCCGCATAGAAAAGTTACGCCAAAGTAAAGGTCTTACAAGAGTACAACTAGCAAATGCTCTTGGTACTAGGTACTATGTTATTCGGGCATTGGAGTATGGCAGACCATCAAGGTATTCATTAGAATTACTTCCCCGCCTATCTGCCTATTTCGGAGTCGAGATTGGCCAATTGGTAGGATGTGATCCACCTTCAACACCAACAGATACTTTATCACTGGCAACAAAGATTAAAGAACTTTCAACAGAATTAGTTTCTAAGTTAGAGTAAAAGTATTCAGTGAGTACTTTATGTATTGGCAAAATCTTTTCACTTCCATACTCAACTCAAATCGTTTATTTAAAAATTGCCTTGGTTAAGTTCACTTCTCTGAATTTAGTTCAAAGATGTGAATTTAACCAAGCTCTTTTCCTATTGTAAACACAGGGATTTTTTTTAGTTAATTCAGAAAACTAAATTATCTTAATCATTCTGAACACCCCTAAAAGACCTCGATGGGAAACCCGATATAAGGAGGTCAAGGCATAAAAAATATCGGGAGAAATCCAATGGATGATAATGAAATCAAAGTGAGATTTGCAGAGGTTTTAAAAACAAAACTTCATGAAACAGAAATGACCCAAAAGCAAATTGCAAATCTTCTTAAAGTCAGCGAGGCCTCGGTCAGTTCGTGGCTAAGTGGAACTGCTACACCTAGCGATCTTATTGTGATCCACCGTTGCTCTAAAATATTTGGAATTTCTTTCTTTGAAATGTGTTTTGGGAAAGGTGCTATAGATGGTCAGCTTGAAGGAGATTTAAATAAGAAATTCGAGGAAATAGCTGCCGGCAAGTGGGAAGTGACTATAAATTTAAAACCAACAAAATAAATGACCAGATAAAACTCATATACAATATGGAAACACTAAAAAAAAACAATCTTCCTTTAACGACAAATAAAGAAAACAAAACCAAACAATTTATTTATTTCATGCACTTTATAATCTGTATTCTTGTGATAGATATTGCTTATAGTGGTACACCTTCTGGCAGAGAGGGGTTACTTGTTGATGCTATCAAAAAAGATACCACAAGTTATGGAACTGCTGGAATTATGTGCCTATGTATGAAAGCACAAGAGTGTCGGAGGTCTATTAGCAAAGATAAGACAAATGAATATTTGGCCATCAAAGGTGCAACTTATAAAATGGAAGTAACGGCAAGAACTGGTATTGATTTCAGTGCAAATATTTTTTGTGATTGGTTAAAAAATAATGTAAAAGATACAACTTGTAGTGACGCTATCTCTGTATGTATCGGTGCCCCTGATATTGGAACACTTTCAACTACCACTACTTCCCCAAAAATAAAAGAACAGAAAACCATAGAAGCTTCAAAACTATCAGGAGCAAATCCATCAAAGAATTCTCTTGAACTATTTAATTTTGTATTTGATTGTTCTCCTGGCCCTGACCACTGCACACATGGAAAATTACCAAAAAACATGAAAGTCACCGTTTTTGGAGTGAATCCAGTACACAAGTGTATATTGTCTACAGGGGATACAACTAAGTATGAATCGGTAATGTCGGATGATTTAATTATGACGAAGATTGAAGACCCTCAAAAATGCTTAAAACCTAAAACTCCGTATTATCTTTTCAAGGGAGATGTTAAAAAGATTGAAGAGCTTAAATTGGTTCCTATTGAAGATAAGTCAGTACTAAATCGTTTAAGTGGTGCTCTTGTTACAGCTCGTATTATGATCAACAACCAATCCTTCAAGGGTAAAACCAGGACGTACTCTCCAATGATTTCTCAAATCTGGGGAACTAATTTCTTTTTACTTACATATAAGAAAACAACTATAGATTCTACTCCATCTCCAGGACCTGTATTCATAATTTCGGGAACAAATACAGTTATGTGGTTAGAACCACAAATATGTCAGGTCCAAAATGTGAAGATTTTTAAGATGGATAATGAAATATATATTCGAGGAGGGACTACTTGCTGCAACTGTGGATGGACGAATGATACTCTCTATAAGTATGACCCTGAAAGCGAATCATTTATAAGTGTTTTTTCAACTAATGATTGGTCTACATAGTTTTTAACAATGTTGCTTTTATGAAGGGATTAAAATGGAAGCAGTAAAAATAGTGAACAACGATGAAAGTCCAAAAACTAAAAAATGTCCTTATTGTGGAGAGGAAATATTAGTTGAAGCTATTAAGTGTAAGCATTGTAGTGAATTTCTTGTACAAACTAATAATAAGAATAACGACATTTGGACAAATATAAAAAAAATACTGACAAGTAACATATATATAAAAATAAAAGGATTATTAAATAGTACTTTTTTTGATTTTTACTGTCCTTCTGATAAGGAGAAAAATAATAATGATTTTGTATCATTTAATATTTTACAATCTCTTTGTATTGTACTTTTTATAACTTTCGCAGGGTATCTTTCAGGTAAATTGAATTCAAATCTTTTTTTAAATATTTCTTTTATCCATAAAGATTTCATGTATTACTTCATGTTGATAACTAATTATCTAATAACGAGTTTTACTTACATTACTATATTTAGTTATTTTTTTCGTTCAAAAACTGGTCTTGAAGAAATACAAAATCCAAAACCTATTGTAATGAGTACATTAGCATTATTTGTTATTTTTTGTTGCTCTTATTCGATACACTATACTTTATCTCTTCTTTTAAATAAACCTGTAGCAGGAATTATGAGCATTACATTTTTTCTTCTTTGGACTTTTTTAGTGTTAACTAAAATAGCTTGGAAGAACACCATATTAATGCTGACTGTTCCAAGTGTACTGTTATTAGGTCAAGGTGTAATATATGGCGTTTTGCAAATATCACATGAAGCAAACATGTTATTACGTTTAATTAATATTTCAGTCATGTCGATATTTATCTTTTTAATACCTATAAAAAAAGAAAAATTGATTACCTTGTTAAAAAAATCTAAGGCTCAATCAGAAGATAATTTAATTCTCTTGCAAAAAAAGAAATTTAGTTATGCTTTTTGGCCAATTACTACCTTAGTCTTCTCCATACTTGTTTTATCGTTATGTACTTTAGGATTACTAAGAATAATCCCTTTTAACAACTATTGTAGTTATTACGAGAGGGGTCTTATTAAGAGTAATTTTATCTATGATAAAACAGCTCTGTTTGGCATTTTATATACTTTTGAAAGATTTAAAAATATTAAAAGTCAAGTTGACTACAATTCAATACAGGAAGATGTTGTAGGTTTATTTATATTTCAACCAAAAGATGCTATGTATGATGAATTTAATAATAAAGAGTTGAATTGGGCCTATCTTGCATATAAGAAAAAATTAAGAGAAACATGGCCTATTTTTCATTCGTCTAATCTCTATAACAATAGGGAATTAGAATTTGCCTTGAAATCAGCATTAGAACTGTTTGAGATCAGCAAGCAATTTTATAGTATGACTGGGTTTGAAATTGTAAAAAAATATGACCCGGAAAATAAAAAAATGTACTTTGAACTTCATAATTAGTCTCAAAATAATTGAAACGGTTTATTTGGTTTCAGAGGCTAGGGTAAGTTTTTGTTTAAGTGGAACAAGCACGCCTGTCGATTTAGTAGTGATATACAGGTGTTCTCGAATATTTGGAATTCCATTTTATGAAATGTGCTTTGGCAAGGACGTTGCTGTAGATGGGCAGATTGAAGGTGATTTAAATAAAAAGGAAGACAAATGGAAAATATCTCCAATTCTGTAGGATATGTTATAACAGGTAACCTTGCTCCGTGGAAATCTGTCGCAAATTGGACACATTCTCTTCCAACAAATGCAACCGACGCATGGATGGATCAGCTTTTGGGTTACTACCATAGATGGAGAAGTCATCATCTAATTACAGATGGAGCAAAAGTTGCCTTAGATAGAAATCTAAGTTTTATAGATTTTATGAAACATACGGGATTGGATTTTATAACTGAGCAAGGGTTACCAATTATCCCTGAATCTGCAACATTAAAACTAGCATCACTTACAGGTTTGGATATATGTAAAATTACTCCTTGGATACATCTCAATATTTTAGATTTTGCTTGTGGTGGTGTAGCGACAGCTTTTTCTGTGAGTGACTTAATTCAAGCTATAAATGGTAATCTTGATTGGGGATTGGGTACTGCTTTAAGAACTTTTGGTGGAGGAACGATAGAAATTGCGGTGGGCGCTTCAACAAAGAATCCCCTCTTCATAGCTTCAGGTGTGATAGAAATCGGTGCTGGTGTAAAATCAGCGTATGACTTTTATTCGCAACCATTTCTATTTGGAGTCCCATTAATTAATGTTCTAAGCGGAGTTGGAGGAGGAGCAATAAGTGGAGCTTTATTTAGTTTGGTAGATATAGGGTTAAGTTGGAATAAACTAAGCACTAAAGAAATGATTTATCGAATAGTTAAGAATTCTTCTGTGTCGGCCATGCTTGGTGGGGTATCTACAATTTCACTTCCTGCTACAATAAGTTTAGGCGTAATGTATGCCTTGGGACAGATCATTTATAGGGAAATTCAAACGAGTGTAGAGCAAGAAAAATATCATTTCAGTTGTCTTCCTTACAATTACTTCTATGGAATTAATAGGATGATTATAGAAAACGGTTTAATTAAAACCGCCAATTTTTTAGATGAATTCAATATAAACAAAAAGACCAATTTTAAAGATTATTTAGATAAAAGTTCTGATACCTATAAAAACTATTTTTTGGATAATAAAGGGGGACGTTATGAATAAACAAGAACTCGTGAACCAACTAAAAAAAGAATTAAATCTTGAAAGGGCAAAAAGATGCCAAAATGGTAATTGTCTAAAGGAAGCAGATATAATGGATTTAATAGCCTATACCGAACATTACTTTACGGAAAATACTGGAAACATACCTGAGCTAGTAAGAGGGGCAAATACATTCTCTCTTGTTTACGTCTCAACGGATAATACAGTAAGAATTGCTGCTTTAAAAAAATCTGCTCTTATATTAGGTCCATCTGCTGGTGGTATTGGATTACTTTTCTTTTTTCTTGGAGGGTTTGGAATGAGTATGGGGGTATTGGCCACATGGTGGGCGGCTCTTTTTGGGAGCTGGGTGCCTTTTCTAAATGCAGTTTTACTTGGGACTGCGATCACAGCAACTGTCGGAAGTATAACTTATGCGCTTACACGATTAACTCCAGCAGCATTGGGTAATAAAGCATTTGAATCTATTAGTAAGGGATTGGATAGATGGTCCTTGTCAGATGAGGAACTGAAATTGAGTGATAAAAAAGCCAAAGATGAAATGAAAAAGGCTGTATAATCCAATAAGACGGAAGAATATTTTTGAATCCTAAACTTGTGTTATGCCTGTGCTGCTAAAGGTGATCTAGGTGTGACTAAAACATTCCTGTAAGTACTAACAAACTACTTCATATCAATATCCTAATCTATAAAGAGGATTGTTGAAAGCCAAGCACTGCTAAATTATTATTTGTTGATTACAAAGATCACTTAAATATGGAAGAATAATTTTCCTTTGGTAATGAAGCCGCTTTCATTGCTTTGTACTGGGTAAGTGTTTTAAGAATCCTGTTCTGAGCAGACGTAGCATACCTAGAAATTTTAAGTGCCTGATCGAGGTCCATGTTCTGTCCAAGTTTTGCAGAGTCAAAATTAGCGGCAGAGAGGATTTGCCCATACTCATAGCGGAGCAAAAGATTAATCCTAAAAAAATCTGATGCGATCATTGTACATAGCTGCCCCTCTACTTCGTTAGTAGGGGCCAAATCGTTATAGACATCACTGATTAAGTCTGCGAATACGTTATCCCACTGTGTGGCCAATGTCTTGTTAGAACTGAACACTCCGCTCCTAACGGCATTGTAACGAGTGGTATCGGTTAATCTAGGGCCTGTAGACATTTTAGAGTTGGCCTTATTAGCAGCAATCTTCTTATCGCTGGTACTATTGGCCTGTGCGGGATCGGCCATGTTTGATGGGGACTTTTGGCTTTGTTCTGTATTATAAAGATTTTCCATTTGGCCTCCTCCTCTAATTATCAGTGGTGGTAATGGTAATATTATCTCGCAAAATAAATGCTTTGGTCAATTACCACAGAAATACTAGCAAATTGTAACTGTCTCACGAAAGGTATTATAATATATATACACCTTTCGTGAGACAAAATTAACTCCCATGGTAACTTTCGATTTTCGCTTTTCGATGACCTCAGTAGTAGTTAAGTTGTTCAGGGGGGTAAAAATATTTAAGAGGGTGATGATGAGAGTGTTATAGTGGCGTATCAAGCAGACTTGAGGGATAAGTTGCAAAGACCTTTTAGCGGAACGAAGCCAAACTACATAATCCATGTTCCTGTTTAGTTAGTGATGCCTTCAATTACCCAATGAGATATTTATTTGCTATAAATAATTTATTTAATTTTTTATTTTAAAAAATTTTGTAGGCAAAACAAGTTCAGAATTATCCTTTCTAATAATAACACGATCATAGTGATACCAATACCCTGTTACTTTATATTCTTCGCCTTGTTTAAGAACCAACTTTCCATCAATTGAAACATCCTCAGTTATCACAATATCGTCTTGTTCTTTGATAGGATTTCCGTCCTTATCAATATAACCTTTTCCTTTAAGTCTAAATATGGGGGTACATCCATCTATGTGTTGTCTGATTTTTTGCCATTGTAATTGGTCTTTATCAGGCAATGGCAGTGACTTATTTATAAGTTTATAAATTATATCATCAGCGGTTTGTTCATCATCTACAGTGATTAAGAATTTAGTATTTTCGTTGTCAAGGACTGAAGATATGCACCAACAAGAACAATCTTTGTCATATACTTTTCTGAATCTATGAAACCCAACTGGAATCGCTTCTATTGTTTCAAGCAAAGACAACCCAATATCTATGAATTTTGAAATTTCATTTTGAGAAATATCATTGCTTTCATGTATTATTTTATTTCTAATCATTTGAATCGAGTTAAACGATTGCACTATCTCTAGGGGGATATAGTTGTTGTCCACAGCTTTACTTAATAAAATATGAAGTGGTTCTGCTTTGTACTCTTTTGGAATTAGATTTTCTACAAGATTTAACAAGCTTTTTTCAATTGTTGTATACATTTTGATTACACCCAATTTAGGGTTGAATTTACAGAGTTCAATTATATCATCTCCTTTTCTTGTATCTAGTTTAGGTGTAGGAACATTCTTATCATGACTAGCACTCACACTCTCATATAATTTATCCAATTCATTTAGCTTGAATTTATTTCCAAATAAATCGCATTCCTTTATCTGTCTAATAAAATAACTAATATCTTCTTTGAATTTATTTATAATAACAAGTGTAACAAGAGGCCAGGCAATTTGAGATATGGCTTTAATTGATTCGATTATGTTGGACCAAACAAATTGACAAGTTTGTTTAATAAATTCAAACAAACCTTCTATGGGGA
This sequence comes from Oligoflexia bacterium, assembly GCA_015232355.1. Taxonomy (GTDB): domain Bacteria; phylum Bdellovibrionota; class Bacteriovoracia; order Bacteriovoracales; family Bacteriovoracaceae; genus JADFZW01. The sequence continues at coordinate 54,594 of JADFZW010000028.1, forward strand.
GTTGATTTTTTAAGAAACAATATATATTGCCAAACAATGATACAATAAAAATTATTGCAAAGAATATTTTTATAGTTATCTTCATCATACATTAGTCTTTTTGTAGTTATTGTAACAAACTATAACAAATGCTATCCTCAGAATCATTCCCATTTCGACATTTAAATGTAAGATATTAAGTATTATGCTTGTGTTTTATTGTGTGTAATAATTGCCGTCAATAAATAAACATGTGCGGTCAAGAGGAAATGTTCAATAAGTTAAAATGAGTATATTTAATCAAAATAGTTTGATTAAGTATTGAAAAAAATAGTATCCTTTCTTAACTTAGCAACCAATTATTGTAGTTCCTGAATCTTTAGTTTAGACCAGAACGGAGGTGCAGAATGTTTACACCCATTAGGAACATGTACCTTCCCTGTTGCATTTCCAGTAGTAAACTTCAACCTCTTGCACTTATTTAGGACTAACGAGAAGTCAGCGTTTCCAGAAGATATAGAGACCTCATCTTCAATTTCAAATTTACCCTTAACTGTTATATTTCCAGAAGTGATTTTAAGTTCCTTGGCCGATAGCTCTCCTGATAGGTTTAAGTTACCAGCACTAAAGGTCAGTTCTTTATTAACTGGAACATAGAGAGTGTAATCTACTGAGAAGTTATTCTCGGCGGCCTTCTGGATAATCTTAACCATGTTACCATCAACGAACATCTTGATTGGGTTATGAGAAGTGCCCTTATACTTTATGTCCTCTAATTTTATCTTATCATCCGCTGATTTTTTTAGCTCAATAGTGCTAGTACCATCGAGTTGTAGTGTTACTACACCTACTTTTTTATCTAAAATCATTTCTAAATTTTCACCTGACATAGCAACTCCTGTTAGTAATAAAAGACTAATATTGACCAAGAATACCTTTGTTACAAGCATATCTTTCTCCCAATTTAAATATTAAAATTCCAAGAATTAAATATATCAAACCATGTAGATAAAGGAATAATACCCACTCGCTAGTAACACTATTACCTACTGCCAGCACTCTATTCATAGTTGTTGCTTCGGAAGAAATTGGTAATAGTGAGTAAAGATTAAATGGATATGATGGCACTACCATCAACGAAAGGATTAAAAATTGAGTTAGGTTCATAAAACTTTGAACTCTTTTAAATATAAGAGCAAATGCTCCTAAGATAAACCCAACACCCCAGCAACTTAACCAAAGTGGTACTAGAAGGACAAAGAGCATCCCTATATCAATTGAAAACCAATGGCGACAGATAAGCATGCTAATTGGAATAAGGATTAAGCAGATTAAGAGATTAACAACAGAACCAACGATAGTTCTGCTTAAAAGAACATACTCAGCACCAAATGGGGTTAGCATTGTTTGTTCAAGAGTTCCAGTAGTGGCCCCTTCAGTTATGTTATTGGCCACTAACATGATCCCACTACTAATCACTATAAACGTAAAGAACCCTATGATAACCGATGATAGTTTCGTTCCTAGAGCTGCTGATGAGATATCTCCTTGGAGCGAGTGTATTCCAAGTTGTATAAATATAACAAACAACAATATATTTACTATTCCGGCCAATATATCAAATAAATATCTCTTCTGCATAATTAGACCGTACTTAATCTCAGAGGTAAACATCCATAAAAACTTCATAGCGTTTCCTCCTTAATGGCCTTTAAGTAGGCGGTTGATAATCTGTTATCTCCATTCCCAAATTTAGAGATAATTTCTGTAGGTGTAGATTTAAAGAAAACATTACCATCTTTAAAAGCAACAACTCTATCAACAGTTTGCTCTATAAACTCCATATCATGAGTGGTGACTATAATTATCCTATCCTTACTCTTTTCCCCTGAAATGATCTCCATCATTCTATGAGACATCTCGATATCTAATCCTAGTGTTGGTTCATCTAGTAATAATACCTCTGCATTTAAGGCCAAAATACAAGCAATTGCGACCTTTTGCTGGTTTCCTCTGGACAGATAACGGCATTCAATTGTTTTATATTTTTCTAAGTCTAATAATTTTATATAGTGATCAATCCTATCCAAGTAAACTTTAGGAGCTAATCCTCTCATTCTACAAAAGACTTCCATATTCTCAAATGGATTTAATCTCCAATAGATATTTCTAGCACCTTCTAGCACCGCTCCTAGCTGACTTAGATACTTAGACCTCTTAGATATGGTCATATCGCAGAGACATATATTTCCAGTAGTGGGAGTAACTAAACCACAAAGCATCTTAATACTGGTGGTTTTACCAGCACCATTAGGTCCGATAAATGCCACCACCTCACCCTTATTGATTGTTAGATCATAAGGTTTAACTGCTTTTATCTCTCTACTTTTAATTTTAAATGTCTTAGACAGGTTTGTTATTTCTAGCATTAATTAGAATCCATTAAATATAAATAAATCAAAACTACGAGTTATGTTAAGTTTGTTTAAATTGAAAATAGGTCATCACGTTTATAGCAGTGATGACCCATTTAGCAAATTAAAAATAATTACAATAGTGATTACAAAAGCTATTTATCTATGCCACCACCACCCTTACAGCAAGCACCGCTAAGACAGCACGCGCCTCCAAAGTGGGAGCATTCAACACTTTCGCAATTCTCTATTGGTTTTTGATACCAAGTAAACATATTTGCCTTCCTTATTCCTAAAATTAAGAGTGATTAATAATTTAAGTAACGGAATAGTTACATGATAAAAATGCAATTACTTATTTTCTAAAACACCACCTTTGCAGCAAGCACCGCTAAGGCAACAAGCGCCATGGAAGCGTGTACATTCAACACTTTCATGATTTTCTATTGGTTGTTGATACCAGTTAAACATTTGCTTTCTCCTTTGTTTTCTAAATGAAATTTGTGAGTATTAATCATCGCTGTTTCCAGCATCTCATGTTTAAAGTAGCAATCAGTGTTTCCCTCTTTCCGTAACCTTGGACACCCTCCTTGGCATATAGGGAGCATCTTACACTCTAAACATTTCGTATTAATTTTGTTATCGTAGACACTCTTGTTCCAATCGTAGTTATCAAAGTAAGTGATAGTACCATCACTATTTAACTTAGCACTGGCCTTGTCGGCATCGCCAACATAGGAATCACATTTAAAAAGAAGTCCATCTGCTCCTACAACCCAAAAGTTTCCTTTCTCCGTATCACACCATGAGGGTATTGGCATTGGTATTGGGTTGGATAGTAACATTTCCTTCCTTAACTCTCCGTTGGTTTTAGCTGAGTTAAGATTGTATTCCATCTGCTTATAAACACCATCCTCTAAAGAATAGAGATTGGTTTCAACGGAGCAAATATCATCTCTTTCAGTTTCAAAATTATATACAGGCCTAAAATAAATACTAAATCTTTTATCTGAAGCAAGGTTATCATTAAATTCTTTTGTAAGACTGCTTATCTCCTTATCCATTCCTTGTAAAAAGTTAGACCTAATGGCCACATCCCATTCGCCAGGAATGGTTTTAATATCAAGGAGGTTGTTCCATATCTTGTTATATGTCCCCTGACCATTAGTTAAACATCTAGTTTTATCGTGAGTGGTAGCATCTCCATCAAGAGTAATTTGAAATGAGTTTAGTCCTAGAGATAGGTACTCAATAAATTTTTCTTTGGTGAGTAAATATCCATTAGTGACCATAGAGTATTTCAGTTCTTTGAAGTTATTCTTAAGTGATAGTTCTCTAACTTGTTTAAGAAAAGATATAGTTTCCCTATGTGCCAGGGTGGGTTCACCACCAAAGAAGTTAATTCTTAACTTAAAATCAGGAACAATATTACTCTCAATCAATTTAATTACCGAATCATAAACCCAAGGTTTCATATTGAATCCCCTACGTTTATAGATAAAGCAATACGGACACTTGAAATTACAATTCTCAGAGGAGAGCAATGTTAATATCATGGAAGATTTATTTTCTTTGTACCTGTAATGAACTGACTTTACTTCTTCTAATTCAGAGCAGTCTTCATCTAAAATAAAACTACCATGTAAGAGTTCGTTCCTTGCTTCCTCATTGGCATCAATACAATTTGGATTAGTAAGTATTTTATCTATGAGAGGTTTAATTTCTATAGGTACAGATGCGAATGCTCCACTTTTACTATTATACAAAAGCAAATGCTGGTCATTGGTTTCCTTGAGAAAATTATAATGTCAGAGATTTCCAAAATTTTATAACATTTCCCGCTCTTAAGCCGCTTGCTTCTTAGAGGGAGAATTTCTTTCCGCAGTCTTGTTTGTAGGCTTTTTATTTAATTTATCTCTCAATCTTCTTGCCTTCAATAATTTTATTTTATTTTTTTCGATGCCTTTTCCTTTAACGAGACTGTTGATTGTTTTTTCAAAACTATCGTTTCTTATCTTTTTAACCGTCAATCCAATGCTATCTCGATGGCCCTTCTTCCATTTCCCTTTAAAGTTTATCGTCAAGAAAGTATAAACTACAAACGGTATGCAGACGGACAAATCTGCCCCCTCCCTCCCTGAACATCCTAACTTCCCCCATGAAAGATTTTGCTTGTTGTCTCTGAATAGACATTCAATCGCCCATCTCGCTCGGCTGTACCCCCAAAGCTTTGCCCCAGACATTGTGAGATCAGTTGTTGCATAAAATGCGAACGGTTGTAAGCTGTTTTTTCTATTGTATACTGCTATCGTATTGATTAGATCTTCATATTTTTTTATATAAAGTGACAATTGAGAAATCCACTTTTTTTTATTTTTATCTTGTTTCTTTATTGGATTTAACTTAGCAAAAACGCTTTCTCTTTTCAGAGAATTAAAGATCGATTTTATATTCATCCATGGACTATGTTTTGCGGCGTGAACTTTTCGACTACACTTGATTTCAAAGATGAAGGGAAATCCCAATTTAACAATAGCTCTCATTAAGTCAGCACTATCAAACCAGGAATCGACAACCAGAGGTAATTTGGGAAAATTAGATTTAGCAATCTCTTCCATCATGTTAACCGCCAACGCTAATCCAGATTTATAACCAGGTTCTCCTTTTTTAATTGCAAAACGATAGTCCAATGGAATTGCGAATCCATTTTTAATATTCACCAACGCCAATACTATAACTCTTTGGCCAAAATAAATTCCTTTACTACTTCTCCAGTTGCCAACATTGTAAAATTTTTTTCCATACTTTTTATTATCGGTATCGTCAATAGCAAAACAAAAGTCATCTGGATTGAATTCACCTTTGTATCTTCGTAAAATACTGGCCCTCATCCTCTTCATAAATCTATTGCCATCAAATTGTTGAACCATTTCGGAGAGCGAACTCACTGACATAGTTCCTGGCACTGATCTAACTAAATCTGAGAGAGAAGTAATTCCATTGAGTGACATAGTAACAAAACTACATAATCCATTGTAGTTTGCGCCATTGTCTTGAAAAATATCTTTGTATAGATCTGCTATAGCTCTTGCTACTTTACAAAATGATAAAGTTACTGACATAATAAAACCATCGTTGTTGTTTATGTTTCTTGTAGAAAATTAACAGTAACAACAACGATTAACTTCATCAATAACCTGCTGAAATTATTGTTGCGGAAGAATTTTATACCTCTGAGGATCTAATCTTTACCGAGGAGAAAAATTTACGAATTTTGGAAATCTCTGATAAGCAACTGGAAGATGCTACTGAAAAAATAATTTTAATTACTTTTCATCATCCACCTGCTGATGTTGGTCCTAAACATAGCTGGAAAGAAAGAAAAGAATTTATGCTAAAACTAGTTCCAGTGTTAAAAAAATTTAAAAATAAAATTAGTTCAATATTGGTTGGTCATGAACATGTGGCCACATTTGTTGATTTTGATGGTATTCCTTTATTTGTTTCTCCTTCCTCTGTTAAACCAAGAACTGGCAAATATTACAATGAGTTCATACCTGAATTAGGAGTAAATGTTGTTAGTAAATGGGTTTATAACGACAACAAAAATCGCTATTGGCTGAAAACCGATATTGATACGGACAATGATAGCTTAATATTTAATTATATTAATATTCAAAACAACATATCCGAGTGTTCAGTTTTAATAAAAGCAAACTCAAGAATATCCAGTAAAGAAAATAGATATCTTTTACAAAATAATTGCCGAGAAAATTCATTATAATAAATTAACAAGATTTTAACACATTCTTTATCCCATCTTCATTTGAATACACATAAATAATATAACACCATTATCTCATATGGAAAAAAATATTAATTATGGAGGGAAAGCATGAAAACATCAATTAATCAAAAATTTTCTTTTTATTTGAACTACATTGGGCAAATATTAAAGTGTTTAGCATTTTTTTGTTTTGTACTTATAAATATTAACATTAATCTTCATGCATATGATTTTGATTGTACAAATAATTTTGTTTTTAAAGATGAGAATAAAATAAATGAATGTGCTGCAATTGAGATCGATAAATACGAAAGAAGCAATTATTATTCAAATCAAATATCACCAATATCATATCCGCAATTCACCCTTAATCAATCAGTCAATAAGTATGATACCCCAACTCATAGTCTATTAGTTCAATTGGCACTAAAATCATTTCCAATATCAAAAAAGAGAATAATTAATATATCAACTGCTACAATGTATCCTGATAGTACTGATTTTTTGGAACTAATAAAACACCCATGGACGCACTTATATATGCTTGATGAAAACGGCACTTGGCGCTGGGGTGGAGCAGATAAAATATTTCAACAGAATTTTAATGAAGGATCGTCTATTGAATACTTTTATAAAAAAAATGAGCAATATGATGGGGATTGGTTATTGGGTTACACTCTTCACTTCATCACAGATGTCTCATTAGTAGTACATTCTTCTTTGCCATCTGTAAAAAGGTTAGATTTGCTTTTCAAGCATACAGCATTTGAAAAATGGATTCAAAATAATTTTATCAAAGGACATAATTTTTTAAAAATGATTGAAGACGATTCAGAAATTTATGAAATAACAAATCCTCAAGAAGACTTAATCGAAATTGCAAAGCAATCAAGTTATTGGACAAGTGAAGTTGGATACAATGTATGGAATAGCTACCTAGCTAATGGATATCCGACTAATCCAGGAAGTGGTGACAAAGAACTTGTAAGAAATACAAAAGTTATATTAAAGAATACCTTAAGATATATCAAGGGTACTCTTCAATTCGCATTTAATAAATACCAGCAAATTGAATCAAAATACTAATAATTAAGAAATTGCTTTCAAACTAGAAATTAGTTTCTTTTTTCATCGACTCTGAAATTGAAACCGCAACGGAAACAGAGGCACCTACCATTGGATTATTTCCCATTCCAATTAGCCCCATCATCTCTACGTGAGCAGGAACAGATGATGATCCAGCAAACTGAGCATCTGAATGCATTCTTCCCATGGTGTCCGTCATCCCATATGATGCTGGGCCAGCTCCCATATTATCAGGATGCAAGGTTCGTCCTGTTCCACCACCAGAAGCTACAGAAAAATATTTTTTACCTTGTTCAATACATTCTTTTTTGTAGGTTCCAGCAACAGGGTGTTGAAAGCGAGTTGGATTAGTTGAATTTCCAGTTATTGAAACATCAACCCCTTCCTTATGCATAATAGTTACACCTTCTCTAACATCATCGGCCCCATAACATCGCACGGAAAGGGCGATCGCATCTTAATTGTCAGTTATTTAATTGAGAATAAATAGTAATTTATTGACCAGTAGTAGATATATTTATTGATAAATTTTTCATAAAATTCCTTTGAAGTGGGGGGGATTTTAT
>JADFZW010000029.1:0-39888 GCA_015232355.1 Oligoflexia bacterium
TAGTTTGAAATAGTTATTTAGAGACCTTAATGAGAGGTTTTATTAAATAGTTGAATAAACACTTTCACTGTTTATGGATCGCTTATCTTATGTTGATACTGCTTATATTAGATGCGATTGCCCTTTGACACGCGACTTTTGGGACTCGGAGTACTACTCGGAGTACTACTCAACTTTTGTTGCTTTAATTTTTAATACTAAATCACCATTGTCAGTTTCATAAGAGACATACTCACCAATTATGGCCAGTATCTGTGGAGTATTGATTAGCTTTTCTTTCCCAGAATCAATGCTATAAACTTTTGCTTCAATATATATTGAATCCATACTATCTTTATTGTGTGAAGGTATGAATCGAGATATAAAGGATGCCTTCAAATCCTCGCGATTTACCATAAACTTACTCTCTAGTTTTGCATCTAGTTTGGTGTAAATTTTTGCACTAGATTCTCTGCTAACGCCTCCTACTTTTTTGTTTTTAATATTTATATCAAATAAGAATGTATTTGCTATTGATTGAAATGAAATTGCCGATAACAATAAAAATAAAATCCATTTTACGATCATTGCATTCATAGAGGAGATCCTTTTATATTTTTTTTAAATATCCAATAGAGATATTTACTTATATATTGGGTATAATAGTGTTTTATTTCTTATACATCAAATGAAAATATGATTTTCTTAAATTTCAGATCGTTTGTAACAATCTTTTTATCTATATTATTTTCTTGTTGCTTATATGCAGGGCCATCAGCTCAACCATCATTAAATTCACTAAGAATTAACGAGGATGCGTGGAAAAAAATTGAAGTAAATAAAAGATTAAAAGAAGGTCCTTACTCACCTTCATCAAACGATATAATAAATGCCTCATTGGCCACTACTTTAGCAATTGCAGCTTGTATTTATTCAGATAATGATTGTCCTCGCAACTTATTTATGAATTCTGATACCAAAGCAAACTCTACAGAAACAACAGTAACAATACCAAAACAAACACCACAACCACTTCCAACTAAATAGTGGGAGGAAGTGGGAGAAAGTGCCAGGTGCTATGCCGTTATTACTTAGATATCAAAAAGTTTATTTTGTAGGCGCATGATTTTTTTTAATTGATTTAATGGAATTGCAGGAGAATAGTTTGCATTTATTCCCTCCATATCTTCTGCCATACATAAAGAGTTTATAATTGCCTCTTCAGTTGCTTCCACCACCGCTTGATAGAGTGGATCCATTCTTTGATCTAAAATTATTTTTAACTTGTAAACCATCTTGCGAGTCTCTCGAGGAACACGATTAGCAGTTGAAAATGCAATGATAATCTCTCCTGATCCGTGGGCCGCATAGGAGCCAGCTTTTCCAATTCCTAGAGCAGAACGTTTGGCCAAACGATTTAGTTGATGACTGTGTAGAGGAGCATCTGTGGCCACAACAACAATGATACTACCATAGGTAGAAGTTCGTTTATTTAAGTGAGCAAACTTAGGGCCTAAAATTTTTCCTACAGGAGCACCATCAATTCTTAAATCCTTCATCTCTCCAAAGTTACTCATCACCAACACACCAATTGTATATCCACCATATTTTTGATGTAACTTTCTGGAGGAGGTTCCAATGCCTGCTTTAAAATCGCAAGTGATCATTCCTGTTCCACCACCAACATTTCCCTCTTGTACGGGGCCACTACGAGCATTCTCAATTGCTTCATAGACATGTTCAGTACGCACATGCTGTCCGGCCACATCATTTAACCAAGAGTCGTCACATTCACCCACCAATGGAATAACTACATCATGTTTTAATCCAATCTCTGGATGATGTTCAGTCATGTATTGAGCAGTGGCTTCCGAGCAAGTTCCAACAGAGAGAGTATTGGTTAAAACAATAGGTGTTTCGATCAATCCCCACTCTTCAACTTGAGTGATACCTGACATCTCTCCAGCACCATTTAAAACAAATCCACCGCATACAACTCGATCCCAATAAACTTTACCATCACAAGGCATGATAGCAGTAACTCCAGTTCGAATTGGTCCTTTGTTAGGAATTAAATCTCCATGCCCTCTGATAATAGTAGAGTGACCAACCTTTACGCCTTTAACATCAGTTATGGCATTGTATTTTCCTGGCCTGTGATGTCCGATTGAAAATCCTAGGTCTCTAAAACGACATCGTTTTATTATTTCGTTTGGATTATTATTGCTATTATTGTTATTGCTGTTGTTGCTATCGCTATTGCTATTGTTATTGTAATGAATGCTATTACCGTCAGCTTCTTCTTGATTATTAATCTGACTTTGATTATCCCCCATCTAAAAACCTCCCTAACAATCTCCCTAAGAATCTTTCTAATAATTGCTCTTTTGATTTAATATGATTGAATTAATTTAACATGATTGATTTTGCATCAATAATTTCTTTTTCTCTTTAAATCTTCTAATTGCTGGTGCAAGGATCTCACCTATCAATGTTCTGTAATCCATTCCATAACTTTCAGCAATCAAACACAGATCACTCCATCCAGGTGTTAAACCAGGTAGTGGATTACATTCGATAAAGTGAATACGTGATTGAGCATCTAATCTTAAATCAATTCGGGCAACATCTCTACATCCTAATGCCATAAAAGCTTTTCTTGCAACACTCTCCAATTTTTGTCGGAATTTTTCATCAACCTTTGCTGGTGTTTGATAGGCAATTTCAGAGCAGGCATTTAATTTATGTTGATAACTGTATACTGGAAACTCTGTTGATTTATTTTTAAAAAGTATTTCCATAGGTGGAAGTGTTTTGGGGCGCTTTTCACCCAGTAATGCTACAGTAAATTCTCTTCCTGGAAGATACTCTTCAATCAATGCTCCTTGGCCGTAGCGAGAGATGATAGCATTGATATTATTTCGAAGTTCCTTTTCACTGTGAACTACGCTAGTAGAGAGCACGCCTTTTGAACTTCCCTCTGCTAATGGTTTTACAATTAAAGGAAATGTTAAAGTAGGAGGAAGCTTTTCTTTTCCAGTTACGGCCACTAAAAATTCTGGAGTTAAAATTCCTGCTTCTTTTACTATTCTTTTGGCCATTCCTTTGTCGAGTGCAATTGCCAGAGTTGCCGGATCAGAGCCAGTATAAGGAATGTATAATAATTCCATTAGTGCAGGCACTTGAGATTCTCGATATCTTCCTCTAAAACCTTCGGCCATATTAAATATTACGTTCACTCCACTACGAGTGATTTTTTCTGGAAAATCAAAGTTTGCTTCTAAATCGATTACCTCATGTCCATATGACCTAATAGCGTTTCTAACAGCATCGAGAGTTTTAGGAGCATCAAACTCTGCTTCAGTATCAGTGTTGGGATTTTCATCAGGAATAATTCTCTTCTCATTATATGCAAGACCGATTTTTAATTTTTTATCTGAAGATGAAGATGAGGATGTGGATGAAGATTTTAAACTCCCATTTCCATTTCCGCTTCCGTTTCCGTTTGCTCCATTATGATTGTGTCCATTGTTGCAACAACCACGTTTTTTACTTTGAATTTTGTAGCGATGAACTGCGCTTTGTAAAATAGCATTCAAAACATCTTTCGTTTCAGTTAAACCAATCTCAGCAGCAGCAGCATATATTCCGCACTCAGGTCCCAAACTTGGGAGAGCATTTACTTCTATAAGGTAAATTTTATTATCAGGAGTTACTCTAAAATCAATGCGACCAAAGTCTTTAATGTTTAATGCCTTATAGATCATCGATGAATATTTTATTAATTGCTTAGTAACACTTTCATCGAGATAAGCAGGGACTTTAATTTTCACTTGGTGAGGAATATGATTTTTTAATTCGTAATCATATATAGAAAAAGAAGAAGATAAAGAAGAAGACAACGATGATTTCAAATCAGTGGCCGTCATCATGGTTTGCGATTGCGCTTGTGATTGTGATGGCGATTGCGATGGCGATTGCGATGGCAACTCACAAAAATAATATTCAAAAGGGGATAAAATTCCTTTACTCTTGGAGGAAGTTCCCTCTAGAAATGGTACAGCTATATCTCGGCCAAAAATAAATTCTTCTGCTAAAACTCCATCTGGATAGATAGACAGCAATGAATTGATCTTTTCTTTTAGTTCATCCAAATTTGAGGCGATTGAATTTTTAGTAATTCCCTTTGAGCTGCCCTCAAAATTTGGTTTTATGATAATTGGAAACTTAAGATTAAAGTGATTAAATTGTTTACACCAATCATTGGTATTAATATTTGAATTTGTAGTTACTAAAATTGATTCTGGTGTAGGAATATTTAAATTTTTTACAATCAACTTAGTAAGATTCTTATCTAAAGTTACTGTACATGTGTGAGCATCTGAACCCGTGAATGGGATATCTAATTGTTCGAAGATTCCTGGGTAGAATGCCTCTCGAAATCTTCCAACTCTGCCCTCCGAAGTATTAAAAATCATATCAGGATTTAGAGCCTCTAATCTAGCAATGGTTAGCGATGCTGGACCATTTGTCTCTAATGGTTCCACATCATGCCCTAAATCTTTTAATGCTTTTGTTATTGCCTGTACCGTTTCCGGCGAATCAAATTCTGCCTCTTCCTCATTATCAGTACGTTTTAGATTATGGGTAAAAACAATTCTCATCCTCTCCTCTCTCCTATTTTTTCTACCTAGTCTTTTGGTGGGTTATTCCCTTTTTAATTTTTAAAGTTAAGAGTGGCATTTGACAACTACAATGTAAAAATAGTTTCAATTAACGCAAAAATTTTTGAAATTGTTTGAGTTCGATCATGTTTCATCATGTTTCATGATGTTTCGATCATGTTCTGAGAATTTAGTTACAAATTTTTTAAAAGATTTTGTTTCTCCATGCTATCTTTTTTGGCCCAAAGAATTGACTTCTTTTTTTCAATTACAGATCATTTAACTATGGAAGGGAAAACAAAAGTAAAGCATGATTCATTTTTTGCTTTACTTTTTGGATTAACATTCTTTTTTACTCTACTAATTTTCAAGGATGATCAACAGTGGATCTTGTTTTTGGATCGCTAGTAGTAATATTTTTGGCCGGAGTTATTCCTATCTTTATTATTGTTGGAGTTGGAGAGAACAAAGAGAACAAAGAAAGCAAAGAGAGTAGAAAAAATCTTTGGTTAAAAATTTTTATGATCCTTTTAGGAGTAGGGATTTTTAGCGAGATGCTAGTAGGGTTGATAGGAATTTTTAATTTATTTAGTTTTAATTTAAATTCAAACCTAAAGGTAACCTTCATACTGTTTAATGGTATCAGTATGCATTTTAGGATTGATACACTATCATCTTATTTCATTCTAATTATTTCTTTCGTTTCATTAATCTCGCTGATCTATAGTTATGATTACTTTTTTAAACAAGAAGAGAACTCAACTTCATTAAATCTTTCCCGTACCCTAAATTACTTTTTTTTTAGTGTATTGGTAGGATCAATGATATTGGTGGTTTGCTCAGATGATATACTTAGTTTTATTTTTTCGTGGGAATTAATGGGCATCTCCTCTTTTTTACTAATCATCTATCATCATCAAAAAGAGGAGACAAGACATGGTGGACTCTACTACTTTATATTCAGTCACATTGGAGTAACACTTTTAATCTTTGGTTTTGCTACATTATACTCTTATGCTGGTGCCGGTGATTTTAGTTTTAATTCCTTAATCTCCAATTGCAAATTATCAAATGCCATGAAGGAGTGTTTATTTATTTTATTCTTTGTCGCTTTCTCCTTAAAGGGAGGAGTATTTCCTTTGCATGTTTGGTTACCTCTTGCTCATCCAGTAGCACCAGCTCACATCTCTGCTATACTCTCTGGAGTAATGATTAAAATGGGTTTTTATGGAATTTTTAGAATGTATCTTTTATTAGGCCCTGAGAGTTTTAGTTCTAAGGTGGGAAGCTTGATCTTATTTATCGGAATTGTTTCTGCGTTGATGGGTGGCCTCTATACTATGGCCCAAAACAATTTAAAAAAAATGCTTGCTTATTGTAGTGTGGAAAATGCGGGTATTATTCTTATAGCTATGGGTATGGGAATGTTGGCAATAAGCTTAGGAAATAAGTTGGTAGCGGCCCTTAGTTTTGCTGGAGCACTAATTCACATTTTAAATCATGCTCTCTTTAAATCTCTTCTCTTCTTATCAGTAGGAGAGATAGTACAAAAGACTCATAATGATTCTATAGATAAGATGGGTGGACTTATAAAATATTTTCCATATACAGGAGTATGCTTTCTTATAGGAGCGTTGGCAGTAATAGGTGTTCCATTTTTAAATGGTTTTATTGGTGAATTTTTAATTTACAACTCGTTATTTAGAGGAATTTCCTTTAATAATTTTAGTTTTATAATTTCAGTGCTTTCGATTTTAATTCTTGCATTTTTAGGAATGACATCTTTTATGGGTTTTATTAAAGCATTCTCCTTTACTTTTTTAGGGGAGAGTAGGGTAACGTTTTCTTCATTATCATCATTGTCATCATTATCATCATTATCATCATTATCTTCGTTATCGTTTTTTAAAAATGATCGATATATGCATTATCCAATTATGATTTTAGCTCTGTTATGTTTATTGATAGGTATTTGTCCTCTTTTAATACTTAAAACTATTTTTGCAATAGTGGATAAAAGTTTTAAGCTACAATCAATTGCAAGTGGCGATTATTATACTTATGTATTTCTACCATTTCGTTATCTATCATTAGCTCTGGGAATATTTATAGTAATAATGATGATTATTTTATTTATCAGACACAAGTTATTGAAAAATAAAAGTAGTAATCATTTTGATAATCATGTTGATAATCATGTTGATGACCATAATGTACCTACATGGGATTGTGGATATGAGATGACCATCAAAGAAAAAAAAGATAATTTTCAAGCATGCTACAGTGGGAACTCATTCTCCTTTTCCATGGTTGATTTTTTGCGACCACTGATTTTACTACGGGAAAATTATGGCCTTATTAAAGAGTTTTTTGTGTCAAACACTCGCTATCAGGTAGAAATTCGTGACCTTGTAGAAGTAAAAATTATTAGTAAATTTTTAAAATGGATTTCCTATCTTAAGAGTGCAGGTCAATGGATAGAAAAGGGTAGTACCCAGATGCATATTTTTTATATTGCGATTTCCCTCTTTCTAACAGTGGTGGGATTTTTTATCTGGGGGATACATAAATGATGAGGCAGTTGATACTTTTACTTATTTTTATTATTATTTCTCCTCTACTATATGCAATCATTTCTCGAACTAAAGCATTTCTGGTTGGTAAAAAGGGAATTCCATTTCTTTTTAATTACTACACGCTAATAAAGTTATTTCGAAAAAATGTAATCTACAGCAAAACTATTACTCCAATATTTAAAGTGGCCCCCATTATTAATTTGAGTGCTATTTTATTAGTATTGATGTTTCTTCCCTTGGGAAATCTTTCACCACTTCTTTCCTTTAAAGGTGATGTTTTATTTATATTCTATCTTCTCACTCTGGGAAAAATTTTTATGGTGTTAGCAGGAGTTGATACTGGTTCATCATTTGAAGGAATGGGTTGTGCACGAGAGGTGTTTTTTTCTGCTCTTGGCGAGATAGTGCTCTTTTTAATTTTTATTATGTTTTATCGACTGACTAATCAATTGGAACTTAGTAGTTATTTTGTAGAGGGTAAATTAATCCTACATTCTAAAGCAACACTGATTCCAATTATTTTTATATCAATTGCTCTCTTTGTGATCTTGTTATTAGAAAATGCTAGAGTGCCAGTGGATGATCCATTAACTCATCTAGAATTAACTATGATTCATGAGGTGATGATATTAGATTACTCTGGACCTGATTTAGGGATAATTCATTTGACTTCACAACTGAAGATGTTTTTTTATGCTGCTTTAATTAGTAATTTATTAATGCCAGTTACCTCGGTTATGTCAATTGTGCCGATTATACCGGTTATGCCGGTTACTTCTGGGATGTTTTCTGTAGATGTAATTCTTCCTTTTAGTCAGTTGATAGTATTTACTGCAATTTTGATTTCAGTATACGTTATAGTGGGAGTAGTAGAATCATCAATGGGTCGCTATCAACTTAAACGAGTACCAAAGTTTGTTTTGTCTTCGCTAGTGTTAGTGGTATTGGCGACAATTTTAACTTGGAGAGGTTAGCTTGTTAATTTAGAGTTTTAGATTTTTAGAGTTTTGGCGTTTTGGAGTTTTGGAGTTTTGGAGTAAGTAGAAAATGATTGATTTACAAGTTGGTTTTTTATCTTTAATCTTGCTACTTAATATTTTAACTTTGGGTTCCTCCCGTCTAAAGATTTTGATTAAAAATGTAGCAGTTGCGGGAACACTTGTTTCCATTCTACCATTACTATTTTCCTATCCTAAAATTGCGGCCGCTTCAGTTGCTTTTGCAGCAGTTATGATGTTGGTGAAGGGATTTATTATTCCAGGGTTACTCTATTTTTCCATTAGAAAAGTAAGTGATCCTATAGAACAAGTGCCAATCATTGGTTATCATATATCAGTTATAATCGGCATAGTTTTTATTCTACTCGCACTACTTATTAGTAGTAAGCTTTCACTTCATCATTTGCCATCATCACCTACAACTTTAACCAGAGATTTATTATTTGCCACTGCTATCTCTACTATATTTGTGGGACTTTTTTTGCTGATGACAAGATGGAAAGCAATTACTCAGGTTTTGGGTTATCTGATAATGGAGAATGGAATTTATCTTCTGGGAACAATTGTTGTAGGACATATGCCATATATTTTAGAGGTGGCAGTACTACTTGATTTATTGGTAGCTGTGATGATTATGGGAATTGTTCTCTTAAATATTAATGAAACCTTTAACGATATTGATACTTCGCTTTTGGTAGCAAGATCAGGATCAGGATCGAGATCGGGAATGGAATCGGAATCTGGATATTCCAAGGATCAACAAAATGATTGAACTCTTGTTAATAGTTCCATTGCTGGGAACTTTTTTATCCATCTTATTTCCATTAAAAAAGGTGTATACCTTACCTCTGTGGATTGCTACTCTTCACCTCTTTTTAACGATTATAAATTTTATAATCACTTGTAATCCTAATTTAGCTCTGATTGCAGAGATATTTCCTGGCCAACTTTCAGGGACACAAATTCAATTAGTATTTTTTTTTAAAGGATATATAACCTTTGATGGTGTTAGTAGAGTGATTATACTTTTAACATCATTTCTCTTTTTCTCTGTATCACTATACTTGTATGATTATTTTAAATATAGTCAGATTAAAAATGAGAGATCCTTTATCTTTTTTTATTTAATTTTCTTTTTTTCAATGAATGTGGTGATTTTGGCCGATCACTTAATTCTTTTTTGGAGTGCAATTGAACTTTCTACTTTAGTGACCGCTCCTCTTGTTTTGACTTTCAAAACAAAAAAAGCAGTAGAGGCAACATGGAGATATATTCTTTTGTGCTCAATTGGAATTGCTTTCGCGCTAATTGGAGTATTTTTTCTAGTGATCTCCTTGAATAATCCTAGTGGAGTAATTGCTGAGCATCTTTCAATTCTTTCCATAAGCAACCTAACTTTTAGTAGATTATATCTTGTGGCCAATAAATTAGATGTAGTGTGGGTTAAGGCCAGCTTTATTCTTTTCTTAATTGGTTATGGAACGAAGATGGGAATTGCTCCCATGCATACTTGGTTAGCAGATACCTATTCTGAGGCACCTACACCTGTCTCTGCTCTTTTAGCAGGAGCACTTACAAATTGTGCTTATCTTGGAATCTATAAGTCACATCAAATTTTAATCTATGCTAATGCGGGGGAATTTTCCAGTACGCTTTTAAAAATCTATGGACTCTTATCAATGTTTGTGGCCGCCATTTTTATTTTAAGACAAAAAGATATCAAACGCATGTTGGGATACTCTAGTATGGAAAATATTGGAATAGTTTGTGTGGGAACTGCTATTGGAGGAGTTGCTCAGTATGCGGCCCTGTTACAAGTAATTTATCACTCTCTAATTAAATCATCACTCTTTCTTTCTGTTGGAAATATTATCTTATTATATAAGACAAAAGAAAATCACAAGATATTTGAACTAACTAAAAAAATGCCCAAGAGTTTCATGCTTTTTTTTATAGGCATTATTGGTCTAATAGGATTGCCACCGATGGGAACATTTTTTAGTAAGATGATTTTAATCTTTGAATCCTTTCTACAAAAAGATTTTTTAACGATGATATTTTTTTTAATTTTTGTAATTATAGTTGGATGTAGTTTAATTACTCATCTTATAAGAATATCTTTTTCAAAGCAAGAGATTGATATTGGAGAGAGTAGAGATAATAGAGAGAGTAGTGAGAGTAAGAATGTTGGCGAGGAAAATTTTGATAGTCGTTTTTTTGTTTGGCCACAATATTTACTTTTAATCTCCTCGATTATTTTAACATTTTGGATTCCAGCTACTCTTTATAATTTAATCAAACACTAAAACACTAAAATATTAAAACCTTAGTGTTAAAATGCGAGTGATATTAATATGCTGTTAAAGATTAAAGCAAATCAACTATTAAATCTAGAGCAAATCCCATTGATACATTTTTATGACTTTTACAATTGTATTTTGGCGATGGTGGAAAATGAAGAAGCACAAATTGTTCACTATCTTGGATACCTAATTAATGGTCGAAAGATGTTGATGATAGTGATGCGAACACATAAGCAAAGTGTTGGAGAGTTACATATTGGAGTAACCTATGCTCCTACGGAATATTTATCATTTACTGCCAATCATAAGATGTTCCAGCTCTTTGAAAGAGAGATCTTTGAAGAGTATCAAGTTAAAATGCTCGGACATACGCAACTTAAACCACTAAGAAATAATTTTGAAAATTATGAGTTTTATTCTATTGCCGGAGAAAACGTTCATCAGGTAGCGGTCGGCCCTGTACATGCGGGAGTTATTGAACCAGGACACTTTCGCTTTAATTGTATGGGAGAGAGAGTGGCCCATTTGGAAATTAGATTGGGATATCAACATCGGGGTATAGAAAAATTATTACTTGCTACTCCATTTACTATTAATCGGGCCGCGATTTTAATTGAAGCGGTAGCAGGAGATAGTGCTGTAGTAAATGCACTAACATTTAGTGAAATGATGGAGAGTGCTCTTAATTTGTTAGATGAAAAAAATGAGCAAGGTGAAAAGGATGAAGGAGAAATTGAGAATTTAAAAATGATTCGTACCCTGGCCCTAGAGTTAGAGCGACTATCTAATCACATTGGAGATTTAGGGGCCCTAAGTGGTGATGTGGCCTTTTTAGCACCTGCCGCTTACTTTGGAAGAATGAGAGGGGAATTTTTAAATTTGTTACTGTTATTATCTGGCAATCGTTTTGGTAAAGGTCTAATTCGTCCAGCAAATAATTATTATACAGTTACAATAACTGATATTAATCAGATAGAAAAAAAGTTAGATGAACTTAATAGAGAGATTATTCATGTTTCATCCCTCTTATTTTCTACTCAAGAGATAATTGATCGTTTTGAAGGAGTAGGAGTTATCGACTATCAAACAGCTTTAAAATTGGGAGTAGTAGGAGTAGCTGCTCGTGCCAGTGGAGTAAGCTATGATGTAAGAAAGAGTTTTCTTCCTGGATATTATTATAATTTAGAACAACAAAATAAAAATATTAATACTAAAAATAAGAATAAAAATACAAGTAAAAATAATGGCGATGTTTTGGCCCGTGCTGAAACACGCTATTTTGAGGCGCTAGATTCAATTCGTTTAATAAAATTTTTATTAGAATCTCTTCGAAAAAAAATTGACCAACAACAAATGGTAAAATCAAAGATGGATTTAAAAGATGTAAATAAAAAAGTTCTTCCCATCTCATCAGTGGTGGTTGCAATTAATGAGGGATGGAGAGGAGAAATATCACATTTAATGATTACCGATAATATGGGGCAAATAATAAGATATAAGATTAAAGATCCCTCATTTCATAATTGGCCAGCACTTGCTCTTGCGATGAGAGATCAAGAGATATCTGATTTTCCATTATGTAATAAGAGTTTTAATCTCTCTTATTGTGGTTTTGATTTATAGTTAGTCGCTGTTGCGAAATCGAAGATTTCAAAGGTTGAAAAAATGTCAAAGGTTACATTAGAACGAACATTAGAACATACATTCGAACGAATTGGAAAATTAGTTAATGAGCGTTTAAGTAAACTTTTGTTTAATCGTTTTGAGCAGGGTTATCGGACAACAAAATATCCTGATCACTTAATTCACATTCCTTCGCCCTATAGAGGTAGACCGGAAATAAATTTTGAGTGTGATTATTCCATAATGAATTTGTGTGCCCAAAATTGCCCTCAGCAAGCTCTGCTGATAAGTGAAGAGAGAAAAGGGATGGATTTAGGCAAATGTGTTTTTTGTGGTGAATGTGAGCGACTTTCAGAGGAAAAATTTATTCATTTTACAACGGATTTTTCTTTGGCGACTGCCAGACATGAAGAGCTATTTTTATGTGATGAAAATCCACTCCCTAAAATTGAAAAAGAGATAAATGAAAAGATTAGAAAACTTTTTGGAAGATCATTACAACTTCGTCAAGTATCAGCGGGAGGATGTAATGCTTGTGAACAAGACATTAACGTTTTGAATACACCCTTTTTTGATCTCTCTCGTTTGGGAATTCAAATTGTAGCTTCTCCTAGGCATGCAGATGGAATAATGGTTACAGGACCGGTTACAAAAAATATGCAACAAGCACTGATGAAAACCTACAAGGCCATTCCAGATCCCAAAATAGTAATTGCTGTTGGCAGTTGTGCAATTTCAGGAGGACCATTTTATCAAAGTAGTGAAGTAGTGGCCGGTGTAGAAAATATTTTGCCAGTAGATCTATTTATTCCAGGATGTCCACCTCATCCTCTAACAACTCTTAAAGCATTGATTGATTATTTTAAGGTTACTCTATAGATTTTATTTAAATTTTATTTAGATGACAAAAATAATTGATATGTAAATAAAATTTATTTTAATAAAATTTATCTAAGTCTAGTTTTTTTTAAATAATTCTTTTACTGATACATTTCAATGTTATTATTATGATTAAGTTTAAATCCTAGTTGGATATAGGTGAGATATTTAAGAGTGTAAGAGTGGTAGAGTATAAGTAAGATGAACAATATAATTATAAAAATATGCAAATCTTTTATTGAAAAATTATTATTGATTACTCTTTTCTTTATTGTCTTTTTTATTGAAGTCAGTTGGTCTCAAAATATTATCTATTTTCTTGAAGATTTTAATTCGCCTGATATTTTGGCCCAAGAAATAAATAAAGAAATAAATATGCCATCGTCTGAGTCTAATAAAGATAATCGAATACTTCTTAGTAAAGAGAGTTATGGGTCTTTTTTTAAAAATAGTGGAATGAATTTTAATTCACCATTTGTACTTACCTATGAGAAAGAAAAATCCATTTATGATGAAGGTCTTAGATTAAAGGCAGAAAATAAAACATCTGCAGCGATAAATTGCTTTCAATTATTAACAAAGGTCAATACAGATAATCATGATGCATTTATGCAGTTAGGACATTCATTTTTTTCTTTGGGAGATAATTTAAGCGCACTCGAGAGTTATTTGAAAGCAATCAAAGCAAATTTTGATATTTCACCTGAATATCTTGATAGATACATTAAGTTTATAGATTATACAACTAATGAGATATATGATTTTAAGAGAGCATTTGACTTGTTAAATGATACTTCGATAAAACAAAAAATCCCTGAGGAGTTTTTGAAAAACAAATTAAGATCTTTAGCTGATAGAACTTTGGAAAATGATTTTAATAATTTTATTAATCCTAATAGCAATAGCAATAGCAATAGCAATAGCAATAGCAATAGCAATAGCAAAGAATGTGCTTTAAATAAAAGTATAACAAACGATAGCTATTCTTTTGATGGAGCTAATGAGATAACAAAATATTTCAAAAATAATTCTAATCTAGAATCTACAACAATAATAAAATGTTTAGATAGATATGAATCTCATGAGAATACTAGGGATATGGCCAAAGTACTTAAAAGTATAAAATATATTTTATCAAAAGGATCTATTACTTCAGATGACATTGTTGATTTGAGAACAGCTGCACCTAAAATAACTAATTATTTAATGGTTAATCAAAACTATACGCTTAAGGATCCAAGATTTATGCAAGCTTTGCAAAATATATATTCTGTTTTAATTACTCCATATTTTTGTATGCAATCAGTAATTTCAAGAGACAATTTTGTTATTAACGGTGAAGATGATATTATTAATATCTTTACTAAGTTGAGAACAAATAGATTAGATCTTAAAAATAATGATTTGTTGAGTATCGCGATAGCATCAATTAATGTTCAAAAAAAGATTATTGAAGATCGAAATAATCAGATCAAATATATTCGTGATAAGAAATTTGAATTTAATTATCCCTCTAACCTTAGTGAATTAAAGCAAATTTCTAGCAAATCTCCTATGTACATAACGGGCATACAAAACAATCAATATTTTAAAAAAATGCTTAATGTAGATATTTCAAAAGAGGATTTTGAAAAAATTATTTTTTACGTTGAACTAAATAAAGATAAGTGGTTTGATTCTTCTTCTGATAAATCAAAAAATAGTAATAATATATTTAAAAAAATAGAAGGTTCACCACTAGGGATTAAATTAGATATATTACTTTATCCTGATACTAAAGAGATCTATTTAATTAGTAGTAAACCAGTAATGCAAAAAACATCGAAGGATTTATTTTATGGTATTAAGTATGATAATGGAGAGCTTGTAGCTATATTGCAATCCGAAGTAAGTCCCGAACGTTCCTTGAAAGATGTGCCTGATGAAAAGAAAAATTTTTATTATCAACGAGTTAGGGATTGGTTTAATAATGAAAATGACATCTCAGAATTTCTTCATAAGAATAAACCACCTCTGGGTATAACGACACCATATCAGATATCTAAAAAGATATCTCCTGCTTCTTTAAATTCACTAGCAATTTTTAGTTTTTTTCCTATGAATTTATTTGATATAATAAATTATGATAATAAAAATTCATCGCTTAAATTGGCGACCATGATCCAATTAGCAGAGCAGTTAAATTATCTTCATAAAAATAAAATCATTCATCGTGATATAGGAACTCATAATATTTTATTATCAAGAGATGAAAGAATCATTCATGCTTCGATTATGGATTTTGATTGTGCATTTTTTGAGGATCTCGAAAAGCTTAGGGGTGACAAAGCAGAAAGTAGAAAACCTGCTGGAAACTTACGATATCTTTCCCCAAAGCAAGCAATGGTTAGAAATGAAATGTCTTATTATGACGAATCTCCTCGACCACCTACTCATAGCTATAATAGAGATGATGATATGTGGGCCTTAGGAGTTGTTTTTTTTCAATTATATTTTATGAAATCACCAAGATGGTGGGATGATACAAACTTTGAAAATACTCTTAACAATACTATCCGTTTAAAGCAAAGTGATATTGATAGTAATTTTCCGGGTGGAGTTGTGCCTAAAAAAGAAAACGATCCTATTTCATTTTTTATTTGGAAATTATTACAGCTAGATCCGAATGAACGCTTAAATAGCGAGCAACTATTAAATGGCCTCGATCATCTTTACTCGAATTTGCCTGATTAGGTATTGTTACCCTGATCTTGATATATTTGTTGATTAAGTGTTTTCCAATTAGCAAGTGTAGATGGTTTTTTTGGTTCATGTAATCCGTCAGCTCCGATGTTAAATTGTGAAGCTATTATCGGATAATAAGTAGCATCTGCTAAATAGAAAGACTTTTGTAACATGAAATATTCTTTTAATGGAAGTCCAGATTCTTTGGCCAAATCAATAAGTTTATTTTTGGTATTTTCTACTTTAAAATCGTTTTTTATAGAATCCCCAATAACATCATTGTTAATTAATGTTTTTATAAGGTTTGATTCTTTTTCATTTATTTTTCCAGCAAGAATTAATTTTTTTAATGTTTTATCAATGATTGGTTTTGTACTTGCTTTTTGTTTACTTGTCCCTTGAATTGGTTTTCCTAGATCATGCAAATATATCATTAATTGCATTACTCTTGATAAGTTATTTATACCATGTTTTGCATAATCATTTGCTTTAATATGTAATTTGGACATATTAAGAAATGTTTCGTTGGCCACATTCAGAGAATGTGAGTAAATTGTGTCTATGTCTCCGTCTTTCTTATGAGGTGTACTCTGTTCTTTCATTGCATATGTATTTCCCTCCTGTGAAAGCTGAGCAAGTTTTGGAAAAAAATCATTCATGTGTTCGAAAAAATTCTTATTTCCTTCTTTAGGGTTGTTCCAGTCTACAGAAATACTATCAAAATTAATGTTTTCTGGTTTATCGCTAAGATGTTCTTTGGTAAGAATTTTAATTTTTTCATTTTCATTTATAGGGTTACTATCAAGGCCAGTAGTAGGTTTTTCTACTTTTACTGTAAATTGTTGCCCATCAATTCTAAGTGTAGATGTGTTGGTTTTTTTATTATCTGATAGCAATTTTTCTTCACCAGCACCATCCAAATAAGTAACATTATTAAAACGCATAGGAACTCGACGAATAATCTCATTAGCTTTAAGCATTTGAATTTGGTTATCGACTTTGATAGTTACTTGAAGTAAATCGGGATTGAGATATGTACCAGAAATGGCAGGATCATTATATAATTTTATTTTCTTGCTGCTATTCTTAAGAGTTGAGGATTTTATAAACAAAAATAATTTTTCTTTTAAATCTTCTACATTTTCTGGTCCATTTGTAGTGATAGATTCAACAGGTATTCCTATTTGAGTATAGAAATTCTTTATTTGATTTTTATAAGAAACGCCAGAATGATCTTTGTAATTTCTGGCCAATATTTCATCTAAATTTAGAAAAAATTTATTTTTTTCTTTTGCGAATTTTAGAGCATTCTCTTTACCGCTAATTTTTTCAATTGTTAAAGTTCCATTTTGATTCATAACTAACACTTCAAACATATCATTTTCGCTATCTATTTTTTTTATGTGATTTTGTAAATTTTTCTCTTCTTCATGACTTAAGATTCGATTGGCATCTAAGTTAAATGGAATTGAATATTTGTCATCATAAATACCAAATGGAAGATTTGGTTCGTTAATCTTATTTATGATAGCTGGGTCACATATATTACCAGTACTGCCATTGTTATTAGGTGTGAATAAATAAATGCCCTCTTTTGCTAAGACATCAAAGGACATTTCAGTTGAAGGTTTTTCGTGATAGTAGTAGTGTATTTTTCCATTTCTACTGGCATAACAAACAATTTTATCTCGCTTATTTTCTATACATCTGGATATATCTTTTTCATTGTCTGAGCATATTGATCTACACTTGCCTGTTTCATCAACATAAAAATGATCCTTTTTTAAGCGACACACGACAAGTTTCATTTGCTCGCTAATTTTGTCAATACTTTCATCTGTTTTTGATAAAAAACATACTCTTTTTGAAGGTCCTCTCAATGATGGATTTGAATTCTCAATTTGTTGTATATAATCGGCCATTTTTTCTTTTGCAATACCTGGTTCTATTTTTATGAAATTATTTTTTATAAATTTATAATTAACTTCATTTGCAGAAAACTCTTCAATTGCATAATGTTTTTTGTCCAAATTTTTAATAATATTCCACTGCACATCTTTTTTTTCATGAGGATATGAAATTAGAATAGGTGGATTTAGGGTGTACACATCGTTAACACTAATTCCCCTAGATGCAAGATCAGCTATTATTGTGGGGTTTTTTAAATCAAGAAATGGAGTTCCTATACTCATTTTGATTTTCAATAATTTTGTATCATCTTTTGAGTCGCCTGTTGCAAATCCACTAGAATCCCAAAAATTTTCAGAAGCATACAGACCATCACCTGCGAACCTATTGGGAGATACAAATTTATTCTTAAAAACACTTGGGGCAATTCCTTTAGTAATAATATTTGTGGCCCGATCTTTAGGTTGCCATGAATAGTAATCTTTTGGTGAAGTTAATGCATTTTTTGAGGCAATATCTATGAGAGTAGTAATAACTTCATTATCAGTAAGAGATAAGGAAAGAGGACTAAAACACAAGAGGAAAACAATTATTAAAATTTTTCTATTTTGTATTTTTAAATTTTTAAATTTCATATTATTATTCTCCTATTTAATTATCTACTTTTAATTATCGATAATTTTAGGAAAAACATTGCCTTTTTTTTGGTTTTATATTGAATTGTTTTTGTAGAATTATGATTGTGTAGTTGTTCTAATTTATCTACTAATTTATCCACTATTATTTACCCTAACTTATTGAGTAACTTATTGAGTATGCCCCAAATAATGGGCATTAAAAATTTATTATAATCAAAAACTAACAAAATTTGTTTAATTGACCTATATTAAATTATAATTAATTAATGAATTAATTATAGTTCTTAACGGAATTCTATTTTCATCAGAACTATTTGAAATAAATAAACAGATAGGAATTTTATGAATTTAACTAAAATAAAAAAAATAATTTTCTTTGTGCTGATATTAAATATCTTTAATATCAGCAGTATCTTTCATACGTCGTATGTTGTCCGAGCAGATGAGAGCAATCCGCTACTAGTTCCATATTATTCTGAAATTATGAAGACAATTTATAAAGTAGTTAAGCTTGAAGATTTTAGTGTTAAAACTAGTGAATTGCCAGAGACATTGAAGCTTTCATTTTTAAATATAGCAAATACTCTATATGGTCTTTCTGAAGATCCACTCAAACCAACAAAATCGATTGATTTTGAACAAAAATTTTTAGAATTAATTAGAAATGTAAGAACAGTAGTGAATGATCCAAATTATGCTAAATATGTTGATGATGCTAATGCCGCTCAAGGGATTAAGGATGCTCTAAGTTTAGTACAAAAAATTGCTTACACTATTTTTACTCAAGTTGATTTGCGATCTATTAATAAAGAATTAATTGATAAATTATCAACACAAAATTCAAATAAAACATATAAGGATTTTGCAAAAAATATTGAGAAGGTAGCAACACTTGCAAAAGCGAATCCATTTAAAAAGAGTGAGAAATCAATTTATGGTTTTTTTAATTGGGTTAATGATATAATTGACAATGAAACAACTAGTGGCAACTTGGATCCAATGATGAAGGGTAATCTGTGTTCACAAAAGATGTTACTACATCTTAAAGGATCATTGATAGATTGTGATACTAAACCTGCACTTTGCGTACGTTTTGGTTCTCCTACTATAGGAAGTGATAAGGATGCAAAAATATCTCCTGAGTTTTTTGCTTATTTAGATTATTTAAAAAACCATGGCCAAAAACATACTTACATTAATTTTCAATATAATGGGCCACAAGGATCGTTAAAGGAGTTTTTTGGAGCAGGCCTTGAATATTTTCGTACAAATATTTTAGAGGGATTAGCGAATAATTCTCGTTATAAAGATACACTACAGTTAATTTCATTAGATAAAAATTCTGAATTCTATTGGCAAACAGGCGAGTTTTACGGAGTACCGTTGGTAGATAAAGATAAGTTTAGTAAAATTATCTTGGAAAATATGTTTGGTGATGAAAAAACTCAGGAGTCGGAAGATGGTTTCTTTTTTCCTAAAAGTTTAAGCGATCGTAGTGGGGAATTTTATAAGTGGGCCAGTACTACCATTCCTATATTAATAAAATTAGCAGGTGGAAGTAAAAAGTCGTATTTAATTCCAAAGGATAGAAGAACACTGATTGAAATTATATATGCAATGATTGCCGCCAAATTAACAGTTAGTAGTGATGTGATTAATTTAAGTTGTAAAGAGGATGTCGATCGAGGAGCAAGTTCGAAGGCATTTCTTTTTCATCTAAGAAATACTCTTGATTCCATTGATAATAAATCCTTAGAGTGTGAAGGTGTAGAGAGAGGAAAATATCTTAATACACTTATGTTTAGTGATGCCTACACTATAAGAAATCGAGTAGTAAAAAAAGAGAGATTGGAAAGATTTGTAGAAGCTGATGAGGTTTTAATGGATTTTGTGCAAGATAAAGAATTTAGAAAATTTCTAGAAGATAACTTTCAAATTAAAAAGATCTCTATAAAATAAAAATCAATTTATTAAAAAATTACTTGCCACTAACAATCTCTTTGGCCATAAGATAGCGTTCAGAGGTTAATAAAGGTTTTTTCTGGGCCGGTTGTGTTTGGGCCATTTCATTCATCTGTTGAACTCGTTCTTCACTTGGTGGATGAGTACTCATAGCATCGCCTAAAGATTTCATTAACCCGTTTTCTTCACCCTTATATTTTTTCTCCATCTCTAATAATTTTTTATAAAATGTTCCTACATGATCTTTTGAATATCCTGCTTTAACCGTTAATCGAAAACCAATACGATCTGCCTCCATCTCATCTTCTCTGGAGTTGGCCATATACTTATATTTTTGTACTAAGTAAGTTCCACCAGCTCCTAGAGCTGCTCCTCCTACAGTTGCTTTCGCCAAACATTCGTTATCGCCTTTTTTACATGCAAGTTTTCCCAAACCAAAACCAGCAGCACCACCTAAGATTCCTCCACCGACAGTAAATAAAATATCTTTGGTTTTATTTTTTTCTATAGCATCCATTCTTTCAGCTGTATGACGGGCCATAATATGACCTATTTCATGTCCGATAACTCCCGCTAGTTCAGCTTCATTTTCAGTCATAGCAATGAGAGGAGTAGTAACAAAGACTGTTCCTGCTGGAAGTGCAAAGGCATTCACATAATCTACTTTAACTGCAGTAAAGGTGTAGTTGTAGGGATTGCCTCCTAATTTATTTGCTTTGACAATTTTATCTCCTAGCTCTGAAATGTATTCTTGGAGAGCAGGATTTTGTACTGGAGGATAA
Source organism: Oligoflexia bacterium (assembly GCA_015232355.1). Classification (GTDB taxonomy): domain Bacteria; phylum Bdellovibrionota; class Bacteriovoracia; order Bacteriovoracales; family Bacteriovoracaceae; genus JADFZW01. The sequence continues at coordinate 21,037 of JADFZW010000029.1, forward strand.
TCTTTTTGCATTTGAGGTAGCGCTTCTTGGGTCATGCGCTTTTCATCTTCAACAGTTAAGGTTGTCTCTTGGCCAGTATTATCTCCTTCACGTCCACGATGCTTTGATGTTGCACATGAGGCGAGAAAAAAAAGTAAGAGTATTGGAATTAAAAAAAGGGAAATAGTGGATCTCATAAAAACCTCCTATATTAAATATATTTAAATTATTTAAATATCATCTTTTGTAAAATATGTGCAGGCCCAAGAAAGATTTTGGCATGTTACATTTTTAGCATAAGCGAATGCGATCTCATCTGTTAAAAATTTAGCAGAGGTATTTGCTATAGTAGTAAAAATATTTGATAGCGCCATTTCTTCTATAGAGAAATTTTTAATGGTTAGATCAAAGTTGTTTAAGAAAAATTTTCCACTACTAATACTATTTTCAATTTGAGTATACTTAAATGCTTCGATATCTGAAAGTCCGCCAATTGTTGCAAAGATATTGCATGAAGAATTAATACTTAAAGTAAGTCTGTTGGAAATTATACTACCTGTAAGTATGTTGGTTTTAATATAGACATTTTCTTCTGCAATTAAGGTGGAATTACCAAGTGATGTTGTGCCGGAACCATTTTTTTGAGTAAAGTTTTGTACATAAATTTTTGAATTGTTTGTAACGTTTTGTGCTTGAGTAATCTCAAGATAAGAAAGTGGTGAGATTAAACTACCAGTTTGGCCAGCAAAAATAATATCGCCAGTGTTTCCTGGATTTAAGGAGAGGCGATGATTGCCGTTTATTGTATTATTGAAATTGATTCCAGCATTGTTAGTGTTGATATATGTAGTGTTGTTAAGATTTATTTTTCCTAAAGTGATAACACCAGCGCTCGCATTGATAGTTCCTGCTAGATTGATAGATGAAGGAGTGATAGCGATCAATCCGTTGGCAAAAGTAGTAGTCGATGTTCCATCACTTTTTCCTAACATTAAAATCCCTGTATTGTTGAAAGTAATGGTAATAGCATTAGCGATGGTATTGTTAGTGCCAGTTAAAGAGAAGTTGTATGCATATCCATTTGAGGGAATAATCAATTCAGATGAAATGTTTGTGTTGCCACTTAAGCTAATAGTTTTTTCTCCATCGGCGCTATAATCGCTAAGATCAAGAGTTTCCACTATAAGAGCATCTGAAAAAGTAATGTTGCCGGCCGATGAGATATCAATTATGGCAATAGGAATAGTAGCACCTACTTTATTTCCAAAAGTAATATCTCCAATAGAATTTGAAAGATTTAAAGTTTGAGCACCATTTAGAGTGGAATTGAAAATAATATTTGAACTATTGGTGTTGATATTTGTTGTATCTGTTAACGTTGTTGCTGCAAGTGAGATGGGAGATGCTGTATCAGTAGATTCTAATGTCCCTACTAAATTTATAGATGACTGAGTGTTTGCAGTTAATCCACTAACGAAAGTGTTGCTATCATTTGCACTATCACCAATTGTTAATGATCCTGTATTAGATAAAGTAGTATTACCTTCGATGGTGTTGGTACTTCCTAAAAAGGAGATGTTATAACCATATCCAATTAAAGAAGTGAATAGAGCATTTGAAATGTTGATGTTGTTATTGAAGTTGATAGTTTTTGTTCCATCGGCGGTGTAGTCGCTAAGATCTAATGTTTGTGCATATAAATTACTAGAAAAAGTAATATCTCCAGAAGATGCGATATCGATTGTTCCTAGTGGAGCGGGGTTGCTGCCAACTAGTCCTGTGAAAATGAGATTACCAGTTGTAGAATTAAGATTTAAATTTTGACCATTGCCACTTATTGTTTCATTGAATGTAATTGCTTGAGCTGTAGTATTTAAGGTTGTGGTGTTACTTAGAGTGACAGCATCTAAAGTGATAGTACCAGCAGTGGCAGTAATGCTTCCTGATAGAGTGATAGATGAGGGAGATGTAGCAGTTAATCCATTTGAGAAAGTGAGATTAGTTGCAGCTCCTAAAGTTAATGTTCCAGTATTTGTAAAATCAAAAGCAGCGCCTGAAGTAATAGATGAAGTAGTACCAGTAATAGAGATATTGTAGTTATTAGCGGCCGCCGGTAGAGTGAGGGCCGTAGAAAAATTGCAAGCAACACCAGCACAACTAAAAGTTCCACCTGCATTGTTAGAGTAGTGAGTGAGATCTAATGTTCCTGTGTATACACCACCAGTGAAAGTAATATCTCCAGAGGATGCGATATCGATTGTTGTAAGTGGAGCGGGGTTGGTGCCAACTAGTCCTGTGAAAATGAGATTACCAGTTGTAGAATTAAGATTTAAATTTTGACCATTGCCACTTATTGTTTCATTGAATGTAATTGCTTGAGCTGTAGTATTTAAGGTTGTGGTGTTACTTAGAGTGACAGCATCTAAAGTGATAGTACCAGCAGTGGCAGTAATGGTTCCTGATAGAGTGATAGATGAGGGAGATGTAGCAGTTAATCCATTTGAGAAAGTGAGATTAGTTGCAGCTCCTAAAGTTAATGTTCCAGTATTTGTAAAATCAAAAGCAGCGCCTGAAGTAATAGATGAAGTAGTACCAGTAATAGAGATATTGTAGTTATTAGCGGCCGCCGGTAGAGTGAGGGCCGTAGAAAAATTGCAAGCAACACCAGCACAACTAAAAGTTCCACCTGCATTGTTAGAGTAGTGAGTGAGATCTAATGTTCCTGTGTATACACCACCAGTGAAAGTAATATCTCCAGAGGATGCGATATCGATTGTTGTAAGTGGAGCGGGGTTGGTGCCAACTAGTCCTGTGAAAATGAGATTACCAGTTGTAGAATTAAGATTTAAATTTTGACCATTGCCACTTATTGTTTCATTGAATGTAATTGCTTGAGCTGTAGTATTTAAGGTTGTGGTGTTACTTAGAGTGACAGCATCTAAAGTGATAGTACCAGCAGTGGCAGTAATGCTTCCTGATAGAGTGATAGATGAGGGAGATGTAGCAGTTAATCCATTTCCAAATGTAAATGTAGTAGTTCCATCTGCATCACCAAGTTCTAATGTGCCAGTGTTTGAGAAAGTGACATTATTGATTGAATGATTTTTGTTACTTCCAAGAATTGAGACATTATATACTCCGGCCGTGGCATTTAATGTTCCTAATGTTAGAGTGTCGTTAAAAGTGGCCGCACCACCTGCAGATGTTATTGTTAGAGTATCAACTGCAATTGTAGCGCCTGCGTTTGTGGTTAAAGTTCCGGCCGCATTTCCTGTTCCATACTCTAAAATGAGAACTCCATTATTTAATAGATCTGTTATGGCACTATTTATTATTATGTTATTGTATGATCTCAAAGTTAAAGAGTTACTATTTGGTAAGTCTATAGGGTTATTCACAGTAATATTTCCAACCTGTGGTGCAATACCACCATGGGTATCATTTGTTTCAACGATAACACTGGCACCGCCAAGGGCGACTTCAAGTGTGGCCACAGTTAAAACCGCATCGTCAACATCAGCATCGTATGTATTTAAATGTCCTATATCGATAACAGTAGTAGATCCAGCAGTTTGAATTATTATATTACGTGGATCAATCACAAACTCACCCACCTTATCTCCATTATAAGAGCGAAGATCACTTTTCCCTCTCAAATCAAGGTGACCCATGGAAGAGACTTCAGCAAAACCACCAGCGCCTCCTCTATCTCCTCCGCTGGCCATTAAAGTTCCATACATCTTTGTAAGTGATTCTGACCATAAACCAATCTTTCCGCCTTTTCCAAAATCTGTGGCCCGTGCTAGTAAGAGTGAATCTTTAGAGACGAAAATCTTATCCGAGAATTTATTAGTATTCAGTGGTCCTTCGCCTTGACCACGATAAACACCTCGCTCATGATTAAAATAAAATTCTCCTCCTAATCTGATATTTCCACCACCACTGCTACCGGAAGCATCCAGTTTAGTGTGATCAAATAAACCCATTCTATTTCCCAGTAATTTTATATTTCCACCCTTTTCTCCGCTATCATCTCCTCTCGCATTTATTGTTCCTTCAGCGCTGATTTTTATTTCACCAGCATTTCCAGAGGTGAGAAAGACCTCGCCATTTTTGTGTAAAACAGTGTCTGCTTCAATAATACCATTCATATTAATAACTCTTCTGGCGATAGTTTCGGGAGTGATGGAATTTGAATTAATGTTGGAATTAACGTCTGCAAGTCGCAAACTAATTTTTCCTCCATCAGCATGAAGTTTTCCGCTATTAATAATTTGATTTTGAGAGGCAGAGTCGCCTACGGCCGCTTCTGCGGCCGCAGAAGCAAAGGAGACGTTAAGATATAAAAGTCCAAGTCCATCGTAATCGAGCATATAGTTAGTGTTAGTGAAGAGATGAATCTCTCCTTCTTGTGCTTCTATTAAATTGTGATTTTCCACTCGAGGAGCTGAGAGGATTACTTTTCCTCCTTTGGAAGTTTCGATTATACCTAGATTTATTATACTGATGTTGCTTCCACTATTATTAGTAGAAGTATTATTAGCAAAGGGATTAAATTTAAAATTTCTTTTTAGAAAATCTTCATTTGATATATTAGATGTTGTGGCCAAAAGTCTGCCAACATTTACCCTAGCACTCTTGTTAAATAAGATCCCCTCTGGATTAAGTAGCATAATAGTTCCATTAGAGGTAAGTTTTCCGTTGATCTCAGATGCTCCTCTTCCACCAGTTACTCTATTTAATGTAACTGAATCGATACTTGGCTGGATAAAATTAACATGTTCGTTAGAATTGATATTAAAGCTGTGCCAATCAATAATTCCTTGAGGAGAGTTCTGATTTATTTGTAGAGTATTTTCATTTTGAGTTATGGCCACATTTCCACTTACAATTTGACCTTCACTTGGTAGTCCCCAACATTTCGGCCAAGAGAATATGATGAATGTAAATATAAATGTAAATGTAAATATAAATGAACTTTTACTCATTCTTGATTATCCCCCCATTTTTTTACTATTGTTATACTATCTACCTACTAAAAACTTCCTCCTAAGGAGAAATAGTATCTAAATGGTTTTCCATTTTTTCCTTCGTTAATTAAATTTTGATCTTCTCTGGTAAGTGGTTTGGCCACCAACAAGTTGGCGTTGAAAGCTTGCAAGAAATTTATATTGATTCCTGCTCCTGCTGACAAAGCACTAATATTTTTGGGTTGCGATGATTCAACATCATGATTGTATAGTTTTCCGCCATCACAAAAAATATAGGGATCAATTTTTTTAAGATAAGAGAGATCCGAAAAGATATTACTATGTAATTCTAATTTTGCTATAAATCCTGTATCACCACTAATATTTCCTGAATCATAACCACGTCCATACTCTTGTCCTCCAAAACTGATCTCTTCGGAGGGGAGTAATGGATTAAATGATTTTTGAATTGATAGTCCTAGCATAATGGAGTACTCATAGTAAGGAGTGCTAGTCTTGTATCTTCGTTCAGCAATTATTTCGCTATTAAATTTATTAAAATTCTTTTCTGTGCTGGAGCTAGAAATTGATTGCCCGCCCTTTCTTTCTGATTTTAATCCTCGAGAGTATTCAAAATTTATCATTGCGTTTGTGTTAGGATCAACTTTTCTTTCATAGAAACTAAAATTATTACCTATGCGAATAACATCAATTTTATCTTCATAAATAGAGAGTGAATTATACATTAAGCTTCCGTTAAATTCACTAAACCTTGCATAGAGGGAAAATAGACGAGAAAAAGAGACCTTCCATGGTAGAGTTGCTCCAACCATAAAGCTGTTATTTTGACCATTTAATTTTATTTGTGCCAAAGCACCTTTAGGATTTGTTTTGGATTTATCGTAAGATAAAACTAATTTTAATCCATTTTTATAGAGGTATTGTTGCCAAAATAGTTGCCAGTAAAGTAATCCATCACCAGAGATGGTTTTAAGAATAGATGCTCCTACATCTCCGATTGCTATTATGGGGTTATGAAACTCAAGGGAGAGTTTGCCCATATTGGTTCCTAGAGTGGTACTTCCATAATTATTTGCTTGATAATTTATGGTAAAACTACTTTCATGGCGTGCAATTATTGTTAGAATCACTCCACCTATTTGATTCTCTGATGGTGAGATCATAATTTTAATGGAGGTTCCAGATATTTGATTTGCTAAGACTAAAAAATTTTCAAGATGCCGTTGATTTACAATTGCACCAGTCTCCAAATAAAATGACATTTGTTCTGTTAAAAAATTCAATACTCGCTCAGGAACTGGATCTTGGGGATCATTTTGTATTATTAATTTTTCAAGTGTTCCCTCTACAATTAGGATTTTGATGGTATCATCTATGACTTTTTGATCAGGAACGGTTGCAACTGCTAACATGTATCCATCTTTGCGATAGTATCTTGTTATTCTTGAGAGCATTTTTTTTAATTCTAGAAAAGAATAGTCGCGTTTTAAGCTGTTTTTATATAAATTTTCTATCTCTTCTTTGGGGTATGCTTTTACTCCTTCTAAAATTATTTTATCGATATAAAATTTATTCTCATTTTTCGCCTTCAATTTTAAATTTTTTATGTACCCAGATTCCTTCTGAATATCATCAGCAATGTTACCATCACCATCGCCATCTCCATCATCATTATCATCAATTACTATAGGGGACTTTTTTTGAGGTAAATTGTTTTTATAAATAAAAAAATCTTTTTCTAGTTTAGGGCCAAGAAGATCCATTCTTTTAAATGTTGAATCTTTCTCAAGCATTTTTTCTTGATTTTCTTGATTTTCTTGACTAGCACCCATTGCGTTTGTCTGATGAATTTGCAGTATTGAAAGTGAAGATAATAGTAAAAATTGAAAGGATAGAAAAAATAATAAAAATAGTTGTCTTGATATTTGATGGAATTGTTTGAAAAAGAATGTAATTAGTTTCATGAAACTTAGTTTATAGTTAACTTTAGTTGAATTACAAATATTTTTTTTACAAACAAGTTGTTTTCGCAGAAAAAACAGAGTAATTAAGTCTGCTATGTTTTTTTAAGGGTTCATTAACTTACTCACACTTGTTTTGCAGATCAAAGTCATGCAGATACTAAAATAGGAGCTAATTATGATAATAAATGGAAAGATATTTCTTAAAGCATTATTCTTAATAGGGATTTTAATAAAAGGATCCTGTGTTTTTGCAGAATCAGTTACGTGGCCACCAGTAATGACTTTTCCTATGATCACACTTAGTGATTTGAATTACGCTGGCAGTGGGTGTCCATTCGGAAGCTTAACCTCTCAATTATCTAGTGGACGAGATAAAGTGCAACTAATTTTTAAAGACTATAAGATTATTAGGGCCATTAGTGGAAATCAAGGTGGTAGCAAGAATTGCAACTTTGTGGTGTCGATTAATGTTCCCACTGGATATGCAATTTCAATTCAAAAAATTGAATTACGTGGTAAGATGAAACTTCCTAGAGGGGCTGAATCCATTTTTAGTAACGAGTATGCCTTTGCAGGACACCTAGGACCGATTTTAAGTAACAAATTTAATGGGCCCTATGATGATAGCTTTAAGGTAGAAAAAAATATTGCGCTTCAAGAACAAATATTTAGTCCTTGTGGAGAGACAGCGCTCTTAAGAGTAAACTCTTCATTTGTTGTTAAAAATCCATCTTTTGATACAGCGTCTGTTTCTATCGATGGAAGTTCTCCGCGTGATAGGGCCGGAATAATCTATTCTCTTCGTTGGAAAAAATGCCATTCTATCAGCAGACACTAATCAACTTTAGTTGAATGTTACATTATTTAATCTTCCATACACACATATCTTCATTTGCTGAATTATTATTACTAAATCCAACAACTAAAAAACTTCCACTCTCTTCAATTATGATTCCTGTATTTGCACGGTCCTCGCCGTTTCCGCCAGCAGCACTATTGTGAGTGAAATAACCAACAGTAGTATTAAAAGGATTATCATTTGCACTCTTAGCACTTTTAGAGGAAACATCTAATGTTCCATCTGCACCTAATCTCCAAATCGCCATATCAATATTTGAAGCGGCGGCCGTACTGTAACCAAAAATAACAATTTTTCCATCACTTTGAATTTTTACTTCACTAGCACCATCATTACTATTTCCAGCAGCAGCGCTATTATGAGTAAATATTCCATTACCACCACCTGAAGAGTTAAATGTATTATCGAGAACACCAGTACTACTCAGACGCCAAACGGCCATATCTAAATTAAGAGCAGCATTGGTACTGTCACCAGCAACAACAATTTTATTATTACTATCAATAGCAACTGAGTATGCATGATCATCACTATCTCCAAGGGCCGCATTGTTGTGAGTGAAAATTCCATCATCACTAAATGTAGTATCTAAAATTCCACCAGAGGTAAATCTCCATATGGCCATATCTATATCATTAGTACCAGAACCAAGACTACTTCCGGCCACAACAATTTTTTGATCACTACTTTGAATTGCAATTGCTTTTGCCTCATCATTTCCATTTCCGCCGGCAGCATTATCACTTACAAAGTAACCTGTATTGGGATTGAAAGTACTATCAAGTCCACTGCCATCACTATTTATTCTCCAAATTACCATATCACTATTGCCAGGACTTTTTAGTGAAGTACCGGCCACTAAAATTTTATTACCGCTATTACTATCGATAGCTACAGCATAAGCGATATCATCACCACTTCCAGTGGCAGCATTATCATGTTTAAAAAAACCATTGCCACTACCAAAAGTTGCAGTATCTAGATTACCATCAGCAGTTAATCTCCAAACTAGCATATCACTATTGCCACTAGCATTTATACTCTTTCCGGCCACAACAATTTTTTGATCACTATCTAAAGCTACAGCGTAAGCGATATCATCACCATTTCCGCCGGCGGCCCCATTATGTTTATAAATTCCATTGCTAGCAAAAGTAGTATCCAAACTTCCATTGCTATATAAACGCCAGACTGTCATATCAAAATTACTTCCATTCCAACTTTGACCAGCAATAATTATTTTTCCATCACTACCTCTTCTTGCAATGGCATTTCCGCGATCGTGTAAATTTCCGCCGGCGGCATTATCATGAGTGTAATATCCTTTGGGATTATTAAAATCACTATCTAGTACAGCAGAGGCATAATGATAGTAGGTTCTACTTATGGGTGTGGCCGCTAAATTATCATTTAATGCTCGATCTTGAAATGTGGCCGCTGCTACACTGATGTTTACAGTTACATTGGGTGAAGGATAAATATCAGCACTATATTGATTTCCTCCTAAGCTTTGTAAATTAGAGATGGAGGCATTGGTAACATTGATATCGGTAATAGCAAAATTTAAAATTGCTTCACTAAAATTTAAAGTAAGTGCGATAGGAGAGATGTGAGTGGGATTGGATGCTGAGGAACTAAGAGTGACAGAGGGAGCGGTAATATCATATGTTCTGTTTAGAGTATTTGATAGAGTATTACTATTTTCGGCAGCATCGTTTGCAGATGCCGCGCCCACAGAGACAGAGACTACTCCCTCTGCGGAGGGAACAATATCAGCAGTGTAGGTTGTAAGTGAAGAGGAAGAAAAGTTTGTAGCACTTCCATTAGTGACTGTAATATCTTGAAGAATAAAATTGTAAACTGATTCGGAAAAAGTAAATGTTACTGAAATAGGTGAGGTTTTTGTATATTCATCAGATGTGGAACTACTAACAATTACAGAGGGAGAAACTGTATCGTAAGTTCTAGAGAAAGTATTGGAAATTTGATTGCCATTTCCTGCACTATCTGTTGCTCCGGCAGCGTTCATAATAACTGTTAGTAAACCATTGGCAGTTGCCGTGATCTCGGCCGTGTAGATGGAACTTGAACCATCTGAGGAAGCATTGCTGGCGATGATGTTGGAAATAGTTCCATTGCTGATGGTGAAGTCTGCAACATCTACTCCCGAAACATTTTCACTAAAGGTGATAGTGATAGGAATAGGATTTGTCTTGGTAATGGTAGTTGTGGAATCAGAACTTATAATAACCGAAGGTGATATTGTATCGTATGTACGAGTAAAAGTCGAAGTTGCGCTATTTGAATTAAGAGCAGCATCGTTTGCTTTTGCCGCTCCCACAGAGACGGTGACTGCGCCCTCTGCTGAGGGAGTAATATCGGCGGTGTAAGTGGTTGCAGATGTTGCTACAAAATTGGAAAGAGTTCCATTAGCAACTGTTATATCATCAATGGTGAAGTTAAAGACATCTTCACTAAAAGTAATGGTTATTGGAATAGGTGATATATTTGTAATGGTATTACTTATAGAAGAAGTGATAGTAGCAGTGGGTGATGTTTTATCATAGGTCCAACTTAAAGATTCGGATGCTTTATTAAGATTAAGGGCCTCATCGCTGACTGAACCAGCAGCAATCATCACACTAACAACACCATCAAATATAGGAGTGATGGTAGCGGAGTAGTTTGTACCTTTAGTTGTCGATCCACTTGATCCACTTGATCCACTTGTTCCACTTGTTCCAGAGGTAAAACTTGTTACTGTCCCATTGATAACTGTTAAGCGAGAGCTGGTAAATCCAGAAACCGCTTCGCTGAAAATTATATTTATATTTATTGCTGAATTAGTTGCGCTACCTACGGTGGTGCTTGAACTAGAGATACTTACTGTTGGTGATGTTGTATCGTAGACTGTAGTATATGTTGCTGTATTGGAAGTTTTATTGCCAGCACTATCTTGAGCAGTTTGAGAGGGTACTTCTACTTTAACTGCTCCTTCACTTAAAATTGCAATATCAGCGGTGTATATTTTACTACTTATAGATTTAAAATTAGATACATCACAATTATTTGCTACTATATCGTCGATAGTAAAATCAGTCACCGCCTCACTAAATGTAAAGGTGAGAGTGAAATTTGAAAAGTTACAAGGGTTTCTTCCGGTTGCGGTTATCGAGAGGGTAGGAGCGGTGGTATCGTTACTTATGGAATTACTCTCATATTTAAGTGTATCAGAAGAGGGGACACATCCAATTAATACGACTGTATATAATAATAGTAAAAATAATATGATTAACAATTTCATAACGTAGATCTTTTTCTTTACTTTTTCTTTATATGTTAAGAAACAATCCTAATTGCAATGAAGTTGTTTTGTGTCTGTAGGTGGCCGGATATCCTTCTCCTGGAAGTGGGCCTGAGTTTCCTGCAAAAATTCCTCTATTATAAGTTAATTCTCGATACATTATGGTTGCTGTGAAAAATCGATACATCACTCCTGCACCTAAAGACCAACCATTGCCAAATACTTTGTCATATTGATAAAATGGAGCACAGTCTGCTTCATCTTCTGTAACAGTCACAAATCTTCCTTTTGCCTCATAATAATATTCTGAAATAATACGTACAAAATATTTTGGAATGTAGATAGCGATATATGGGCCCCACAGTGCTTCTTCTAAAGTCATTTTATATTTGGAGCTACCATCTTCTAGATTTGCTCCTGGAGATTTGTATCCACTTATTTGACTACTTAATTTTGTCTCCATAACTCCAAACATGACATAGTATATTTTTAGACCTAAACGTCCGCCATATTCTGGTCCCCAAGTAATTCCCTCATGTTTAAATTGAGTTTCATTATAATACTCTTCGAAAAGTTGATTTCCGTAACTAATACCACCAAAACCCTCGGCCATAAGTGTAGCGTGCAGGTTGGTTATTGAGAAATAGAGAGAAAAGATTGTAGTTGTAGTAATAATTATCTTTAATATTATCTTTAATTTTATCTTTAATTTGCTTATTTTATTCATAATATTAATTATATATTAAACTGTATTTAAATTCTACTGTTGAATGCTTGACTGTAAACAAGAAAAAACAAGAAAAAAAATGAAAAAAATATTAATGTTTATTTATTTTTTTTTCGAAAAAGATCAAGTGATTTTTAGATGGAGGATTTTTATGCAAAATGATGTACATTTTATTTTATATAAGGATAAAAAAATTTTATTTACTGATTATACTAATGCTGACTTGATAAAATTAGTTTCCGTAATGGATGAAGCAAAAAAAATAATTAGAATTCAACCAGAGGGTTCAGTATTATTATTTTCAAATGTAACTAATGTGCAGTTGAATTTAAAAATTCTTGATCCAATCAGAGAATACATTAGTGGCAATAAACCATATGTAAAACGTTCAGCGATGTTTGGATTATCTCAAAGTGCTGCAAATATTTTATCTTCTATTGTGAAATTAACCAAAAGAGACAATATAAACTTTTTTAATGTACAAGAGAGTGCATTTGAATGGTTAATTGGCGGTATTGGCGGCAAATAAAATTTATGTGTATTCTCTTATATTCTCTTATTGATATTCCACTGCAAACATAATTGAACTAAGTCCACTACCAATACCAAGGAGAGCGAGTTGATCATTTTTTTTAAATAGAGAGTCTTGATGTGCTTGCGCCCAACTTATAGGAAGTGCAACGGACCCAGTATTGCCTAATGTTTTGAATGTAGAATAAAATTTTCCGATATCGATTCCTAATTGTTTTGCTAATAATCGTTGATGTGTTTCACCTACTTGATGAGTGATAAAATGAGTAGGGGAGTTGTTAGACCATGAAAGAAGTTCTTTTAAATTATTCCAATTTCTATCTGCAAGTGAAATCCCTGCATGCAAAAGTGCTTCACTATCTGTTTCCATAATCATTTCATGATGATGTCCACCACCTGTGCACAAGTTTTGTGCTTTGGTATTGGTCAACAGAGAACAAGCTAACAACTTTATAGGTTTTAGATTGTTACTGTTACTGTTATCCTGAATGCGATCACTGTTAGTAACAATGGCGGCATAGGCACCTGATCCAATAGTAAAACTGGCCATATGTTTTTTTAATTCGCTCTTTTTTAATTCACCACTATTAAATTTTGATAGTAGGTGATTAATGGTTGTTTCAATTAGAGGAGCAGAATTTTCAGAAGCGACTACAAGTGCTGATTTAATTTGTTTTGTCTCTACAAGATTTGCTGCCAATAAGATTGCATTCATTATTCCTAAGCATGCATTGGAGAGATCAAAGAAGCAGCACTCATCTTTTAATTTTAAAGCAGCATGTACTTTTGATGCTGTTGCAGGTTCTAAACAATCTCTGCAGACAGAAGCATAAATTAATAGATCTATTTCATTTCTATAATCAAAATTTTTATCAATATCATGAGTTCGCTCAATCAACTTATTAACCGTAGAAATTGCTAGTGCTGATGGCAGCTGACCTACTTCTCCAATTCTTCTCTCCGCAATTCCAGTCATTAACTCCAGACGACCAGAGTGTAATTTAAAATGATCATATATTGGTGCCAATCGATTTTCTATTTCAAGGGATGTTAAAATTTTATTTGGAAGTTGGTATTCCATAGAGAAGATATTTGTATTTCGAAAGGTGTAGAGCATTCTAATAATCCTAATAATCCTAATAATCCTAATATATCCGAGTAGTGTCGCAATTTTTAATTTTAAAGATTATATTAATTTTAATAGAGAAAGTAGAGTAAAAAAGAAATACTCGCAGATTCCTGGTGCGAATATCTTAGTTTGTGTTTATCTAAATCTCCTTATCATAAAATGAATCGCAGACCCATGAAAGATGTTGGCATCCGATTATGCTATTAAAATTAGACTTATTTAATGTATCAGAAGCAAGGAAAAAATCATTAGAGATATCGAGTATTGATGGAGTTACGTTGGCCGATACAATATTATCTACACCAACCATTGCAAGACTTAGATCATATCCATTTAAGAAAAATGATCCGGTGGTAATTGGATTTAAGAGAGTGGTAAATCTAAATGCACCAATGTCAGAATAACCACCAATGCTACCAGTGATATCACAAGAATACTCTAAAAGAAGTGTCAGAGATTTGGCGATAATGGAACCAGTAAGAGAATATGTTTTTATATAAACATTACCATTGCTAATCAGAGTAGATAATCCTAAAGAGGTTAGTCCATAACCATCTTTTTGTGTAAAATAATCAACAATAATTTTGGCATTATTAGATACGTGATTGGCAGAGGTAATATAAAGAGAGCTTAAAGGAATATCAGATCCAATATCAGCATTAAAAGTAATATCGCCACTAGTTTTGCTATTAAGAGAAAGAGAGTAGGCACCATTAACTTTTCCGTTGAAAGTAATATTTGAATTGCTTGTGTTTTCTCCCGCATTGATTATAGTGTTTGCTTTTAGAAGAGTGTTGCCTAAATTAACAGCATCTGAAACATTAATAGTTCCTGCTAAATTAATTAATGATGGCGATGTAGCTGTCAGTGCTCCTGTAAAAGTAAAAGTGTCATTAGCATTATCTCCTAAGGTTAAGGTTCCGCTATTTGCAAAGGTAATCATACTGCCAAAATAGGTGTTGCTTCCAGTGAATGATAAATTATATCTATTACTAGGATGAAGGAAAGAGTTGCTAATCGTTGTATCTCCTGCAAATGAAATTCCAGTTGCAGCTGTTGATGTTGTTGATGTGTAGTTTGATAAATTTATAGATGCTACATTTAGATCGCTCATAAAGGAGATATTTCCAGAGGAGGTGAAATTAATAGTTGTGAGTGGAGTGCTAGTTCCAACTGCTCCAGTAAAAGTAGTATCTGCTGTTCCATTGGAGATATTTAAAGCTTTGGCCCCATTTAATGATGATCCGAAAATGATAGCTCCATTGTTTGTGCTTGTGAGAGTAAGTGTTGGATCTGTTAAATTTAATGTAACCGCTCCAAAATATTTTTGAGTTCCAATAGTTGTTATCTCAGATGTTCCAAACGCAGATGTTCCGTAGATAGTTAAGGATGAGAGTGGACTACTTCCTCCGCCTCCGCCAGCACCTCCAATGCTGTTGTCGAAATCAACATCTCCCTCTATGGTTAGTGGGTGATTTGTTCCATAGCTACTTAGAGTATTTGTAAAGTAAATGGTTCTTCCTCTGATAGTAGAGCTTCCAGTTAACAGTACAGCTCCCGCATAGCTTTGATTGGAAGTAGTGGAGATATTGTTTGCAATATTTATGGTAGAGTTTGAACCATTTATGGTGATGGAAGTTAATTTGACTAAACCTCCTACTTCAGAAGAAAAGTTAAGTGTGCCACTACCAGGAGAAATGTTTAAAGTTCGCGCTCCATTTAGAGTAGAGGTGAAATTGATATTTGAATTGCTGGCACTAGTATCTATTGATGTATTAGCATTGAGAGTGGTGGCCGGTAGAGTAATATCTCCACTTGTTGAAATTAAATTTCCACTTAAGAACACTTCAGATGCATTTGTGGCCAGTAATCCATTGGTGATGGTAGCAGTAGATGAAGAGGATGATCCGATTGTAAGTGTTCCGCTATTAGTACTAAAATTTGAAAGATCCAAAGTATCTATGTTAAAACTACCAGAGAAGGTAAGATTTCCAGAGGAGGTTACTGCTATGGAAGTTAATTTTGTACCAATACCAACTGTGCCAGCAAAACTAATATTTCCGCTACCACAATTGATGTTTAATGTTTTGGCGCCATCGACTGTTGAAGTAATTGAGGATGTTGATGTAAAAGAGATATTACCATTATTGCTACTGTTGAAAGTGAGAGAGGCGCCGGCAGGATCTAGTATAACAGTACCAGCGTAGCTTTGAGATCCACTTGTATTTATATTGACTGAGATAGCAGAGATTCCACTTAATGATAAAGATGTTAGAGCAAGAATTCCACCGACTAATCCATCAATATCAATAGTACCAGCAGTAGCAACAATACTTAAATTACCATTGGCCGCTCCTCCTGCATTGTTTATTGTATCGATAAAATTTATATTACCGGCAGTTGAAGTAATTGTAGAAGTGCTTGCGGTGTTAGTTAATAATACTGGACCATTATAGATTTGATTTAGAGAGGTGGTTATATTATTTCCGATGTTGGTGCTAGTAGTGGAATTAGTAATAGTAATTGAAGTTAGAGGAGTTACACCTCCTACTACGCCATTAAAATAGATATCACCATTTCCTGTAGTTAATGTTAGATTATATCCACCATTTAATGTTGAAGCAGTTGTAGCAAATGAAATATCAGAGTCAGTTGTGGCCAAAACAATTGGTCCAGCGGTGAGAGTAACTGCACTATTATATGTTTGAGTTGAGATTGAAGTGATATTTGCTCCGATATTAGTTGTGCCGGAAACGAGTAGGGAATCTAAAGCTAGATCTCCTCCAACAATTCCATCAAAGTCTGCATTTCCAGAGATAGTTAAAGTGCGATTTGCTACAGAGCTATTTAGTTTATCTTTAAAGTTGATTACTCCACCAGCACTACTAGTTAGCATTACTCCATTATCTGTAATGAGAGAGGCGCCAGTGTATGTTTGGTTTCCAGTGGTGGTGATATCATTTGCAATGGAGGTTGTTCCAGCACCGGAGATATTAAGTGAAGCAAGAGCAAGAGCGGGAATTGTTCCAATGATGTTGTTTAAAAAGACTGATCCTGCGCCATTGTTGATAGTTAGAGCATAATTACTAACTCCATTACTATTTAGTGTAGAGGAGAAAGTAGTACTTCCGCTACCTACACTAGTGGTAATAATTGTAGCTCCATTAAGTATGGTTGCATTGGTAAAAGAGATGTTTCCTGCAGTTGCATTTATTGTTGCTGATAAATAATTAGTAGAGGGAGAAGTTGATGAAAATCCATTGCTAAAGGTGAAATTATCTACGCCTGCTCCTCCATTTCCTAGAGTAAGCGAACCAGTATTGTTGAATGTGGTATTAGTTGTGATGGTGTTGTTACTACCATAAAATAAGATTGAGTATGCTTTGGCCACAGTAGTGAGTGTATTTAGAGTAAGATTTCCAGAAAAAGTGACAGTGCTATTATTTGTACCAAGATCGATGGAGAGTGTTTGAGCAGCACCACTGACTGCTGCTGTAAATGAGATAGCGGCATCGACAGTGTTAATTGCTGTATTGGCAGAAAGAGTAGTGGACGAAGGTCCTGAAACATTTAATCCATTAGTAAGATTAAATGTATTTGCGAGAGTGAGAGTTCCTGTATTAAGGAAATTAACTTGATTAGTGATATTAGTTGTAGCACCTGTGAGAGAGATTGCATATGCTTTAGCAGCGGTAGTGAGTGTGCCTAGAGTGACATTTCCTGAAAAAGTGACAGTGTTATTATTTGTACCAGCATCGATGGATAGAGTGAAAGCAGCACCACTGACCGATCCTCCAAAGGAGATATTTCCATTATTAGTCACTATAGAAATATTATTAGTGAGAGTAGAATTAGCGGTTATGGTGAGTGATGATAATGGATAGGTTCCCCCACCGATTGCTCCATTAAAGCTTGCATTTCCAGTAATAGTAAGTGCACGACTTACTCCAGAGGAGGAAAGAGTGCTATCAAAAGTAACCGTTGTACCAGTAAGATTAATGGCAGTAGCAGGAGAAGATGTTAAGAGTACTGGCCCATTATAAGTTTGGGTTGCGGTAGTGAAAATGTTATCACCAATATAGATTGTTCCGCTACTAGTGGTAAAGATTAAGTCGCTAATGGATGTCACTGCTCCACTATAGGTTTGAGATCCAGTAGTCGTAACATTTGCAGTAAGGGTAGAATTGCCAGTTATTTCCAGTGAAGTAAGTGGATTTGCTCCAGCAACGCCACCAATTTCTCCATTAAAAATAGCATTAACAGAATCAATAATTTTTAAAGTATAAGCGCCACCTATAATATCACTAAATGTAATGGTAGTTGCGGTAAGAATAGAATTTCCCGTGAGTGTAACTGGTCCTCCATAATCTTGAGTGAGAGTAGTGGTGATATTATTTTTTATCGAGGTAATTCCTGTTCCATTTATATCGAGTAAAGCAATTGATGATGTGGTTCCTGAGGTAGCATTGAAATTAACTGCGGAAGTAGAATTTTCTAAAATTAAATTAAATGCACCTGTAATGATGGAGTTAAAAGTGATGTAATCATTTCCCGAAGTAGTGGTTAGAGTTATTGGCCCAGCAGTTAAGGTAACTTGATCATCATAGCGTTGTTCATCTACGGTTGTAATATTAGAATTGATGGAAGATGTTCCTGTCACCCATAGAGATGTTAAATCATCTCCTGCTCCTCCACCTCCAACTGCAGCTGTAAAGACAGCATTGCCTACTATTTTTAAACTCTCTTCACCATCTAGAGTACTACTAAAAGTTATAGTGGAACCAGTTAATGTTTTAGTGGTAGCATTTTCGAATAAAGTTACAGCATCAGTGTATGTTTGAATACCAGAGGTGCTGATACTTTGATAGATGGTTATGGCCCCGCCACCGTTTATGGTAAGAGTTGATAATTTTTTTGAATCTTGAATACCAACGGTGTTAGCTAATGTTACTGGGAAAGTACCAGAATCAATTGCGAGAGAAAATGATCCATCGACTGCACTATTTATTGTACTAGATATATTTATATTAGAAGAAGTATCATTGGTAAGAGTGCTATCAGCATTTAGAGTTATAGGAGATGAAATAGCAACACCATTGCTACTATTGATTGTTCCTAATAGATAGAGAGCGCTTGGACTACTTATGGTTACTCCATCTGAAAAATTAGTTGTTCCACCTGCTTTTCCTAGAGTTAAAGTTCCGGTGTTAGCAAAAGAGGTATTGGTAGCAATTGTATTATTACTACCAGATATTGAAATTGAGTATGCTTTGGCCACAGTAGTGAGTGTGCCTAGAGTAAGATTTCCAGAAAAAGTGGCAGTGCTATTATTTGTACCAAGAAAGAGCACACGTCTGAACGCCGCAAT
>JADFZW010000029.1:39930-56651 GCA_015232355.1 Oligoflexia bacterium
GTATTGGCAGAAAGAGTAGTGGACGAAGGTCCTGAAACATTTAATCCATTAGTAAGATTAAATGTATTTGCGAGAGTAAGAGTTCCTGTATTAAGAAAATTAACTTGGTTAGTGATAGTAGTTGTAGCGCCTGTTAGAGAGATTGCATATGCTTTAGCAGCGGTAGTGAGTGTGCCTAGAGTGACATTGTCAGAAAAAGTTATAGTGTTATTATTTGTACCAAGATCGAGGGAAAGCGTTTTAGCAACACCAGTTACTGTGGAATCAAAGGTAATATCACCATTGTTGGTATTGATAGTTGTTGAACCATCAAGTGTAACGGGCGTATCAAAATAAATTGCTTGTCCAGCAGTATTTATAGAGAGTGTAGCAAAAAGATTTACTCCAGTTGTTCCCGCAATATCAATATCAATAGAGAGGCCATTTTCAAATGAGAATGTATCGCCAGCACCATCGCCAAAGGTTAATGTTCCAGTATTTGTTAAAGTAAGAGTAGTAAGTTTAGTAGTTGATCCAATAGATCCAGTAAAAGAGAGATTTCCTGATCCACAAGAGACATTTAATGTCTTACCACCATCTAGGTTAGAGGTGAAAGAGATGTTTCCATTATTTAAAGAGGTGAGATTGGCAGTTGCTGCTGCTAAATCTAATACAACTTTATTGTTATATGTTTGTGCTCCATCTGTAACTATATCATTGCCAATATAGGTTGTATTTGCAGCACCTGTAGTTGTAGTAAGTGAGCTGAGCCTGGATACTCCGCCCACGCTACCATTAAAATCAATATTACCAGTTAGAGTTAAAACACGAAATCCACCGGAGCTATTTAAAGTATCGTTAAATGCAATTGTAGCTCCTGTAGTTCCAGTGGAGAGATCAATGCCGTCGCCTCCACCATTACCAGTTAATAAAACTGGGCCAGAGTATGTCTGGCCATTACTAGTGGTAATATCGTGAGCGATGGATGTTACAGTACCAGCATCTCCATTTACTGTAAGTGATTTCATCGAGGAGGCAGCAGAAAAATTAAAATTAACTGCTCCATCATCGGTAGAAGTAATTAAATCATAATTACCAGATATAGAAGTAGAAAAAGTAATTGCACCATCGTTAGTGGTAGTTAATGTTATTGGACCAGAAGTTAAAGTGACAGCACCAGAATAGGTTTGTGCATTTGCAGTGGTGATAGAAAAGACGCCAGAACCACCAATACTTGTTGTACCTGTAACTTGCAAAGAAGATAGTTGTAAGTTTGCACCTACTAATCCATTAAAGACAGCATTACCACTAATTTTTACTACACGATCAAGAGTAAAACTATCAAGTGTACTAGAGGTAGTGTTGAAGAGTACATTGTTTGCAGTTAGTTCAACAGTTCCTTCACCTCCATCATCACCATTAATTCTAACTGTTCCAGCGTAAGTTTGATCTCCACCTGAAATAGTAACATCTCTTGCGATGTAGGTTATTCCAGAACCACTTAAAGTAAGCGCTGAAAGTGTTGCTACAGTTCCAGCAAAAGTTACAACTCCACTTCCATTGTTAAGTGTAAGTGAATAGTATGGAGGACCACCGCCACTAGATGCAATATCAGAAGAGAATGTAATTGCACCATTAATTGCACTGGTTGTAATTGTTGTATTGGTTGCAAGTGAAACGGCAGGAGTAAATGATACAGATCCAGCAGTACTAACAGTGAATAATCCTGCTAAGGTAATAGCAGAGGGAGATGGTGCTGAAATTCCGTTATAAAAATAAAATTCATCAGTGGCATCGTTACCTAATGTTAGTGTGCCGGTGTTTGCAAAAGAAATAGTATTAGTAATTTTATTCATGCTTCCATTGAAGGTAACATTTCCTGTTGATGTAATTGAGAGCGCTGTCAGTGCTGTGGCCGATCCAATGGAACCATAAAAGAAAATATTTCCTAGTCCAGTAGAGAGAGTTAGTGAGCGAGAAGTAGAATTTGCAATTGCAGAGTTAAATGTTATTGCTGAATTTGTTGTTGTGAGAGTGACATTTGCTCCTAGATTGCTGATATCTGCTGCTACATTATCTCCATAGGTTTGTGTTCCCGATGTTGTTATATTGGAGTAAATATCAGTGTTGCCAGTAACATTTATAGAAGTAATAGCATTTGCACCTCCACCACTTGTTGCTTTAAAGGCAGCATTACCAGCGATCTCAAGTGTACGGGCCGCCAATGAACTTTGAAGTGTACCTAAACCACTATCAGCATCGAAGGTTACTGTACCTGAATCGCTAGAAAAGCTGATATTAGAAATAAGATATGAGAAACCTTTGTAAGTTTGATTTCCCGTGGTTTTTATAGCTGTGGTTTGAAAATTAGAAGTTGATAAGTTGCTATTAACTGCAATTGATGAGAGTTTTGTTCCATCTCCTACTAGAGCATTGAAATTTACAGATCCTGAACCAATATTAAGTGCTAAAGCAGAGGGGCCATCAACTTTAGAACCAAAAGTTACATTTTGATTGCTGGTATTTATGGTAGTATCTGCGATGAGATTAATTGTAGTAGTAGCGGCCGTTAATGAAATTGCACCTAAAGTTGCAGCTATTGTTCCCGCTAAATTAATTGTAGCGGGAGTAGTTGCAGTAAGACCGTTAGCAAATGTTGTTAGTCCACCAGTGCTACCGATAGTTAGAATACCACTATTGGGAAAAGTTATAACACCAGCATTTGCAATTGAATTGCTTGCTCCTAGTAGATAGAAGTTAACTCCACTAAAAGCAGTTAAATCCAAAGTTCCCACTGATAGATTGTTAGAAAATGTTATATTGCCAGAGGAGGTAGGAACAATTGATGTAAGAGCATTTGTTGCTCCAACTGCACCTGAAAAAAGAATATTTCCTAGGCCACAATCTAAATTTAATACTTTATTTCCATTTAGTGTTGAAGAAAATGTAATATCAGAGGCAGTTGTTTTTAAAGTAATTGGTCCAGCAGTGAGAGTAACTGCTTCAGTGTATGTTTGAGTTGTAGTAGTAGTAATGTTTGCACCGATATCAGTTGTACCAGTAACAATGAGAGAAGTTAATTCTGTTCCAGCACCACCGCCACCTACAGCTCCATCGAAGTCAGCGTTGCCTGTTATATTAAGAGCGCGATTTGCTCCAGAACTTTGAAGTGTGTTTTGAAAATTAACAGTTCCTGAAGTACTTATACCAATATCTGCTGCAAGAAGAGCAGGCCCAATAATAGTCATAGAAGTAAGTGAAGTACTATTTCCTACAGACTTGTTAAAAGTAATAATTCCTATTCCACTAGTAAGAGTTAGTGCAGAAGTTCCATTTAGTGTTGAATAAAGATTTATTGCTCCATCATTTGTAGTAATGTTGGTTGTAGCAGTGGTCATTAGAGTTGAGTTTGCAGCAGATGAGAGTGAAATTGCAGCGGCAGCAGTAGTGGCCTCTATTGTTCCTGCAAGATTTAGGAGAGTGGGGGCAGTGGCAGATAATCCATTGGCAAATGTAGTTGAATCGGTGGCCGTATCACCGATAGTTAGTGTGCCTGTGTTTGAAAATGTAGTAGTGCCAGCGATGTCATTATTGGCCCCGCTAAAGGTAATATTATATGCATATGCAGATGTTGTGAGTCCAGTGGTGAGTTGTGTATCTCCTGTAAAGGTGAGGGTTTTACCACTGCCGGCAGTGTAATCGCTAAGATCAAGAGTAGCAGCACTTAAATTATTTGAGAATGTAATATTACCAGAGGAAGCTATATCAAAAGTGGCCAGAGGATCAGCTCCGCCAACTATACCTGTGAACAATAAATTTCCACTATTACCACAGTTGAGATTTAAGTTGAAAGTTCCATCTAAGGTGGAACTAAAAGTAATATTTGCATTTGTATCTGTAGTAGTAATGCTAGTATCATTAGTAAGAGTGGTGGCCGCTAGAGAAGTTAATCCTCCGTTAAAGGTGAAATTTCCCTCTAATGATAATGTTCCCAAGCTATTATTAAAAGTGGTAACGGCCGCACTGGAGATGGAATTAGTTCCTCCTGATAAAGAAATATCGTAGGTTCCAGCACTAGTAGTAAGTGATCCTAATGTTAAATTATTTGTAAAAGAGGCAAGTCCACAAGTATCAGCTCCATTACTGCAAGTGATAGTGAGAGCATTAACAGTAATCGCTGCTGATGAAGTTAGAGTGGCAGTATCATTAACGCCAGCATTATTGTAGATTAAAGTTAGCGAACCATTTGGGTTGCTTGGAGTTATGCTTGCTCCAATAGAGATGTTTTCATATGAGCTTAAGGTAAGTGTATTAGATGTTGTCCAATCTATTGCTGATGATACAATTATATTTCCATTAACACCAGCTCCAGCTGCATGTGTTTCTACAGTAACATTTCCTGTGCTCAAAGCATTTCTAAGAGTGTTTACATTCAAATTTCCGTCTGTGGTATCGTCAGTATAAAATGGAGAAGTAGTTCCGTTCATATTGGAATCGCCGGCATTTGATATTGTTATGTTGTATGGATCAATTAGAAGATGACCATCTTTCCATCGTTGGTGATCAAATGTTCGAAAGTCAAAATTTCCTCTCAAATCGAGATGTCTTTTAGTGGATACCTCTGCGAAACCACCATCACCACCACTACCACCACCAGTGGCGCTTAAAAAACCATAGACTCGAGAGAGTGATTCAGAGAAAATTTCAATTCTTCCACCTTTTCCAAAATGAGTTGCCGATGCTAGGAGATGTACATCGTTAGCGATATAGACTTTATCGGTAATAAAAAGATTAGTTAATTTTCTTTCTCCAATTAAGATATCTCCACCCTTAGAAAATCCACTGCTATCAATTTTAGCATGATCATAAATTCCAATTCTATTTCCATGTAATTCAATTTTCCCCCCACTTTCACCAGGTTCATCTCCTCTAGCTCTAATCTCTCCTGTACCTGCAATTTTAATTTCCCCATTTTTTCCAGAGGAAAGAAATATTTGTCCCTCTTTAAATTCGATAGTATCTGCTTCTACAACACCATTCATATTAATCATATGTTTGGTGATCTCCTCTATTCCTCCAACAGTTCCATTGTCTGTTAATTGAATTTTAATTTTTCCACCATCAGCATGGATTTTTCCAGTGTTAGTAATCTCTTCTCTTGCTGAATCAGCAAAGGACATGCTTAAGTAGAGAAGTCCTTGACCATCATAATTTAAGAGATAATTTTTACTAGTGGAGAGAGTAATTTCTCCTTGATTGGCCTCGATTAGATTGTGATTTTCAATTCTAGGTGCTGATAAAATGATTCTACCGCCAGTACCAGAGGAGGTTTTAATTTCACCTAAATTTATTATACTAACATCTTTATAATCATCTATCCCAAGATTAGAATTAGAATTAGAATTAGAATTAGAATTAGAATTAGAATTAGAATTTGCATGAAAGTTAAAATTTTTCTTTAAGAAATCATCATTGCTGATGTTAGAAGTGGTGGCCACTAAACCACCAACATCTACTCTGGCGGTTTTATCAAATAAAATTCCATCAGGATTAATTAATATAATATTACCATTGGCATTTACACTACCACTAATATTAGAAGCACCTTCTCTGCCTGTAACTCTATTTAAGGTAATTGAATCAGTTGTTGGTTGTACAAAACGAACATGTTCATTGGGGTTCACATTAAAACTATGCCAATCAATAATCCCTTGAGTAGAGGTTTGATTTATTTGTAGAGTATTTTCATTTTGAGTTATGGCCACATGTCCACTTACAATTTGACCTTCACTCGGTAGCCCCCAACATTTCGACCAAGAGAATATGCTAGATATAAATATTAATACGAATATAAATATAGATGTAGATATAGATGTAAATGTAAATGTAAATGAACATTCCCTCATTTTTTATTATCCCCCCTCATTTTTTTTCTATTGTGATATTATCTACTATTATCTACTAAAAACTCCCTCCTAGAGAAAAAAATAATCTGATTCCTTTTCCATCTTTTCCATCGTTAATTAAATTTTGATCATTACGAGTAAGAGGTTTTGCGATAAAAAATTTGGTATAGAAATTCAAAAATAGAAATAAATTTGCACCAATACCTGCAGAGGATGCACTAATTGTTTCCTCTTGAGTTGTTGTGATTCCTTGGTTATATAATTTGCCAGTATCGAAAAAAGTATATAGATCCACATTATGTACCAAGGGTATTTTTATTAACATTTTATCACCGCTTGAAATACTTAAATGAAATTCTAATTTTCCCATAATTCCAGAATCTCCACTCATTGTTCCAGAATCATATCCACGCCCATACTCTTGACCGCCAAAACTCATCTCTTCTGATGCTAGAAGTGCCGAAAATGATTTTTGGGTCGCCACTGCTGCCAGCATTGAATATCCATATGATAAGTCATGCTTTCTTATAGCACTATCAAAAGTTGCTTCTGCATTTATTTTATTAAATTCTTTTTCTGCTTGTACTCTTGAAGGATTTTTATTTTCTTGAGTATTAAATTTTAGACCTCTGGAATAGAGAATATTGATTGTGGCACTAGAATTTAAATTTTGTACTTCTCCTTGAGTTGATCCATAGAAACTAAAATTATTTCCAATTCGCAGACTATCGATGCGATCATCATAAATTGCCAGACGAACACTATCTAGCATTAAGCTTCCCTTAAATTGATTGAGTTTAAGATAGAATGAATATATCTTATTGAATGAGATCTCCCAGGGGAGAGTTATTCCGGCCATCCAACTGTTACTTTCACCTCTTAAATTTAACATACTCACTCTTCCTGTAGGGTGAGTTTTGGATTTATCATAGGATAAAATAAGTTTTAATCCACTCTCGTAGAGGTATTGTTGCCAAGAGAGTTGCCCATAAAGTAGTCCATCGCCAGCAGTGGTTTTTAATACATTTCCCGAAAGTGTACCAACAACAAATGGATTATAAAATTTTCCAGAGAGCTGAGCAATGTTTTTGCCAATATAAGAGTTTCCATGATTATTTAATTGATAATCAACTTGAAAATTGCTGATCTTTCTAGTGATCACGGTTAATACAGCACCACCAACTTTTTTTGTTGATGGTGATAAAACACTTTTAATAGAAGTGCCAGGAAGTTGATTTGCTAAAACCAAAAATGTCTCAATATTTTTTTTATTCAAAACAGAACCAATTTTTAAATAGTAAAACATCTGCTTTTTAATAAAATTTAAGATTACTTCAGAGACAGGATTGGTTTCATCATTTTTAATTATTAAATCGTCGATAATTCCTTCGAATATTTGTATTTTAACAGTGGAATTTGTCATTTGTTGATCAGGAACAGTGGCGCGAGCTAAGATATATCCATTTTTACGATAGAACCGAGAGATTTTTCTCAACATTTTTTTAAATTCTGGAAGAGTGTATTTTCTTTTTAAACTATCCTCATATACTTTTTCTAATTCTTGCTTTGAAAAAACACTTACTCCTTCAAGAATTATTTTTTCTATGTAAATTTGATTTTCATTTTTGGCCATCTCTTTGAGATTGGTGATGTATCCATATTCGCGTTTCTCATCCTCTTCACTCATCTGCCTCTTTTCATTTTGCTCATCCTCTCGATCTTGATTTTCGTCGTTATCTTCAATCACTAATTTTTTTTGTTGAGCTTTAGCTCCTTTACTATCTTCGGTGGGATTTTCGTTTTTATAGAAAAAGGAGTCATCTACGAAACTGGATCCTAAACGATCAATGCTTTTAAAGCGACTACCACCGTGAGAAGAGAATGGGGTGGTAAAGAACAACAATGTAAACAAAAATAGCAATAGTAGCAGTGTAGTCTTTGACATTTTTACGAGTGATGATTTTTAGTAGTAGATTATATTAAGTTGTTATTAGGAGATTATATTAATTAAGATGAAAATTCATTGTTTTTTATAATAAAAAATAATACTCGCAGATTCCCGACCCACTCTACAAATACATCATTTTTCAACAAGAGGACACTTTTCCCTCACGCTTTCTAGTGAGATCTCCTGATTATTCAATATAGATTTAAAATATTCCTTCCAATGCTCATGACTATTTACCACTCCTCTCAAAAGATACTCAGTGCTTGCATGTTTATTTTTTATTATGGCGGTCATCAATTCTGGATATGTCAGTGTTTGTTTATTTGAGAAAAATTCACTTACAAATTTAGTTAAGGTTTCATATACGCCACGATTGATTATCTTTTTCATAGATTCAATTAAAATTTTTTTGCTAGTTTTATTTTCCTCTTTTATTAAGTTTTGGCCCAAAATTTTAATAACTTTTGTATCCCAATCACGATCTAAAACAACATCAACTGCTTTAAGTAATTCCGGAAAATTTTTATCACTAACCTTTGATGGATCATCTATGATATTCATCTCTTTCCAATCTGGATATCGCTTGAGTAAAGCATCTTTATTGCTAGTAATTTCTGTGTAATACCTTTGATCCTGATCATTTGCTTGTAATTCCATTCGAGTGGATAAAAATTTTAAATCTTTACTCCAATCTATATTAAGGCCACTTTTAAGTTCTGGAAGATTAGTATCTAATATATCCAAAAAATCAAGGACCATGGTTTTATCAAAGATATTTTCATTATCCATCTTATCAGTAAAGATTTCATGAATAACTTTTATTAATTCATCTTTTTTCTTTTGTTGGGCCAGAGTATATAGTTTACTCCATTTTTGATAACGACTTTTAAATAACTCTAAATTTTCTTTTTTTTCTAAATATTGAATAAGCGTTTTTTGATAACATATGGCCTCTTTTTTAGAGATTACATCGCCATTATCTCTTTCTTTTCTCTCTTCTTTTACTTTTATGGAAATTGGTACTATTCTTTTTTCATCATCATCATATTCAAAATCTATTGATGTATCAGTAAATTTGGGAATCTCCTCATACTTGCTACCACTAGATGCATTCATGCTACAATTTGGGAAAGAACTATCCTCTTCTAAAAGAAATGATCGAAAGGCGGGATGCTTTTTATTATATGACCACACCAATTGAGTATGCCAATTTTTTTCATTAACATTTGATTTAAATTTAGTAGCAATTTTTTTAGGAATTGTTCCCACAAAACCAGTATCTACGAATAAAAATTTTTTTCCATTTTTTAATTTACTTTCATCTATACCATGTAGTCCTAAATATTTTGTTAAATCACCACTTCCAACATTTCTACTACTAATATTTAAGAGATGTATTCTAGATGAGAAATCCATATTAAGTTTATGACTTAAAAATTTAGCAGTGTCATAAAAGAGTTCTGCATCTCTGGCCAAAAAATAGATTTCGCGATCTGGATAAAGTGCAAAGAGCATTGCCGTTAATTCCAGATGTCCTCTCTTGAAAACTAGTGGTGGTTTACATTCTGCTAGGGTAGTATCACTTTTACTTGTTTTATAACTAAGAATATCTGGCCTGGCCAACTCATAATTTTCACAATGAGTTGGAATCGTCGCCCATGCTTGCGAAAATAAAAATAAAGTTATTAAAATTTTAAATAAAAAAAATGATTTAAAAATTCCATTCATAAAAAATCAACCTCCCTCTAATTTTTCTAATTCTAATTTATTTTCTGATCGATCTAATCTTTCTATGTAAGTTTGAGTAACTTTAGCATCGGCATGATTTAAATAATCTCGAACAAGAAGTAGATCCTTTGTTTTTTGATATAAAAGTGAAGCACATCCTTTTCGAAAACTATGTGGAGTTAGTCCATATGAATGGACTTTTGCTTTAGTAAAAATCTTGATTATTGTATTGTACATAGCTCGTGAAGTTAATGGCCTTCCTCTTTTGTTACAAAAGAGAAAAGGACTTTCGATTGGACGAGAGCGAAGATACTTTTCTAAGAGGGAAAAAACCTGTTTTGGTCTTTGAATGTAAAGGGTATGAATATATCCACCTTTACGATTAAAACGAAGTGATTGATTGCTTTGATTAAAATACTCAACTTTAAGTTCAGATAATTCTGATAATCTAAGCCCACCATAGTAGAGAATATAGATAATAAGTCGCTCTTTAGGCCGATAAATATTATCGTCTAATTGCTTCCAATCATCTGGGGTAAGTAGTTTTGTAGGAAGGATATCCTCATCTTTTAAACGAATATTGTGTAATTTTGATTTTACCGGGTTTGTAGGAAAGAGATTATTAATATCTTCGTTGGATTGTTTTAAAAATTCATAAAAATTTTTAATTGCCGAAAGATTTCTTCTTCTAGAATTTACTGATAATTTTAAATGTTCATTTTTTGATTCTTTTTTTATCTCCTCTTCATTCTCATTCTTATTAACATTCACATTCTCATTTTTAGTGAATGATTTTTTAAAAAAACCAAATACAGTCTTAATCAAGTTCCATTTTCCACTATCTTTACTTTTATTTTTAATTTTGCCTTTCTTCTTGTCTTTTTTTGCATTTACTGCTGTTTCATTTTCATTTTTTGATAGAAAATTTTGATATCTAGTAATAGTGGAGCTATTTGCTTTATTGAGCGGACCATGCTGAGTTGATTCAAACCATCTAATATATTTTAGAAGATCCGAGCGATAGTTAATTAATGTATGATCAGACTTATTGCCTTCCTTGCAATTTTGCATAAAAGCTTCAAGCCAGATTCTATGTTGTTTTTTCATGGATTAAGTTGCTGCTAATTGATTTATCCTTTTTGCTTTAATTTTATTTATCGTAAAGATATCATTAAATTAAGTCTATCATTTTTTTTTGTGTAGGAATACTAAGGATGAAATATATTAAATTGATTTGCACTCTCTTTGTTTTCTACTTTTTTATATTGATAATATCAGTATTAGGGTGTGATGATTTCAAAAATTATCTTAAAGATACTAATATTAATCTTACTAAACAACAAAAATATTTTCTATATCTAGAAAATTGTGGCTCTGTATATACAGAGAATAAGAAAAGAAAAATAGCACAAAAAATAGTAACTGATGAGGAGGGTAATATCACTGATATTGTTGATAACTATAGTTGTGAACTATATTTTAAATATACAAAACCATCAAAAAATGAGTGCCCTGCCTATGTGTTAGATAAAAAAAAGGGAGAATGGAATTTTTATGATTGTACAAAAAATAAAGATAGCAAGAACGTTAAGGTGAACGAATATAAATTAGATAAAGAAGATGAGAGAAAAATATTAATAGCAGAACTTAAGCGATATTTGCCATTTAAAAAAGGTGCCACTCGACTAAGTCAAGAGAGTTGTAAGCGTATCACATCAAGTGGAGGTAGAGTTTCCGATCGCTATGATTATATTGAAGGTAATCATTTTAAAATGAAATTTATTAGAATTCCAAAGAGAATTAAAGAATTAGTGTATCATCGAGCAGGAGATGATAAAGAAAAAAATATTCCTGAGAATTCAATGAACCCTGAAAATATTTTAATTAAAAATAAAAATAAAGATGATGAGTATATTTTGTGGCCTATTTATCCAGAGGATACATTTCATTACAAAAGAGTATTAGAACTCTTAAAAGCTAATAAAGAAAAAATTATTGTTGATGAGATGGATGCATTTACTACTGCTTCACGAAGTATTCTTGTAAAAGATAAAGATAATTTTTTCTCGATAAAAACCTCAAGCAATATAGTTGCTAATAAAACAGATGCTATGACTAGATCGGATAAGTACTTAAGATCATCTGAAGCAGAAAGCATTGTTAAATTAACGAAATTAGTTCATAATAATTCATCTAAAAATAAAACTAGCAAAACAAGTAAAACTAATTTGATTCTTCAAGAAGAACCATTTGCTGCTTCCATTAAATTCAAAGGACCAAAATATGAATCATTAGAAAAAGTACGAAGGGAGAAATATATAATAAAATTAATGGAATTGAAAAATGATGAAGACATAAATAAAGTAGAAAGACTAAATTTTTTACCTGCTTTAATTAAAATAAAGGATGTTTTATATCTTGTATCTAAAAATGAGAAAAATGAAGTAATCAAAAAAGCGCTTACCTTAGAGAAAGAGCAAATGAAGATTATCTATGATTCTAATTTCGGCCCGACTGAGATTACAAAGGTAAGTAACATTGATGATTATATTTCAGAAGATAAATATAATAAGACAATCTCAGGAATTTCAGAGGTATGGTTAAATCATAAAATTGTTAAAAAGATAGAAGAAAATTCAAATGTAAATCTATTTGCTCAAATACGTCCAACAAAATATGAGGGATTTTCCAAGGACATTAAAAGTGAAGGAATGGTGACAAGATTAATGCCTGAAGGTTTTGGGAGTGGCCGAAATACTTATATTCCTGGTTTTGTTATGAATCATCCAAAACACAGTGTAGAGGTTGCTCATACTTATGGTAATTGTAGAAAGAGTGACTTTAAATGCGTAAAAAATTTTTGGATTGAAAATTATATTAAACCACTAGCAAGGTCAATTGCTCAACTGGCATTCAATCACGGAATTTATATGACCAGTATCCATGGACAACAATTTTTAATGGAAATAGATGAAGATCAAAAACCAACATCACATATTGTAGTCAGAGATTTTATTGATGGTCAAATTATGTCCAAATTGATTTGCAATGAAAAGCTAAATGAAATTCCCACAAAAATGCCCCATGATGAAAGTAATTTATTAACCCTCCCTATGGAATTTGTCCATTCAGTTTTTTCGCCAAACCTACCTGTATGGGCCAAAGATGTTACAGATAAATTTATTGGTGTATTTTATAATGAGCTTAATCTAGAGATTGCAAGACTTTTAGGTATCGGAGTAGAAATTGTTGCCAGTGCTGTTGTTGATGGTAATCAATATGATCTTACTAAACTGGGTTTAAATGATAAAAATAAAATTGCAAAATTACATTGTGGCAATAATTCATCTCTACAAAAATGTAACGATATAGATTGCTCAACATTTTTAAACACTAATACAACTACAAGTTCAAATTCAAATTCGCCGACTTTGGAAAATTGTAAAAATAATGATAAAGATAATGGTAAAAATACCTTGAATATCAAAGGTGTTCTTAATAATGTACTATCTTCCGAACATGCGAAAGATAAAAAATAAAATCAATGATTTAGCGAATTTACTCAAATAAAATTATCAATATTATAAATTAATGAACATAAGTTAACTTCATCTTTGGTCTTTGTTAATAAAATAAGTGCTATGTTGATAGAACTTAATTTTTAACAAGGAGGATTTATATTATGAGAGAAGGAATTTTATTATCATTAACTTTTGCTGCTATTTTAGTTTGTACCACTATTAACCCAAATGTAACCTTTTCCTCAATAGCTATTTCTAATGTTGGATCAGATCTTTCAATCAAACAGCAATTAAGTAGATTTGTAGGTCAAAGTAAATTTCTTAATCCCTTTGATAGCTATCATTACAGATTTAACATGACACCACTTTCTGAAAATGATTTGAATAATAAGAGTAGCGTTGGAGTTAGAGAAATTCAAGAATCAGATGTGTTTAAGGTGGGTAAAGAAAATTCAAAGTTACTTTATCTTCTTAATAACTATCGTGGATTACAAGTTATTAGTTTTGAAAATGGGGCCAATAATCCCAAAATATTAGGAAGAACTGAATCCTCCGGTAATTGGTCGCAAAATATGTACTATCATCAAAACTCAGAAAAAATAATCTCTCTAGAAAACGAAGATAATTCTTATAGCTACAAAGATAGAACTTTTAAACATGCAAGTAAGTTAATTGTAAGTAGTGTATTAAATCCAAACCAACCACAAATAGTTCAAGAAATTAAAATGCAAGGAAGAATTGTTGATTCAAGGATGGTAGGAGAAATTCTTTATGTGGCCACTCGTTATAGTGAAAATATTAGTAGCGATAGTAATAGCAATAACAACAACAATAACAATAGTGGAAGTACCCAAATAGTTAATAGAGGTAAGATCTATTCATTTTCACTAAAAGCACAAGATAAAGTTGAATCAGTTCAAGAATACAATATAAAAAATCCATTAGCATATGGTGAATTGATGAATATTGTTGAGGAAAAATATCACTACTATCTTTTGGTTGCTTTACAAAATCCATCTAACAGCATGAGCATGAGCATGATGGTTATTGATATTTCAAGCAGTGAGGGAATAATAAAACCACTATTGATTGCTGACTTAAAAGGAACCATAAGTGAGAGAAGTCAGGCAACAATTAAAGATAATTTTTTGGTTGTTGTCAGTAACTATCGTATCAACAATAGTATTGATAATACAACTAGGTTAAGAATTGCAGTACAAGCTTTTAAATTTGCGCCACCGCTTACGTTTATAAAAAAAGATCTTGCAGACAAGGAGATAGATGTAGGTAGTAGTGATAATTTACTAAATGCTTCGATTCAAGATGTTCGTTTTGTAAAAAATCTTATCTACGTTTTTTGGGTACCTCAAAATTTTATTGATCCATTGGATGTATTTGATATTTCAAAATTAGAGGAAAAAATATCATACAAAGGACGATTAACTTTTGATGGTTGGATTCAAAGATCTTTTCCAATTTCTTACAAGGGTGAAGATTATATTATTGGTCTTGGATACACTAATATTAATACTAATACTAACAATAACACTTCTGAAAATAATGAACAAAATAAAAGATATCCTCAAGTTGTACTCTTTAAAATTCTACAGCAAAACTCAGATGTTTCCACTTCAATAGAAAAAAAAGTAATTTCAAGTTTAACATTTTCAAAAGCTAGTAATCTTTGGGTAGATTTTAATTCAGCAGATAAGATGATAGAGTTGAGATTTGATGAATCAAGTGGTGTGGGATCAATTCTCTTTCAAGCGTACAGATGGGGTAAAGAAGATTATAATATAGAGTCTGGAGGTAAGCTGATTGCAGTGGATATAAATGCTTTAAATGGTTTAAATGGTAACAATAAAAATGAAAATTTCAAAGAGGGTGGTTTTATTCTAGCATCTAATGGATGGTTGAAGAGAGTATTTCACAATCCAGAGATTGATAAAGTAAATACTTTTACAAATGAAGAATTGGGAACTTATGATGTAAGTTTGAATGTAGGATCAAGCTTAGGTTCTAAAACAGTGGATGTTGGAGATTATAATAAAATATTCAAGGCCATTAATACCTTGGAGTTGGCAAGAAATATTATTAATTATCAAGTGCTCATTAATCCTTTCAACCCATCAAATAAAATTGGAATACAAATTGTCTCATTAAGAAAATCAGAAAAAAATTATACTGAGTTACGATTTGTTAAGGTAAAAAAAGCAGATAGTGATAAATCTGATATAGATACAAATGAGATAATTAGAATTAAAGAAAGTTTTCTAGATCTTCTGAAATTTGATGATAGTACACTATTTATCTTAACCGAGGGATATGTAAGTTTAATAACTTTCAATAGCAAAGGTGAAATTACTTTTACAGAACAAAAAATTCCTCCATCACCATCAACACCACTAATAAATAGCAATGCTCGTATTGCACAAGTAAGTAATGGTAGTAATAGTGAGTTATGGATTATTTTTAATAATTCTATTCATAAGATTAACACTTCAATCGCAGATACAAAGACAGATAGCAATTTCACTATAGAGAAAGTTTCTTTTTCAAATTGTGATTATTTACTTTATCCAGGTGATGCTCAAACCAAACATGATGTGAATGAATTAGAGCTAACAATACTAGCAGGAAAACCATTTTGGTTTTATTATGAAAATGTTCAAGATCCAGAAGATTCAAAACTAAATTATAAACGAAATTTTTTAATACCTCTTTATTACAACAACAAGGAATGGGCCTGTCAGCAAAGAATCAATATACCTGGTGTGCCCTTAAGAGTAGAGCAAGATCTTCTCTTAACTAATGATTTAAGTAAAAAGAATGAAAAAAATCTTGTTTCATTACAATTAAGTATCGATTTTACAATTTCACCTAAGTTAGTTGCAATCTTGAAAGATCTTTATAGTGCAGGAAAGATTATTAATCTAAGTTATTATAGTAATGACAGTATTAAATTTTTAAAAAGTAATGATGAGCACTTTTTAGCAAGAATGGTTTTTATTGAAGGTGATAAAGATATTAGCACAAACACACATTCATACTGGTATGAACGATCATATATGTTTTGGCCAGATTTTCAAAATGATCTTGGTAAAAGATATTTTATCAATCTTTTGGTGGATAAAAATTTTAATTTTATAGCTAACAGTCTTACTCTTAGTCCATTGTTTGGTGTAAATCCTAAAATATTAACGATATTTAATTTACAAAATAAAAGTAATCACTACATAGTTTTTTCCTCTGGAAATACAAGGATGGCCAAAAAGGAGATAAGAGTTGCAAAAATTACTGATCTCGACCTTAATTCTAATCTTGATTCATTAAATAGACTTCAAATATTAAGCTTAACTGAATTGGGTACCAAGTTTGAGCTTAAAAAAAAGAACGATCATATTGATAAATATGGTTATAATTATAATTATTGTTATCATAAGGAATGCTCAAATATTAATTTCACAGCTTTTCAAAACTCAATGGAAATTGCCGATGGTCTATATGGTATTAAACAATTCTACATTGAAGACATTTTTTGAGTTACAGCGCGACTCATTTTGTGTGCACCTAAATTAAATTTACTTGCTAAGCCAAGATATAGTGATAACATTGAGGTTAACATTGAGTGACACGCGA
>JADFZW010000002.1 GCA_015232355.1 Oligoflexia bacterium
CGATGATCATGAATGGGTGGCCATTGATGGTGAGTTCTTTACAATGGGAGTAACTGATTTTGCACAAAATGCTATGGGAGATATTGTATTTATCGAATGTCCAGCTGCGGGAACAAAAATTCAGCAAGGCAAAGCTCTTGGAGTAATTGAGTCCATTAAATCAGTAAGTGATGTCTTTGCACCTCTTAGTGGCGAGGTCGTGGCGGTAAACGAAGAAGTAATTAATTCACCTGATTTATGCAACCAAGATCCATATGGTTCTTGGATGATTCGAGCAAAGATTACAAATAAAAGTGAGCTCTCTTCTCTATTAGATTCAAAACAATATGCCTCCGTATGTAGTAGCAGTGGTCATTAAATTAAATTAGATTAAATTAAACCTAATTTGATTGAATTAAATGAAAGATTAAACGAGGCTAAGTTTTTTGCAAAATTACAAAGATACTCATAAAAGTTATCATACCAGTGGTGTGGACCGATCTTCAGCATTCGAGTCGATACAGATATTAAATACTGCAATCATAAAGAGTAGAGAAAAAAAGATTGATTTATCATATGAAGATCGTCTTCGTGTTGCCTGTGATTCACCTGCAATACAAGCTTTAGATCTAGCGATTAATTATCTAGCTGACAATCAACAAATCCCCTGCGAACAAGCAGCGATACAAATTATAGATCTAATTCAAGAGTTAGATTCTATCTGGCATAACTATGTTATGATGGAGGGAATTGATCGTTTAAAGGATTTATTGGCCACTAAATAACAATAATTATTATTTGTTAATATCTTTTATTTTGAACTTATTTCAAATCAAAAATCTTATAACCAACTAATATCTATACACTCTTAAATAAAATAACAAATGTAATACTATTAAAGTGTAACTTTTAAAATCATTTGCCGACTAGTTTTCTACAGAAATATTAGAATTAAATTTTGGTTGGCCATAATGAAGTTATTTTTGAAGTCATTTTTCAAGTCACTCTTTAAAATTAAAAAAAATCAAAATAATAAAAATGTTTTGATTCTAGCATTTTCAGGATCAATTGCTTTGCACTTGCTGCTGCTAATGCTTATAACTAACAGCGACTTCAAGAATTTTCTTAAAATAAAACAAAAGTTAGGTCTATTTAATAAAGCAAACAAAACTCAAATAGAAAAAAAATATATTAAACTTTCATTTCGAGACAAGAGTAAAATTATTTTACCCCATTCTATTCCTAATATTACTCCTGTTACCACTCAAAAAAAGATTGTAGAAAAAGAAAAGAAGAAAGAGGAAAAGAGTGTTCGTAGACAAATTGTTAACAATGAAAATACAGGTATTGAAAAACGACCAGATAATTCTCGTTTTTTAGGAGAAAAAAATCAATCCTATGAAAAACAAAGTATAGCCAACTCTATTGGAATATTTAACAAAGCAGGAAAAGGAACTAAAGATGGGATCTTAGATGAAAAAGAGAAAAAAGATCCATTAAAAGATATTTCTAAACCTAAAGAAAACGAAATCATAAATGAACAAGAAAAACAATTGGCAAAGGAAGTTTCTCTCGCTGATTTAAATGTAAACAAAAACGAATCCTACAAAGACAACTTGTTAAAAAATATCTCCACAACAAAAGATAAAAATAATCGTTTAAACAAAAAAAGTCGTATTAAAGATCAATTGACTTCGGCACCTCAAATTACAAACAAAGAAAACAAAGATAAGATGAATCTCGATTTAAAAGATCAACCCAACAATAAAGATTTACGTACGCTTGAGGATAATAACAAAGCAATAGATGATGAGAATTTTAAAAAATTGGGTTTAAGTAATGGAGATGCCAATTCCCGTGGACTCTCAAGAAACAATGATTTTATTGAGGATGTTCCTCTTGGTGATATTACAAATTTAAATACAATCGAGTTTAAACACTTTGGATTTTATTCTAGAATCCGTGAGCGACTAGAGCAATATTGGGGTGCTACTCTAAAAAGCAAGGCGGATCAAATATATCGTACTGGAAAAAAATTAACTCACGGACACAATTACATAACATCCCTGAAAATAACTATTGATTTAAAAGGAAATATTGTAAAAATACAATTAATGGGGAGTAGTGGCCAAGAACAATTAGATAATGCTGCCATCGAATCATTCAATAAAGCTGGTCCATTTCCTAATCCACCTAAAGATCTACTTAAAGATGGCGTGGCCACACTTGAGTGGGGTTTTGTTGTAAGGAGTTAATTTAGAGGTGGATTATATGTGGATTATGTGTGGATTAATCTAAATTAAAATTAAAATTAAAATTAAAAAAATTATAGAAAGGTTATGCAACTTTCTTTTTGTATAGATCATCATTCTCATCTTCGTCATCATCATGATCTAAGTTTTCATCGATAATGTTATGATCTTTAGTTGCTGGAGTTTTGTTTGCATCGTTCATAGGAAGAGTGTTGTCGCTCTTTCTAGCATTCTGTCCTGGAGTTTGATAGAGGTATCTGTTAAGAGTTGCCTCTTGATCCTTTAAGATCGCCAACTTCAATTCTTCTGATGGGATATCAAGAATCTCAGTAACTTTTCTCAACATCTTCAAAGGGATGTTACATAATGCACGCTCAACATTACTGATAAACTGACCGTTCTTATAACCAAGCAAATGTGATAGCTCTGACTGAGAATAGTTTTTCGGATGAGTGACTCTCTTGTTTCTTATCAGCTTCGCTATATTTTGAAAACATCGCATATCTTTTTCTCCTGTAAAATAAAATGTTAGTAATGCGAAATCTAAATAAACACAGTCTTCCTATTTGACCACTTATTCTTCTATGATCTTCCTTTCGGTCGCTTCATAAAATTTATTAATAATTTTTTTTAATTTACAAAAAAATTTTTAATGTAAAAAAAATTTATTGTATAAAGATATCTTATCAACTTAAATTTGTTTAATCATAGAGTGAAAATTTGTAACTTTTTTAGACAATAATTCAATTAAAACGTTAAGAATTTGACTATAAAATGGACGATTTTTCCTGGGGAAAATTTTTACCTACGTGATTTACATTGGGTTATGATACTATCAGTACTACCTCAGTACTACCTCTACCTCTTGAAAAATAGATTTCCTTTATAGAATGTATAGTTCACTAAGTTTTCCAATTGATCTCTTGAAGAAATAGTTTCAATTATTTTTTTTAAAACAATCTCGGCATTCTGTTTGCCAGATTTTGATAACGACTTAGGCGATTTTACTGCAATAAAATTTGCATATTTCTTTTTTGCTAAATTACCATTTGTTTTAGAGATATTTAAAATCTCAGCTCCCGCCAAAGTAGCTCGATATAAAGCCTTTACATAAGTAGCACTCATTCGCTTCTTCTTTCTATTTTGATCTACAAATGATCTCATCACATCAAACATTGATATAAATGGTCCTCCACCAATGTCTGTTCCTAGGGCCCATCTAATATTTTTCCTCTCCATTTTTTTAAAATCAAAGAGACCAGAACTAAGTCCCATCTCAGATACTGGAGCATTCGATGTTGGACAATGAATTAGTGCGGTTTTTGTTTTAGCAAGCAACTGGCACTCTTTATTGCTCAAATAAATCGCGTGGGCCATTAAAGTTTTAGGCGATAATACTGCAACTTTTTTATAGATGTCAGTATAAGTTGCAACATTTTTAAATCCCTTCTCCTTATAATCACCTCTATAAATTGATAAAACATAATCAATCTCTTTAAGATTTTCACTTAAATGACTCTGTATAAATGACCCATGTTTTTTTGCAATGGCGGCACTCTTTTTCATCGTAATCGGATCAGTAGATGGTGCAAATCGCGGAGTCACTGCATATTTTTTTCCATATTTTTGTGCTAATTTTTTTACCAACTTTAGCGCCTGCTCTTTTGTCTGAACAAGATAATCAGGAGAATTAATGGTCATTAAAACATTTCCTATTATAAAATCACCTATAGCATTCTCCATGGCATTATGAATAGCATGTTCATGAATGGAACTATAGATGGCCCCACCCAAAGTTCCATATGATGGTAGCTTATTAAAAAATTTTTTTGCGACCCTCTTACTAAATTTTTTATCTTTAAATTTATTCTCACAAGGCCACGCATACTTTGAAAGCCACTCTAAAAGCGATGCTTTGCTCTTTAAACGAACGTCATCTTGCACCCAATGAAAATGCATATCAAAAAAACTAGGAAGGATAACGTGATCCTTCAGATCAACAACCTCAACCTCATCCTCACATTTACATAATGGTTGAAGCAACTTTGAATATTTTTTATTAATATAACTAACATCGCCAAGATCCTTCACAACATAGATCCCTTTAGCACTTACAGACTCTAAAAGTATCGCTCCATCTCTGTAGAAATCACACTTTTTGTCATCATGAGGATTCAACACCATTCCATAAACTAATTTGTACTGTGACCTTTGATTTTTCAATTCATCTCCCCTTTTTTCATTGTTTAATTGTTTGATTTTCATTTTTGTTTTTTAATTTTGTTCTTTTTATCTTGTCAAAAAAATCGTATATTTTTATTTCTTGATAATTTATTTATTATTATACATTTTTACATTTTATCTACTTTGGATCAACCAAATATGAATTTAAAAAAATATATTACTTTTTGCTTAACACTCGTAACACTATTAACACTCTTGATGGCCACTTACGCCTACTCCTCCGCTGAAATTCAAATCGATAAAACATTACTTCTTAAGATTAACTCCACCATAAATCCAGCAACACTAAATTACCTTAAATCAGGTTTTGACAGAGTACAGAGGGAAAATATTAAATTGATTTTGATAAAGATAAATACACCTGGTGGACTAGTTTCAACCACAAAAGATATTCTCACGCTATTTGGAGAGAGTGATGTCCCAGTCATCGTCTGGGTAACTCCTGAAGGCGCATCAGCAACAAGTGCAGGTGCTATAATTAGCAGCGGTTCTCACTTTCTTTTTATGTCTCAAGGAACAAATATTGGAGCGGCCACACCGGTTTCTATCGATGGTAATATCGGTGAAGAACCAAAAAAAGATCCAAATGATCAGAATGATAAAAAAGATAAAAAAGATAAAAATGATAAAAAAGA
The DNA here is from genome assembly GCA_015232355.1 of Oligoflexia bacterium. Taxonomy (GTDB): domain Bacteria; phylum Bdellovibrionota; class Bacteriovoracia; order Bacteriovoracales; family Bacteriovoracaceae; genus JADFZW01. The sequence goes on from JADFZW010000002.1 coordinate 5,111, forward strand.
CAAACAAGATAAAAATGATGTTCTTGATCTCCAAGGAAAAAAACCCTTCAAGATGCCTTTTAGTGATGGTGGCCAATCATCAGATCTTCGTAAAAAAGCAATCAATGATTTAGTAGCTCTTGTTAAATCCCTTGGTCATACAAGAGGAAGAAATGCTGAACTATTTGCAGATATGATTATTAAAGCTAGCTCATTCGAGTCAAAAGAGGCGTTGAGCAAAGGATTAATAAATGCTATCGCCAATAACATCGATGATATTTTTAAATTTATAAATAACAAAGAGGTTTCAATAAAAGGACAGAAGTTCCTCTTAAAAACCAACCCTAACATTCGGGTAATTGATCAAGAAATGGATATTGGACAACAAATATTAGATATTTTCGCTAACCCAAGCTTAGCATACATCTTGTTTATAATTGGTGCGGCCCTTATTTATCTTGAGATGCAAGCACCTGGTGGTTTCATCGCTGGAAGTATTGGGGCCATCTGTCTTCTTCTCTCCGGCATCGCTTTCCAAGTTTTACCTTTAAATTTTGGTTCACTAGGTTTAATAATATTATCGTTTGTATTTTTTATTTTGGAGACATACGTAACATCATATGGTGTGCTTATGATATTAGGGATTATTTCGCTCACATTTGGATCTCTGTTCTTATATCGTTCTGAGAATAGCTATTTGGATTTTCATTCAAGTGTTGTCTATTCAACAGTCTTTGCAATTGCTCTGTTCGTCTCTTTTATCTCTCTGTACTGGGCATACGATGCACGAAAGAGAAGAAAAGGTTTAGATCGCAAGCAATCTGATCACCACAAAGTTATTGGAAAAAATGGAACGATAGTATCTTGTGCTAGTAGCACAAGTGCTACTAGCACTGGTACTTTATCAAACCATTATCAAGTAAAAATTTCGGGGGAAATTTGGAATTGTTGGTCTAAAGAAAAAATTGAACCAGGGACCACAGTTGAAGTTATAGCATTGGATGCAGACAGACTAACCCTGGAAGTTAAAAAAATTATAAAATTATAAATTAAAATTGCAATATCGCTAATGTAAAAGTACTTTAAATTTTATTTGTCAACTACACTATTTTAATAACGTCTTAAGGAAAGAAGGTTATGCTAACCAATGATAGATTAATCGACGACAACCTAACCAATAACAAGTTAGCAAACTTGGCAAACGAAAAACTTTTAAATTCACTTGGTAGTTTTGTCAAAGATCGATACATTCAAAAAGCGGCACTATTAAAATCACAAAATTTATATCCCTATTTTAGAAGTATTGAAGAGACCGATGCTATTAATGTAATCATCGGTAATAAAAAACATGTAATGATTGGTTCCAATAATTATTTAGGTCTTACTCATCACCCATACGTACAAGAGATGGCCATTAAAGCAACAGAGAGATATGGAACTGGATGTACAGGATCTCGTTTCTTAAATGGTAACTTTGCTATTCATGAAGAGCTAGAGGAGAAACTTGCAAAATTTATTGGTCATGAAGCTAGTTTAGTCTACGCCACTGGCATGCAAGTAAACTTAGGAACTCTCTCTTCAATAGTTGGTCCAAGAGATTGTGCTTTCTCCGATATGGAAAATCATGCATCCATTATTGATGGACTAAGGTTAGGAGGAAAAACCTATAAGTATAAACATAACAATATGGCCGAACTAGAAGATCTAGTCAGCACATATAAAGATCGCTATGAAAAAATTGTGATTGTCACTGATGGCGTATTCTCTATGACCGGTGGAATTGCTAATTTGCCAGAGATAGTTCGAATTGCAAAAAAGCATGGCGCTCTTATTTACGTTGATGATGCTCATGGATTGGGAGTTTTAGGAAATCATGGTAGAGGTACTGTAAGCCACTATGGTATCAACACTCAAGATGTTCATTTTAATATGAGTACATTCTCAAAATCATTTGCATCTATTGGTGGATTTGTCTCTGGAAGTAAAGAGGCAATCGATTATGTTCGTCACGTATCTCGCTCATTTATCTTTTCAGCAGCACTTCCTCCTTCAGCAGTAGCAACCGCCCTTGCATGTATTGATTTGATATCAAAAGATGATTCATTCCAAAAGAGACTCGAAAGCAATGCACGCTTTATGAGAGAGGGATTTTTAAATCTTGGATTTGATATTCTAAATTCAGAGACACCAATCATTCCAATTTTTGTTGGAGACGATGTTAAGGCCATGAAAATAACAATGTTTCTTCATCATCATGGAGTGTTTGCAACTCCAGTTATTGCTCCGGCCACAGCTCCTGGGATGGCGTTACTGCGAACCAGTTACTCAGCTGCTCATGAGAAGAGTGATTTACAATTTTGTCTTGAGATATTTGAAAAAGTAAAAAAAGAATTCGGCATTAATAAAGCAGATGAAGAAGATGAAACGCACGAAATGCACGAAATGCACGAAACGCACGAAACGCATGAAACGCTTGAACGACATGAGACATATGAAACTAAATATTGTTGAAGTAAATAACAATTCTCTAGAGAATACTTTTATAGATTTCCAGTGGAAGATTTATCAAAATGATCCACTTTGGGTTCCACCATTAAAGTTATCTGTTAAAGATATGCTTAGTAAAAAGCATCCATTCTATAAGACAGCTAAAATAAAAATGTGGCTCGCTTATAATAGTAATAGTGATGACAATAGTGTTGTTGGAAGAATCGCCGCCATAACAAATCAAAGCTATAATAGTTTTCAAAATGAACAAGCAGGTTTTGTTGGTTTCTTTGAGTCTATAGATAATGTAGATGTGGCATTAGAACTCTTTGGTGTCGCCGAAAATTACTTAAAGCTAAATGGAGCAAAGATAATCAGAGGGCCAATGAATCCCTCTACAAACTACGAGTGCGGTATTTTAGTTGAGGGAGAAAATGATCCTCCTCAATTGATGATGACCTATAATCCTCCTTACTATAAAAAACTCTTTGAAAGTGTTGGCTATAGTAAAGCGATGGATCTTTATGCATACAAACTACCCACAGATGTTATCTTCTCTCAAAGATTAGAGAGAATTGTTGCCCGGGCCACGAAGAGTGATCAAATCAGATGCAGAAATTTATCTAAAAAAGATTGGCATAATGAGATCACTAAAATACTTGATATCTATAATAAGAGTTGGGAAAAAAATTGGGGTTTTGTTCCCTATAGCGAAGAGGAGTTTCGCTATATTGCTAAATCACTAAAGAGTATTTGTAGAGAGGATTTAACATTTATGGTGGAAGTAAATGGAGATCCTGCGGGAGTGCTAGTTGCTCTTCCAGATTTTAATCAAGTTTTTAAGAGTGTAAAAAATGGAAAATTATTTCCATTTGGATTATTTAAAATTTTATTAAATGAAAAAAATATAAACAGAGTGCGTGTACCTATCATGGGTGTTAAATCAGAGTATAGAAAACTCGGTCTGGCCCCAATGATGTATTTGGAACTCTATCGTTCCTTCCAACGACTTGGTGGTAAATATAAAGAGGTTGAGATGAGTTGGATTTTAGAGACAAATAAAGATATGAATAAGGCCATCCACATAATGGGTGCGCCTACACCATACAAAACATATAGGATTTACCAAAAAAGTTTGGACCAAACAAATTTGGGCCAACAAAATTTACAGTAGAAAATTTACATTAGGAATTGAATTAAAACATATGAAAATATTAGTAACCGGTAGTACTGGTTTCATTGGCTCACATATTTGTGAGCAGCTAGCATCTGAGGGACATCAAGTGCTAGCATTAGTACGTAAACAAAAAAAATGGGAAAATCTCAGCACCTCTTGCTCGTGCTCGGCCAAAAAATTTAAATTTATTACTCCAATTTTTGATTCTATCGATCCTGAAGGATCATGGGCCTGGATTGATCGACTTCCAGCAGATTTAGATGTTGTTGTTCATACTGCCGGAGTTGTTCATTCACATAGACCTAGTGAGTTTTATAGAACTAATCTTACGGCCACAAGTATTTTAGTTGAGAAATTAAAAAGAAAATATGCTTTCAATCATAAATTGAAATTTATATTTCTATCCTCCCTCTCAGCAGCACCCACAATAAAGTCAATGCCAGTTGGCCATTATGGAAGATCTAAATTATTGGCCGAAGAATTTTTAATCAAAAATGCTCCCTCCAATTGGAATGTGGAAATCATTCGCCCACCAATTGTTATTGGACCAAGAGATCCGCAACTGCTGCATATTTTTAAAATTGTAAAAAAGGGTTACTACTTTGTTGTTGGCCCAAATGGAGAGATGAATCAGTATAGTTTTATTTGTGTATATGACTTAGTAAAATATGTTATCAATCAGTTTACACAAAAGTCATCTTCGTCTTCGTCTTCGAAGTCATCAACATCACCCTCTCCTATTAAAATTAATATTCATCATCCTGCATATCCATCTACAATTACCTACAAAGAGTTTCATCTTGAGATGGCCAGAGAACAAGGTGTAAGTTCATTAAAAAAAATCACTATCCCAAGATTTTTGTTAAAACCAGTTGCATATACCATCTCTGCTCTAACATATATATGTCCACCTCTATCAAAAGTGCCACTAACTGCTGACAAGAGTAAAGAATTGCTGGAGCATACTTGGCTTGTTCCTTCTGACTCGGACTCTGACAACGATAACTATTCTAACAATAACTTTAAGTGGAACTTAAATAGCTCTGTAAAAGTTACAATTGAAGATTACAATCAACGTGGCCTACTGAATTAAGTTAATTCTTTACTTACCATTTAAGAATTGATAATTGTTAGTGCCTCGATTGCAATAATATATAATAACTTATTTAACTACTTTATTTAATAATTAACTATCCTTCATAACCTTATATAAGAGGAAATATGTCTTACGAAAAAACCTATTATGCCGATGTGGCCAGAGGTCTTAGTAAAGCAAAAAATGCTGAAGAGTTTCTAGATAAGGAACTTAAAATAATCAAAGAGAGAATGCTTACCTTAAATAGTGCAAGAGAACAGATGATAAAAGGATATGAAATAGTTCTTAAAGCACTCAAACATGCCTACCCAGACTTAGATTTAAACGATGAAAATTTAGATGGAACTCCTGATAGAATGGCCAGAGCACTACTTGAAACTTGTTCTGGTTTAGGTGTTCAAAATGATCGTGAGATTTTTTGTAAATCTTTTCCTCTCGGTGAATACAATGAAATGATTATGTTAAAAGATATTGAGTATACTTCCGTATGTGCACATCACTTCTTCCCATTTACAGGTGTGGCCCACATTGGTTATCTCCCTCGAGAAATTGAATCCGAAAAAGCTGGTCACCAAGTAGTTGGTCTCAGCAAATTAGCTAGAATAGTTGATGTTTATGCTTCGAGACCTCAATTGCAGGAGCGGTTATGCGTAGATATCATGGAGTCTATTAAACGAGAGATAAAACCATCTGGAGTAATGGTCGTGATTGAAGGTAAGCATGGATGTCTTGCTTGTCGTGGGGCCAAGAAAGAGAATGCAACTATGATCACCTCAGCAGTTGATGGACACTTTAAGGGATCACAAAAACTCAGATCAGAATTTCTAAACTTATTACAAATGCGCTCATGAAATTTTAATAATAATTTAATAAATTATAAAAGAGAGTAAATATAAAAATGAAGGTTTGTGCTCGTAAAATAGAATTTTGTTATGCTCACAGATTGATGGACCATGAAGATAAATGCGCTAATCTTCACGGACACAATGGCACAATTTGGATCCAGGCCACAACAATTTTTGATTCATCAAAACCAGATTTAGATGGCATTGGCAGAGTAGTTGACTTTGCTGTTTTAAAAAAACGTGTCGGTGATTGGATTGAAGACAACTGGGATCACAAGATCATTCTAAATAATAAAGATAGTGATACGATTGAAATTTTAAATAAGATCTCTCCTTGTGTTTTTTTACTTCCAAACAACCCTACCGCTGAGAACTTGGCCAACTATCTTTTATGGGAAGTTTGTCCAAAGGTACTAAAAGGGTTTGGAATTTTTGTAAACAAAGTTACCTTCTATGAAACAAACAATTGCTTTGCAGAGGAATTTATCGCCGAGCAAGAATCAGAAACAATCTCTAAATTAAAGCAAAAATATCTCTCTTAATTGTATCTTACTTTAACATCACAGTGTTATAATTATTATTAAATTACATTAAATTATATAATCATTGCTCTTAACAACTAACAACTTCTATAGTCTTTAAGAAAATGATTCAGGGGCAGGAAAACGAGGCGAGGCGACCGGAGTGTATATAAAAATACATGAGGATCGCCGAGATGAAGTTTGACGAACCCCTGGATCATTTTCTTAAAGACTATAGAACGAGGAAAAACTTATGAAGTATTTCCTATTACTATTTGTACTGCTCTCTATCACTTCTTGCTTAGAAAATACCGGCGCGCTACGATCTAAAGTCATCTCTGCAAATACGGATGATACAATTAATGCCACAGCTACCGCTCTAGCAATGATCTCAGCATCACCGACTGCAAACACAGATTCAAAACCCTACAGTTATTTCCAAAATGGTTCTCAAATAGCAACTGGTTCTTTAGTCTTAAATTATACTTTTAATGACAGCTTCTATTTAAGAGGAAATGATATTCACAAATTTTTAGAGGAGGGAAGTAATAGAATAACCCGTTGTATGGTTGTTACATTTGCCAGTATAAAAAAGACATTAATCTTAAGTTTGAATCCAAAATTTTTTCTTCCTCCTGGATCACAAACAAAAGAATATTACTTTCACATTTACTCTACTGAATCTAATATCAACACTTCCTCTTGCCAAAAACCAGCACTGCTACACACTCTCGCTAATCCAACTCCTGAAGCCGGTCTCTCACTGCCTTCATCTCAAAATCAGGTGTTACCAAGCGATACCAGTTTTGTTTATGAAATTAATCAAGTATGTCCTAATGGAGTAAGCAGTTGTCCAGGAAGAATGTATTCTACACCTGTAAAAATATATACGGCCGATGGAAAATTAGATACCTTCAGCGCTCTCAATCTCAATTATCTCAATATAGTCATAAGTGTTGATAGCACTAATGAACAGCGATCTGGAGTATTTTGCGATAGAAGTGAAGCTTGTATCAGTTATGGTTTTCAATGTTGTTTAGACGGTCAATGTGTGAATGATAAAACTTTAAAACCCGGAGTAGACATAACCTCTGCTGCCTATCTGCAAGCAAAAAAAGATATTGAATCCAATCCAATGAAAATCAGAGATTATCCAGAAATATTTTACGTCTGTTCTAAAAACATCTCTGCAACTCCTGTTGGAGATATTTACACTCCTACAGCATTTCACGAGGAAGCTTCTAATTTAAAAGAACTATATGATTGCACTGTTCCTGAATATGATGAAGTTGGTATTTGTACCGTTTCCTATGAACATGCTTCCACTCCACGCCCAGGTCCATTCTATACCGATGCTGATGATAGAACTTTTTTTTCAACATATATGGGTAGCGATGCGGGAACAGAAAATTCAAAGTTACCACTTCACAGTATCTATGAGGTAGTTTATGGGGGTATTACTCTATACAATCTTGAAACCCAAAATACTCCAATCGCAACTGAATTGATAATCGATTCTAATAGCTACAATGATACTCTTACTGATAAACAAAAAATTTTTCTCTATCGTTCTCTATCGACTATTAATAGTAGTTCAAATGATACTTTGAAAATTAGATTTAAAGTCGATGGAAGTTGTATCTCTTTAAATGATACCCTTGCAAAATGTACTAAAACTTATTATCAATCTCAAGATGTCGGAAAAACAAGTGATCATCTGGCAACTGAAAGTAAATATAACATTCCCTACTATGCCGATTTAACCAAACAAATCTCTGTAAGCGTAGATGGTTATCAAACCAGAGCTGATGTTGATTGGACCCTAACTACATCAACTAGTAGCTATATAGAATTTATTCCTTATGATCCAGAAAACAAGAGAGGAGTAAATGTTTTTGATAATCAAAGAGTGGATATAAGTTTTTTTGTCGATACTGCTAGCTACAACGTTAACAGCTCAAAAAAAGCAGCTCAAAAAAAGATCAGTGATTATTGCAATTGCGGTAATCAAAATTGTCTCTTGAAAAAAGAATATGGTATCGAAAATGGTCAAAGTGTTGTTAAGGGATATATTTGCGAATATCCAACTCCAGACACAGGAGAAGTTCCAGTACAAATAAATCTAAATGTTAATGCTAAGGCAGCACCAATTCGCTTCTACTCATCACTTGGCCAAGCTTTTGACATTATAAATCCCGGTACACCTCTTCCATCACAAGAGGGAAATTTATTTGAGTATTTATCAGTTGAAGGACAAGTATCATATACAAGACCCAACAATGCTTTTACTGATAGTGAAACCTACGGAGAAAAATATATTGGCTTCAATGAAATCTATGGATCGATCATAAATGGAAACTTGCTAGGTACCAATGCTCCCAAAATGGTAAAAGTTAAAGAGGGACGGCTATATGATATTTTTACAAATACTGGATCCTACTCTCCATGTAATAACTGTGGTAACGATTACTATTCAACCATGAACAAAATGTTTCCAGATAATTTTAAATTTATGGGTGGTGGATATATGCCAGATCCCAGACGTACAAATCGCGAAGGATACAATTCTGGAATTGAGGGAAATTATCGTTCTGATGAATTACTATTTGGAAGAGCATGCTTTGTACCTGCAACTATGATTCCTTGGTCTCATCAAAAGAGATCTAGTATGATTGAACAAAGAAAATATCGTCTGGCGGTTCAACATACTTTATTTGCCAATGGTTATCAAAGAGATTGGTATGGCTTCGATTACGGAGCATTGATTGGCTCTTTTGATGGAGTCACTTGGTTTGCCATTGGTAATGCTAGAAGAGTTAAAGCAACAACTAATAAACTCTTTTTAGCAATCAATGGATATTTTTCTGATTTGGCGACAACTAATAATACCTCTGTAACAATAAAAGAGACTACTGGAATAATGGGTTCTGGAACAAACATCACTACTGATTTTCAAAATGATGGGGCCGAATGCCAGAAGTATCATCTCTGTGATAAAGATAAAGATTGTATCACTCAATTGGGTTGGGAATATTCTTGTCAATCTATTGCTGATATTCAAACTAATTGGCCATACTTTGATATCAATGCCAACGAAATTCCAAATTCCGAAAGAAATTATCGTCTAATTAATTTGTTAATAGGTGGATCTTCTGGCGTAAACAAACGATGTGTTTACAGAGGGAGAGGAGCACCGTGCGCACAAAATTACTTTACAATTAATTCTAATCAATCATATGCAGGAAATAGTGTCCCCGGACTCCATGCTTGTCTTCCTAATTACTATTGCCAAAAATTTGTCAATGATGATGGAACTTTTGCCAGCTTCTTTAACACTCGAATTGCTCGTTATGGTCGTTCTGTTCAAATTCAAAATAAAGATGAATTAATATCTGCCGCTGATCCAACGGAAGAATTTGGACTCGGATCAAGAGTAATAGGAAGACCATACAAATATAACAGTGATCAACAAGTTGATAGTCAATATATCTCTCAATTATCATACAACAAAGTAACTGGACTTTGTATTCCTGGAAAAGATGTGACTGATGGAACATACACTTACGAAAGACAAAACAGAACACGTCCAACTAATACCTCTTTTATGGGTGATAAAGTTTTAGGAATAGGTATGAGCTATTCATTTCCTAATTTTGGAGCAAGGCAAGCTCTCAGCTCATGTAGCATTCTAGATATGGATGGAAATTATATTCATAATCAAATTACCTATAAAGATCTTCCATTAAATGGTAACGGTGTTGCTAGCGCTGCTATCCCTCGCTTAAGTGGTAACCAAGCTTTTTCAACCAATCTTTTAGAAATCTTTCAACAAACAAATCAAACAGATAAAATGCTTATTGAAAATAATGTTCCTTTGACAAGAATTGCTTACCAAGAGAATAGATGTCTGCGCGCACCTGGTTCTCCTTGCTTTAGTGACTTTGATTGCGGACCAAATGCATTTATTTCAAAACAAATCTCTTCAATAAATCCAATAAGCACTTCTTACAACATCTTCGAATACTTATATTGGACGGAAGCATTGGTTTGTGGACAACTTCGCTCTAAAACAGATAGCAAATATAATTTAAAAGAAAATACTTGTTGTAGGCAGAGTGGAAATGTAATCACTATCTCTGGTGATCCAAATACTGTAAACACATCTAATATTGCCAGCATTGATTTTGGAACCAATAGTAATAAAAGATATTCCAGAATCGCCCCTCTCTATTATTACTCTGCTAACACACATCCATTTTATAAAGAGATTGTACCAACATTAGCAGTGCCTACTGCTGCTGATAATTGCGGAATTGATCCAACTGCCTGGACTACTCCTACGACCACTACTTGTTTAAAGCTTAGTAAATCCATGCCTCAATTTGTACCCATTCATGAAATTGCCTCTAAAACATGTTGCTCTAAACATTGGGTACGAAACTTTAATTCAGATATCTCTACAGGACACAAATGGGATAAAAGCATTCATCAAACAATAGATAAAGCAAATTTAAAATGCGTGAATTTTGATATCACTTCTGCAACTCCTGATGATGGTCAACCATTTGCTTGTCCAACTCCGGTCGGATGTAATATTCACAATTTTACAGATACAGAGGTTATTGAGTTCTCAAATTTTCTAGGAAGTCTTGAACTCCTAGGAATCCCTCAAGTGGCCATCAAATCCACTCATCACTCAATATCACTTGAAAAGAGTGTTGGTTGTTTTGTAGTTACCAAAAATGCAGATGGTACACTTAGGACCGCAGATAATTGGAGGGCACGCCCTCGGGCCATGCCAACTGTTACCTATCTGCCAGATATTCCAATTCCTGGAACAATTAAAATTGCCTATACTGGTTTTCGTGATCTGAGTGGCAGTCCACGTCCTACTGCTATCCCAGAATTTATTACTGAAGATAACACCATTTATTTTTCGGCCGGTGATAAAAATAATTTCGAAGACTCTCTTAAAAATATTTTTTCGGCCACAAGTTTTTCTTGCTGTCTTCCGGTTGGATCATACAGTACAGATATTGTTAACAATAAGACTGGCGCTCAACTATGTTGTACAGGAAACTTTGTACAAGAAGAGGGTAATAGTGCCTTGGCCCGTTGTTGTTTACCTTCTTATACAAACGTTTCATTATATCTTAGTCGTTACATCTCATCAGAAGCTGGAGAACTCTCACCATCTCTCTTTGATCCCTACACTGGAATTTTACCTCCAAGTACAGTACTACAAATTGTTAAAGATAAAAATATCTGTTGTAGCGGAAGTGCGGACAGTGGTAAGGCAATTTCCAAACTACCACTTCCAGGATTAGGTGAAGCCAATACAAATGCAAATGAGCCGCGAAGATTTGTATATTTGGATACAGATTCAACAGTAAATTACTATGATGAAGTATTTCAACGATGGAATTTACATATCTACTGTGTGCCTAAGCAATAATTATATATCCTCTTAGAATCCAGATTCAGAATCGGAATCAGAATCAGAATCGTTGAATGGCGGTTACAAAAATAGCCTGATCACTGAAATTAGTTACTGCTTTCGTTCCGTCAGCATAAACTTCTTTTCTTCTAATAGTATCAGAATAACTAAGAGCATATGTTCTCGTCTCAATTGTTCGTGAAAGGGAGATTACATAGTAAGTAAAATCCGACCAAGCATTCTTCTTCTCATCACCAAAAGTTAAATAACCAACTTCTGCTGCCAAATTAATATTGATATTTAGAGATTTTGGAAGATCAACATTTCCTTTTAATTGATAAGCTGTCGATGATGTTTTAAATCCATTATAATTATCAGTATAAAGAACAGCTGCATTTATTCTCTTATGACCTCCAGTAAGACCATATTCAAACGTATTTGTTCTATTTAGATAGTAGTAAGTGTAATATGTAAATGTTGGAGCGATAAAAAAATCATTGGCAAAATTATAAGTCAAAGTCCCGTAATAATCTTGCTCTATTCTTCCGGCCGCTGCAGTCACATTGGTGGCCATTGTTCCAAGTAGTATAGACAAATTAGGAATCAACTCATGATTAAAATCACTATTACCTATAATTGCAGGACCATGATCAGTGGCCGTGGTTCCTCTAAACATTGAATCGTTGGAAACAGTAATACTAAAATCCAAAGATGCTGCTTGAAGATTAGAAGCAAAAATTATCACCATCATACTTAAACATGAAGCCAGTAATGAAATTAAAAATGCCATGAATTCTCCTCATTTTTTTTAAAATTTGTAACTAAACTAAAATACCTATAAAAAATAAAATATTGCTATTGCAACTAATAATCTATAAATTGCAAAATATAAAAATTCAATCCTCTTAATCAACTTCATAAAAAAGTGAATAGTTGCAATACCAACAACAAAAGAAGTAATAAGACCAGTAGCAAGTGGTATAATTAAGTCAATAAGTTTTTCCGTATTAGATTCGATCATTAATACAGTTAGTGTCTCTGCAATTTTACTAATCGCTGCCAATAAAATTATTGGAATTGAAAGAAAAAAAGTATATTCAGCTGCTTCTACTCTTGATAATCCTAAAAATCTAGAGATGGTGATTGTAATACCAGATCTACTCACACCAGGAAAAATTGCCAATGCTTGAGCTATGCCGATTAAGCACGATTCTTTGAATTTAAAACTAATGTTCATAACAAGATTATCAGATGAAGACGAAGACGAAGATGAAGATGATTGAGTGACTTTATCTTCGCGCCTTCTGGCCCAATAATCTGCAAGATATAACAAAATTCCAAATACAATTAAATTAATCGCCATAAAGTGAGGATTACGACCATAATTAAATGATAATTGTTTTAAAATTAAAATAACTACAACTGTGAAAAAAGTAGAAGATAAAAAATTTCTGAACAGATATACGTCTGGTGATGTAATTTCAGCATTTTTTTTAAAGATAGGAAAAACCTCCAGGCCAACTTTAGCAACATTAAAAATCTTTTTCCAAAAATAAATCACCAGTGCTAATGTTGTCCCTAAGTGCATCATCAAATCAAAAAAAACACCTGGATCATCAAACTTAAAACACTTCGGCAGTAATGCTAAATGAGCACTGCTACTGATTGGTAAAAACTCTGCAAGACCTTGTATTATTCCATAAACTATTGCTGTTAATAGATCCATTTATCTATCCTAAATTTTTTAATTTTTTAAATTTTTTCATTCTGATCCTTTAAAGATAACTCTATCTTTTTTAAATCGGCAAGAAATTTGTATGTGTTTGTAACAAACTCAGGACTACCACTACCGCTACCACTACTAGTACCCTCACTGCTTTGATTACTTTGATTACTTTGATTACTTCTCAAATTTAACTTTACTACTTCCTCGTAACGACGAATTGTTTTTAATATTTGATTTTGAATTTTTTCATCTTTTTGATTTATGGCCCAATTTGAAATTTGACTTAAGATTTGAATAACAAATGACTCTGCAACCACCCTTTCCGCTAGTTCAGCAGAGGTAGATCTCAAAACAAATTTATCAATTACAATAAAAGGATTAACTAAAGGATTAACTAAGGAGGCAGAAGATTCTGAAGATGTAGAACCCTCAGCTTTACCCCAATAAAAATTATTTTTCATAAAAGAAAGAATTCTATTCAATGTCTCGTTAGTACTCTCCTTATCACCTCCATAAATCTTTATCTCATACAACAAACCATCCAAATAATTTACAGGTAAAATAAAAACTGTAGTTCCACTTTGACTATTTTCTCCCTCTCTAAAAAGCATTAAAAATTTTCCGCCATCAAAGTTGACCCATTGTACTTTTATTTTGTAATCCGAATCTTTCGAAAGAATAGTATAAATCAACTTTTCTCGCAAAAATGCATATCCATAAAGATATGGATTCAACTCTTTGATATATTCTGGTAATTGAGAAATATTAAGCGTAAATGACCTGGTTAAAAGTTTTATCACCTCTTGTAATTCATTACCTTGTAACACCTCACTGTTTCTGTTCATCAACAAAGTATTTGAATTTGAATTTGCATCCAGATTATTATCTGCAAACTCACTATCACTATCACTATCACTACCCAAACGTTGTTCTATTTCAAGATAGTTATTTAATCTAGGATAATCTCGATAAAAGTAAAAAATCTTTTTTGAGCTTCTTTCTATAATTGAATAGAGTGGGGATTTATTAAATGCTGTTATGACAACATTGTTTTTATTTTTCAAATCATAAAATTCCATTATTGGAAAGATTGTTTTGTTATTATCTTTTTTTATAATTTCAAAAGATGGAACAAAAAATATGGCCGATGATTTCAGATCATACAAATTACCTTTACTAGACAATCTAAAGTGATTAGAACGAATGTTTGCAGATGTTTTAAGATCTAAATTCAAAGTAGAACCAAGATCAATTTTATTGTCAATTTTATTATTAGCATCGATTTTAATTTCATTAATGCTCACTCCTGAGATTAATTCTCGATGCAAATAAAATGGCCACAAGATCCCTTCTGCAAGATATAGAGGCAAAAAAAGTATAATAGCAATGATGATTGATAGAATACCTCTCTGAACCAAGGTGGTCATTGTTAACCATTCCTTAAAACTTCTTCTTCTAAAAATGAGTGGCAACTCTCCAATCAATAATGGAATGGTAAACAAACTCATCAATGCTCGTGAAAATCCCCCTATTCTATTCCAAAGAAAACCCTCTCCTCCGGCAATACCCCAAAGTGATGACCCCAGAGAAACACCACTGATGGAATGAAATAATAAATAATTTATTATGAAAATCAAAGTAAACAAAAGAACATTGGAAACAAGTACCGAAGAAAATTTTTCAAAATAATTTGCAATACTAACAGTTGAAGGTAAAAAGTTGAGATTTCCTAAAAAACTTAGATATTCGTAATAATTAATATTATGAGTTTTTAAAATTTTAATCGTTGTTAGAAAAATTTTTTCGAATTTTTCAACAATATATGGATGTAATGAAAAATGCTTATAAAGAGCAAACGTTAAAAGAAGATCAGTTGCAAATGCAAAAATTCTAATTATAGGATGGGCCAGTTTCTTGTTTTTTGTCTTGTTATTATTCTTTTTATTGTCATTGTTACTGTTCTTGTTATCGTTCTTGTTATACTTTTGATCATCATCTCTATTAGTCTTAGAAATTACTTCTGCCATCTCCTGTGGTAAATCTGGAGGCAAATCACCATCCTCTAGAGTTTTCTCTACTTCCTTCTCGACTTCTTTTTCAGTTTCTTTTTCCATCTCTTTTTCAATCTGTTGTATACGAAAGAGATAATTCCCTGTTTTAATCAAATCATTTTCATTCAAAATAGTCCTACATGAAGGAACTAATCTTGTACCATTTATATATGTTCCACTTTCACTACCCATATCACTTACTAAAACAATCTTCTCCTTAATCTCTATCTTAAGTTTCGCAGAATTTATCAAGACATCAGCACTATCCTCATCGCTGATAATAAATGTAGGTTTACATACCTCCCAAGAATTAGCGCCATTAACATCTATTAGTAGATAAGAATATTCGGGTATTGAATTGTTATTAGATTGTTGAAGTGTATCTTTCATTTATATAGAGTAATATGATTTGCTTTTGAATTGGTATTAAAATAAAAACTGCCATTAAACATTTTGTTTATGCTATTTGATATTAATATTGTTGTCTTATTTTATTTGAACGCTTTTAATGAAATTTTCAAAACTTCTGTCATAGCTCCTCTCGCTTTCTGGTGGAAAACAACACCCGGGCAACTCTCTATTTTTTAAATGATATTGCAAACAAGCACAGCAATTACCTTTTTTATCACAACCACCATAGGTGCATGTACATTTTTTTTTATTTTTCTCTTTGTTACTACATTCCATGGATAATTTCCTCTGTTTTTATAATCTTGATCTGATCATAACAACAAACATTTTATCTTTTCAAGATATATTTTATCTAGTTACTCATAAAATAAACTACTCAGAAGTTTCCTCTGTTAAAATCCAATCATCACTTGCTTCAACAAATTTTATAAATTTACATACCCAACCACCAGCATCTGTACCTAAATTTATTCCTCTGAAAGGAAGATATTGAATACAATTTATCACTTTGTTTTCTAGACAAAAACCTTTAGTACTTGGAAATGCATAATTGAACTCTTTTTTATCTCTGCGATCAACATCTTTTTTTATTCTATTAAAAACATCTTTATTCACTTCATACAATCTAGAATAAACATGAATCTCTGGATGATTTTTCATTATCTCAACAATTGCTTTAGTATCATCAAATAATTTTCCAGTAACAACAGCACCATCAAGCAATTTTTCAAACATTCTAGGATCATCTTTTATTTTTTTATCTGGACTCAAACCATACAATGTTTTTCCATTATCTATAGAAAATGCCATATGTCCCGCTGAAATGATTTCATGAGCATCCTTTGATAAACTTTTTACATTTTTCAAGGCATACTTAAAATTACTTTCCACAATAAATACTTTTACATTTTCTCTATCGCCTGATTCTGAAGTTGCATAACCAAAAAAAGGAAAATTTATGGTGATAATAAAAAAAAGCACAATCAATATAATATTAATAATCTTAATCATCCTTTGTTTATGAAAAAAGACTGACATTCAAAACTCCTTTTTTAATTATTTATCTTTTGTTTGTTCTGTAATTTATTCAGTAATATCTAAATATAAATAGAGCTATTTTTAGCACTATTTTTACTATCTACTCTTATCGGTATTTTTGATTATTTCTTCACAAAATATAAAAAGACTTATCTATTTTTTCCTGGTGCTGATGGTGCCACTTTACCTTTGGTAGTTCTATAGCATCTAATGTACTATTGCTACCATTTGGAGAGTGACACATTTTCTCACATAAATCCAGAAATAGATATAGCAAAGAGGGAATTATGGTTCAGATAGATGGAAGTCATCACGCTTGGTTTGGGCACCAAAGTTCATGTTTGATTGGCGCTATTGATGATGCCACCGGAAAAATTGTGGGTGCTAAATTTTCAAAAACAGAAACCTCATTGGATACTATGATTGTTGTTGAACAAATTCTAAATAGGTATGGTCGTTTTCACATGCTCTACTCTGATAAAGCAGGTATTTTTGATAATAAAAAGAGAGAGGGATTTACCAATGTTACAAGAGCACTTCAACAGCTGGATATAATATCCATACTTGCAAATTCTCCGCAAGCAAAAGGACGGATTGAAAGATTATGGGGCACTTTGCAGGATAGGCTTGTATCTGAAATGAGAATAAGAAATATATCGACTATAAAAGATGCCAATGAATATCTTCCAGAATTTATAGAATATTATAATAAAAAGTTTTCTGTTTTACCATCAAACTGTGAATCTGCTTATCGTCCACTTCCAGCAGAGATTGACCTTGATAAGGTATTTTGCATAATAGAAGAAAGAATTGTTCATACAGGAAATAGAGTTTGTATCGACAATCAGAAATTAATTATTAATACAAATCTAGGATATTCTCTTAGAGATAAAATTGTTGAAATCAAAACTTATAGGGATGGAACACGTAAATTTTTTGTTGATACAAAAGAGGTCCAAGTAGAACAATTGTTGGATCCACAGAAAGCAGCATAAATAAATTTATTTGAACTACCACTGTAAAAATAAGAACCAGTGGCCGTACTCGGCCACTGGTAAGCTCTTCTTTGCCAACATTTCAAGCTTATCAGGACAATTTGTCTTAATAGAGCAAATCAAACTATAATCTAAGTCATAGTTAATTCAGTAAATTTAAAAATATATTTATCATGAAGAAAAAAAATAATCTTATTAGGGTATAGTGTCTGAATAGAACACATAAGCATTGAGTCAGTCATGTTCCCTTATTAGTTAACTAGACCTAATCCCCAAACCATCACATACGTGGCTTGCGTACGCCAACTTAAATTTGCATCTTCTATTCAATAAAAAATATTTATCTTTCAGATATCTACTTAATAACACTTATTCCATTACAAAATAATGAAATAACAATAGTCGTATTTGAATTTTAAAATATAATCTATTTAATAAATAATTTTTACTTCGTTTATTTTGCGTGAAGTTTAGCTTGATTAAAAGCTTGCTTGCGGAATGGAAACTTTAGAAGGAGCTTACAATGATAATGGTAATGGCAATGGTGATTAGCATAGTTGTGAACGTATACACGTATGAACATGCATATGCATCTCAAGAAGATCATTTCAATGAGCATCTTTTTTTAAAAAGCTCAAATGACTTTCAAGTAATTCCCAATGAACTTCTTTGTGAATTCATTCGTAATTCTAATCCCGATACTTACAATAAGTGGATACTTATTAATAAATCATTTAATAAAATTTTCAAAACCTCTATGGATCAAATGATAAGATTACAAAAAACTGTTGATCTTAAATCTGGGTCATATCAATTTAATTACTCCCGCAAATTCAGTCCTGATCAAAAATATCTCTATATTTCTAGTTATAAAAATAATGATACAGCAATGGTTATTGATACTACCACAGCAGCGAAAGATGAAAATATCCTATACAAACAAAATAGCGACGAAATGGTAGACTATATTCATTTTAGTCCAAAGGGTAACTATATGTTTGTTAAAACCCGTAGTAACGAGATTGTAAAAATTTCTAGCATCAAGAATAAACTTAATAAGCATAATTTTAATCCTTTCAAAAATTTCAATAAAGTCAAAATTAATTCAATTGATTTCAGTGCCGATGAAAAATATGTAGTAGCAACTTTTAATGATAATACTAATACGGCCAATATTATAGATGTAGAAAGCGGTAAGATAATACACACTATTCAACATAATAGAGAAATTAATTCGGCACTGTTTAGTGCTGATGGGAAATATGTAGTAACCACTTCCGATGATAAAAGTTTAAATATTTTTGAACTGAATAGTGGGAATATAGTTAATACTATTCAAAACACTAATTACTATCGGGCCAAATTTATTGGTGCTAATTCAGAATATCTCTTAACCGAATCTCATCGTTTTAGTGCTTGCGAGATACGAAACATTGAAATTGTAAATCCTAAAAATGGACAGGTACTACATACTAGTTTTAGTTGTGATCCTTATTTAACAGCAGTGGCACCAAAGAGTAAGAAATTTATTGTAACTGCTGCTGATAATGGAAGAACCGTTGAAGTTATAAATCTTGAAAAAATGGATGTGAAAAAATTCGACCATGATTCATCAATAACTTCTATAACTATTAGTCCTGATGAAAATTATATAGTATCTACTTCCAATGATAAAACAGCAAAAATATTAGATCTTAAAAGTGGAAAAATAAAAGAAATAAAACACCCCCATGAAGTCCATTCAGCAAACATTACTCCAGATGGAAATTACTTGATAACTAATTCTTGGAATATTACCAAGATAATCAAATTAAAATCAGATAATGCTAATCATTTGCTCTCACGAACTATTAAATACAGCGATGAAATAAAAAAAGTTATCGTTAGTCCAGATGGAAGATATATGCTGGCCATTTCTTATAACCAAGTATTTCTTGTAAGTATTGAAGGTGCTATGATTTTGAAAGTTCTTCTAAATAAAGCAATGGTAGGGACTGTAACATTTAGTAGTGATAGCAAACAAATAATTATTGTCAATGACTCCGATTATACAATAAATTATTGGAAAATTGAAAACTAAGAAATTATAATTTTACAGGAATCTTAGTTGTTCGATGGCCACCAGGTTGATTGCGATAAAAATTATTAAATGTACACATCGGCATTAAGCGATCATCTGCTTGAGGATAATGATTGCAACACTTTTGAACTCGTTCTAAATCAAAAGTATACTTATCCATAAAATGATGAATGAACAATGTTTTTACAGAATAATCAGCAATTAATATTCTCTCTTTATTGGTAATATTTGAATCACTAGGATAGAGTTTATTAAAAAGTTGTTTCATGGTAGCTGTAATCTTTTCTGATATTGGTACATTGGCATCTCCACTCCACAAATCATAAATCATCTTTTCAAAACTCTCCGATACTTTTTTATCTGAAGCAGTTAGTACTGCTTTATTAGTTATTAAATCCAAATACTGATCTAAGTTCATCATGCGCGCAAATGGAGTTATGGTACCATCTTTATGTTTTAATAAATAACTTAAGGAGAAACATTGTGGATGAGAGCAAGGAACTGGAATAATATCACTCTTAGAGATTAATCCCTTGGTTTGCTCTTCAATTGCGCTCACAACACAATCTCTTGTCATTATATCCATCGGATCCATATCAAAATGACTACCACCCTTTCCTACGTGAGCGGCCGGCTGGAAAGTCATTCCAAGCAAATGATCTTTTAAAAGAACTAGTTTCACTACATTGCCAATGTCATCATCATTTATTCCTTTTACTACAGTAGTGATAAGGGTGGTTGGAATATTATATTTTTCCAAATTTTCTAATGCCTTCATTTTCATCGGATAATAATTTTTTCCTCTTAATTTAACATAAGTCTCTTCTTTGGTTCCATCATATTGTAGGAACACATACATATTTTCATCTTTAATTCTCTTTACAAAATTAATATCCTCAGCAATCTTTAAACCATTTGTATTAATTCCCACTCTTTCAATTTTTCCAGTATCCTTAGCAATTTTTACAAAATCAAAAACATTTGGATGAATAGATGGCTCTCCACCGGCCATTACTACTAAAGGAAGTTTTCCTTCACACCTAATTAAATTATCAATTATTTTTTTAAATTGCTCTGGAGTATATTGATAGCTTCCCTTACAATCAGCAATACATATCGGACAATCCATATTACATTTGTCAGAGACATCTATCACCGGTTGACAAGTATGTTGTTCATGTTCATTACAAATACCACAATCATTTGGACAACCAATTTTTCTCTCTTTATTAAAGTGTAGTGGAATAGTTCCTGGTTTGTTATAGTGATATGCTTTCATATATAATTCAGCATCTGAAGAGACCATATTTTCTGTAATCCCACAATCAGGACACTCTTTTTTAAAATAGACTTTATTACTTTTAATTAGCACTTTAGCTTTTACCAATGCCTCACATTTATTACACATACTTATTGTTGATTTAAAATAAACATGATTTCTATCTACCTTTCCTGAATCATCACTACCTGGACAACAAAGATTTTTGTTTTTGTTTTTATTTTTTAACATTTTAATATCCTCCAAAATTATTTATTACTTGCATGCACATTTTGTATTTTTATTTGTATTCGAAGATGAAGATAATAAACCCCCAGATTTATCCAGCATCATCTTATCAATAAAAAATCTAAATAATATGGCCGTGGTACTGGCCCCTGCAATTGGACCAAAAACATAAACAACAATTGAAGAAAGAAAACTTCCGCCCGCCAAAGCAGCGTCTCCCCAACCCATCAAATATGCAACCATTCTAGGAGAAAAATCTCTGGCAGGATTAAATCCTGCTTGAGTTAAAGATGCAACCAATACAATATTAACTGCAATTGCAAAACCAATACATAGTGGAGTTAAACTGTCGCCTGGTCCTCCAATATTACAATCATGAGTTAACATCATAATAAAAAACATAAAAAATGCAGTCCCTAGAAATTCAGCAAAGAAAGCAACTATAAAAGTTACAGATGCTGCATCTCCTGCTCCCGGATTGGGATAAAATTCTCCAAACATCATTGCAGTCTTAATGGATTCGGCAGAACCTCTTACTATGTGATGAATATTTTCATAGAGAGCTATTGAATCCTTAAAGAGAAAATACAAAATAAATGCCGCTAAAAAACCACCTATAAATTGTGCCGTCAAATAAGTTGGAATTTTTCTTATCGACATTCTTCCTGCAACCACCAAACCCAAACTTACTGCTGGATTTAAGTGCGCACATGAGAGATATCTAGTTGCATATATAGCTAATGATACTGTTATACCCCAAAGCAAAGCAACTTCCATTAAACTTAAATCTGAATTAAAGAGCACGCTAACAGCAACAGTTCCGCACCCAAAGAGTACGATAATTGCAGTTCCAATCATCTCTCCAAAAAAATCATGAAACTTGGATAATTCCATAATCTCTCTCCAATTTCTTCCCTTAATTTTTTTCTTTATAAGCATTTATAATTTTATCACACTAATAAAAAAAAATACTTCCTATTTGAAGGGGATAAAATCTATAATATTTATTAGGAAGTATAAATAACGGAGTATTTATGTCCAAAAATATCACGAACATCTTTAAATCATTTCAAATATACTACTTTGTATCTCTACTATTAATAGCATCTCTTATTTTAGGAATCTTTGCTTTTTATTGGAAGAGCAATTTAATCGATGTAAATTATCTGGCCTCCATTAATGAAAGTGCCATCATCGTAGAAGCTTTAAAAAAAGAAAAAAGCTTTGAAGAGATTAATCGTTTAATTGAAAATGATGGAGTAAAAAGTGCTATCCAACAATTTGAACAATTAGAACAAAAAATTAAAACAATTAACAACATTGATAAGGGGAAAATCTTATCTCTCAAGGAAGAAAATAAACAATTTACTGATCAAACCAAAGCAGTTAAAGCATCCATTACTAAATTAATTACCTATCCTGAAGTTAGTTCTTTGATGCGAGTTTTTGATGGCAAAGTTGATAAATTACAACAAATGGGAATTGAAAGTAAGTGGGAAGCAATTAATCGTTTAACTCTAAGATTACAAGCTAGATTATCTCTAAAAAAAGGATATACCTCACAAGCATTAAGCGATTATTTAGAAAAAGTAAAACAAAGTCTTAGTGTTATTAGAGGTGTTGTTGATAATTCTAGTTTAGATCAAATTAATAAACAAAAAATTTCAAATCATTTGGATTCAGTTCAAATTGAAATTACTATTCTAGATCGCTATAAGAATGAGCTTAAAGATTTTGAAAATAACTTTAATACATATCGACCAATTTACGAACGATGGATTGAAAGTAGAATTTTAGATATATCTAATGCGAAATTGGAAGTAATTCAAGTTAATCGCTTATTCGTAGGATTTTTGTGGTTTTTAGTTATAGTTATTGCTGTAATATTTACAAGTGGAATTGCACTTTTTAGAAAAGAAAAAAACAATGCTTTAAAAGCATTCGAAGAAGAATCTTTAAATATAGTTAAAAAGGGTGTTGTCTCTGCTACATCAGAAGTAAGCAAAATATTTTCTACAGAATTTATTCAAGAGATTAAAAGGGCCAATTATTTTGTACAAAAAAGAATGAGTTTTAGCTCTATTTTTCAAAATTCACTTCCATTTCCTGCAATACTTTTAAATCCCGGAATGAAAGTTGTTTGGGCCAATCCTTTGTTTTGTGATGTTTTTAACATAAAAGGATTTGAGTTTGAAAAAGAGACTCTTACTTGGGATTATTTAAAACGCTTTATCAATATAGGGGATGAAACTAATCAAGTTATAGATGCTATGAAGGGAGAAGAAACAAAAATCTTCCAAATCAAAATAATAAAAAATCAAGCTACTTCTTCTATTCCTTATGAAATGTACATCTCTCCTACAAAACATAATGATCAAAAAAGAATTATGGTATTCTTTTATCCCTTATGTTCAATAGAAGAAACTATCAAAGCACAAGCAGGTCAATTAATAAACCCAATTTTAAAAATGATCAATACTCTTATTGCTGATAAGTTTGATAGCAACATTCAAAGCGATTTGCTTAAGGATTTCATTAATGGAGGAATTGAAGAAATTTATGATAAATTTAATTCTTTATATGAGAATATATCACTACAACGTTTTAATTTACTTAACGAAATCTCTCGCTTAGAAAATAGATTAAGTGATAATTTTAAATTAATCACTGATATTGAAAAAGAAAATGCTGAATACAAAAATCATCAGACCCAACTATTTAAAAATTTAGAAAAAGTTAAACAATCTATAATTTTACATATTGATACAAACAGCAACAAAGTTGATAATCAAACTAACACTTTACTCCTCTACAAAAACATTTCCAAATATATGAGTAAGGTTGGCGAGCTGGCACAAAAATTAACTCAAAAAATAGTTGAAGGACAAAATAGTGTAAACATTTTTATCAAATTTAAAAAAGATTTAAAATCTTATAAAGATACTACAACTGGACTATTTTCTCGTCTTACTCAAACACTAGAACTTAAGCTTATCGAAAGCACCGGCCCCATCAGCAACGCCACCACTTCAACTACAATCGATATAGATAAAAATATTTTAACTAAGATCAAATTACTAGAAGAAGAGTTTAAAAACTTTGAAAAAAATATGAGTAATTTTGATATCCAATGCTCTAAAGCACAGATGATGATGGATTTTGATTCTTTGAATGTTGAAATTCTCTCTGACTTTTCTAAGAAAATGAATGATTTTGAAAAAAAGATTGAAGGTAATTGGAATGAAAATAATAATCTAATGGAGCAAAATAAAAAAATTGAAGAGTCTGTAATTGAATCACTAAACTCATTATCTCTTAACTATAAAATACAGTTAAATTATTTAAAACGTGTTTCAAGTTTAATAAGACAATTTTTGCAGAGTGATTTAGATGGAAATGGAACAACTTTAGTAAATCCTCAAAGTGGCAGCAATAGTAACAACAGCAGCAATCTTGGCAATATTAGCAATATTAGCAATATTAGCAATATTAGCAATATCGATATCAATAACAATGATGAAAGATCTGTTCAACTATCAGACAAAATAAGAGTAATCGAAAAGACTGGTGCGCTAGAGATAATACAAAGGAAATCATTAGATGACGAAATAGATAACATTAAAGATATTAACAAGACTATTAATAATGGTCAGATGATGATGTGATATAAAGCAGCTTTACATATTTATTTTGATATCTTAAATATTTTATTATCAACATAGTTTTATGCATGTATATTTAAGAGTTATTAAGGGGGTTAAATATGATTGAGCAAAATACTAATACAGATCATCAAAACATTCAACCCGATCTATCTTCAAAGAAGAAAAATCTTAAATTCAAAAAAGAACCTAAAGACAAAGATAGAGATAAAGATAAAGACAAAGATAAAGATAAAGATAAAGATATGGACATAACTAATAATGATGACTCTGATATTGAATCACATTACATGGCAGTTCCCAAAATCAATAAAAATAAAAATTAATTTGTACTTTGGGGTCATAGGCCGTTAGCTGGCCTTGATCAATTGCAGATGTTCTTTGATTTTGTGTTCTTGTTCAATTGTATGATTTTTTATATTTTGTATTTCATTACATAGAGTGGAAATATCTTTGCTAATTTCGTTGAATTTATTAAGTGAAGAATTACTAACTTCTCTAGTTTTTATCGATTGATTTTTTATATCTTCGATAATCATCTGAACCTCACCAAGACTATCATCTAGTAGATTTGCAATTTCAAGAGAAGCATCTCCGCTAATTTTTGCTAGATAACCAACTTCTTGGGCCACGACTGCAAAACCACTCCCATACTCTCCGGCCCTGGCCGCCTCAATTGAAGCATTAAAAGATAATATTTTTGTTTCAAATACAATATCATTTATTATTGTAGTCTTGGTTTTAATTTGCTCAATTATTTTTGTTATACTATTTAAGTGTTGATTTGCATCCTCGATAGATTTTACAGAAGTAACCACACTTTGAATAATCTCTTCACCCTGTTTGCTATTATCTAATATTAAATTAATAGTTCTTCCAGATCTCATACTATATGCATTGGTCTCTTTTATTAATTTGCCTAAAGTCTTTTCAGCATTCCCAATCTCTTGATTTACTAATGCAAATTTTTTATTAACATTATCTAACTCTTTCATCCTCTTATTAACAACATCATTTAATTGAACATTTAATTTCTTATTGTTTATACTTTCATTTAACGTTGTAGTTATACTGTTCTCTGTAGCTGAAATTGTAAAATAGGAAATTAATGTAACTAAACCAATACTAAAGCTTCCAGATACAACACTCAGTTGAGCAATTTTAAGCAATTCTGGAGTATATAAATTTTTTGTAATTATAAAAAAAGTAATGTTAATAATAAAAAGAGAGCTACCAATTGCAAGTAATTGCCTTCTGGAACCAAATATACCAAGAAGAGCAACTACAATTAATATGTAATGGGAATTACTTATTGCAAAGATTGCCTGTTCTTTATTTGCCTTAACAAAAAATCCCATTATGGAAATTAATGCTAAAAAATATCCAGTAACAATACTGGCAGCTTTAAAATTTCCATTTCTGACCAGGAAAAGTCCTGATAGTGCAAATATTGGAAGACATGTTAATTGAACAATAGCAGCTGGATTTAACGTATGTTTTGCTATAAATCCTATTCCAAAGGCAAAAAGAATTCCCAACATCCCTGTACACATTAAAACATAAACCAAAGATTTTGCTCTAGATCTTTGGTATAGTGGAACCTTATAAAGACCAACGCTAAAATAATTTGCAATCTCTTTAAAAAACATACTAGGTCCTTCGATCATAATTAATAATAATATCTACTTATATTTTAAACTCATCTGATAGAGTATTTAACTCTGGGAAATATTTCCTCATCCAATAAATACATGTGATACTACTTTGCTCAACTATAAATTTGTGGCCGTAATAAGATAAACATAAATATAATTATAATTATAGAGAACTTTCTATCGTAGTGTACGGGAAATATGCATACCCTGTATCTTGAACATGGAAAACATTGAAAACATGGAGAACATGGAGAACATGGAGAATTTAAATGAAATTTAGTATGAAATTTGATCAGATATCAGGACAAAAATATATAGCTGTTAATAAGAGGGGATTTGCACTATTAATGGATCCAATAATAAATAAAGGTAGTGCTTTTACAAATAGAGAGCGTGAAGAATTAGATTTACATGGTCTGCTTCCGCCAGTTGCTTCTACAATGCAAATTCAACTAGATCGAACCTACGAAAACTACTCTGCAAAAACTAATAACCTTCAAAAATATATCTATTTAACTGGATTACATGATAGAAACGAAACACTTTACTATAGATTGTTATATGAACACATCGATGAGATGATGCCAATTGTTTATACTCCCGTTGTAGGCGATGCTTGTTGTAGATTCTCTCATATATTTAGACGACCTCGAGGAATCTATATTAGTTATCAAGATCGCAATCACATTGAAAAAAATCTAATTAACTCTGGAATCACCAATCCTTCAATTATTGTAGTAACTGATGGGGAAAGAATTTTAGGATTAGGCGATCAAGGAATTGGAGGCATGGGAATTTCTATCGGTAAGTTATGTCTATACACTCTCTGTGCAGGAGTTGGACCTTACAGTACATTACCAATCACTCTAGATGTTGGTACTGACAATGAAGAACGATTAGCAGATACACTCTATATGGGACTTCGTCATAAAAGAATCAGAGGAGAAGAGTATCAAGATTTCATTGATAAGTTTGTGGCCGCTGTTCAGAAGGTTTTTCCTAGTGTAATTTTACAATGGGAGGATTTTTTAAAAGCAAATGCTATAAAACAATTGGCACGTTTTAGAAACAAGCTCTGTACATTTAATGATGATATTCAGGGAACTGCGGGTGTGGTAGTGGCCGGTCTCTTTGGAGCATTAAGAATTACTGGCAAAACGATGAAGGATCAAAGAATACTTGTTGCCGGTGCCGGTGCTTCAGCTCAAGGAATTTCTGATTTAATTGTCTCTGCACTTATGGAAGATGGATTTTCAAAAGAGGAAGCAATCAAACGTATATGGACTGTTGATAGCAAAGGATTAGTAACTAAGGATCGATTAAATCTTGAAGATTTTAAAGCAACCTATGCTAGAGAAGTAGATGAGATCTCAACTTATCAATGTCATGATCGTTCTCACATTACTATAGCAGAAATTATTGCCAACATTAAACCTACAGTATTGATTGGCACATCAGGAACTCCAGGAACATTTTCTGAAGAAGTGGTTCGAGCAATGGCAAAAGTTAATGAACGTCCAATTATTTTTCCATTATCAAACCCAACATCGAAATGTGAGTGCGTTCCCGAAGATGCCATTCGTTGGTCTGAAGGAAGAGCAATTGTGGCCACAGGAAGTCCATTCGATCCAGTATTTTACAATGGAAAAAGATATCGTATCGGTCAATGTAATAATGCTTTTATCTTTCCAGGAATTGGTTTAGGTCTCTCTGTCTCTCGCGCTACCAGAGTAACTGATGGCACATTTTTAGAGTCTGCCAAGGCACTGGCAGCACAAGTTACTGCTCAAGATATTTCAGAGGGAGCAGTATTTCCAGAGCTTAAACGTATACGAGAATGTTCTAAATTCGTAGCTTGTGCAACAATAAGAAGGGCAGTTAAAGATGGTCATGCTGATGCCGAAATTTTAGAAAATGTTGAAGGAACAGTTGAGCATGCAATGTGGTTTCCATCCTATTTACCAGTAAGATATGAAGAGTAGTATTTATATTTATACTTATATTTATATTCATTTTTATATTTGGAGGATTTTACCTATGAAAATTAAAAAATTTCGGTTTAACACACTTTTATCGATACTATTTACTCTACTTATAAGCATAAACACAGTTCATGCTGGAATTTTATTTGAACCTCTTGTTGGTTACGCCTTAAATGGTCAAGTATCACAAAAATTCATAGAGGGCGGTACAACTTATAAATTCACATACACAGGGATTGGATATGGATTTCGTTTTGGATACTCTGGAGTAGGATTTATGGGGGGGTTACAAGCAGATATGATAAACGAAGAGTGGAAAGGTAAAGAACCACTTGCAACAGGTATTAATGATGAAAAATCAAAATTTAATGGATTAAATTTAGGACTCTTCATAGGGTATCATCTTCCAAGCATCTTAAGATTTTGGGGTACCTTTTACGCTTATGACAAATATACTAAAACAGATGATGTAGGCGCATATTCAAAAGATGATTACCTTCTTGGTATGGGATATTCATTAGGAATAGGCGTGGCCCCTATACCAATTTTATCAATCAATGTTGAATATCGTAATTTCATGTTAGATAAAATTTATATCAAAGCTGATAGTAAACTCTACAAACTCGATAAGGGAAGAGATGTTTCTAAGTCAGAAATATTTGTCAGCGTAAGTTTCCCACTAGGTTTAAGCAGTAAGTAATCATCGTTTTAATATTTAAAAACAAAAATTTATTTTATTTTATTTTACTACATTTTATTTTATTGGATTAGATTTTGAAAATAAAGAAAACCACTCAAATGATTAAAAGTAGATTCAAATTTCGAAATATTGGATTAAAAAAGCAATTATATATTGTTATAATCACACTCTTACTTGTTTGCTTATCATCTACATTACTAAATTTTAATATAAATCGTAAAATATTTACATCCAATGATGACTTAGAAAAAAAAATTTATCCTTATTATCGAGCTGTTATTGAAATTTTAGATGAATTCATTATCCTTGAGAAAAACTTAGCTCTTTCTTCTACTGATTCCAAGTCCGAAAAATTAAAAAATGGGGAAGTTTACTTTTAATCAAATTAATATAAACATAAATCTTTTAAATAATAAAAAAAATAACTTCTTATCTGCTAATTCCAATTATTCTGTTAAATCAATCGAACTTTCTACTAAAAATTTTGAATCCATGAGTAAACATTTAAAAGATTATTGGACAAATGCTACAAAATTAATTGATTTGTATACTGAAAAATCTTTTGAAAATAAAGCTGATATTAATATTATAGATATTGATAAACAAAAAAACGAACATGGAACTGAATTTAAACATTTACTTAAAAATGAAAAAGAAATGGTGGAAATGATCTTGCTTGATTCAATAGAAGAGAATCGTTCTCTCTCTTTTAAAAGTATCATATTTTCGATTAGCCTTCTTTTAATTAATATCTTAGTAGCATTTCCATTCTTGTATTTTTCAAATGAAATAATTGTAAAACCCATCATTTCATCTTCATCTTTACTAAAAAAGCAAGGTGATAATCTAGTTGTATTATCCTCTAACTTAAATAATTTAAGTCATAGTCTTTCAAATATCTCCGTTCAACAAGTTACAGCTACAAATGAAAGTATCTCCTCAATGGAAGAGATGCGTTCTTCTATCGATAACACCAATAATCTGATTGAAGAGTCTAAGAAAAATGTTCAAGTTGTAAAAATTAAACTAGAGGAGGGAAGTTCAACCATCAAGGAATTGGAAAATTCCATGTCTCAAATTAATGAATCAAATAAAAGATTAAGGGAGATTCAAGCAATAATCAAAAACATCACTCATAAAACAGATATTATAAACGATATTGTATTTAACTCTAAAATTCTTTCCTTTAACGCTTCAATAGAGGCAGCACGAGCTGGAAGTCATGGCCGTGGTTTTTCTGTCGTCGCTGAAGAAATTGCAAGTTTGGCAAAAATGAGTGGCAAGGTAGCATTTTTAGTTCAAGAACTCTTGGAAGATGGACAAGATAGGGTAAATAAAATATTAACCACTACCACAGATTCGATTGGGACTGGTAATGAGGTTGTTGCACAAATATTAAGTATTTTCCAAAATATTCAAGAATCAATAATCTCAATAAATGATAAAATGGAACACGTATTTATCTCGGCAAAAGATCAAAGCGAAGGAGTGAAATACAACGACATTGCACTTCAAAAAATTAATTCCTTTTCCATTGAAAATAATAAAATGGCACAATCCACTCTTAATACCTCTAAAATTCTACAAGATTTGAATAACGAAATTAATGGGGTTATTAATACTTTAAAGAATACTATCTATGGAAGTTAAGTTATTAAGTTCTCGATCCTAAAGGGCAGTTGATTTTTAAAAAGAAATTGTATACCCTACAAACGTTTGAACTCCAGACATATTTGTTTGTAAGTCTTTTTGATCATATTCTAATTCCTGATCTTTTTCATACTGAGTGATACTATCAGCAGCAGGAGTTCCATTGCTCGATGATACAATATTACGTTCTAAGAATAGAACACGTGCTCCTGCCTCCAAAATAATACAATGAGGTAACATACAAAATTCAACTCCTAAACCACCTACATAACCTAAATTAGAACCTTTTGCTTCAATATTAAAGGTTGATTCTATGATTTTTGTAGTGAGTTTACCCCAGACTATACCTGCCTGAAAAAATAAACGAATAAAATTATTTTCTAAAGGATATAGTTTTACAAGACCGGCAATTGTGTATCCATTTGTTCCATATTCATAACTTCCTTCATAAATGCTTGCAGTTCCACCTGTTCCTTTTTCTTTTTGATAAAAAAAACTTGGTCTAAATTGAAAAGCAACTATCGAAGCAGGAATTCTTTTTTGTATAATAAGTGCTCCTTCCCAACCACCCTCTATTGTTCCTGTTGATATTCCATTAGCTCTAGCATTAGCTCGAGTTCTTAGAGCATTAAGATCATTTTGTTTACTTCCAGTCACCCCACCAATAAACCCTAAACTTGTTGTTCCTGATGCTTGAGAGGGTGAAGCAAAAAGATTTTTATCAAATATCAAAACGCTAGTAAAAGTTACTCCTATTATTAATAGGAGTATTGCAATTAATGAGGATAAAAATTTAATTTTAATTAAAACAATTTTCATTAGATACTCCAAATACAATACAAAGATAGTAGAAAAAACTATGTTTGTATTTTATTGCATATAACGTTTATTATACGTTCTTTTTATTTTTATATATTAAAATTATATAACATTTATAAAAAATATAACTTCAATAATTACTAATCAATTTTTTTATTAGCGTTTCAATGTATAATATTTAATAAAAGGGAGTTGTATAATGATTTCTACACTTATAGCATCTGGTAGCAGATCTTTTTGCTCAATTAAATACATAATGATTATGAAATTATTTTTATCTTTATTTTTATCTTTAATATTGATCTCATTTTATGCTCATGCTGGAATTAAAAGTAATTTTATTCATGGACAGCTTTATGTCTCAAAGGATGGTAAAACTTTTTCAGAAATTAAGAATGGAGATAATATTGATGGAAACAATTATATTAAAACTGGTGATAAATCGTTGGCCATAATTGAAAGTGACGATGCTCAAATAAAAATAGATGAGTCAAGCTCAATGTATTTAAATGATGCCATAAAAAAAATTCAGCTATTATTCGGAAATATTACTATACAAGTATTTAATAATAAAAAAGCGGATGATAAAAATAAAAATGAAAAAAACAAAAGGGAGATATTAGAAATTAAAAACAAATCCGTTGGCATTGGAATAAGAGGAACTTTGTTATTTGTTTCCAGTTATAACAAAGATAATCCCATTAGCCATCCTGCTGATAGCATTGCTATAAAAGAGGGAATTATTGATATAAAAAATGAAAAAAATAATCAAAAACAAATACTCACAAAAGACGAATCTCTTTTTTATGATGAAAAAAGTAACAACTTAATTCCTCAAATATCTAATGGTCAATGGGTAAAATATATAAATTGGAATATGAATGAAAAGGATATAGACAAACTAAGACATGATAAACAATTATCATCACAACTCTCTAAAGATTATGTCAACGCTCTTACGGATACTACTAAAGAAAATGATTTTCTTGAAACAATTGTTCCTCACTGTAAAAAAGGCAATAACAACTTATGTGTATATTTGGCCAACAGAAAAGATAAATATAAAGATCTTGCTAAAGACATTAATCCTTCGACCAATTATTTAATGGAAGTCCTTAAATTTTTCATGCAATCTTGTTCAGAAAATATTTATCCAGCTTGCAAAGAAGTTGTGGCGATCTCTAAAGGACTAGAAAAAGAAAGGAGTAAAAATGTATCTCAAGACGCTCAAAAAAATGCTCAAAAAGAACATCTAAGTACAAATATTGAAAATGCGAGAGAACAAATAATCAAATGTGAATATGATTTACCACCTTCAATGTTTAATATTAAATCCATTAACAATACTAGAATTTGTTTTGCTAATGTAATTTGCACCAACAAAAACAATGAACGTCTTTCTGGAGTTGTAAGTTGTTTTCCCGATCAAAACAGCAAAGAAAATAAATGTCCGGATGCCAATACTTGCATTAATGATCAGCGAATTGAAAATATTGAATAACATGAACAAAACTTTGGGGGTACTCAATAAGTTAGGGTAAATATTTTTTATTTTGTAATTGTATAATCTATCAACACTGACTAAACTTAAAGCGTAGTGATTTTTATTTATACTCTTAATTTTTTTATACAATTATCATTATCCTCTTTAATATATTGACAATACTCCTATCAATAAAAAATCCCTTCGATAAAATCTATTTTTAGTAAGTGGCCTTAAGCTTGCAATTAAAACGTTAGGGGGTAATTTATTATGAATAAAAATTCATCTATCATCATCAGTGCTATTTGTATTATCTTTTTTATTCCTTTAGCAGTATTTGCAGCAAATCCATTAAAAGATAAATTTGCTTTTAGTGATGAACACTCAAAAGAATTACTTAAAGTATGTTTTGGTAGCGATCTTGATTGTGGATTATTAAGTTGCAATATCAATGGGAAAATTAAAACTGTAACTTTAGTTGGAGAAGCACATGATCAGAAAAAATCAATTCAACAATTAGGTAATGGATTATTAAAACATTATAAATTAGTTGGTCATGAGCCATCACAAACGAGTCATCCAGATAATTATTTTGATACACCAATATTGTCCAAAATAATTGATGTCTCAGAAAGAACATTTCCAAATTTAAATTTCTTAACTAATGAATGCGAATATTCAATGCTTAATACATCTAACTTGCAATCTATTCTTCCCAAAAATGCCTCTATTGTTAACTTAGAAAAAGGCAATCTCTCCAGTATAAATGTCAATCAGTTAGCAAAAACAGCAGAATCTTTGATATATGCTATTTCTTTTATTGGTATTGGTTATTGCGCCTCTTCTTTACTTCATCATGAAACGCCAGGATTTAATACTGCTGACTACATTTTAAAAGCAGTGATAATAACATCTACTTTTTATAAACTTATTCAAGGTATGTATCATATGACAAAATTTTATTTTGAATCTAAAAAAGAAGATAAAGAAAATTCTATGGGAATGAATTCAAAAGAGCATGTTGATAAACTAAAAATAAGAGATAAAGTAATGAGTGAAAATATTTACACATCCCTTGAAAATTTCAATGAAAAAGATATGGTAGCAGTAACTGGTGCATTTCATCTTTATGGAATTAAACACCATCTAATCAAAAATCATGGTTGCAAAGATCATGCACGGGATTTAATGAAAGAGTATCAAGCGTACAATAAAGAAAAAATTCAAGACAGATTTCCTCAAGATCATTTTTTAGTAAACACCTCTTTTCATAATCTATATGATCCCTTTTTTAGCAATTTTGTTAATGTAAAAGAAAAAGAGCAAGAGTTAAAAACAATGTATCCTGATGATTATTTAGAAAATCTAATGAAAAATTTAAGTAGTTTTGATATATAAGAAATCATTAAAAAAACGCTCTACTTCTAACTCTAACGCTTTACTATCACCGCAATTATCGATAATTTGTGACTTATTAACTAATTTTATCTTTTGTTCCATTGGTAATTGAGTGGCCAAAATATTTTGTGCAAGTAAATCATCAATACCATCTCGTAACTTCAAGCGCTTTTTTTGAGTTTCAAAATCAGCATAGACCACCAATATAAGATCAAAGAGATGATCTAATTTTTGCTCGAATATTATTGGATAATCATAAATAACAAAATTATTGGTATCAAGATTTGCTAATACTTTATGAAAATAGATAGGATGTTTTGACCAAATATAGTTTTCAATTATTTGTTTACTTTTTAAGTTATTAAAAAATTCTTTTCTTAAGGATGGAAAATCTATTCCTATGGCGCCCCCACTCGTACTCACACCCATACAATGAGGAAAATGATTCGAAATAAAATCTAGCGACTCATTTTCCTTATATATCTCTTTAGTTAAATTATCTCCGCAAATTACAGGAAGACCTTTTTCCTTTAATAGAGTCGAGACTGTCGATTTACCACTAGCTATTCCTCCTGTCAGACCAACAACTGGAATTTGTGATCCATATACTCTTGGATGGCCATCAAGAGTAATAAATTCATTTTTTAATATTATTTTTTTTGATTTTATTTTTTGCATTTTTCCACAACTCTTCTTTTTCTTCCAATGATAAACTCTTAAATGTTTCAACATCATTAATATGTTTTTTATTGCCTGCTATTTCGGCCATCACTTTAAAACGATTCATAAATTTTTTATTGGCAGCTCTTAATGTCTCCTCTGGTTCAAATTCTAGATAACGACACAATTGCGCCACCGTAAAGAGTAGATCCCCTAACTCCTCTTTAATTTTTTCACTATTTCTATCTTTGTTATTTTTTTTATTTTTTTTCTTTTTTTTCTTTAATTCATCCTTTAATTCAGAAAACTCCTCTTCCACTTTTTCTAAAACTTGCTCAAACGATTCCCAATCAAAAGAAATTTGATTAGTCTTCTTTCCAATCTTGTATGCGCTATAGAGTGCAGGAAATGATAAGTATCCATCATCAATTTTTAATTCTTCGATCGAATTATCATTTGCTTTATCGTTTGCTTTAGCTTTAGCTTTTCCCTTTAATTTTTCCCAATTGATTAACACCTCTTCAGGAGTTAAATTCTCTCCCTTGATTAAATCATGCTTTGAATTTTTACTGAGCATTTCTTTAGCGAAGACATGAGGATGACGATAGATTAATTTGTCGGCCAGCGTTTTTGAGACCATCTCTATATCAAAGGAACCATTCTCTTTCGCAATAGTTGCATGTAAAATCACTTGCAACAACACATCTCCTAACTCCTCTTGCATTTTATGATGATCATTTTTTTCTACAGCATTGATATATTCATAGCACTCTTCAATTAAAAATTTTAACAATGTATGATGATTTTGTTTTAAATCCCAAGGGCAACCAGTAACTGGGTGACGTAACGATTCGATAACTCCCAATAGTCGTTCATATTCATTGGTTTTTGTTTTTATTTTTGTTTTTATTTTCATTTGATTTATTCCTTAAACCATTAAAATACACATTTCCAATATCACATCATTTTTATATATCTTTTTCAGTAATGTATTATTTCTGTTTTTATAAAACAAGTAGTAACATCTACATGAGTTGCTGGTTTAAGTCCATTTTTTGAGATTTTCTTTCTATTCCTGATAAAATAAATTCACTCGGATTTAAGTTTGATTAAAAATTAAAATTATAAATAGATACCTATTAAAAAATGTATTTTAAAAAATAATTTATTTTTCGTAAAAAATGGTAAAATTGTATTGTATAGTGTCGCTTATGGTACTTTAACATCTATCTACAAATGCATAGTAAAGAGAATGAGAATGTATCCTTACTATGAATTAGGGTTAGGGGAACAATTTATGACTAAGGCTGATTTAATAGCTGCTTTAGAAGCACAAGCAAGTTTGCCACGCAAGCATGCTGAAGCAGTGGTAAATGTATGTTTTGAGACGATGATCATGTCCCTTTATAGTGATGATAGAATTGAAATAAGAGGGATTGGGTCCTTTGCAAATAGAAACTACAAAGCATACGAGGGAAGAAATCCAAAAACTGGTAAAATCGTAAAAGTTAAACCCAAAAAGGTTCCATTCTTCAAGGCCGGAAAAGAGTTGAAAGAATTAGTTGATGCAGGCAAAGACAAATATGTAATTAGGGAAGCTTAATATTTATTGACAATTATTTAGTGTTATTTCATCATGTACCTCATTGAATACGAACTCTGTTTATAAAGTTTTTGTTTTTTGTACATGCGCAGAGTATTTTTGTTAAGGAGACGTGCCCGAGCGGCCTAAGGGAGCGGTTTGCAAAACCGTAATTCATCAGTTCAAATCTGATCGTCTCCTCCAAATTTTTTTTAGTGAAATGTTATCGATGTTAATCGACATTATAAAATAATTTGGACAAGACAAAATAGTTTGGACAAGATAGTTTGGAATATTATTATTGACTATATTTGATTTTAAAATTATCGTATTCATTAGTTTTTAAGAATAAATTTCCATAAATGCCCATTTAGCTCAGTCGGTAGAGCAAGGGACTGAAAATCCCTGTGTCCTTGGTTCAATTCCGAGAGTGGGCACCAAATTAAAAGGCTGCCAGTGAAGGTGGCCTTTTTTTATTCAGTAAGAAGTAAATCTACAAACATTAAATAATTTTTATTTAATAATTATTAATACCAATATTTTTCGTCAGTATTTATTATTTATTTTTTATTCTCCATTTTTTCAAATTACAGATAACCACTGAAAAATATTAAATTCCAGATTTAATTCTTTTTCTTCTCTGAATACATTCTTTTTATCATGCTATTATCTATACAATGAAAATGAAAAACAAAAATACAATCATACACATAAATCATTTGAGCAAACTAAAATATTTTATGTCCGCTACCATATTTACTAATACATCATTGATATTCTTATTTATTATTTCATTTTCATTTTTAAATATAATTACATCTAATAAAGGTAGTCCATTAACTCTTTACGCTTCGGATGATTTAAGCAAAATCAAAAACACTGCTAGTGGATACAATCTCGTATCTGCAAATGATATTGGCGATATGATGTGTGGATTTCAAGAATTTGACGATCCACAAATTCAAGAAGTTCAAAAAGATCAAAAAAGCAAACTTTCCCTTCTAATAAAATCAAAAGAATTTGAACTCTTCAACTGTCTTGGTGATAACTTCTATGCTTCTAGGGATTGGGATAACAATTATGCGGCCAAATTTATAGTAGCTCGCATTCTTAATAATTATTACCAACTTAAAGGTTTAATTAATTCACACGAAATAATAATTACATTAAATAATTTAATAAAAGATTGTAAAAAAATTAAATCAACAGCAAAAATATCTGATGTTACATCAAACAAAGAATTTCTATTAAAAGTCAAAAATGGCATGAGCTCTAATTCAGAAGATATCTATGAAATACTTAGTTCTTTTATTCTCGATTGCGATCAAAAAACAATTTCTGCTGAAAATTTCAACTATACTCCACAGGAAAAAAAGATAAATATTTTTTATGAATATAAAGAAGATAATAAAACTACCGATGTAACAAAGGACATCGATGACGGCAGTCATTGTCAATCATCATCCATCTTTACAAATACATTACCTTCAACTCCATTGGAAGCAATTTCTCCATCATCTGATCTTCCTAAAATAATTAATGGTGACCAAAAGATCATCAATAAAAAATCAGAACTACTTAGATGTTTAGGTGATAAATTCGATCTTTCAAATCTTTTGCATAATTACTCTGTCATGCTTAATATAACAAAATATCTTAACTATCTTTACACCTTAAATATGAAAGATTCTTCGATCTTAAAAAAATTAGATGAATTATTAAAATATTGTCAAACTGGACCTATAATAAATCCAAAAATCAAACAACCATCGAAAATAAAATCAAATAAAGAATTTTTAAATATTATTGAAAAGCAATATCTCTTAGATCCAAGTGAAAATCGTGGATATAATATTATAAAAACACATCTAAGTGGTTATCTACTTTGTGGTAATAAAGTTAAATCACGTGCAGAAATCAAACTAATTTTAAAATTTGGTCTTCATTATTACAAGCGAACTTGTATAAGCGTCTTTGGAAATCGTATCTACAATATGCAATCTCTTAGCTCCGTTGGTGGTTTAGGAATTGGAGTAGATTTATCTACTGATACTTTATCTGAATCAAAACGATACAAATATTTTGAAAAAAAACATAAAGTCCTTCCTCTTAGAATCCGAGGTAAATGGAAGTTTGATGACAAACTAATTTCTCATTCTAATCTAGCACTACTATTTGGAACCGATTTGGAAAACAAAAATGGTGAAATAAAACAAAAAGCAACCTTCGGAATAGGTTTTGGAATAGATACTATACTTTCAACAGAAACTGGTATCGCCATAACTAAAAAAACCCCTACCAAAAATATTTCATCAACAATAGATGATGAAAAATCTTCAAAAATAATTAGCTCGATAGATTATCTTGTTACAAAACAAGGCGTCGAAGAGTTAAATAATTTACTCAAGAATTAACTACGCACCTTGCGGCCTACGACTTTACATCCCTATTTCCTTATCATTTACTTATCATTTACTTGGCATCTTACGTGCAAATAATCTCATTAGGTTTACAAAAATGTAATCAAAGATAATTAAATAAGGAGATTATTATTATGAAAAAAATTTTACAAACATCAACTTTATCCTTTTTGGCACTTGCTACTATCCTAGGAGCAACTGTTTCTATCGTAGGTAGTGCCGCTGCGGCCACATGTTCATCAGCTCAACAACAACTAATTGATAGTAAAAAAACACAACTTAATTTTTTAGGTAATCCTACAGGAAATTACATCTATCTTACCAAGGGTGCTGGTGGTTGTTCACGTGATTACCAGAATGGCAGAATATATGCCTATAAAAATAAAGCATATGTGGTCTATGGATTGATCAAGCAAAAGTATGATCAATTAGAATCAGTAAGTGGAGCTCTTGGATATCCACAAAGTGATGAATTAGATACTGTTGATAAAAAAGGTCGTTACAACTCATTTGAATTCGGTGAGATTTACTGGAATGCAGAGAGAGGAACATTTGAAGTTCATGGTGATATCTTTTTAAAGTGGAAAAAATTAGGTGGTGTAAAAAGTTTCTTAGGATGGCCAACTACTAATGAGACTTCAACTCCTGATAAAATTGGTCGCTATAATCATTTTCAAAATGGATCCATTTACTGGCATCCATGTGCTGGAGCATTTGAAGTACACGGCCTAATTAGAGATCTATGGGCCAAAGGTGGATGGGAGAAGGGTTACTTAGGTTACCCACTCTCCGATGAAAGTGTGGCCCCTGATACTAAAGGAAGATTCACTCGCTTTCAAAAGGGATACATTATTTGGCATCCACAATATGGAACCTTTATGGTTCAAGATCAGATCTATCATATTTGGAAGAGAGATGGTGGATTAAATTCAAATAGCAAATGGGGATATCCAAAGAGCTTCGCTAATTGTGGCCTAAACGGTTGTAATCAAACTTTTGAAAAGGGAACACTCAGCTATACATTCTCTCACACAAAAGATGTTGATTTAAGAAATGAAATTAATATGAGAGGAATTGCTATTCGTGATCAAGGCGGTAGAGGAACATGTTCTGTACAAGCAATGGCATTCTTGCTTGAATACGCTTACACTCAAATGTGTGGTAATTACTTAAATCATCTCTCTGTTGAATATTTAAATCATGAAGGTAACAAAGTACATGGTACAAGCGATGATGGCGACTATTTTAGTACAATCGCAGACGGTTATGACAAATATGGTGTGATCCAAGATTGGAGATTACCTTACAACAAAGATGTTGCTTACAATTATACTACTATGGAAAATACCATCTTCTCCAAAGGATTAGAGAGTATCGGTCTTGATCTTAAAAATCGTTTATATTTCAAAGGGAAATTTATTAAACCAAATGAATCACCAGTTGGCCTAACTGCTAATGAATTCGAATCCATTTTATACTATCTTGATAGAGGGGTTCCAGTAGCTCTTGGCCGTGGCCATTCAATGGCAGTTGTTGGTTATCAAAAATCAAACGCATATGCAGGTGGTGGACGTTTCTTATTTAGAAATAGCTACGGTACAGATGAAGGTGAAAATGGTTACCAATGGGAAGATTTTCAATCAGTAAAAAATACCGCTAACGATGTTTACGTTTATGAAATACCAGGGTTAACTGGATATCAACCAGTTCCACAATAAAATCTGCTGTTCACATCTCTATTAACACTACTCTCTTAAGACTACTTTTTAAAACTTATTCCTAGGCCATACCTTTGCTTTTGCCAAACATTTTTTCAGCAATGATGGTTTTGTTTGATCAAATTTTATTTCACACTCATTTGAGTTGTTAGGGTTGGGATCATCTGAAAAATTTTGAATAGTCTTTATCTCTTTTGTTGAAAAATCTAGAAGCACTAAAGGATCTGTCGATAATTTTTTATTTTCAAGTGAAGAATATTTTTCAAACTTATTAGTTACATCTTCCTTTTTTGAAGAATCAATTGGCATTCTTAGCACAACATTATTTTGATTTTGCTCTTTAGTTTGCTCTTTAGTTTGTAAGTTAAAATCCAACTTATTCATATCAATCGTTTTTATTTTACTAGCTGATGATTTATTGGCCCTAAAAGATATCTTCTTGGCATCAAGATCATAAAAAATTTGCCATTTATTCCATCCATTTCTACCTTTAACTGCATCTAGAATACTAAATCCAAAATTGCTGATGTCTGATATCTGAGAGGGAATATTTTCAATAAGATATTTAGCATTATTATAACGACACTCAGAAGAAAGATTGCGCGAACGAGAAGTAGATTTTGGATCAGTAAAAATTTTTACTCTTCCATCAACACTGGCCTTCTCTTTAAGTTCATCATATTGCGAATAAAGCAAGTAATCTGTTCCGTTGCTAAAAACATATGGGGCATCCTCTTTATAAGTCATACAAAAAAAGTTATCCTTTAATTCAGCATTGAATTCTTTCTTATTATTACTGTTACCACTGTTGTCTGTGATATTAATTACATTCTGTTCTAAATGTATTAAATTTTTCAATGATCTATATGTATCCCTATTTCCATTTTTCTTGGTCGAAAAAATATTGTAGTTATTTACATTAGCATCTACGGCATCTACGGGATCGATAGAAACACATTTTCCACTCTTATCACATACCGAGTAGTGCACACCCTTGGGAATCAAGGGGGAGATTCTTATTTTATCCAATTCATTCACTACCTCATCTACGCTTTTAAAATTGTCTAACAAATATTGAATAAACTGTGATTCATTTAAAGATATATACGTTTGCCCATCACTATCTCCTTTAAAACCAGCACCCTCTAGAAACGCAATCTCTACAACTAACGACTCTTCATTCATGCCACCATAAGGTAATTCCTTTCCTAGCATATTAAAAGTGACACTCCCATATTTTGATGTCCATCCAATAACCTTTTCCGATTCTTTATGAAGATTTTTCTTCTTTACCCCTTTTAAATTCACAACTACATCTGCAGACATTATTCCAAAATCAAAACTTTTCCCTATATACTGTTTACCTCCTACAGTAAATTTAAAAGCCGTACAAG
This sequence comes from Oligoflexia bacterium, assembly GCA_015232355.1. Lineage (GTDB taxonomy): Bacteria > Bdellovibrionota > Bacteriovoracia > Bacteriovoracales > Bacteriovoracaceae > JADFZW01. Next base: position 47,584 of record JADFZW010000002.1, read on the forward strand.
AATATGTTGATATCATCATTACAGGAGAACATAGAGTAAAAACTAAGGTAAATATAAATAAGAATAATCTAAACACTAAATTCAATTCACATAATCTGTTCATCACAAATATCCTTGTTTTTTTTAAACCAACATTGTGGTTAAATCATTATTTTCAACTTTCTTATTTTTTTGATTAGCTCTAAAAATAATAAATCTAAATAATTTTTATTGGCATAAATTTATTAGATATTTTTAAATCTTTTAAATAATTTTAACTTCTTACAATTAAAAATAAATTCTATTTAATAATCGCTCTTAATATAACTATTAAAAAAGTGACAACTAAAATGGCCATACTCCGGCACATACAATATGCTAAAATAAAACAAAACCAAACATTTTGTAGTAAATGGATAAATTAGATGGCCAAAAAATACTATTTGCTTAAAAAAGATGAATTTGATGCCATTCTCAGCAGACTAGGCTTAAACGTGACCAAATTAGCGTCCAGAATTAACGTAAATCGAGCGACCATGAACAGATGGTTATCACAACAAAGAATTCCTATGGATAAATGGATTCAAATGAGTGAGTTGGTGACAGAAATAGAAACTGCAAGAGAACAAATAATGTCCTTATTTTCTGTTGGTTTCCCTACGGCTTCTAAGTGGATTTCTTTTGATGATATAAATGAAATTCCACCTGAATATCACAATAAAATCTCTCAAATAGATTACTTCAAAAAATTCTTCAATATAAAATGGACTAACAATTTTAAAATTACTGAAGCAAAAACAGCGAGTAGTCTTGATGATTTTACCATAGAAGAAATCGCAGATTATTTACTAAAGAAGGGCTGGGAAATTTATTATAAAGGAAAAGAATAAAGTCTTTTCAAAATCTTTCACACCTACATATATAAAAAAATTACACACGGCATACTTAATATTTGATTTTTATCCAGAATAAAGATAGATTGCGTCAACCAAAAAAAAGCAGAGAAATGGATATCTCTACCTCAATACTAACAATATCTTTTACTGGAGGTTCTTATGAAATATAAGTTGTTGATTTTCACAACACTAATGGCATTAAGTGCAGAAGCACTCTGTATGGCCGATGTTAGCCCCCACATTGGCTCTAGACTAACTTTTGGAGTAGGATACGATTCTGTTTCTGGAGGTAGCGCTGGAACTTGTGTAGAGGTTGTAGAAGCAAAACCTATATCTCAAGGAATGGCCGCTGTTTCAGCTGAATTAAAATATATAGAGGATTATAAAAGTTTAGCAGAAAGTTTAAATATCTCTTCCACAACAAATCTAAAGATAGGAATACCGGGTTACAATATGACAGTTAATGGTACTGCCGAATTTTTTAAACAGCAGAAGATAGAAGAGCATTCAGTATATTTTATGATAAAAATAATTGTAGCTAGTCCCGTTGAGAAGATGTCGTCTGTTAAATTAAAAGAAAGTTATGTTTCAATGCTAAAAGGCAGTGATGGTGCTTCGACTTTTAGAGAGAGATGTGGTGATGAATACGTCGTGGGTTTACAAAAAGGTGGCGCTCTTTATGCCCTTACTCAAGTCAAAACTAAAAGTGAAGAAGAGAAAAAAGCATTAGAAATTACAATAAGAGCGAAAGTTGGGTCTTTTATCAATTCCGCAAGCAGCATGAAATCAGCACTTGATTTAATAGTAAAAGATAAACAAATCACTACATTTATTTATCAAGAAGGTGGACTAATCGATAATATTCCTTTTTCACTAAATGATATTGGTCTCCTCTTTGAACATGCAAAAGTATTTGCTAAAAACATTAGGGAAAATGGCGGAGGTACACCTATACTCTCCATTACTGAATCATATAAATTTTTAGATAATTATCCAAGAGAAGCATCTCCAATTAGAGTGTCTCAAAAACAAAAAATTGTAGAAAGTCTAAGTAATCAACGCTACAACGCTCTCGGAATAATCAATAGACTTGAATATATACTAGGAAATCAAGAGCTTTATTTACTCAATGATAAACTTATAGTGGAACTAAATGCAACCAGAGACCAATATGCAAAGAATTTAGATATAATTGCTAATCTTGCCGATGATTGTTTCTATGACATTGAAAAGTGTAGATTGCCTCTAACAACAGATGGATTTGTTTTAGCGAAAGTTCCTGAAGTAAACACTAAAAATAGTTCTAAGTTCGAAGAAAAAAATTGCTTAGAATGGCTCTATAAAGAAAAAGAAGATGCCATCTGTGGAGTCGCTCACTTTAATAAGGCCAGAAAAGAAGTATGTGGAGTAGAGCTGTTTAAACAAGGAAATGGATCAGTGTGCGGAGTTGCTGGCTTCAAAAGAGGAAGAAGTGAAGCAATCTGTGGAGTTGAACTTTATAATGAACGGAAAGGTAGTGTTTGCGGAAACACAGATGCTGTATTTAATGGTTCAATGTATATTACCACAAACAATCCTAATCATCCAATACCTGACCCTAGCTTTACTTGCTCTAGAGCAGGTTATGACGGCGGTTACGCCGAAAGAGGCACTTTTTCTGATTTTACAAATACTTTGGAATATAGACAGTATTGTTTCAGATTCAAAACATGTCGACACGAATCTTTTGGACCAGAGATTATTAGAGAGTGCGAACATCCTAGCTTCGGCGTGATTTACAATACATGTAGACACGAAAACTTCGGACCTGAATTATTCAAAGAATGCGAACACGAAAATTTTGGAGTTGCTTCTAATAAATCATGCAGGAATGAAAAATTTGGCAAAGAAAAATGCTTGAAGTGGCAAGAATAATTACCAAATTAATAACGGAGCAATCTATGAATAAGCAAATATTTATTTTAGTGTTCTTTGCTTCTTTCTTTGTTTCTTGTAGCAATGGAAATCAAGCATCTCCTGGTAATATAGCAGTTGACAATAATCAAACTAATAAGATTTGTTCTGCTAATAGAAAATATAATGAAACTTTAAATAAATGCATAAGAGTCTGCGGTGAAAATCAACTTTACGATAATACATCTGATACTTGTGTAGCAAAACCACTCATATGTTCAGGAAATATGATATTTGATTCAAAAATTAACAACTGTGCATGTCCAGGAAGGTCTAAGCAGGAGAATGCATCTTCTAATTATTGTATTTGTTCTGCTAACTCTTATTTTGATACTAATAAAAAAGATTGCGTCTGTGTAGAAGGTAGATTCTACAGCGAGAAACATAAAGACTGCGTTTTAGAGTGTAAAGATGGAGAAATTTATAGCAGTGAACTCAATATGTGCATAGAAGACTGTTCTAGCAAAGAAGGTAGACATTACGATGTTAAATATCATACATGCGTTCCTACATGTAAATTAGGATACTCCTATGATAAAACCGAGGATGATTGCGTACAAGACTGTAAGGGTAACTCATTTAGGAAGAAGGGAGAGAAAAATTGCACTAAAGGAAAACCATTATCAACGCTTAAAAAGAATTGGTCAATACTTCCACTATTAACTAATGAAAAAGAACCAATTGTCTGTCTTGATATAGATTTAGAATTAGAAAATATGATAACTAAAGAATATGTAGAAAATCGAAAAGACATGCTAATAAAAGCTATAAATATATGGTTGGAACCATTACGAAAATTCAATGGTCAAAAATTTATTGAAAAATTAGAAATACACGATTCTAACGAAACTATTTGCAAACTAAACAAAAATATGGCAATGGCGACAATTTATTTAAAGACTCCTAATCAGATAAAAGAAATTTGCTCGAAACATGCAAATGCATGTTCTTTTACTAGAGAGAGAGAAATTTATTTTAGTATTAATAACGTACTAAGTACTTACATGCATGAGTTTGGCCATTTATTTGGTTTTGAGGATGCTTATGAGGTAAGTCCAACGGAATTCAAATGCAAAGATGGTTATGATTTTGCTACAACAATTATGTGTGCTTCCACTGATAATCTAAAACCTGCTGATATTGATGGTATTCGTAGCAGATATTGTGATTTTTTCAAAGACACAGAAGTATGTCCTAATCAATAATGTCCTAGACAAGATTATTTTACCTATAAAAAAGACTCTCATACAAAATTTATATCTCCAGATAAAACAAAATAAGTATTTTTCTGCCCATATAAGCAAAATTAATGAAAATTATTTGTGACATACTCCATGACAGTACATGAATTAAGTTGTTGAATTTAGATTAGTTGATTTAATGGGATTTTGTTATTTATGAAGGATAAAAAAAGATAACTGTCACTACATTGAATTTAGGAAAATTTATTTAGAAAAAAGATCACTTAAGAGCTTTTACTTGTATGTTGGTTTACCAATAGAGTTGTTACCAACAGATATAAAAATACAATTCAAGGAGTGCTGAAAAAACTAGTTTATCATATTGGTGATAACGACAATATAAGAGAATCATCAATACATTCAATGTTTAAAAATTTACTTAATCCAGATAAGCATCTTTCTCCAACAACAATAAGAATGCACAAAAGAGTGGTTATTGCTTTTTGTAAGTGGCTTGGATTAAAGAATATTGAATTTTACTTTTCTAATATATATATACCTACAAATGCTCAATTAAGAGAAAAAGGTATTTGTTTTAAATCTAAAAATAGAGAACATCTTGAACGCGAACAAGTTTTTAAACTTGTCCAAGGATTTCTGACAATAGAAGATAGCAGAGTAAAAAGTTCTCTTTTTATTCAATTATGGACCGGATGTATGCTTCAAGAAGCTTGTTGTGCAGAATTCACAGAATCTTCTATAATTATTCAATACACGTATAAAAATGGCCAGAGATTACCTTTAAAAACCTCTTCTATTGGCACAAATATCATCACTTCTTCTAGAGATAAATTTTTTGATGTATATGCACTTTTAACAGAATGCCGGCCCGAAGTAGTTAATACAAAAATCGCAAATGCAATATTTCAAAATATTGTAAAAAATTATCTTGGGAATAAAACAAAGATTGATAGATATTTTCTAAGACATACGGCACTTACCTGGCTTTGTAAATCACCTATGGTCTCTATAAAATCAGTTGCAGAAATGGCAGGACACGTTGGCTTGGGAATGCTTGATAGACATTACGTAAAAACACCAGTTAAAGATAATAGAACTTGGGATAAAGTAATGCCTATTTATATAGACTGTTTACCAGATGGTTGGCATGGATTTTTAATTTCATGTTTAATAGCATCTAAGTGGAGAAATCTAGAAGAATTACTCAACAAAGGAACTCCTCCAGAAGATAACTTATACAAAGAAATGGTAGATATTCTGACAAGAAAAAAAGAAGAACGCAAAAAAAATTTCACTACTTTAAGATAAAACTCTTAGATTAGATTCTAGCGTATATAAAGTTATTTTTTTTCTATCTACTTTTATCTCATTATATTGTTTACGCAATTCTATTTCATGCAAGAGTATACGCCTATATGCCAATGCATTTGTATAGCTAGGATTACTTCCTAGAAAATCAAGAAACTTCTTACTTCTATCAACAACAGAAGATTTTCTAAATTTATAATCTACAGAAATTTTTTTCATCAGCTAATTTCTCTCAGCTATTTGATTAGTAAAAACTCATAAAGTTAAGCAGCTGAAATATATTGTAAGTATTGGAAAAAAGTGGAGCGGGTTAAGAGATTCGAACTCTCGACCTTCTGCATGGCAAGCAGACGCTCTAGCCAGCTGAGCTAAACCCGCTCGAGAATATAACCGTGAAGTCAATGTGAATACTACATAGTTTTAAGTTTAAATGTCAATAATCATTCCAAGACGAATTGTAAAAAAACAAATTACAAAAAATAGCAATTAATTTTATGAACTGCTAAATCAATCAACATTAATCAACGTCTCTATTTTGAGAATAACAAAATTCATCATCAATATTTAAAAGTACATCTTCAGGTTCACTACGATTTACTTCTCCATTGATGTTAGCGTTGGTGTTAGTAGAATTACAATTCACAGAGGAGTTTGAAATAGAAGTTGATGTCTTAGAGGTCGCAAATGCAGAGTTATTTTTAGAAGAATTATTATTCTCTTTTTTAACCTTAATATAATCTTCCCACTTATCTAATTCTTCCTTGCTCAAAAATCGAGTGGCCATTATTTTTTTCATCTGAAAAGATTTATTTGTTAATGAGTGAACACATAAAGCATAGAGAATTGATCCATTTGGAAGAGGAAGAAAACTTATTGGTTTAACCGGCCTAAACTCTCTCTTCATGCTACCACCATCATATTTTATTTCAATTACCTCTTTAGTTGATAGCTTCGGAATAATTCCTTGCAAATGCTCTGGAACATAAAAACTCATCTTATCTGAAAGTCCTGGATCTATTCTTAAAATTCTAGCGCAATTTATGATGCCATCTAAGTTCGATGTTGTCTTAGACATGTGCTCTATCGAATTAGAAAAAACTCTCAAGCAAACATAGGCATCGGAAGCGGCCCTATGAAGCATTTCAGTTGGAATATTAAATTTTTGTGCCAAAGATGAGAGGCGATAGCTATCAATTTGACTTTGAACAATTGCCTTTCTTCCAAGGCGACAAGAATCATAGACTTCACATTTTGGAAAATCAATTCCCTCTTCATAGAGTGAAGAAAGCAAAAAACCAATATCGAACTTTGCATTATGTGCGAGAAGTGGAAGTCCTCTAGAAAATTCCATAAATTGAAGTAGGGCCCACTTTAGAGAGGGAGCACTCTTCACCATTAAATCCGTTATTTGATGTATCTCAATTGTATGTTTGGGAATATCAATACGAGGATTAATTAATGTTTGAAAAGAATGAACCTCACCTCTTTCATTAATCTTTACTCCAGCGATTTCAATTATCTTATCTGTGAGAGGAGAAAGCCCTGTTGTCTCAACATCAAAAGCAACAATTCCCCTAGGAAAAAATGATAGCAAATTTCTTATTTCAGTGTTTGGTATTGTTATGTCTAGTTTGATGGGCATCAGAAAGATCTTTTTAAAAAATTTTAAAAATTAAAGTTAAAATTAAAGTTAAAATTAAAATTAAACGTAGTTTTTTAATTAGCTTGAATTTGACCCAATAACAATAAAATTATTAATAAAAATATAAAATGGTCAACAATGTTGTTAAATAAACAATTTATTTAATTTTCTTAATTTTCTTAATTTTCTTTTTCCGCGCTTGATTCTATTATATTTAAGCTATAAATACGAAAAAAAGAGATAATTACATACTACTATAATTATAACAAGAGTACTTAAATGAATCTTTCAACAACATCATCAACATCATCAACATCATCAACTCAAAATGTTACAAAAAAATATGATCTAATTGTTATTGGCTCTGGACCTGGAGGATATATAGCGGCCATTCGAGCAACACAACTAGGAAAACAAGTTGCATTGATTGAACGAGATAAATTAGGTGGCGTATGTTTAAACAGAGGATGTATTCCTACAAAGGCATTAATCAAATCAGCAAGGGCAGTTCACGCTCTATCGGAGATGAAAGAGTTGGGAATTAACATCGATCATAACAGTATCTCTCTTGATGGCCTGAAGGCACTCACGCGAGCTAACGCTGTAGCAGATAGAGTCTCTAAAGGCGTTGGTCACTTAATGAAAAAAAATAAGATCGATGTTATCTCTGGTCACGCTAGATTTATTGATCAAAAAATTATTGAAGTCTTCAATCCAACAAACAACACAAACAACGAATCTATTTGTACTATATCGGCCACAAAGATAATTATAGCTACAGGTGCTAAGTATAAAACATTTGATGGGCTAACACATGATGGAGTCCGACTATTGGGCGCTTGGGAAGCATTAAAGTTAAAGAGTTTTCCAAAATCTGTAGCAGTAATTGGAGCAGGTGCAATTGGAGTAGAGTTCTCCTATTTTTATAATGCTTTTGGTGCTGAAGTATCTATCTTTGAGAGAGAACCTCATCTTTTACCTCTAGAAGACTCTGATACTAGCTTGGAAATAGAACGAGCATATAAGAGATATGGAATAAAACTAAATCTTGGACTAAAAGGAGTTAGAGCTAAAAATTGTGATACTCATGTTGAAGTAACCTTTGAAAGAGCTATAGATGCAAATGCAAATACAGAGATAAAAACTGAAAACTTTGATATCGCACTAATCGCAGTTGGAATGACTGGTAATTTAAATGAGATTGGATTAGAAAAAATTGGAACTGGAATTAAAGTTGATAGAGGTTTTATTGCTGCTGATGAATTTGGAAGAACTAATGTTGAAGGGATCTATGCTATTGGTGATGTGGTTGGGGCCCCTTTGTTAGCACATGTAGCATCTCATCAGGGAATAATCGCTGTAGAACATATGTTTGGAGAAAATCCTCATCCAATAAAAAGAGAAAATATTCCAGGATGTACTTACTCTGTTCCTGAAGTTGCATCTGTCGGACTCTCTGAGAATTTTTTAAAGCAAAATGATATCAAATATAGAGTTGGGAAATTACCATTTATTGCAAATGGAAAGGCTATCGCCTCAAATGAGAAAGATGGAATGATAAAAGTTTTGATTGATGAAAATGATAAACTACTTGGAGCGCATATTGTGGGTGAGCATGCTACAGAGTTGTTATTTGAATATATGTTAATAAAAGAGCAAAATGGCAGTGTAAAAGATATTATTAATACTATTCATGCTCATCCAACACTAGGAGAATCATTGTCAGAAGCAATTTTATTAGCGTATAATCGTTCTTTGAACTTTTAATATTTAGTATCTTATATATTATATATAAAAAAAAATATATATATTTTTTTTTATAGAAAAAGTAGGTTGAAAAATATGTCTTCAAATATCGATCTTAATCTTAATCTCTATAATCTTCAAATGCCAGATGTTGGCAAAAACATCACTGAAGTTATGATTGGTAAATGGTATAAAAGCGTTGGTGAGCAAGTACAAATTGACGAAACTTTACTAGAGATTTCTACAGATAAGGTAGTCTCCGAAATCCCCTCTGAAGTTAGTGGAACCATAAAAGATATTTATTATAAAGATGGTGAGCTCGTCGCTCCTGGAAAAATAATCGCATCCATTGAATTAAGAAATTAAGGGAGATTTTTAAAGGTGAAAAAAATTTCAATTATCCTAGGAATACTATGCTGCTTGATCTTTGTTGGAATAGTTTTATACAAAATCAACACTAAAGGTAGTAACATCAATAATAATAGTAACAATGAAGATATTAGTAATAATAGTAATAACAGTAATAGCGAATACACTAATATAAATGAAAAAGATAATACCACTTCTGTTTTAGGACCGAAGAAAATTTCCATTAGTAGTTCTTCTAAACAGAATTTCAAAAAATTTCAAGACAACCTTATTAACCCCAACAAAGTGGATTCATCTTTATCAGACTCATCAAAAGAGCAATCTCCATATTATAAAATGGCAGTCAATGCAATCAAACTTATCGGTGAAGGCAAAAAAGAACAAGGAATAAATGAATTAAATGAAATTTTAAAGAAAGATCCTAAAAACGAATTAGCTTTAGAGGGACTAGGATTATTTTACTTAGAAGAAGGAAGAAATTTCGACAAAGCACTCGGATATTTTCAAAAGATGGTTGAGATCAATCCAACTAACCCAACAGCAATAAGTGAAGTTGCCTATGTAATCGAGGAATCTCAAGGATTAGAAAAAGCTGAAAGTTATCTTAAAGATTTGTTGGAAAAAAATCAAAATTCACCTGCAATTGCCTCTACACTGGCGCAAACATTGGTTCGAGCAGGAAGAGATGAAGATGCTATTCAATATTTAGAAATTGCAGCTCAGGCGCCAAGCAAACCTGGTGAACCAAATTATGCTCGTGAAGATTTAGCTTACACCTATATGAAAACTGGAAATTACCAGGAAGCAACAAAAAACTATCGAATAATAGTTAGCTCTAAACAAACAGAATGTGATAATTTAAATAATACCCAAAATATTAGACGAGAACTACTCGATGGTTGCAATGAAGATCTTACAAGTAAAAAGATCGATCTTGCCAATTCCCTTATACAATATCGTCATTGTGATGAGGCAGGTGACATTTTAAGAGATATTGAGAATAGAACTAAAGATGATCCTGGCCTTAAAAATATTTTCAAAGAGTTGATGGAAAAATGTCAATAAAACAAATAACTACTGTAAATATTCTAATTATAATATCCCTAATATCTTCGTTCTTCTTCTCCTGCTCTTGCTCAAATCTTCTTTATCATCCTAACAAAGTTGAATATGCTACTCCAACTCAGTTCGGATTAGATTATCAAGATATTTATTTTTATACAAAAGATAATGTGAAATTACATGGTCAAATCATTACTTCCTCAAAATCGGCAAATCAAACTCAAAATCAAAACCAAAAAAAATATAAAGGTACTATTTTATTTTATCATGGAAATGCTGAAAATCTCTCCTCTCACTTTATGCAATTTGTTTTCATTGTAAAAGAGGGATACGATCTTTTTGTCTTTGATTATCGTGGCTATGGGAAGTCAGAAGGATCCCCAGATCAGTTAGGTCTCTATTTAGATTCATTGGCCGCTTTAGATGTAGCATTTTATCAGCATCAATCACAATTACAAAAATTACAATCATCACAATCATCACAATCATCACAAAAAGTACAACAACCACTTTTTATCATCTATGGGCAAAGCATTGGTGGAATCGTCGCTATGAAAGGAGTTATGAATTTTCATCAATCAAAAAGAAAATCTATCGATCTAGTGGTGATGGATTCAACTTTTAGCTCTTATAAAGATATCTCTTTTGATCTTCTAAAAAGAAATTTAATAACTATTGTTTTCTCCCCTCTTGCATATATTTTAATGCCAGATTTAACAGAGATAAAATCATCATTACCTCAAGTAGACAGGCCAGTACTAGTAATACATGGAACCAATGATCAAACCGTTCCATTAAAGTTTGGCCAAGAAATTTATGATCAAATTAATCCAAACGTTTCAAAATGGTTTTGGACTATAAATAATGGCCGACATATAGAAACCTTCTTTGCTAATGAAAATATATATCAAGGAAAATTTCTAGAATTTTTGGATAATTTGAATAATATTAAAACGCTTGATAAAAGCAAAAGAATAATACGCTAACTTATGCTTGCTTAGATTTAATATTTTGATTTTATGTTTTGATTTAAAGTTTTGATTTTATGATTTGATTTAATAAATAAAGTATATATTTATTATCTACGATTACCGCCGCCGCCTCTGCGTTCTCTATCTCCAAAAGATGGGCGTCTGTCACCTCTATCTCTGTCGCCGCCGCCTCTTCTAAAGCCACCACCGCCGCCGCCACCGCCTTCGGATGGACGTGCCTCGCTGACTCTAATTGTTCTCTCTTTAAATTCTGTTCCATCTAACTCGCCAATAGCTTTGGCCATATCTTCACTTGATGCCATCTCTACGAAGCCAAAACCCTTTGAACGACCGGTCTCTTTGTCTTTAATAATTCTCGCACTCTCAACACTTCCAAACTTTGAAAAAAGATCAGAAAGTTCATTCTCAGTCGTTCCCCATGATAAATTACCTACATAAATCTTTGCCATAAAAAAAAATCCTTCAGAAAAAAGCATCCCCGTATTTGGGGTATGCGCATGTTAAACCTTGACTAACAAATCTATTTTTTAATTGCTTGTCAGTCAATATATATTTTACTAGTGATTTTGGTTTATTGAAAGCAGAATTATTTTAAGTTAGGATGATAAATTATGATAGAAAATTGGGCCGATGAATTAAGAATTAAGAATTAAGAATTAAGAATCAAGAATCAAGGCAATAAATTAGGAGAATAAATTGAAATTAATTAGCAGTAGTGATGCAGAATCCCTGATTTGTAATCTCATTGCAAGCAAAAGAGATGCTCTCCTTAAACATTGGCCTATTAACTCACCTATTGAATTAGAAATTATGCAGACCAAAAACATGTTTCTGTGCGAGAATATTTATGCCAATAGAAACGCTCCTCCATTTGATCGTGTAGCAAAAGATGGTATTGCAATAAATTTGGAGTATATTCAAAAAAATTCTTCTCTATCCTTAGACAGCAGAGACACTATTTATTTTCCTATTGAAGGAATCCAATATGCAGGACATGAAAGAATGTCCCTAAAATATATAGGTAATTCTATAGAAGTTATGACTGGAGCACCACTGCCTTATGGATGTGATACAGTTATCCCATATGAAGAAATTGATATTGATTATAATCAACAAAAAGCGTCTATTAAAAATCTAAGTAGGAATTTAAAAAAATTTACCAATGTTTTACTTGAGGGAAGTGATTTTCGTAAAAACGATATTTTAATAAAGAGTGGTACAAAAATAAATTCCTCTCACATTGGGATTTGCGCTTCTGAGGGAAAAGGAACTCTTCAAGTTACATCTGGCCCTTTAGCAGACTTACCAATATTAATAACTTCTACAGGTGATGAAATAGTTACTGACTTCAATACTCCATTATCTCCATATCAAATCAGATCATCCAATATCTATTGTATCCGCTCAGAACTTGAACTAAATGGAATGAAAAATATTAACTTCCTACATTTTCGAGATAGCAAAGAAGAGATGCTGGATCAATTGGCCAGTATAATGGAAAAATATGCAGTGATAATATTAAGCGGAGGTATCTCTAAGGGAAAATCAGATTTTGTGGCCGAAGTTCTGATGAATTTAGGAGTAGAAACAATTTTTCATGGTGTGGCCCAAAAACCAGGCAAACCATTTTATTTTGGCCACAAAAATAATACCTTGATATTTGCACTCCCAGGAAATCCACTCTCCTCTCTAATTTGCTTACGCCGATATGTTATTTTGGGGATGGAAAAATTAAAACAAAACAGTGATAATACTAACCACCACCGTCAACTTTGCTGTATATTAGACGATGATCATGACAATAATCATGACAATAATCATGATCATCAACTCAAGATTGAAGAAAACACACCTGATAACTTCACTCTCTTTTTCCCTGTAAAAATTAACTTTTCTAGTGATGCCCATGTTTGTGCTAAACTATTACCATTTAATAGTTCTGGTGATTATCTATCGATTCGAGATAGTGATGGCATTATCGAATGTAAAACAAAACTTAAAAAAGGCGAGGTATTCCCGTTATATCTTTGGGGGCATAAAAACAATGCTTGATTATTGTGGAAGAAGGATACATAAACTTAGAATTTCAATTACTAATAAATGTAATTTAAATTGCTTTTACTGTAAACCATCCTCCATATCAACAAAAGCTAATACTAATATGAGTAGCGATGAATTTGTTGACATCATCACTGTGCTAGTAGATAGCGCAGATATAGATGAAATACGCATTACAGGAGGCGAACCCTCTATTTCTCCTCATCTCGAACCAATTACAAATGCTATAGGAAAATTTAATAGTATAAAAAAATTTGCTATTACTAGTAATGGTTTAACTCTTTTAAAATATCTACCAATGCTAAAAGAAAATAACTGTACTAATATAAATCTCAGTATCGACAGTTTGATTCCTCATAAATTTCATAAAATAACTGGCGGCGGAGATCTTAAGCAAGTTTTAAAATTAATTGATCAAGGACAAAAGCTAGGATTTAAAATTAAAATCAATATCGTTGTAATGAAAGATATCAACGATGATGAATTAGTTGACTTTGTAATCTTCTCTGCTCAAAAGGGAATCGAAGTACGCTTTTTAGAATTAATTAGAATGGGTGGCGTGCTTGAAAATTTTGATAGATACTACTTCCCATTTAACTTCAATAACCTTTGGTCACATCTTAATCTTTTAATAAACAAACAACCAAACAGAAAAATTAATTTTTCAATTACAAAAAAAACTGAAGATGCAATTGATTCTACCTCTAGCAATTTTATGATTAAGATTAATAATTTAAGTAATAACAATTTAAGCAATAACAATTCAAGTATTGCTAATATTGGAATTATCTCTTCTACCTCTACTCCATTTTGTCATTCTTGTTCAAGATTACGTTTGGATTCAGAGGGAAATCTACGAGCATGCTTGATGTCTAATGAAGATGAAGTGGTTAATTTAAGAAATATAAAACATACTGATTACATGAATATAATTAAAAAAATCACCTTAAGCAAACCAACCCTTAGATCTATAAAATCATCAAACTATATGAGTGATATTGGTGGATAGATAAATTATGAAAAAAATAAAAAACATGAAAAATGTGAAAAATGTAAAATTGCCATCAATGATTGATATCTCCTCTAAATTGCCAACTCAAAGAGTGGCCATTGCTAGAGCGGAAGTAATTATTCCTAATGAAGTGCTCAAAAAAATTACAATTGAAAGAGACAAAAATAATAATCCTATCGAAATAATTTGCAAGAAAGGCGCAATATTCAATACGGCAATTGTAGCTGGAATTTTAGCAATAAAAAATACTCCTAATATCATACCCTTTTGCCATCCTATTCAATTAAATCACGCCAAAATAAATCTCACTCTACAAATACCATCATCATCAAAATCACATAAAAAAAAGGCGAAGATTGTTATCGAATCAACGGTTAAAGCAAATGATAAAACTGGCGTAGAGATGGAAGCATTAGTAGGAGTAAATATAGCTGCACTGACTGTTTATGATATGCTAAAGATGTATTCACAAAAAATAATTATTGAAAAAATACTCTTGTTAAAAAAAACTGGAGGAAAACATACCTTTATCTGTGTCTCTTCTAATTAGATTTTATTTTTATAATTTCTATTTTTCTTTGCTATACTGCTCGATACTTTTTTTAATCTTAACTTCATCCTCACTATTGAAATTTTCATTAAAGTATAATCGTTTATCAAAAATCTCATGCTCACTTAAAATATCCTTGGCCGAATCGAGGCGCTCAGACAGCGTGAGAATAAGTTTTTGTACCCACTCTGGTAACTGAGCAACTATCTTTTTAATATCATCTCCAGCAACCGGAACCAACTCTACATCGGTCAAAGTTTTGGCGGTAAAAGATGATTTGCCTGATGTAAATAGATCAGGAATTCCTAAAAATTCCTGGCGTTTTAACACGCCTACAGGTGTGATTCGACCACGGTTACCTTTACAGTATAATTGAATTTCACCTTTATTAATGATGTAAAGATCATTGATTTGGTCTCCTTGAGCAAAAATTATTTCTCCTTCTGAAAATCTTTTGCTAGTTTCCAGCGTTCGCGGGCGCTCTGCTATTGAGTCTTTATTATCTTTATTATCTTTATTTTTTGAAAAGAAACTCATCCTTTATCCCCCCCTCATCAAGAGTTCCATGCCTTAAACCATAGGTAGATATTTCAAAGGAATCTATTGCCAAATAAAATAGCAATTTCTTTGCTAACATCAATCCCCCTATGAAATTTAATGATCTTTTACCAAGACAAGGAAATTTCTCCTCTAATTTTTGTGGTGATAACATTTTATTTTCATCTAAAAACTTCACTAGATCATAATAATTAATGTTTGAACCGTGAATTGCTTTATTAAATGATTGATAGTATCCGGACAAAATATTGGCCAAAAAAACAAAAGTTCCGGCCAAACAAATAGTTGTTGATCTCTCTTTAAACTTAAACTTAAACTTGTTTATACTAGAAGAAATTTCCTGACTGGTGAATAACTCATCAAAATAATTATTAAGAACATCTTCTCCATTTTGAAGTAAATAATCTTGTGATCTAACTGCTCCAACTGGAATACTTATACTCTCAGGAACTTTTAGTTGGCCGGTAATCTTAATCAACTCGGTAGAACCTCCACCTAAATCTATCGCAAGCAAATCCTTTTTTGATTCGCTTAAACCTAGGCATACACCTCTCGCTGAATAGTAAGCTTCCCCTTCTGATGATAAAATATTTACTTTGAACCCTAGTTCAGAGTAAACTCTGTGAAAAAATTCATCCGCATTATTTACACTTCTCGCTGCTTCTGTGGCCGTAACTATTACTTCAGAAGGATCAATACCATTTGATATAATAATTTTTCGATATTCGCTTAAAGCATTGAAGGTGCTTTCCATTGATGATGGAGAAAAGAGTTTAGTTTTATTTATATCCTTTCCTAGCTCTGTAATAAAACTATACTCTATCTTCTCAGAAAATTTTGCATTAACAATTAATAGTAGAATCGAGTTGGATCCAATATCTATAGAAGCTTTATTATTACTCAAAATTTAAATTCACCTGACTTATAAAGTTTATTTTCACAAATGATCGCAGTTATAAGACCCGCTCTGGTTACATCAAAACTTGGATTTAAAGCACTAACTCCATTGGGGGCCACTCTACTTCCCTTAAAAGATAAAATCTCCTCTTGATCTCGCAATTCTATCTCTATTCTATCACCAGAGGTGGTATTGGTATCAAATGAACTAAGTGGTGCTACTACAAAAAATGGCACGCCATAATTTTTGGCAACAATTGCAAGAGTTGATGTTCCAACTTTATTAGCAGTATCACCATTTTTTACAATTCTATCAGCACCAACAAAAATTGCATCCACTAATCCTTTTTGCATTAAATACGATGCTGCTCCTTCAACTACAACATCATGAGGGATTTTTTGTTTTTGTAATTCATAGGAGGTTAAGCGAGCACCCTGCATGTATGGTCTGGTTTCATCAACCCAAACCTTATCTACTAAACCAAGATGATTCAAATAGGAGACAACTCCCAAAGCAGTACCTAATGTTCCACATGCTAGATATCCAGTATTACAATGGGTCATCAAGCGCAAAGGTCTTTTTAAAATTTTTCCCTCTCCCGCTTTTCCTTCACTCCCATAAATATACTCTAATTCCTTATGAGCAAATTGCGCCATATTGAAATTACGATCATAAGCAAGATCTACTTCTTCTTTTCCAAATTCCACTAAACGATCAAAGAGTTGATTAATATTTTTTCCCTCACTCTTCATTTCACTAGCAATTTTTTTCGTCCTCTCAATCTCAAATTTTAAATTAACAGCAGTAGGGCGCGCACTATTTAAAAAATCCGCTGCTTTGTTATAATCATCAAGATTAATTTGATTTGCTTTATTTGCTTGATTTGCTTGATTTGCAAACTTTTTAATTTGACCAGACACCCATAAGGCCATACCAAAAATTGCAGTAAGACCAATACACGGAGCACCTCTTATCACCATATCTTTAATCGCCTTATGGCATCCCTCTATTGTATCGAAGGTTTCAATTACTTCCTGATGTGGAAGAATTCTTTGATCCAATAAGTGTAGTGAAGAATTTTTCCACTCTAGAGGAGAAATAATATCTTTTATGATTTTGTTCTTTAAACTCTCTCTTACTTCTAAAATATTCTTATCCATATTTAATTTCCTAGAAACTTCACATTAGGTAAAATTTTATTTACAGTATTTTTAACTTCATTCGAAACGCCGCTCTTGTTTACAACGTCTTGAATTTTATTTTGTAATTCACCCTTTAATTTCTGAGTTAGTTTATCCTTACTCTTGTTTAGCGCTAGCTTTGCTAATTTATCCAATGTATATGCATAATCAGGAGTTAAATTAAATCCCGGCCCTGATAATTTCATAGGCAAAATATTTACTCCAATGTTTTTTTCAAGAATGGGAGCCAGTACATCACTATGATCAATGTAATCCACTTCTAAATTACTCTGCCGCTTAGTCTCTGCCGCAAAAAGAATTCCTCTGCCCTTTAATTCAACTTTATTTTTAATCCCCATAAACTCAAAATCATTTATAAACAAACTATCCTTTTTGGAGTTTCCCTTTATCGAAAGCCGTTCAAAATCATTACTAATCTTATAATTTTTTTGCGCCAATACATCTGCAAGATAGGGTATCTTATTTAAGACTCCTCCTACAACTTCATTAATTTTAATTCCCTTAATAGCGCCCGATAGAATTTTTAAATCATAATCAACGTTATAATTAACTGCCGTGGTGGCGGTAGTTGCAGTGGTAGTATTTTTTTTATTTGCTTTATTTATATTTTTTGTAAGATCAGTTAGTGTTAAATCTCCATCAACTTTTCCAGTAAAAACTCCATTTATCTCCTCTAGCATCGGTGGTAAAAAACACCTTAGTGAATTTAAATTTAAATTATTTAAAGCAAACTTCCATTGCACCTTTGTTGACACCTCTGTCAGCAATTGAAGTAGAAAAGAGATGTTTCCTTTCCCTTTAGAGAATGTAAAATTTAAATCTTCAGAGCCAACACGATTATCTCTAACCGAAATATTAGTGCTGCCATCAAAATATTCATCACCAATTTTAACCTTACTCCATTTAACTTGTATTATGGCCGGAGGTAATTGACCTGAATTTGTTGTTGCAACTGTTGTTGTTGTAACAGATGTTGCAGTTGTTTTAGTTTTTATTGCAGATCTAGATGGTGCTGGTGAGTTTGATATATTTGAAGTTGAAGTTGAGTTTTCTTTCTCAACCTTCTCCACTTGTTCAACTTTCTCTAAATTCTCCACTTTCTCAGCTTTCTCAGCTTTCTCAACTTTTTCTCTATTTGGTTTCTTCTCATATAAAGTTTTCTGAATAAAATCATTTGATACATTCAAATCTGACATTGCAATTTCTGCTCTGATTAAATTGAGTTTAGAAATTTCGGATACAGGTTTATTTAAATCAAATGATGTATTCACCCGCAAATCTATGGCCCCTTTAAAAACAGAATTGTTTACAACTATATTCACATCATCCTTGATCAAACTCCCACTCATTTTAGTAATTAAATCTGGTCCATTATCAAGATTGATTTTTACCCCTGGAGAAGCGCTAAATTCTAATTTAGGCAATATCTTTCCTTCTTTCATCAACAAATTACCACTCAACTTAAATTTTGAATTAGTAGGGCCAACCATTTTCATAGTTGGAGCAAATATATCTATTACATCTTTAATCCCAACTGCCACATCAATATCATTCACCTCAATAATCTCTTTAAGAATAGAAACTGAACTTCTTACATTGCCCATAGATCCAATATCTGTTTTATTTATTACAATAATCGCTCCATCATCTCTTCTCAAAGTCAAATCAATATCGCTCTTAATTGTTGGAATTTGACCTTGAACAAGTGGATACTTTATGTTTTCCAATTTAACTACAATAGAAGAGTGAATATCCTTGTTTAAAATTATTTCGTGAATATTAATATGTCCAACCACCATACTATCAAGCGATACCATCTTATCTTTCATATTTAGTTCAATCTTCGATGCTAATTCAAATGCAGTAGCATTTTTTAAATTTAAATTTTTGAGTAAAAAACGAGAAAGGAGTATGTGGCCTGAAGTATTGTTTTGTAATTTATATTTTAGATCTATGTCGATAAATTTTACATTAAGAGAAGAGTTCATTAAAAAATTTATAACCTCTATCTGACCCTTTTGATCAGTAGCTGCAGCAGTAGCTGTAGTAGTGGTAGTGGTAGCAGGTGCTGTTGTTGGAGATGAAGATGAAGATGAAGATGAAGACATCATCGCCCTCTTCCAATTATTGTCATCTTTAGCAAACATTATGAACTCTAGAGATGGTTTATTGATATAGATCTCTATGGTTCCACCGCCTGTAAGTAAGGCCCAAAATGGAACTCTCGCTTCAACTTCATTTACAGAAAAGAGCGAACCAGCAGAAGCAGCAGGATCTGAAGAAACAGTTGTTGGAATTATACTTAAATTTTGAATCTTAAATTTAAAAGAGAATCCTATTGAGTAATCCAACTTCTCCAATTCAACTTTTGCATTAGGAAAAGATTTTGATATGGTACTTATGGTAATTTTTTTTATCTCCTCTGGTGAGATTTTAGATGAGATATAATAAAAGAGTCCCCCAATACATAATAAAACCAGAAGAAAAATAACAATAATTACATTTATTTTTAAATTTTTCTTAAACATAATACCTACCTAATTATTCTTTGATACATCTTACAATACATCTACAACCATAATATAGTTTTTAACAATTTGTAAGGGAAATCAAACAAATCCTATAGCTTTCTATAGCTTCTTAATCCGTTCTATTCCTTGATTTGCACTGGAGCAAATTTTGCCAAAAATTGTTTTGTACTACCACTTTTAAATCTAATCCAAATCTTTTCATTATCACCACTACCTTCCACCTGTATTACAACTCCCTCACCATAGGTTTTATGATTTATTTTAGAATTTTTTGCATATACGCTCTTCGACAAAGCTGACACTGAAAAATTTGAAAGCAAATTCTCTTCCGTTACTGCTGCATTCTTAGTGTTAGTATTCGTAAAAGATTGTCGTGAATTTGAACGTGACATCGACCTAGAACTAGAACGAAAACCAGATCGAGAAGGTGAAGAAGAAAAATTTCCATCCATATTATTACTATTACTATTACTATTACTATTACTGTTATTATTACTATAACATTTGAAAGAACAAAATTTGGGTGGAATCTCCTCCAAAAATCTACCTGTCGGATTAAATTTCAATTGACCAAAAAGCATTCTCCCTCTGGAAAAACTTATATGTAGCTTGCGCATTGCTCTCGTCATCGCAACATAGAAGAGCCGTCTCTCCTCCTCTATGGCCATATCTCTTGTAACTCCGATAGAACCACCCTTTCCTTCTAAGCTTTGATAGGATGGAAAAATATTATCCTCTACTCCAACTAAAAAAACATAAGGAAATTCTAATCCTTTTGCACTATGAACTGTCATTAGAGAGATCTGATTGAATTCCTCAACTATTCGTGTTTGCGATTGTGATTGTCCTTGCTGTTTTGCAATTTTACTTTCGCTCTCAGAAGTATCTAAGGTAATTCCCTCTAAAAAATCTATCAACGATGGTTTATTCCTTTCGTTTTCGTTTTCTTTTTCGTTCTCGTTCTCGTTCTCACCATCACTACTCTCCCCCTCTTGTTCCCTCTTATTAACTTTAAAATTATCTTCGTATTGTTTTATACCACTAAATAACTCCTGCAAATTTTCCAATCTTGCTTGAGCTTCATACTTCTTATCCTTCTTATACAATTCAAGTAATCCAGATTCATCTAAGATCTTTTTATAAATTTTGCTTGGATAAGATCCTCTTGAATCCATCTCTTGGCAAGAGAAGATCAGATTTACAAATGAACTAAGCTCTGTTTGTACCTTGCCTGCAAATTTTAATTCACCCTTCATCTCATGCGCAATTATTACCTCCCACATAGAGATGTTTTTGTTTTCTGCCAACAATTCAATTTTTCGCAAACTCTGAGCGCCTACTCCTCTCGATGGATTGCTTATCGCTCGAACAAATGAAAGATTATCTTTAGGATTAATCACCATCTTTAAATAGCACAAAATATCTTTGATCTCTTTTCTCTCGTAAAACTTTATTCCACCAACCACACGATAAGGAATTCGTTTTATTCGAAGATTATCTTCTATTAAACGTGACAACGAATTATTACGATAAAATATTGCAATATCACTGTATCTTGCTTTACCAGAAGAATGTAAGCGTGTGATCTCATCGGCAACAAAATACCCCTCATCACGATCGCTATGACAATCAATTACCTCTATCTTTTCACCAATAGCATTTCCTGTCCAAATGGTTTTATCAGAGCGCATTTGATTATTGGCCACCACCAAAGCGGCAGCATCGATAATAGTTTTAGTTGAACGATAATTTTGTTCTAGCTTAAATGTCTTGGCCTCAGGAAAAACCAGGTCAAAATCCAAAATATTATTGATGGATGCTCCTCTCCACGAATATATTGATTGATCTTCATCTCCAACAACACATAGATTTCTATGAATACCAGAAATATGTGTCATTAAATCAAATTGCGCTCGATTAGTATCTTGATACTCATCTATTAAAACATATCGATAACGATCTTGATATCTTCTCACTACTTCTGGAAAACTCTCAAAGAGTTTCAATACACCAGTTATAAGTCCACCAAAATCAACTGCATTTGAACGATGTAATTCTGATTCATACTCACTAAAGAATGGAAAAAATTCATCCTCTTCTATAGGTGTAAAACGCTTATCCCTCAGACCATTTCCATTTCCATGCCAGAAAATTTTTGCAACATCTCTACCCAAATAATATCCCATATTTTTTGCTTCTTCGATGAAGTAAAGTATTTGTGCAGGAGAAATTTCTTTAGAGTTTATTCCCTTTTTTGCTAACACTGCCTGTGCTACGGCCTTTGATTCTGATTCATCATAGATAGTAAAATTTCTACTCAATCCTAAGTAATCGTGCTCATTTCTTAATACATAAGCACAAAATGAGTGGAAGGTTGTAACATTAAGATAACCATAGGTACGAACATTTTGGTTTGCATTCAAGGTATGCTCAATTCGTTCCTTAACCTCTCGTGCTGCCTTATTCGAAAAGGTAAGAACTAATAACTCTCGTGAAAAATATTTTTTGGAATTTATCAGATGAGCAACTTTGGCCACTAAAGTTCTCGTCTTTCCTGAACCAGCACCAGCTAAAATCATCATCGGACCGTTGTTATAATTAATTGCATTCAATTGTTCTTGATTTAAATTTGTAACTTCTTTCACTTCTTTCACTTCTTTCACTTCTTTCACTTCTTTCGCCTCTTTTGTCTCATTCACTTTTTTTACTCTTTTTACTTTTTTTCCGTTGCTAAAAATCTTTTGGCCATCCCCGGTTTAGTCACCTGCCTAGAGCGAGCAATGGCAAATCCTCCCTCTGGAATATTCTCTGTTATGGTAGATCCAGCGGCCACAAAAGAATTTGAAGCAATCTCTACTGGAGCTACTGCCTGACAATCAGAACCGATAAAAACATTTTTTCCTATCGTAGTTTTATGTTTTTTCTTTCCATCGTAATTACAGGTAATAAATCCACAGCCAACATTAGATTCCTCTCCCACTTCAGCATCACCAACATAACTTAAATGAGATACTTTAACTCCTTTTCTTAAAATGCTCTTCTTCACTTCTACAAAATTTCCAACTTTAACATTTTCACCAATGTCACTGGCCGGTCGCAAGTGAGCAAAGGGACCAATTTGTGCTTTACTCTTAATAATCGAATCTTCAATATAAGTGTATGCTTTGATCACAACATCATTTTCTATAATCGTTTGACGAATAACTGACCCACTCTCCAAAACCACTCTTTCCCCAATATTACATTCACCCTCTAAAACTACGCCAGGATAGACTAAAGAGTTTCGTCCAATTTTTACGGCATAATCAATAAAGACTGAATCAGCATCAACAAAACGCACACCCTCTTCTCGTAACGATGATATTTTTTCTCTTCTAAATATTTTCTCTATCTCTTCTAGTTGTTCTAAAGTATTTACTCCCAAAAATTTATTTCCATTATTAAACAAAACTGCTTTAACAGCAGCAGAATCTTCAAAGGCATCTGTTAGATAAAATTCACCTGCATTATTATTATTTTTTATTTCACTTAAAGCTTGAATTAAATAGGATGTTTTAAAAATATAAAAACCAGAGTTAACCTCTTTTATTTCTCTTGTGGAATTATCCAGATCTTTTTCCTCCACTATATGAAATCCATTCACATTTCCTCTCACGATTCTTCCATATCCTAGTGGATTGGCGGCCAAAAAAGTTGCAGCAACTGCAACAATTTCATTACTACTCTCAATTATCTGACTAAATAGATAATCCATATCTTCTGCTCTTATAAGCGGGGTATCTGCACATATCACTAGTGTATAATCTGAATGTTTGTCTGAATGTTTAACAAAACGTTCATTATATGCTTTAAAATAACTGTTGATCGCATCCGCAGTTCCAAGCTGCTGTTCTTGAATGGCCAAAAAAATTGAATCAGAATATTTTTTTTCAAGATACTCTCTTACTTCATCTCTTCTATGTCCAATAACAATACCTACATCCCAATCCAAACTTCTTTTGTGAACAAACTTTTTAAATTCTTCTATTGGATAATCTATCATCCTTTGACCTAAAATTGGCGCTAAAGCTTTTACTTCTCTTATCTTTAAACGCTTGCCCTCTCCTGCAGCTAAAATAACAGCACTAATTTTTGTCTTCATAATAAGTAACCTCTAAAGAGTATATTCCAGATGCTAAATAAAAAATGTCTTACTAATCTAATACTATGTTCACACAAATAATTAAATTAAATTAATTGACACTCTTTTGCGAAATAACGCTAACTTTTCATGGTGTTATGAACTTTTTATCAAATATTTTTTACCCACACTGCTAAATTTTTTCCTTATTAAAAGAATAGATTAACAAAATTCTTAAAGAGTTAATCAAGTATACCCGATATCTTTTAAAGCAGTTTAACATTTTGTGTGTTCATTGCTTTATAGTTTTATAATTTTTATAGTTTTTAATTTTTATAGTGTTCTATAAATTAAATTATCGATTCTAGCTAGGGGATCTACAAATGACCAACAATTACGAGGGCGATCCTATTGATGCCAAAGATGTCATCCCTCTACTTCCAATAAGAGATATTGTGGTATATCCATTTATGATTTTACCTCTCTTTGTTGGACGTGAGTCTTCTATCTCTGCTGTTGAGGATGCGTTGGAACATCATGATAGATTAATAGTATTAGCAAGCCAAAAAGATATCTCGGCGGAAACACCTACTGCAGATGAAATCTACAATGTAGGTACTTTGGCGATGATAATGCGAGTTCGTAAACTGCCTGATGGTAGAATAAAAATTCTTATTCAGGGCCTATCGAAGGTAAAGATAGGCGAATTCAAACAAAGCGAACCACACTTCAAAGTCAGGATGGAAAAAATTGAAAATCCTGCCGTTAAAAGTAGTGTCGATGTGGCCGTGTTAGCGCTAATACGAAATGCAAAAGAGCAATTAGAAAAAATCATCTCTCATGGTAAAATTCTATCTCCTGATATTTTGATGATTTTAGAAGATATCGAAGATCCTGGTAGATTGGCAGATTTAATTGCATCCAATTTAAATTTAAAAGTTTCAGAGGCGCAAGAGATTTTAGAGACAATTGATCCAGTGGAACGACTTCATCGAATAAATCAAATTTTAAGTCGTGAATTTGAAGTAATTGTTATTCAAAATAAGATCCGCTCTGAAAATAGTGATAGAAGTTCCAAGAATCAAAAAGAGAATTTTATCAAGGAACAAATCAAAGCTTTGAAATGTGAGTTGGGAGCAGACGATGGAAGTGGAAATGGCAATGGTAATGGTAATGACAAGCAAGATGAGTTTACAGAATTTAGAGAAAAAATTACAAGTTCGCACATGCCAACAGATGTTGAGAAGGAAGCAATCAAACAACTTTCACGTTTAGAAAAAATGCATCCTGAATCGAGCGAGTCGAGTATCCTGCGAAACTATCTCGAATGTATTTTAGATCTTCCATGGTCAAAGAGTTCCGACGAGAATTTAGATTTAGAAAATACTAAACGTATTTTAGATGAGGATCACTACGACTTAGAAAAAGTTAAAGATAGGATAATAGAATACCTGGCGGTCAGACGACTTAAGGGCAAAAATATGAAGGGTCCTATCCTTTGTTTTATGGGCCCCCCAGGAGTAGGAAAAACTTCACTTGGAAAATCGATTGCTAGAGCGATGGGAAGAAAATTTGTTCGCATAAGTCTTGGTGGAATTAGAGATGAGGCAGAGATAAGAGGGCATCGTCGAACTTATGTGGGTGCTATGCCTGGTCGTTTTGTACAAGCACTTCATCAGGCACAAACGAATAACCCAATAATCATGCTCGATGAAGTAGATAAATTAGGTCAAGATTTCAGAGGTGATCCAGCATCAGCACTGCTGGAAGTTTTAGATCCAGAACAAAACCACACTTTCCGTGATCACTATTTAAATGTTCCATTTGATTTGTCTAATACCATGTTTATTGCTACTGCTAATTCGCTAGAAAATATTCCTCATCCACTGAGAGATAGAAT
Source organism: Oligoflexia bacterium (assembly GCA_015232355.1). Classification (GTDB taxonomy): domain Bacteria; phylum Bdellovibrionota; class Bacteriovoracia; order Bacteriovoracales; family Bacteriovoracaceae; genus JADFZW01. The sequence goes on from JADFZW010000002.1 coordinate 73,562, forward strand.
GGAGATTCTAAGTTTAAGCGGTTACATTGAAGAGGAAAAATTATCTATTTCAAATAAATTTTTAATTCCAAAACAGATGGAAGAAAACGGTATCAATGCAGATAATATTGAATTCTCCGCTGAGAGTATCATTCATATCATTCGTAATTTTACGGCCGAGGCAGGATTGCGTGCACTTGAAAGAAAGATTGGTTCAATATGCAGAAAAGTTGCTCGTAAAGTTGTGATGAATGATAAGAGCAAAAATTTTATCGATAACAATTGTATTGAAGATATGTTAGGTCCTCCACTCTTTCATAAAGATATTGATCACGACATTCCAGAGGTGGGCGTGGCCCAGGGGCTGGCGTGGACACAAGCTGGAGGTGAACTAATCTACATTGAAACTGATAAGATGAGAGGAACGGGACTCACACTCACTGGGCAATTAGGTGAAATAATGAAAGAGTCAGCGAAGACGGCCGTAGGTCACATTAGGGCCAAATCTAGAAAGTTAGGAATTGCAGATGACTTTTTTGAAAAACATGAATTGCATATTCATATTCCATCAGGAGCAATTCCCAAAGATGGTCCAAGTGCTGGAGTAACTTTAGCAACAGCACTTGTCTCTCTCATTACCAACACTCCTATTCATAAACATATAGCGATGACTGGTGAAATTACTCTGACTGGAAAAGTTCTTCCTGTGGGTGGAATAAAAGAAAAAGCTTTGGCGGCCATTAGAGATGGAATTACTACAATCATAATTCCATGGGAGAATAAAAAAGATTTAGTGGAAATACCAAAAGAGTATAAAGATAAATTAAAATTTATTTGTGTTAAAAAAATCGATGAAGTTTTGAATCTGGCGCTAGTTGATTGGAAGGAAAAAGAGAGCGAGAGGCAAACAGCTCATTTAATACCTGATGTTAATAGTAGTAAAAAGAAACATAATCACAAGAATAGAAAACATGAAAAACCAACAAACACTAATATTCCAGACGTTCCAGACATTCCAATGGCAGCATAGCGAACATTGATAGTGTCAAAAGGAGAAATAGTATGAGTTTAAAATTTTATGTAACTTTAACTTTAACTGTAACTTTAACTTTAACTTTAACTTATTTATCAGTAGCACAAGCAGGAATGGGCTTCTCAAAATCTACGGATGAAGAATTTTGCAAAAATTCTGATGATTCTTTAGATGAACTTCCTAAAGAAATTAAAAAAATTGTTGTTGAAAATTTACCATATTAAAGATAAATTGAAATTAAGAGTAGTATCAAAAGAGTGGCAAAAAATAGTTGATGAAGATAAAAAATTCAAAGAAAAAAAAGATAGTGTCCTAGATAAAAAAGCGAACCAGATAGCTTCTGACTTGAATAGCAAAAAATATAATCTAAGTGAGCTTATTAAATTATTAAAAAAACTTCCTGACTTTATTACTACAAAATTTAATGGGGATTTCGTTATAAAGATAAAACGAAATAACAATAGAAAAAAGTATGATAAACAAATCATGGAATTAAGAAATATATTTACTAATAATCCAAAGTATCAAAATATCACCTCAGTAAGAGTACTAGAAGATGTCTCAAGATCACAAGATCTTAAAAATTTTTTTAATTCACAAGATGATAGTCGCAGTGGCAAACCTGTATATTTCAAAGATCCTAAACGCTATAATGACATTACATACGAGAATCTTCAGGATCTTCAGTAACTAAAGTTTAATTTGAATCGTCTCGATTCCTGCACCATTTAGTATTTCAAGTCCTCTCTCGCTCCTGTATGTCTCAGCATAGAAGACTCTCTTAATGCCGCCTTTATTGATTATTCTTTTTGCACAGTAAACACATGGAGCATGAGTTATAAACATAATCTTTGGAACCTCAGCTCCACCATTAGTCTTTAAAAGAGCATTATCTTCAGCATGAAGGCAACCACAGTTCCCTGGCTCATCAGAATCGCAAGTATTGGCCATCCCTTTAGCATTACCGTTATAACCAATGCCATACACTCTGGAGTAATCATCTGAAACAACTACGGCCCCAACATTTAATCGTTTGCAAGTTGAGCGTTTTGCTAGGTTAAAAGCTAATTGCATATATATCTCTTCAAAACTTATTCTCTTCATTAAATCAACTACTCCTGTTGATGTTGTCGTTGATGTTGTCATTTTTTCACTTTACAATAGACTGTATAATCATATGTTTTAAACAACATTCTCAAAAGATCACAAAGGATCATCTGTTGAGCGATTCAAATAAAAGTAACAATGATAGTGATATGACTACTACAACTGACAAAGTATTTAAAGAAATTAGAGTAGTAATTGTCGATGATTCAGATCTCTCCAGAAGAGAAATTGGTAGAGCATTAGAAAAGGAAAAAATCTCCGTTGTTGGTGAAGCATCTAATGCAACTGAATCTATGGCCATACTACAAGCATCTAAAGCACACATAGCAATTGTCGATGTAGTTATGCCAGACGTAAGTGGAATTGAGTTAGTTAGAAAAATTCACGAAACCTTTCCTAAAATGTTTACTATAGTTATTTCTTCACTAGGCCATCAACAAGTAGTCCTTGATGCAATATCTGCAGGTGCTTCTGATTTTTTACACAAACCATTTAGCAAGCAAATTTTAGTTAACTCAATTTTCAAAATTGCCTCTCAAATAGAGGAGGAATAGAATAATGATGATTCAATTAACAGATATATTTCCAAACAAGCTAATTTTATTTGATGATATTGAAATAACTTCATCTTCTAATAATAGCGATTTAAATAGCAATTTGAATGGCAATTTAACCGACGATCAAAGATTGTCTTTGGATCTTGATTCAAGTTCCAATTCAAATTCTGATTTTGGTCTAAGTAAAAAATTGAATCTAATAAAAGAAAAAGTAAAAAACAATCTCTCTGCACTCTTCACTCTCAAAGGTGATATTAAAGGATATGCTATTGCGATTTTAAATGATCAAAGTATTGTCTTAGACAGTAAAACAATAGTAAATGATGATGAGGGAATGGTTAATCTTTTTATTGAAACTGCAAATATCGTCATCGGTAATTTTTTAACCAATGCTGATGCTAAGTTAAAACTTAATTCTCATTTCTTATCTCCGCTATTATTTGCCCCAACCACCAACAGCTATTTTATAAAACAGAGTAAACTATTATCAATCTTAGAACAAAATTATTTTCAAGAGTGTAATATTGTTTTTCGTGATTATCATATAAAATTCAAAGATAGCTCCTGCTCCTTCACAGTAGTTTTACTTATCCAACTTGATGTTAACAGCAACATCCTCATGGAGAAGATGCAATGATCTCGTTATTAAAACTCTTCATCCTCTCACTTGCAATTTTTTTTGTTTTATCTATTCATATAGGTGATGATCCTATTTTTTATCACCTCAATAAAATAACTGAACCTTACGTCCTCAACCTAATCGACAACTTCAAAGAAAGGTCAAAGGATGTATCCAAAAAATCGATGAGTTTTATTAAACAATTTTATTCAAATTCATTGCCTGAAAATGAAAGTCCTTTACCTGATGTAATGAAAAATATTGATAAGAAATCTGCGAGTGAGACAGTCGATTTTTTTAATCAAAAAGAGAAAGAGAGCGATAAAAAAAGATCAAATACTTCCAGCATTTGAACCTGAACCACCAACACCTTTTCCTTTTTCAAATTCAGCAAATTCTAATTTTGGATTTATATTTCTATTCAAATAACAAGGAGTCTCCTTATCAAAGATAGTATTTACTTCTCCATACTCAATTTGCTCTTTTTCTGATTTGGAAACAATAAGAGGGCGTGTATAAACAGTGGTGTTAGAGCTAGTAGTAGGTGCTGCAGCTACCGCTGCACCACCTACGCTAGCAATTGTTCTTGATTTATTAGCGCTCACTTTTTTGTTTTTATTTTTCTTATTCTTGGGTTGCCCTGCCAAAGCAGCTGAGGACAACAAAAGTAAAAAACAAAAAAGCAAAATAGTATACAATTTAAATTTTATTTTATTCATAATTTATTAATTTTATAAAATAACATTAAATTTTTCCACCAGTTTTTCCATCTTTATTAAGATCAATTTGCGTACCATCTGATATTTTTTCTAACATAAAACGCGTATCATCTTTGATGACTCTATATTGCTTATCATTACATCCATTACATATAACAACATCATTATTTTGTAACTCTCCCAGATTCATCTCCTTACTTATATTATTAATATCTTTTACCTTGTGTTCCTTGCCTTTTTTTTCAGGTGATGCAAATGATACTGTAGCTAATGATATAAATACAAACACAATTAATGCTAAATTTAAAAACTTTTTCATAAAAAAATCCTCCTATTAAATTATTATGTTCATTTTCTCCAAACTATGATCCCAACTATAAATTCAAATTCACCCCTGCTGGCTTAACAATCGATAATAAATTTTGAAATGCTTGGGTCACTTCTAATGCCATCTTATGTCCCTCTTTAGATTCAACTTTTTTAATCTCTCCATCATTATCGTAAGCAACATTTATTTTACCAACATTTTCCATTACAATTTCAACTGGTTTCCCCATAGCATTGTACTTAAATGAAAGTCTTCTTTTGTCTTTACCACCTCCTGCTTTATCGTCATCTACCATGGTTGTAATAAGCCCATTGCGATCGTAGATTAATAAAACAGCTTTACCAGCACTATTTTCCGCTTTATATAAGTTTCCTTTTTTATCATATTCAAACTTAGTCCAACCATCATTGTTTACAACTCTTTTAATCTTGTTAATCTTATCGTCATATTCTAATTTTACACTCTCACCGGTTGAAGAAGTTTTTTCTAATAGTAAACCTTTATTATTGTATTTGAAATTTGTTATCTGTTTTCCTCTAGTTATCTGTGATGGTAACTGGCTAATTTCATCATAAATAGTTTCTGTTTTTAGTCCATTAACCTCTGTATAGATTCTATAAGTAAAAGTTGAACCATCTTTTTTCTTCTTTAATTCATACTCATATCTATTAGTTACTGGCTTACCATCTGGTCCTGGCTTTGTTACTAAAGTCCAGTAGTGCAAATCAGGATTCTTATCATTGCCACCATATTTATAACTAGTTTCTATTCCAGATTTTTCCTTAACAGAAAGAACCATTTGGTTTTTCGGATCATATTTAATATCCATAGAAGATTTATCTTGATAAAGAATTTGAGTTAAGTTGTGATTGTTATCATATTTATATTTGTAAATATTTTCTGCAATATCTGTCGACTCTTCGAGATTGTTGTTGTTATCAAATTTATAGGAAGCCTTTTTATCTTCTGTATTCCATGCGCTTTTGATTTTTCCATCTGGATACCATTCAAAGAATAATTGCTTTGCTTGAGAATCTTTAATACTTTTCAAAATATTATTTTCGTAAGTGAAGTTAACAACGTATCCTGTCTTATCTGTAATCTTTACTAATTTACCTTGAAGATTAAAGGTTTCAATTTTACCATCATTATATGCTCTATCAAAACCATCCTTTGTTCTCTTTATTTCCTGTAATCCTTTATCAGTTGCATAGAGAGTAGTTCCAGAAGCTAAATCAGATTTAACCTCAAATTTTTCAGCATACATATGTCTTAATTCGGCATCATTTTTTAATTTTTCAACCATATCTCTAGCAGTTTTCTCTTGTAAATTAGCTTTCTCTTTCATCACTTTTACAATCTTCTCTGCTGCTGCTTCTGCATTCACATCTCCTGGTACAAATCTAGTTTCAGCACCAGAACCATTTTCTCGAACTACAACTGAACCATCAGGAGAAACCATTAAATATGTTTCATAATCACTACCCCATCCATAACCAAACCAACCAATTTTAGATGCTTTTGAGTTGTATGTTCTAGTTACCTCTAACTTTTGTCCTCCAGGAACTACCACATCTGTATATGAAATATAGAAGTTACCATTTTTTAAATTAACACCAGCAAAAACACCATTGATATTAAATAAAAAAATCAAAGAATAAACAGCGACACTTATTAGAAAAAAATAAACCTTCATACTCATATTCACCTCGTTGTTATTTATATAGACACTATTATATTATCTCTAAACTTTTATCTTTACAATCTTCAATATCACAAACCCACCAATCAAATTTAATGCTATAGCAAACAACAATGCTATTATACCAAGTGCTGTGGTAAAAAGTGGTTCCATACTCTTTGGATCAGATATAGTATACATAAGTCCCATTGCAGTTGGCATACAGAAAATAACTCCTCCTTGCATCATCCCTTGAGCAACATACGTCTCAATTTTTTGTTTTAAACGAATTCTCTCTCTAATAACAAAAATTATCGTATCAAATGTCTCGGCCAAATTACCGCCTGTTTCTCTTAAAATAATTATTGATGTTACAAACATCTCATTATCTTCAGTGGGAATTCTTTTAACAAGTTCTTCGAAACACTCATCAAGGGAAGATCCAATTTTATTTTGTTGTAAGATCATATTAAATTCTTGAGATATAGGTGCTGGCATTTCTGCTACTACCATTCCTATTCCTTGTGGAAGTGAAAGTCCCGCTCTTATTCCATTAGAAAGTAGATTTAAAGCATCCACCATTTGAGATTGATACATCAGAATTCTTTTCTCTGCTAAATGGTTCATTAATGGCCTAGGTAATTTCCATCCAATAAGACAAAAAACAAGTGCTACTATGGCCGCCAATAAAAATTTACCAAAGAGTGATATTATTCCAAAAACAATTAATGGAAATCCAAATGATAATCCTAAAAGCGCATAAGTTACATGAACATCTCTTATATTGGAAATGTGAAGAAATTCTAATTTCTTCATCACATAATCTCTAGTGCCATATGTTTGATCTTCTACCCATTGAAAAAAATTAACACTGTTTTTATAAGCAAAAACAAAAAACATAATTCCTATCAGGAGTACAACTCCCTTTTGGCCGATAAACAAAAAAATCTTTCCTAAAAAAGCCATTTATTTTAAACTCCATTATTGATATCTGATATTTGATATCTGTTATCAGGTATTACTAAACATTCCCCTCTGAATTTTGTAACCTTTCCTCTCTAACATCTCTACAAACTTTGGAATAAAACCTGTCGCCTGAAATTTACCTACAATCTTTCCTTGTTTATTCATTCCCTCTTGTTTGAAAGCAAAAATATCTTGCAAAGTAATTATCTCTCCTTGCATTCCTGCCAGTTCAGTTATTTGAACAACCTTTCTAGAGCCATCTTCCAAACGAAGCTGTTGAACTACCATATGTACTGCTGAGGCAATCATCTCTCTAATCACTCTCTGAGTAAGTCCCATCCCCGCATATTGAACAAGGGTTTCTAAGCGTCCCATACAATCTCTCGCACTATTTGAATGCACAGTTGTGAGAGATCCATCGTGACCAGTATTCATTGCTTGTAACATATCTAGCGTTTCTCCACCTCGACACTCACCCACTACCACTCGATCAGGTCTCATTCTCAAACATTGCTTAACTAAACATCTTATATCTACGGCCCCGTCTCCCTCTAGCGATGCTGGTTTACACTCTAGACGAACCACATGATCTTGAGGAAGTCGCAACTCCGCTGAATCCTCACAAGTAATAATTCTTTCATTTCCAGGAATGAAACCACCAAGCAAATTTATGAGTGTGGTTTTACCAGAACCAGTACCACCACTTACTACAATATTTCTTTTTGCTTCCACGGCAGTTCGTAAGAAATCAGACATTTCAAGAGTCATAGAACCAAAGGCAACGATATCTTTCGGGGTATAAACTTTATCGGGAAATTTTCTAATGGTTATAGTAGTTCCATTTAAAGCACAAGGAGGAATAATTATATGTACTCTGGATCCATCTGCTAAACGAGCATCCACATAGGGAACTTTTTCATCCACTCTTCTTCCTATGGGAGCAACAATTCTTTCCGCCACATTTCTTACTTGTCTCTCATTGGTGAAAATTACTGTCGATAATTTAATCTTCCCCTTCTGTTCGTAATAAATCATATATGGACCAACCACCATAATCTCTGAAACCGTTTTATCTGATAACAAATCCTCTAGCGGACCAAGTGCTAATGCCTCATCTAAAACTTCTTTCACAATTTGCGCTGTATCTTCACGTCCATTTAAAATTCCCTTGGTGTCCTCCTTATTTAAAATCTCTACGACCTTTTTCTTCGTCTGCTCTCTTAAAATAATTTTTGCTTTTGGATCCTTATCTTCTCCTTGATTTTTTAAATCCATCTCTTCAACTAATCCCTTAAGGATTCTAGTCTTTAAATCAAGCCATTGTTGTTTTCTTTTTTGTTCAGCTGCCTTCTTATCCTCTTCAGTTCCAGGTCCCTTGGTTGCGCTGGCAGCAGCGGGATCAGTTCTAGTAAGTTTTTCTAACGTCTTTAAAACATTTTTTTGAGTTAAACTTCTTACACATTCGACAATTGATTTCGAAAATGTTGAAGCATTGGCCGCTATAATTGCTGGTTGCGATTTACTTAAAGATGCAAGACAAGTTTGATCATCTCTAGGAATAATTGCAAAAACAGATTTACCTATTTGGGTCTTAATAATTTCTGGAGTAACAGGAAGACCCTTCACAAATTGATTGGCAATAATTTGAATAGCATCTTTGGGAAATAATAAAGTTAAAAGATCATTATACATCTTCTTTGCTTGATTAACCGCCAAGAGATCGTGAGAAGTAACAAGAAAAATCAGAGTACAATACTCTAATGCTTTAACCGCTAAAGGACTTAAATCACTTCCTACATCAATTACAGTTATAGTAAAAATATTGGGAACTGCTTTTAAAGTTTTTCCCAATCCTTCCTCATTAATTTGCGCGGCCGCCGCCGAATCAAAGGGCACACTAATAAAAGAAACTTTTTGTGGATGTACAGTTAGAAATGGTTGTAGCGATTTAGGATCAATAGAGCCAGCATACTCTGCTAACTCTTTTAAATTCTTTTTAGGTTTGAGTCCAGTAATAATCGATTGATCTCCGCACGCCTTAACATCAAAATCCATCAACAAAACATTGTTACGAAGTTCTTGAGCATAAGCAAATGCAAGATTTGCGGCGAACATCGACTTTCCTACTCCACCTTTTCCTCCTACAACGCCGATTATATGACCTGCCATTTACCCCTCCTTGGTTCTCACTGTTTTCACTATTTCCACTATTTTCACTTTTTACTACTTTTTCTTTTGTTTAAACTTACGTTTAATTTCACCAGTGGCGGTTGCTGCTGATTCAATTATCTTTGGAGTAACAAAAACTACAAATTGAGTTTTAATTAATGCGTATGATTTTGATCTTAAGAATGAAAATAATGGAAAGCTTTGTCCGCCTCCCTCTGCTGCTTGAACTTTATCATCTCCAAATGGAGGATCTTTATCATAGTGAGTTTGAGTCTCATTTACAGAGATACCACCTAACACTGCTGATTCATCTGAACCAACAACAACACTGGTATCTAATGAGTTTGTAGTATTTCCATTAACTCCATGTGGAGTTGTAACTCCAACATTCACATCCATTGCCACTTTATCTTTACCAACAGTACTTGCTTTGATTGATAAATTGTATCCAACAGTAACATTAACCGCTTTTTGAAATTCACCTGTTCCTAAAACAATAGGAATACTACTTTGTTTTCTTATACTCACAGCATTTGGCCTTTTATCTTTTACAATAATCATTCCCTGTTGAATCACTCTAGCGTATCCTGCACTTTTAGCAGACGCCAACTGTGGAAACAAATTTCCAATTGTTCCCGAAAATGTTCCATTTGATTGTGTCGTTACTCCGTTAGTATTAGTTTTTCCAAATTGAATTTGTCCACCTCCAGTAGCAAGAGATGGCGTCCATTTAAATCCAAAAATTTTATTATAATCTTTTGTTAGCTCCACAAACTGAGCAATAATTTGGATCATTTTAGGAGGAGGATCTGGTTTTTTTTGTTGTTCATTTACACCTATAAAATTTTGAATAGGTCCACCTCTTCCTTGCACCTGTTGCATACGTCCCGCTCTGTCCGCCAGCGCTGCTATTCTTGGTGGCATAAGACCTGCCACAATTCTCTCTGCTAACTCTTTATCACTCTCTTTGCTTACCATTCCTTCAAGCCAATAAACACGATTTACTATTCTGACAGTCACATCTTTAAGTCCATTTTTTCTCATCTCATTTTGCATTTTATCTATAATCATTCTCTCGGTATGAGGTGATAATTCATACAATTGTAAAACATCTCTATAACCATCCATGATAACAGAAATTCTACCAATATCATTTGGTACTACAATTTCTCCTCCCAAATATACTTTTCCTCCTTTAATCCCAATCTCTAATCCCTCAATATCTCCTAAAAATTCTTTCAATTCTTGAACTACTTGTGATTGACTTGAGGAGGTCACCTTTACTTTTAAATTTAATTTAATATCACCCACAGAGTTTCGAACTATTACTGATGTCTCCCCTGGTTTTATTCCTTTAAAAATTATCTCTTTCTTTTGTGGTACAAGCACATATTCTAAGATTGCACTATTTCCTATTTGTAGTTTAGTATATGGAACAAAATTAATTTTAAATACTTTGTCCATTCCAACTGGAACTTCAAAATCTTTATCTGCTGCCGCTGTTTCCTCTTCTGCAGCTATAATAGAATCATCTCCTCCATCATCAGCGACCCCAGCGGAAGCGGCCGCTTCCGCACCAAAAGCATTTCCTGCAGAAGGATTACTTTGGGCAAATAGATTTGTATTTGTATTTGTATTTGTAGATAAATGAAAATATACCAACAACAATGCAAACGACAATGTGACCAATGATAATTTTATTACTCTTTTCATTTTATTTCTTTTGCAAATTTTGATTTGCAAAATACGCTCGAGCTTCATCAGCATCATCTCCTAATAAATCAAACAACCGTGACCCTTTTATTCTTACAACTTGTTTATCGTCATTATTTCTTAAAGAGAGATATATTCTTCCACTGCTTGAAACTAGATAGGTTAATTTTTGAACTTCATAAGGACTTAATTCTAAAGTCACAGTACTATAATCAGTATGTATATTCAGATTTAATTTTGTAACCTCATCCGAAGTTCCACCTTTTACTGCTACCATTGGTATAGAAGAATTTGTCATACTTAAACCAGTAGAAAGCACTAATACATCTTGAAGCACAGTTTGAACTTTTAATAAATCTTTTCTTCCTCCAGCATAATCTATTAAAACCATCACATCGACTCTATCACCTGGCTTTATCAAGCGACTAACTGCTTGAGCATTATCCACATTTATCGACATCGCTCGCTTACCAGAGCTAATCTGTCTTGATAATCCTGTACGCGCACCCGGATAAGTTATTCTAGGTCTGGTAATCTGTTCTCCTTTCAATATCGCTACTGTTGAAACAGTATTAAAAACTTCTTTAATATCTTTAATGTGTCCTGGAGCTAAAAATGTTTGTGGCATTTTTGCTATCGTAACTTTTGAATCATCTAGCATCTCCAATTCTTTAATATCTCTGCTGGCCACTACTACTGGTCCTTCTTTTTGATATCTCTCTACATAGTAACTCTCTCTTCCTTCCATGTATGAATACACCATAAACATGGCCACACCTGCAATAATCAAACTTAAGGTAAACGCCCTACTGTTCATGTAAATTTCCTTTTGTATGTGAGATGATGATATAACTATGGCATTGATAATTTAAATTTTATCAAATTAAGAGCAATCTATAAGAAGGAAAGATTTTGCCTCAAGATCTTTACGATCTCTAAACAATTTTTATTTTAAATTTATTATAAATTTATTATAAATTTACTTTGAATTGGTACATGCTGAATAATCGGCCGTTGAAGAACCCCATGAATTATTGGCATGGTCATATCCACCATAGCCATTCCTGACAAAAGTCGATGTACAAACGCCATAAGCAGTTTTTACTCGGATATATGCTGCTTTACGAGTACTATCACCTGGTGTACATGTTCTGACAGTGTTACCTGTTTTTTTTATATCCAGAGTCTCTCCATTGGCCAAAGTCAACAACTTATAGCAGGCAGCATTTGGCTTTAAATTATTAAACTCCGTCTTCCATCCAAGGGCAAATATTCCAATCATTTTTACGGCCGCTTCGCTATTAATGATTCTTATAGTATTTACTGAAGGAAAATCTGAATCTCCCATCATCGTAAAATATAAATATGCTCTAGTAATTTTTTGTTGATTAATTGAACCATTAATAGAACCAGCAATATAAACAATTATTACATAAAGAGAAAGCATCAAAGGAAGAAATAAAAAAAATTCAAACAAAGCTTGTCCTTTGTTATTCTTATTTTTTTTTCTCTTTATCTTCACTATCTTCACTACCTTCACTTTTTTACCTATAGATTACATCGTTAGCATCCATCATCAAATAGAGTTATACAAATATTATTTGTGGAAGAGTTTTTAAAACCAATTTTAAATAGCTCTGTAATTCTATCTAAACACTCTCCTCTCAGTGGTTCTTTTCCCAGATATGCTTCTGATCTTAATTTCAAAATTGGACCTCCACCAATTGCAGGAACCACCATCTTCTGCTCAAACTCAAAAAACACTCCTGTAAAAAGTTTACTCTTTCTGCTCTGGGCCCTGTCGTATAGTTGTTGAAACTGTAACAAATCAGCAGCTGCTCCTTTTGTCATTACTAATTTACTTGAGCCAGATTTAAATAATGAAGTAAAAATTTGCGAAAACACCTGTTGTGCTTTTACTTTTGCTTCATTATCAGCATTAGCTGGTAAACGATTGGATTCATCAGCTACTAAGTATGTTCTTCCGGCCATATAGGTTGCATAGTGTATGAAAAACCCAGTAGTAAAATTTAATGAAATATTAATAAACATCCCGATTATACCAAAGCAAAAAGCAAAACATAGTAAAAACTCTATAGTGGATTGTCCTTCTCTGTTCCTGTATTTATTTCTATTCATATTCATTTTGTATTGTTGATTCTTTTATTTATTTTTTTGCTTATTTTTTTGCCCATTCTTTTAATCTACAGGATATGATAAGGTTTGAAAAAATCGTGATTCTTGCTTAACTTTGCTATAGTACGACCAATGTTCACCATTATCTATATCGCTGACATTTCCATCGACATCAGTCTCCTTGCTATTATACGAATAACCATGCTTATATCCATGTTCGATATTTTTTCTCATTCCAGCATAAAAGGTACCATTAGCACCCAACATCTCTTTAAATTTTGGATGCCTTAAAACAATAATCGCGAGAGAAATAACTACCATTAAAAGCATAATATACTCCACCACACTCTGCCCTTTATGATTGTTATCTTTTTCTAAACATTTATTAGAATTAAAATTAAAATTAAAACATAAATACATTTATTTCCCATCCCCAATATATCCATGAAAATAAAATAACTGGAGAATATGAAAATTTGGTTCCATAAAAAGTTTTTATCATCAAAAACTCTCTATTTTTCAAATGAGTAAGAATACTTCCTAAATTTATAAAAGTATTTTTGAGTGCTAAAACTCCTGCAAAAATTATTGTAAAAAACAATAAATACCAAACAAGTTTTTCATGATAAAATTCAGGAACCAATAAAAAAGAACTACTTAAATATTTAACGTCTCCAGCACCCATAATATTTTTAAAAAACAATACTATCCCTACAATTAAAATTATAAACGGGTATTTTAAATGTGCCATCTTTAAGATGTAGATATCAGAAAAAATACAAAGAATTATGATAAAAACAATCAGATTTAATATTGACCAATAATTTGATATTTTTTTTGTTTTTAAATCCCAATAACCAACAACTGCCATTTGTATTAGAATAAAAATGTATACACTAATTGGCATGATATTTCCTACTCCTCATCTTCATTATCGGTGTATCCATTGAAAAAGCAGTAGGCATTAGATTTATTTTTACCACACACTCCAACTGTTAAATTTTTACTTATTACGCTTGAAAGACTTCCCATCGATGAATTTAGTGCTTTTCTTATATTCTGAACTGCCTTAACACTAACCAAGGCCATCACACTCAAAATAATCATGTATTCTATTAATGCCTGACCTCTTTTTGAAAATATTAAATTCAAGCTACTCACCTACTAACATGATCATTTTTATAAAGTATTCATTCTTTATCTTACTAAATTACTACATAAGATTCTTATGAATATGATTCTAATATGATTCTAATGTGGAAGGAATTAAAGACAAGTATACGACAAAAATTTCCCTCTATACCAAACCAACAAACGTCCAGGTTTAGGTCTAGAATTAAAGTCAAAGAAAGTTATAAAATCTTACGGTTGTTCTTGAAGCATCTGCTCAGCTTTACCAAACACACCATTTGTCAAATCTGTTAATTTTGCAGTTGCTACGCTTTTGAATTTAAAAACAATCATGGCCACAACTGCAAGAAGCAGAATATACTCTGTTGATGTTTGCCCATCCTCGTTGCGTAGGAAAAGCATAATTTTTTCAATAATCATCTTCATGGCCATCCCCTTTTGTCCTGTTATTATCAATACCAAATAAAGCAGGATCGTAATAAGAAAACTCTCCTCCTTAGTAAAAACGTACAACCTTAAAATAAAAAAATAAAAAAAATAAAAAAATTCCAATACAACTAAGTCAAAAGAGTTTAACTAAAAATCAGTTAAACTATTTTCGACCTTTTAAGTAAATTATAAACTAAATAATGCGTGCCGTGCAATGCTTTTGTTCCTTCGTCTTATTAATGCCAATCTTTTAAAATAGTTAGCGAAGAAAAAAAGTGGTTAATTTTCGTCATACATTGCAAATAACTTTTGTCGATCTATAAATTTTATTGTGTGTAAACAATTTTATTATTGTATAATTCGCAATGAGGGACATAGAGAGATTGCAGACACAAGCGTTTCGCCCTACAATCACACATTCGGGAGTGATCCCTGATCAAGGTGTGCGGGCCCACCTGAACTTTAAATGTAGTCTCAGATTGTGGGATGCCTAAATTGATTACTAATCGCGCCCACTTATTTTTTTGGGAGCGAATACTGATATTGTATGTTTAGCAGCTCTCTTTTGTCCCTCCCAATTTGCCTAATTTATTTCTAAATTTCTTTAGGGGGGAATAAGATCGATGAGACAACAAAATCATCCAAATCAACAGGATCATCAGAGTCAACAGATTCAGCAAAATCAACAGAATCAACAAATTCAACATAATCAACAACCAGTGCTTGATGGTGATTGTTTAAACACAGCATGGGTTGAAAATCTCGCACTTGAAGAATTGAATATGGAGGAGAGTGGAATAATAAACTTCAATGAGCATTTAGATACACTTCCTTTAATCGAAGAATCTTCCATTGATTTTATGAACTTAATAAGAGAGCGCTTTGAATTCTACCTTAATAAATTTAATATTTTCAGAGGTAATCGAGAACCAAGTGCTATAATTAAAATTTTTAAAATATCTAATACCGTAAATGATTTCATGTTATTTAGAAATTCTCTCAAATTGGTAGTTGCCAGAAAAGCTGCCAACATAATTTCTGTCTCTCTAATTTCTAATACCGGAGGTATTTACTCTGCTAGATTAAATGCTGATACTCCTGCAGTTAATATGTCTCACGAAATAATTGCTCATATTGGACCATTTAATAATATTAGTTGGCGTTTTCAAGAAGAAGTAGTTGATCCAGAACATTTAGTAAGACACTACTTGAGTGAATTTGTTAAGCTCTCTGCAAAGTAATTAATTTTAAGGTAATTAATAAGGTAATTAATTAAAGATATGAGATCCATAAAATTTATTATTAATTTCACTCTACTTTCCATTCTGACCATTCTGATTTTCATTCTTCTTTTACTCTCTTCTTGTACTAAAAAAGAATTAACACATGAAAAGTTATGGGCCATGCTTATAGAAAAAGAACCCACTGCTATTCTACTTATGCCCTCACAACAATATCCAGCAATAGATTGCAAAGAATATGGAGAGGGATGTACTTATGGTTTAACTGCTAACATAAGAGGAATCATTTTAATTATCGTACATTTCAAAGAAGAGAAATTCGCTAAAAGGGCAGCAATGAGATTCCATGGTTTTTACACTCACAACTGGCTCTTTGACAACATATCTACTGAACCTCTTTTGCAAGACTTTGTAAAAGAAGTTTTTAAAGCAGAATCACCAAAAAAAATATCACAATAAAGTTAGAAGTTACATGATGGTCATTGACAGAGTTGTCGCTCGTCTTGTATCTACATTAGCACAAGACAATATCGTTTCTTATATGCTAATAACTATTTATACTACATACTACATACTACTAGCTACTAAGCTACTAGCAAATGTACTAACTAAACCAATACTGAGAACGGAGTTCACAATATGAGAAGTGGAGCAGATTCAATATTTGCCTATGATAATGATAATTACATCCTTCGTAATCGTAATCACAATCATAATCATAATCATAATCATAATCATAATCATAATCATAATCATAATCACAATCTAGGTCAAATCGATTCAAGTAATTTAAGTAATTCAACTAATCTACTTGAATCAAATGATCCACACGATTTAAATGATTCGAACAACTCAAACAACTATGAAAATGAAATTAGTGAGTACAGAAATTTTGAGAAAATGGGTATAGTACACCTCACTGACATTATGAGAGAAAAACAAAAAGGCCTATAATCCATTATTAATAATTATCTGCAATACTACAATATCTACCGTTCCTAGTTATCACTCGTCTCAAAATATAAATCAGGAATTGTCTCTAAAATTTCATCTAATGGAAGACCGTATATTTTAAACTCCTCTGCATTTTTGTTGTTCTCAATACTAAATAGATTCCAACTATTATTTTCACTATCACTACTACTACTACTATTATTATTATTATTCATTAACAACTCCAGCAGTGAATTATTCATTCTTAAAATTACAATCTTACCATCTACCATCACCTTTCCTGCAGCAAAACATCTCTCTAGATTATTTATACTCACAACTCCTGCCAAACACCAAAAGAGAAGAAGAAGTGGTAATTCAAGCCAACCAATTCCATCTTCATCTTTTAATTTAATAGAACAATTATCTTCAATACATAAAGCATACCTCTTTAGAGGAATTGAAAGCTTCCTGCATTTAGAAATATATATAAATTTCTCTCTAATATTTTGTCCCTTTCGTCCAATCCCTATTAGATCTATACCTGGTAATCCTTTTGAAGAATAACCGTAGATATCAATAATACTTGGGCCCTTTTTCGAAAGATAGACTCCCTTTATTCTAGTTTCCATTTAAGTTTACTTGCAATCACATCTCAAAACATCGAGATCGCTAACTGCTATAAAATAAAGATAATTATTTTTTGTATGTGAAAATTTTGAATAAAACGGATGCAGCTATCTCAATGCATCTTCTAACGTCAATGAAGCATCACTCTTTTGATCACGATATTTAACTATGATTGGTGTTTGCAAATAAAGACCATTTTGGGTGGCCCAACTTTTTTCATTAGATATAGCGCGAACTCCAGGAACTACTACTGCTCCCTCTGGAACGGCGGCACCTCTCTCTAGAACAACTTCATTAACTAAATCATAAATTCGCAAACCCTTTGATAGAATTACTCCTGGAGCAATCACTGCTCGTCTCTTGACTAAAATTCCCTCAACAATAACTGATCCCGCACCAATAAAGACATCATCTTCAATAATCACTGGTCTATTGCCAATTGGCTCTAAAACGCCGCCAATTTGCACTCCGGCCGAGAGATGCACTCTCTTACCAATTTGAGCACAGGAACCAACTAAGACGTGACTATCGATCATTGTTCCTTCATCAACATATGCTCCAACATTAACATAGGAAGGAGGCATAATTACCACTCCGGTCGCAATGTAAGCTCCTCCTCTAGCTGCTGAACCATAGGGAACAATTCTTACTTTACGATCTGATGCTAATGTAAATTTTTGAGGTAGCATGGTATGTTTATCAATATACCCATTGATTTCGACTAAATTTCCCTCTCGAAATGCTCGAAGGATTACTTTCTTTACACTAATATTAGTTGCTCGTAATACTCCTCTTTCGAGGGCATCTTTTACTTTATCCCAACTATATTTTTCTACGTCTATATCAGGATCAGTGGAAATTAATTCTTCAAAATTATTTAAATTATTTTCATCATCTACCGTTACCATTTTTTTTCTCCCATTCAACAATCAATTCATTTGCCTTGATTAATTTTTCCCTTGATTCTAAATCAAGATGAGATAGTGGTGGTCGCATAAGAGGAGTTCTGATGTAACCTAATTCATGCATAAGTGCCTTAACAGGAACAGGATTGCTGACAGTGAAGAGTGAATCAGAGGCAATCTTCCAGGTTGGAAGAATGTTACTGAAGTGTCCCTCTTTACAAAGTTGAACATATTTATGAGTAGCGCTCGGCCAAACGTTGGATGCTACAGAGACTAATCCTACTGCTCCTGAGAGAGCGAAGTGTGGCATCATCCCATCATCTCCACTGTAATATGATATTGTTGGAGTTGCTTGACGATAATTATGAAATTCAGCTGTACTACCACTGGCCTCTTTAACCGCCCAAAAATTTGCATGACTCTCTAGTTGTTGAATGGCCTTAAGACTTAGAGCACATCCGGTGCGTCCTGGAATATTGTAGAGCATAGATGGACGAGATGATCGATTTAATAAACGAAAAAACCATTCTTGTTGTCCGATAGCTCCTGGTTTTGCATAGAGAGGAGTAACCATCAAATAACAATCAACTGCAATCGTTTCGAGATAATCAACCCACTTGACTGTATCTTCGATATTTATTCCCCCAACTCCAACCATCAACGGGACTTTCAATTTCATTGAGATGGCATTTTCTAAAATTTCTTTTTTCTCCTCGAAAGAGAGAGTTAATGCCTCTCCTGTACTTCCTAAAAGTAGAATGGCATTTTTAGCTTGTTCTTGCATACGAAGTAACTTGCTCATACTATCCAAATCAACACTGTTATCATTGGTAAATGGAGTTACTACTGCCGTCCACACTGGCCAAATATCTAACTTATTCTTAACTGTATTCATGTTTGTATTCATGTTCATAAACTGCTCCCTTTTAAATTTTTATATCCTCTTATTATTTTACCAATATATATACCAATATATTCTTACTAATATAAATACCAATTTCAAGTTAAAAACCATCAATTGGAATTGGACATACCACCGGAACTATCATATCACCTCTAAGTTTTTCTAAATTACTTCTAATTTTGTTGGCCTTGTGAATTTCAAATAGCATCTGCGATGGTTTTTCGCGTCTTTTTTCCATTGCTGAAATCCAAAAAGAATCTCCTTTCGATGGTTTGAATATTAAACTCTGTTTCGACGTGGACGTAGGAACACTAATTCTTTCACTCGTCTCAACACTATAAAAATTCACTTTATTGATAGTGGTATCGTAAATTGCATATGTCGATGTCAGCGGAGTCGCGAACACGCCCGAAGTCGCACCAATCGCACCTGCATTTATCACTCTCACACGCTTACCATCTTTATCTTCATAAATATAATTAGTCATCTTGTGAGTATGAGCAAAAATCTCTAAATCAATAACAGATGCATTCGGATATTGGGCAAATGCCATTGTATCGATGATCATCGGTTGCCTTGGAATTCTTTTATCAAAATCAACTTCACTGACTGCTCCTGCAAATAGAGGAATCTTATGTTGAGGAAAATGTGATACAAGAATTTTTCTCCCATCGATTTCAATTATTTTACTCTCAAAACTACCCTCTGGATTCACAACCTCTCCAAACTGTTTTAAATAAACAACAGGATCAGAATTAGAATTATGACCTAGATTCGTTTTCGTAAAATATTGTCTCTCGTACTGATACTGATCTTTCTCTCCCATTACAATATGAATTTTATTCTTACTATTATGTACAAACCAACCTAAAGATTTTTTAACCAATTTTAAATCTATCTTACCATAATCACCTGTTAAAATAATCTCTGATATCGATTGCCGTCGCATTTGCAAAAGTGCCTTCTCATACGCTTGAATGTCTCTTTGTGTGTCTCCGTGAATATCTCCCATGATTCCAATCTTCATCGCATAGACATTTGAAAATAAAAAATATAAAGGTAATATCACTGATAAAAAAAATATTCCTGCCAAAATTGATGTAATCAATTTTTGTTTACTTAATCTCATCTTCAAACTCCTCATATCGTATTGTTTTACAAATCGGAGTTTTGGATTATTTATTTAATATTAGGTGCCGCCTATTAGGTGCCTATTAGGTGCCGGCCGACTTTTTTTTATAAATAAAGTCGGCCGGCACCTTTTCTTTCTCTCAACTTCTGCGTTTGTGGCACTACCATTGCATACATAATTACTTATGAAGACTGGAAAGGTCATTATTGTACAAAAAAAGGTAGGTAATTTATGAAGTGTCTTAAATGTGGTAACGAGATGAACGAACATAGCATTAAAGTATTGGGACCTGAATTTAAATATCACGCATGTAAAAGTTGCGGTAAAGTTCAATATGAAGAATTTTCAATTGTAGGTTTAGCAGGAATGATCGTAGATAAAATCGATCAATGCTCTATGAATGATCTCACTACATTCACAGAATTAAGGAAAGAACTGCGGGCCAGAGTAACTCATCAAGCGGCATAATTCACAACTTATTTATTACTTGCTGCTAACTTTGAACAACTCTACTTCAAAGATCAAAGTTGCTCCTCCAGGAATAACAGGTGGTGCTCCTCTGTCTCCGTAGCCAAGATCAGATGGGATAACAAGATGGATTTTTCCTCCCTCTTTTATTAATTGTAATCCTTCAGTCCAACCACTAATAACGTTTTTTAAAGGAAAAGAGATCTTTTGATTTCTACTATACGATGAATCAAAGACTTCACCATTAATTAACATTCCCTTGTAATGAACTTCAACTGTATCTCTTGCGGTTGGTTGCTTGCCATTTCCTTCAGAAATAATTTTATAAGCTAATCCAGTTTCAGTTTTTATTCCGCCATTTTCAGATATAAATTTCTCTAAAAAAGCAGCACCTTCATTTTTTTGATCAATAGTCGCCATCATCATTCTCCTAAAAATAAAAAATTAAAAAAATAAACTTTATAGATCCTCTGAGCAAACCTTACCATTTTTAAAACAATATTCGCCGATGGTATACACCACTCTTTCTTCATTGGCACCACCACCACCACTGGTAGCAATCGGGTTAAGCGAATTATCTTGTGGATCCCTTTTAATATTTGTCTTAGATGATAGTAGAGATGAAGAAGGTATCTTTCCATAATTAAATTTCAAATTACATTCAACAAAATTTTGAGCAAGTGGTATTTGCATAAACATTCTCTGTCTTAATTCCTTTTCTCTCTCGATCATCACCAATCCTCGTACAGCAACATCTCTCTTGCCTCCACAATCAGCTATAATCTCCAACATTTGATCAGTACCACCATATAATCTCCTATCAGAATGAATTATTGTCCACACATCAAGCATGCCCATTTTATTTATCTTGGCATTAACTTTTATCAACCGAGGCAGAGGTAGATTATTTTGATCATATAATTCGCCCTTATCACTCATACCAGTTCTCATATTATTGTTACTCTCTTGATTGTTACTTTGACTACTTTTCATCTTGATTCCACTACATGAAGTGACATTAAAAAATAACAATATCCAAGACAGTAAAGATATCACAATTATGAAATTTTTCATTCTGTGCTCTGTGTTTTAAAATTATCAAATTATATTTAATTTTTTTAATTTTGTTTAATTATGTTTAATTATGTTTAATTATGATTAAGAACAGTAGGATAATAATGGTGATATTGTCTATATAAATCTATTTCTATTTTCTCATTCCTGATTTTTTCATCATCTCTAACATTCCATCTCCAAACAACGCTTTTGCCTTAGCATTGTTAGGATCAACTACAGCTTTATCCCAAACAAAATCTGGATGATCATCTATAGAATCACCAACCCAACGACCTCCAATAACATTATTTTTTCCATCCAACTCAATAAGATAAGTTAAATGAATTTCCTTATAGATATCCTTTGTTCCACTCGCTTCAATTTGTGGTGATACTTCAGTTATATAACTTAAAGTAGTCTCTACCAGTTTTTGTTTTTTTGTTCCTTTAGCAACTTTCTTTTCTTCTACTTTTAATTTTTTTATTGCTTTTGCATTAACATCTTTTATTTTATGTGAGTATTTAACTCCACCTTGATTCCATACTGGTGCACCTGCAGTTATTTCTACAACAAATCCCTTTTTATTAATTCCAATCTTATTTCCTAAAATTATAAAAAACGCTCCTGGATTAAGATCAGTATAGGTTTTATCCTTTAATCTGTTTTTATCATCTTTTTCATAGTAAGTTTCGCATCTATCTCCACAAGAAACCTCTTCAGAATTACCATCATAATCTGCATAAAGAAGAGAAATTAATGCTTTCATATCAGAAGATGCCACTGATAAATTAAACTTTCCAGCAGAGCAATTAATGTTCATCTCACACTTATTTGGTTCTTTTTCCATTATGGTGGCCGGTGCCCAACCATGACAGATACCAAACCAACTAACTTTACTCATTCTCTCTTTTGCCTTTTTAGCAGCATCATCATCGTTATTACTAATTGCCTCGTTATACTCTTTTTCAGCAGCAGTATATTCTTCGTATGTATCTCTAGAACTATCTAACTGGCCTTTTGTTAATGGATAATTAAAATCCAAATTAACAATATCAAGTTTCATAGTAGGAGGTAATTTCATTCTCTCCTCTTCAGGCATTAGAAAAATATCTTTTGCAGTAAGATCTAACAAATTATCCAGATTTTCAGTTACCTTTTTTACTCTTGCAATTCTCTGATTAAATTCATTCTCGCTCTCAACTGATTTATTGCGAACAAATTTTGTAATGTCAAATTCACCAATCCATTGACAAGCGGCCCCTCTCCTTACTGTGGCCCAATAGGTATCCGACCAACCTGGATTTTTTGCCTGACCATCTTTTTTTAATTTATCAAAAGATTTAGTAAAGGGAGCTTCGTTACTCATTCGCATGTCATCTGGATTATTCTTATCATCAAATCCATCACCCAAAGCAATTGTAGTTGTTGAAAGAAAAAACAATAACGAAAATGCTGTACTTGTAATTCTAATACTCTTCAAGCTCTTATTCATAAAATTCATAAAATTAACAGAATACATAAAATCATCTCTCCTTTTTTATTTTTATAAAAATCTCTGTCTTTAATCTCTGTCTATTATCAATAAATAATCTTTGTTTGCTCTTATCTTATGATTATATAAACAAATCTGATATATACAAAAAAAGGGGGTTTATGAGGGTTTTTCGAAAAAAAAGTGCCCAGAAAAATAAACACTTTTTGTTTATACTTTATGATTTCAATATGTTTCACTTAAATTCATATTAAAAACATACAAACAAAACATACGCTAATCCTTTATTATAAAAAAGCCGAAAATATTTCATCTGAAATAAAACAAAGCAAAGCAGGGGTATATATGAAACATTTATATCGATGGTTAATATTTTTTATTCTAATAATTTTTTATAATCATAGTGCTTATTCTGAATGTAGTGGTGGATGGAAAAAATTAAACCCGGTCAAAAAGAATTTTTTTAGCATCTTTAATAGTCCTTGTTCTGTGGATGAAGATCCTATACAAAAATCTTCTGTAATCAATGATAACATGATGAGTGGGGTTGTTGATGCTGTTAACTTACTAAGAAATCCAACTTACGATCAATTAATACCTTATTTTGAAAATTTACCGAAAACAATAAAATGTACCGAGGTTGAATCTTTTGTAAAACAAATTAGCGAACGAGCAGCTAAAGTAAAAAAATCACTTGAGAAAGATCCTCAAAACTCTTCTTGTCATCTAGATAAATCATTTTATGATAAATATAAAATTGAAGTGACTTACAATAAGGAAGGTGGAGCATATTTGAACTTTGGAAAGATGATAGGAGTAGGTGGTTTCAAGAAAGTTTATAGCGGTCTAAAATTACTTCCAGAAGTTGAAGAATATGTAAATATTCAACCTAAAAAACAAAATAACGGAGAAAGTATTTTTGCTAACGAAATTAATAACTTTCATCAAATAACAGACACTGATGACAAAAAAGAGGGTTTGGCACTGCTTGATTCTGTTTGTAAATATACAGACAAAAATGTTGGTGAATCAGCGTGGATGCCTAAATATGCATCAGATGGATTAAGTGGCTTACGAGGAAAAAGCAAACTTGGCGCAACCATTAGTATGCTAATTCCTGCTTTTGCAAAATTTTTTAAAAAAGAAGAACCATTTAAAAAATTTATTCCTAAAGCAAAAAGTTTAGCAACAGGTTTAAAAAATATGCATTCAAAAAATTTATTTCATGGTGATATCAAACTGGAAAATATGTTAGTAAGTAAAAAAGGGGAAATTAAATTAAGTGATTTTGATATGGGACCATATACTCCTATTTATCTTCCTCCAGACCATCTTGAAAAAGATTTTGATATGGCAACACACAAACAAAAAAAAGGTAGGATGGCCGATGATATCTATTCATTAGGACTTTCTTTATATATTTTAAAAACAGGGGAAGTACACAAAATGCAATTGGCAATGTTATCATATTTACAAAATTTAACTCCTTTAGAAAAACAGTTCAAAGAGGCCCAAAATAAATATCAAAAATATCTCATTAAGGAAGAAGCAGATAAACTTAAAAAAGAAAGTCTTGAGAACTTAAACGAAATATATAAGGATGAAGAAAAAAAAGTTGCAAAAGAAAAAGATCCTGCAAAGAAAAAATTTAATGAGTTAATATTAAAAATGCTTAATCCGAAAATGGGTACACGAATAGACATAGATGAAACAATAAAAGAGCTGAAGAAGATTGATGATATATCTCAAAAAAAATAAAGTCACATGTTTCTCATCACATCTCAAGAGAGAATCCTAGTAGCCATTGAGAGGTAGTTATTCGATTTCCATTACTCTTTCTTCCAAAAGTAGTTATAGCATCAATATCTTTTTTGTACAAATCTGAGTAGAGAGTAAAAATCAAGTGAAAATTAATTTCTGCCTCTTTCTTATCATTATTATCTTCATCTTCATCTTTTTCTTCGTCTTCAACTTTATATTCAGGATGATATTCCAATCCTATACTATAAACATGACGGATAAACTCCACACTATCCTCTGTTATTCGCTTACTACGTTCAAATTTCAAAATTGGTTGTAACAACAAGATTTTACCACTATTACTACCAATAGTAATTGCATCATATCGCAAAGATGCTATCATTGATTCATCACTATCGCTGGTATTTTCACTAGTAGCATTTTTGTAAATGTTTTTTAAGTAATCAGTAGAAAGGATTAATCGTTTCTCATTTTCTTCGAACAATTGTAGATGAAACTGAAAGGTCGAACCCAGTGCTAAGTAATAATATTGTTTTTTTACTGCTGAAGAATTTTCTGACAAACCACCTTCACTTTGAGCTGGAATATCGGCAAAGTGAAACGATACAATTGGGTTAATCCTCTCATTCATAAAAGATCCAAACCATACCGCTCCCATTGCAGGCGTTTGTTGGTTATATATTTCATCACTAGAATTGGTGATTGAAAAGAAAAGATTTTGCGAATTAAAATTAGTCTGTAGAGCAAATCCCATTTTATTATCTATATGTTGATAATTTTCACCTGCTATAGATCGTAAATAAATATCTACTTCTGATAATTGTCCTTCTGATCCGCCTACATTGTTATAAATTTTCCCAATCTTTAAAAGAGAATAATCATTTAACTTGTAATCAACTCCTATTTCCGGAACAGAATCAGAAAATTTTAATCTTTGTGTTCCCTGAGTGTTATTGCTAGCAAGACTCCAGATATGTTTTAAATTCCATCTTGAAAAATAATTAATAAAATTATTAATTTCTCCATCCATAGATATCTGTGCAACTGCTATGTCGAATTTTTTTGAATCTAATTCTTTGTTGGCACTCATAGGATATTCAACATCTTCTGAGCTACTACTATTGCCACTTCTAAGAGTATTATCATTTGAATTATTTATTTGATAATCAGTTCGAAACTTTATACCAGTATCAAGTGTTATTCCCCAACATATTTCACAACCTAGTATTTCACAACTTAGTATTACGGATATACTTAATAAATATTTATAAATATTTTTATTTAACATTTTAACATCTTTTAGTCGGTATCCCAATCCATCTACTATTGGGAGCAAGAGTCTCTCCTTTCATCAGAAGAGATAGTGGACCAACATTAGAGTTTTTTTCCATTATGGTATCATAAAGTATCACACTCATATTTCCTAAAGAGCAACTTTCACCAATTTTTAAATATGATGATTTAAAAATTCGATCCTCGAATAAATGGTTTTGCACAATCACTCCAGCATTTAAAGCAGAATAATCAGCAATTTCTACTAAGTCAAATTCTGAAAATAGAGTGGTATTTAAATAAACTCTTTTGCCTATTTTACATCCAAGCAGACGAAGATATGAAGAAATAAATGGAGTTCCAAGAAGTGAGCTCATTGCATTTACTGCTATCGATTCATACATTCCATTTAATACTTCATTAAACCACACATATAATGACCATAATGGTTTTATCTCTGGCCTAAATGTTCCCATAATAATTTTTTTAAAAATCACTACTGTTAGAGCTGCAATCAGAGTGGAAATTATCGCATAGAAAGGACTTAATAAAACAGTATAAATTATATTAGAAGCAATGTTTTGATATGTAAAATAAACTGCTGCCACCCAAAGAAGTGCTGCTGCTATTCCAATATATCCTGGTAGTAAAATTCTGAGTGCATCCACAAGCAAGCGCTCGATATATAATTTTACCGTTGGTTTGTAAGTAACGTCCTTACTGAATCCTTTTACCTTTTTTCTAAATGGCAGATTAAATGGAGGAGAACCAAGCCATTCCGTACCATCAGCTGCACGTGCAATAGCAAGAGGTGGAGTTGATAAACAACCAATCAAACAATCATTACCTACCTCTGCTCCAATAGGCATGATCGCACTATTTCCAATAAAACTTCTATCTCCAATTTTACTTCTATCAATTTGCATTTTACCATCATAAAAATGTCTTCCTCCAATAATAGAACCATCAGCAAAAAAACTCTCCTCTCCTAACTCCATCAATTCGGGAGAGATTTGGGAAACAGTAGAGATCTCTGCTCGCTTTCCAATCTTTGCTCCAAGCAAGCGAAGCCATCCAGGTAAATAGATTGTAGTATAAACTGTCTTTAAGATCGAAGTAGTAAGCAATCTAAGCATTGAATCCACAAACCACTTTCTAATATAAAAAAAACTCTCAATCGAATAAATCCCTGGTGCATATTTTGGTAGTACTATCTTTTTTAATAGAGCAAACGCCAAGCAAATCATCAGCACCTCTAGTGGAACAAACAAAAAGGCAGATGCAATAGTATATGAAATCCCTCCCAGTTGGTAAGCAAAAATACTTAGAGCAATAGAAGGAACACTTACTAATAAAAAGAATAATCCCATCAGTAGTGGGGCAAAATAAAAGATAATAGAAAAAATAATTGGGTGACGTTTTTTTTCATCACTCTTATTATTTTTATTTGTAAATTTATTATCATGCACTTTCTCAGCAGGTGAACCAGCATAAAAATCATCATGCTTCAACAATTGATTATCGGCAACGAGTGAAAGATCACCCAGCTTGGCCCCATCTTCCATTTTACAATTAAGACCTATACATGAGTGAATTCCCACAAAACAATCATTACCAATATCAACATTACCTAAAATCAAAAAACCATTTTCTACTCTGTATCCAAGTATCTGCGTTTCACTACAGATACTACTGTTTTTACCAATTGATATTAAATCAAAAGTAGAAAGTAGTGGTGTATCAATAATTGTGTCTCTAGAAATAGAAGCTCCCATTAATCTATAATATAAATTTATAATTGGTGTTCCTGCATAGATTGAAATCCCACTGGCAGTATGAATTCTATCCACAAGCCACCAACGAAAATAATAAAAGCTCCATAAGGGATAACGACCAGCTTTAAATTTTCCAATAATTAACCATTTCATTACAATAGAAAATGCCGGTATTAATATTGGTAAGAGGAAAAAAAGCAAAAGTGAAATATAAATTCCACTCTTTAAATCTAAATTCCCTAAAAAAATCTCAAGTCCCATTAAAAACATTATGGCCATAGGAATAGTTGAAATAGCATAGAGAGGATATAGCGAAAGCGTTTGTAATATTACACAAATGGGATAAAATTTTTTAGATAATTTCTTAAATGTCTCTGCTGCAATTGTAGATTCTGCTTTAAATTTCTCTTTTGGTTGAAGATAACTGGCCATCTTTCTAATAGTGTTATGTTGATATATGTCTCTAATAGCAATATTTAACGATAGCTCATTTCGAATGCCAGATGCTAATCTGGCGGCCATAAGTGAATATCCTCCTAAATCCATAAAAAAATCATCTTCAACCGAAATGGGATCTATTTTTAATAAATTTTCCCAAATTTTTTTCAAGGAGGCCTCTAAGATTGATTGAGGTGGAACAATATTGCGATTATTACGAACTAGAGGATTTTTGGGAACAGGCAAATTTTTTCGATCTACTTTACCGCTATTTAATAATGGAAAACTATCTAAAACTTCTAAGTAAGTGGGAATCATATAGGGAGGAAGTTTGTTCGATAATAGATTTAAAATCTCATCTTGATTAAATAAATTATTAGCTGATTGATTAAGCTGCTGATGGTTCTTATTTAATGTTACATACGCTGCCAGCTCTTGTCCGCTCTCAGATTCATAGACTTTGACTGCTGCTGATTGAATGGCCTTACATTCAAGAAGTAAAGTTTCTATTTCTGCCAATTCCACTCTATGGCCACGCACTTTAACTTGAGTATCAACTCGTCCTAAAAAAAGTAATTCTCCATTTTCATTTTCCTTAACCAAATCTCCAGTCTTGTAAAATCTCTTTCCATCAGTTGCAAGTGGATCTTGGATAAAACTTTTTTTTGTTATCTGATCTAAATTTAAATATCCACGCGCTAACCCCTCTCCTTCAATATAAAGCTCACCAATTTCCCCTTTGGCGACAGCAAACATTTTTTCATCTAATATATGAAGTGTGTATCCCTCTAATGCTCTTCCAATGGTTACCATCTCATAAGGCCTGCACTCTTTTGCAGTTGCATTGACCGTTGTTTCCGTTGGCCCATAAACATTTAGAAGTCGCCTTTTATCATTAGGCCATTTGTTTGCTAGCTCTTGTGGACATTGTTCTCCACTAAGAATTAAGAGTCGAACTTTTGGCAAATCACTTCCAATCATCGAAAGAAATGTAGGGACGGTTGAAAAAACTGTAACATTATTTTCATTTATATAATTGGCAGTCTCTTCTGCTAATTTTCCAATCTCTTGCGGACCAATCACCAGTGTAGCACCATTTGAAAATGCCATCCACATCTCTTCTACTGAGCCATCAAAACTAAGAGAGAAACCTTGATAAATACGATCATTAGGATTTAATTGACAGACTTTCTTAAAAGATTTTACAAAAGAAACGCTATTACGATGCTCAGTCATAATTCCTTTAGGTCTGCCAGTACTACCAGAAGTATAAATGATATAACATAGATCGAATGCTAAAACTCCGCTCTTCACACGATCTAATCTCTCACTGGAACTGCATTCAATTATCCACTTTTGTTTTTGATTATCGAGCACTAACACTTGACCATTAAAATTACCCATCTCTTCAATCAAAGCATTTTCAGTTAATAACATTTTTACCTTGGCATCACTTAAAATATGATCAATTCGTTCTGCTGGAAAAGATGGATCAATGGGAACATAAGCAGCACCGGCCTTTAATATAGCTAGAATAGAAATAATTGCTTGATGAGAACGATTCAAAAAAATAGCAACTAAATCCTTACTTCTTACTCCATTCTCTATTAAATAATGGGCCAATTTATTTGCTTCACAATCTAATTCTTGATAACTAAGAATAACACTCTTAAAAATCAGCGCTTGCTGATGAGGATTTTTATCTACTTGTTGTTCGAAAATTTCATGTAGACACTCATTAAGTTTCACCTCTTTTTCAAATTCAGCAGCAGGGAATAATTCTACTTCATTTAACTCTTCTACTCTTTGACTAGAAATTAATTTCATAAGCAATTTCTCTTCTTTAAATTTGGAACACTTTTTTAAAACGTGCTACTTTTTGCTCCTGTTTATGATCATTTTTTATTTCTTGCTTAAAATCCTTTAAGAGAAATTTGCATTAATTATGCCAAACAAATACAATTCATTTAATAGTGTTGAATTACAAAATGAGAAAAGAGTTTTCATAATAAAAGTGACAAAATGATAATAAAAAAAATCAATGAAGTTACTAAATGCACTTGTGGATAAAAAATGATTTTTGTCAATAAGATGAAATTGTAATTTGTTCCAAATTTTTTTTCAAAAAAGGTAAACTAATATTTTGAATCGAATTGCTGATATTTATTTAACATAAAATAAATTGCTCCTCTGGTATAACTGAGAGCATTTTTAAGCATTAATGTAGTATCATTAACTAATTTTTCATTACCACTACCAGCTTCTAGAGGATATTCACTTTCAACATAATCATTCCATACATCATAACCAATTCCTCCACTCCAATAACTTGATTGCCAAGCTATCTCTCTTATATCTTCTGCTGGATTATTTATGTTATACATTTGAGAATCAACATCATTTTGAATCCTCTTTC
Organism: Oligoflexia bacterium; assembly: GCA_015232355.1. Classification (GTDB taxonomy): domain Bacteria; phylum Bdellovibrionota; class Bacteriovoracia; order Bacteriovoracales; family Bacteriovoracaceae; genus JADFZW01. Next base: position 104,552 of record JADFZW010000002.1, read on the forward strand.
GAAAATTATGTCCACTGGTGAAATTATTTTGAATCCATTTTTCAAAGTCGCTATGTTTATATAATAAATCTAAGTGATCAAATGTTGGTAATGATGTATGAACAATAATCGTTACATCAGCAATAAAATGAAGCGCATATCCTAAATACCAATCACCATTTTCTTGATCATTAAGTAAATAATAATATTCGGCCGACAATCCACCAAAACCACCACCAAAAATTTCTTCAGGATTAGTCCCCATTAAATTATCTTGAAAATGTCTATCGGCCCCACCCCACAACCATTCACCACTTTGATTATACATATACAAGTGGGCCCAAGGATGTCTTAATAGTTCAAAAACATTTAAGTGTCTGTCTGGTACTTCTGCCGCTGCTACCATATTTTTCACTCTATTTTCTGACAATGGAAATGATCTCAGCGCAATCTCCAGTAAATCTTGATGAGTCACCTCCGCATATTTATTAGCATCTGATCCTAATGTTGATTCTGATGTTGATGTTAATATCGATGTCGAAAGTAAATCTTTTTGCATCTCAATTTTAGCACATTCACTTAAACGCATTTTATCTGCTAATATGGATACATCATTGCATTTAACTTCTTTAGCATTACTGCTTTGACAAAAAGAATGAAAAAAAGCAAAAAGAATTAAAATTGAAAGGACTATTAATAAAAGCAATCTAATATTATTTTTATAGTTTTTAAAAAAATGAAAATAATTCCAGAATAAATTCATCATAATCCCTCCAAAAAGAATCAAATTAAAAATTTCTTTTAATTACTTTACGGTAATTCACGAAAGCTTACACTTTAATTATCTAATGATAAATAATTTTTTTCAAATAAAGATATTATTAAGTTTTGATTAGGATTACGTTATAGTTTGTTTATTTCTTTTACCGAAGTGATTTTTACTACGTCTTCACCTCGACAACCATCATCTGGACAAACATTAGATATAAAACAATTCCCTGATGGTGCCATTACATAATCATTATCACCTCTAACTAAAATCCCTTCTACCTCTCTTGTTTGAGCATTAAAAACTGCAGATCCTGAATTTCCACCATAGGTATCAAGATTAGTTATAAAATATCCTTCAGGAGTACTGTCTCTAACAATTGCTCCATCAGAAATTTTTGTTGGAAGTCCTGAAGGATGACCAATAACTAATACTTTTGTATTATCAGCAATTGTTCCTGTACGTCTGTATGCCAGAGCAGGACGATCAGTTACTGAGCGATCAAGACGTAAAACAGCGTAATCAACTGAACTTCCCTCTTGATGGCCAATAATCTCTTTGCATCGATATACGCTTGTTGATGGAACATAAATATTTACTGATCCTCCAAGATTACCATCAGATGCTGAAGCTACTCTATAATCAAAAACCCATGCATGATCATTACAATCTTCAACTGTACTAATACAATGTCCAGCTGTAATTAGCACATCATCGGCCACTAAAAAACCTGAGCATTGAGCAGCAGCTAATTGTTTAGCAAAACGTTCACTACTACAAACATCCATTAGATTCATCAAATTGCTGCCTTTTATAGTATAAGTATTTCCATTAAGTGCTAAATTATCATTGGGAATTTGTGCTGCTGTTGAGAGTGCTAATTGTTTGTAGGCAGCTGTGGAAGAATTATAATCTACTCTGTCGTCTACACCATAAATTACTTTATTAATATCTCTTAGTATTGTAAATTGATCAACATCATATGCTTTGCCAAAGCTAACTCCGCTGATTAAAAGTGATGATAGTAGTAAGCATAGTGATACTTTTAATAATTTCATAATAACCCCCCCTAAAATAGAAACAAAAATGAATAATAAAATAATTTGATCATTACCATATATCATTCATCTACATTAAAAAGATTATCAAACAAGTTTGTATGAACTAGCAACTGACACTTTCTTACAAATCAACATTATAAAATATATATAAAAAAATACAAAAACCAAGTAAAACAATCTATAATTAAAATATGAGTAGAGTATTAAACCTAATTGTTGTTGGAAAATTAAAAGATAAACACTTCGAAAATCTTGAGACTGAATATCGAAAAAGATTAAATAAATTTCAATTGATAATTCATGAGACTCGTTCATTCGCAGATACAATCATTAACGAGGAAAAAGAGATTTTAAAAAAAGTTGATGAAATCACTTCTGGAGAACGAAGTAGATCCCATATTGTTTTGTTATCAGAAAATGGGAAAGAATATTCCAGCCAGGATTTTTCATTAAAAATCTTTGATTTATTAAAAAATTGTTCAACAAAAAAAATCATCATTATCATTGGTGGTGCCCACGGATTTACTGATGGAATAATTAAAATGAGTAGCGAGACTATCTCGCTCTCAAAATTAACCTTTCCTCATAGGTTGGCGCGAATTATACTTATTGAACAACTTTATCGAGCACAAACTATAGAGTATGGACATCCTTACCACCACTAGAGTAAAATTTTCATACGGTCATTTTTTTATTTATAATGGAGTAAAACAAAATGAATAACAATAACACATTCAAAAGTATCAAAGGAATTAGTAATAGAGCAATCATTGTAATTCTCGATGGATTTGGTATAAACCCCAAAGCACCTCAAAATGCAATTGTCAGTGCAAAGAAACCAAATATTGATTATCTCTTCTCTCATTATCCCTACACCACCATCCAAGGAAGTGGTGTCTATGTTGGATTACCAGATGGAATACCTGGAAATTCGGAAGTAGGACACTTAAATATAGGTGCCGGCCGACCTGTTCGCCAAGATTTAGTAAGAATAAATGAAGCAGTCAAAGAAAAAACTTTAGCATCAATGCCTAAAATGAAAGAGCTGATTGAAAAAGCGCGCGCCTCCACTAAGCGAATTCATTTAATGGGTCTTTTATCAGATGGTGGTGTTCATTCAGATATCAATCACATTGCCGAAGTCATTAGAATTTTATCTCAAGAAAAAGATTTACAAATTTTTTATCACGCCTTTATGGATGGAAGAGACACACCAACCACCAATGGAGCAAAATATATTAAAGAAATAATGAAAGTACCGGGATTTCATTTCAGCTCTATTCAAGGTCGTTCTATTGGAATGGATCGTGATAAACGTTGGCCCAAAATTGAAGTTGCCTATAAAATGATGATCGGTGAAGGAAGTATTACTAATATAACAAACACTTCAACAAACACCTTTGGCCCAGTTGAATACATCAATGAAGAATATAAAAAAAATATCTTCGATGAATTTATTACTCCTACACTCTTTAATAAAGATTGGGCCATCAAAAATGATGATACAATTTTCTTTTTAAATTTTAGACCTGATCGTGCCCGACAAATAACTATGGCATTTGCTGATAGTAAATTTAAAGAATTTGCAACTCCAGTTAAGGCCGGTTATTATCTTTGTATGTCCCCATACTTCGAAGAGGAATTACCTCTTCCAATTTTATTTGATAAAGAAAAGATTAAAGGAACATTATCTTACTTCCTATCAACTAAAAATATCAAACACTTTAAAATTGCTGAGACCGAAAAATATGCTCACGTGACTTACTTTTTTAATGGTGGAGAAGAAGTTCCCTTTCCAGGCGAAGATCGCATGCTAGTACCTTCACCGAGAGAAGTGAAAACCTACGATGAAAAACCACAGATGAGTGCCTATTTGGTTTTAGATAAATTATTAGAGAATATGAATAAAAGTGATTACAAATTCTATCTGATAAATTTTGCAAACCCCGATATGATTGGACACACAGGAAATTTTCAAGCGGCGGTAAAAGCAATCGAAACAGTCGATGAGTGTGTAGGGAAAATCATGCAAAAATGTGATGAACAAAATATGACCATGATATTAACCTCAGATCATGGAAACGCTGATCAAATGGCACTAGAAGATGGTTCACCTCATACATCTCATACTGTCTCTCAAGTCCCATTTGTTATTTACAATAAAGCGGTATTAGAAGATCAAAAGTTTGAAATTAACAAAGAAGGAATGGGCGTTGATCAAGGAAAAATCAAGGCCAGCTTTGCTCTCAAAGATATTGCTCCAACACTACTCTATGTTTTAGATATTGAATCACCAAGTAATTTTGTTGGCGTAAATATTTTCAGATAAAAACAGTTAAATATAACATTAAATACCATATTTTCTTTTAACTCCTTTTCTTTTTTCTTTTTCCTTCCCTTGCTTTTTGTGTTTTTCAATCAAATTTTTATAATATTCTTCAACTTTTTGTTTTCCAATATCTGATTCTAGAAAATTTTGAATTGCACTTGCATATAATAAATCACCAGAATCTGGTGTCTCTCTTTCGCGTCCTCTGTTTGTTTTCTTATATGTTGTAATATATTCTTTTACTGCCGGATTATTTTCAGATTTATATGGAACTATATTTACACCAAGTTCTTTATTAATAGTATCAAGATAAGCAACAATCTGCCTTTTATTCCATTCATCCATCACATCATCACTTATTCTAACTTTCTTTGATCCTTCATCCATAAAAAGTGTAGTAGTAGAACTATATGGATGAACAACATGATCAATATGATTTCCCCATTTTTTATCTTTTGTATAACCACCCTCAAGTACTCCTAAATTTGTATCAATTATAGGCGAAATCACATCAGCTACTAAATTAACAAAAAGAGTATCTGAATTATCACGATATATTATCTCCTTTGGATTAAGATCAGTATCAAAGCGAAGTAGCATATTTTGAGCATTAGGAGTTATCATTTGAAAACCATATCTTAACAAGTGCATTGCTTTACATCTTCCCATCGCCTCTGCAAATGCCTTCGACCAAAATTCTTTAAAGTCTTCTTTTTTGTATTTTGCGAGTTCTCTTCCAACAAAAGGAATACTCAAAAGTGGCAAATAAATATTTCCATCTTGAAGAGGAGTAAGATCTCGAATCAAATATCCTTCACCAGTTTTTTGCAAACTAATGTAACCTAATTCCTTTAAAAACTGACAGTCTTTTTCCTTTCCAATCAAGGTATCAACTTTTTCCATATAATTGGTTCTGGCCCTACCATACTCTCCATCTAATTTCATCTCTGCTTTTTTGGGATTATAATTATCCTCTGAAACATGATTAGTTCCCAACTTAACACCGAAAGGAACAATCTCTTTTGGCACACAAACTTTAGATCTGGATGCTAAATGTCTCATAGGCATTGTCATTACAGGTTTTCCCATTTGATATCTTTTTGTTAATCTCTTCTGGCCTGCCACTTTTTCGCTTGTATTAAGTGGGTGTACAGGAAATAAAACATTATGTCCCTTACCAGATGGTCTTACTAAATAGTTATACAAATCAGATGGGAAATCAGGAATTAAGTCCATATTTACTGCACTCTTGTGAAAAGCAACAGTTGGTACTTCCACTACTTTAGTGCTTTGACAATAATCTTTAAGATTATCAACTTCCTCCATTGTTACTTCCATTTCAAATGGATCACATATGGATGTTGATGATAGCTTTTCTCCATTTTGAAAATTACCGTTTTTAAAAAAAATCTTTTTAAATGCCTCTTGCTTTTTCTTTGGCAATTCTGGCAAAAATACAATGTCAGGTTTTTCCGTAACTGCAAATACCAACGAAATGGATAACAAAAATGATAAAGATAATGTTATTGAAAATAACATAAATTGTTTTTGATACTTTTTCATAAAATAATCCCCCTGATTAAAATGAAATAGAAATAATTACTTTCTTTTAAATAAATTTTTAATAGAGTTTAATTATCTATGAATAGCATTTATTATTTATTGAAAATTTTTATTTATTTTTTCCTTTTCAATTACTTTCCGTAGTTAGAGTTCGAAAACAATTTTTGTTTTGAAAAAAATATGCCAAAAAATATTTCTATCAATAATAAGCATTTATACTGAATACGGTGGAGCTTTAATTACTTTGAATATCAGAAGATTGCAGTCAAGAGAATAGAATTTCATATTTTTATTTAAGATAAACAAACAACTTTATTTAAATTTCAATATATACAATATATATATTATTAGTAGTGTTCATATTTATTAAACCCTCAATCTAAAATTACATTGGAAAAATATTAATTTATGAATCAAAATCAAGCTCAAAATCAAAATCTCAAAATTGCCTTAATTGGTAATGGAAAAACAGGCAGTAAAGTTCAAGAGATGATTTTATCAGAACCAGGAAAATATTCTCTAATAGGCCCATTCAACAGCAGAAATAGAGTAGAAGATAATTTACATCTACTGGCCGATGCTGATGTTATAATAGTTTTTGTACCTGGTAGCGCAGTTGATGGATTAATTCCACATCTTATGAAATTAAAAAAAATAGTGATCTGGGGAAGTACTGGGTATAAATGGGAGGAAAAAGTTTCAACATTAAATGAGAGTTTGATCAATGCGGGAGTGGTTTGGATATATGCTTACAATTTTAGTTTGATGATGAATATGATTAAGGAGTTGATGACAGTATCTAAAAAGTTTTTGCCTCTCTTTGATGTAAGTATATCAATAAAAGAGATCCATCATATCCATAAAAAAGATGCTCCTAGTGGAACTGCACTGATGTGGAGAGATTGGTTATTACAAGAAAATACAAATATTAAAATTGAGAGTGTTCGAGAAGGTGATGTTGTAGGGATTCATGAGCTTACAATTGAAAGTGAAAATGAACGAATACAAATTATCCATCAATCAAAAGATAGAAAACTTTTCGCAGAGGGTGCTCTATGGTGTGCACTTTTTGCAACAAAATCAAAGTTGAACAAAAATTGCAATGCTGGTCTGTTAAGTTTTAATCAATTTGTTTTACAAATTTTAAAATAACTGGATACTGGCGCGAAAGCCGCCGGCATCCAGCTTAAACATATTATTATCTGATTGAAGCACGATAAATATCTTTCAAATCTTTCATATATCCGCTAAATACACCAGCAGACATTGACCACAAGAATCCTGGATATTCACTTGAGGTCCATTTCCCTCCAAGGATATTGCCATTTCTATCAAGCTCTAGAATATAATCATATTTTTTTGTTTTTCTAAAACTCTCATTTCCATCAATATTGCGAGCTTTGAATTCTGGTTCAATTTCATCAGTATAAACAACTTCTGATGATACTAATATCTCTTTTACAGTACCATAGGCATAATTATAACTGGGTGCTTGTTCTCGCAATATTCTAGTTTTAAAAGCGTGTACAGGTTGATTCCATACTTCAAGTCCATTATCAACATCAATAACAAAACCTTTATCTTGTTTACCAATTCTATTGGTCATGATGACGTGAAATGCTCCTGCATTTAAAAAATCAGGAACCACATTACTTCTAAAAATTCTAAATGTTTTATATCCACGAGTTCCTACAAAATAGGAGCTTTGACCGCTTTTCTCAGCAATGAATAAAGAAAGCAATCCTTTAATATCTGAAGAACCAAAAGGAACTTGTATTCCATTGGCCCCTACTAATGTTACAGGTTTTGGCTCTTTAAATGCTAAAGATGCTGGCGCCCAACCATTACAAATTCCTTCCCACTCTGGACTGTCATAGCTAGTACGTTCAAATTCTTCATTAGTTAAAGGATAATCAAATCTTCCCATATAGATATCATATTTCTCAGCTGGAGAGAGGGTGGCCAATTGTTGTAAAGACATTTTTTTTACTTCACTTAATGAATAGAACCTTTCAGCACTTCTTTTGGTTGCATATCTATATGCTAATCCTCGACGATTATGTGGCCAATAACTATCGGTCCAAGGTAGATGAGAAATTTTCCCTTGAGTTGGCAAACGATAAAAATTATATTCGTAGGTGTAATTGGAATCTTCTTGTTGAATTATATCGGGGTCATCTGATTCATCCCAAGATGCCATTGAAAAGACAAGAGATGAATATGTTAATAAAATCAAGCACAACATACTTAAGATTTTTTTTCTTAACATCATAAAAATACTCCTTTTGTGAAAATAAATAAAATTGTTTAAAATTATTTGAAATAATATTATTGGAGAACCATAATTATGAGCATTATATTTGTAAATGATAAATTCAAACAATCAAATCATTTGAGTATTTTTTACATACTCTCCTGAATTTCTATCAGAAATTCCTATTAGATTAATTATGAACAATACTTCATTTTTCTTTTAAAATTTTTTTCATAAAATCATGATTGACAAATAATTCATATTTTGATGAAAGTACTCTTTATTAAAAATAATCAACGCATGATGTACCTAAAATCAAAGGGAGCTTTTATAAGTCTAAAAAACTCACACCCTTTTATATTTCGTTTGATATTAATTGTGATTTTTATCAATCTGTTTGTCTATTTGCTTGTAGGTTTTTATATCTACAAAAGTTATCAGCATTCAGAAAATCAAGCAATTAACTTGAATCAGAACTTGATTTACTCTCTACAAATTAATATCGCTACTATTTTTCAAAGAATTGATGTTGTTACATCAGCAGTTGTAATGGAATCAAAAAGTCAGTTGGCCGCAGGTGCAATTAATAAAAAATCCATAGAAAGATTCCTCACTATACAAAAACTACAACTTTCAGATAACAGTGATATTTATTTGGTTAACGCTGATGGAATTATTGTGGCCAGTACATTTAGTTTAAAAAATCACTTCATAGATCAAAAAATAAACATTTCAGATCGTGATTACTTTAAAAAATTAAAAAATAATCCTGCTATTGGACTTTATATCTCAAGGCCAATAATAAATCGCATGGATAAAAACTTGATCCTGACTTTATCCAGAAGGATCAATTCACCAGATGGTTCTTTTATTGGAATTGCTTTTATTACAATATCACTTGAATATTTCTCAAAATTATTTTCTCACATTAATCTTGGCCAAGATAGTATCTTAGTTATGCGCAACGAGGATATGAGTATAATTAAACATATTGTTGGTCATGAAGCTGTTCACTCTGTATCTGATGAAATCTTAAAAATTATTAAAACAAACCCATTGCATGCCACATATAAATCAATATCTAAGTTTGATAATATTGAAAGATTAGTATCTCATTACAAAATTGCAAATTATCCTATCTATCTCTTTATTGGACAAGCAACAAAAGTATATTTAAGTTCTTGGTGGAAAGAATTCTATGTAACAACAATGCTACTCATTTGCTTTACGATTATATCATTATTTTACGCGAGATTGTTTTATAAAAAGAGAAGTAACGAGTTGATAGCAATTGATGAATTACGCTACGAACGTGATCGTACTCAAAGTTATATAGATACATTAGATAGTATAATTGTTGCCTTAGATATTGAAGGTAAAATTACTTCTATTAATAAAAAGGGTTTACAAATTTTAGAATATAAAACAGAAGAAGAATTGCTTGGAAAGAATTGGTTTCAAACTTGTTTGCCTCAACCAAATGGAATGGAGAATGTATATCCATATTTTCTAAAGCTTATTTCAGATAAAGTTGATGATCCTAAATATTTTGAAAATCATGTATGTACCTCTACTGGAGAGTTAAAACAAATAGCATGGAATAACTCAATTTATAGAGACAAATTTCAAAACATCATAGGTACTCTTAGTATTGGTCACGACATTACCAAGAAGATTCAAGATGAGAATGAAAAACTTAAACTTCAAGATCAACTTCATCAAGCAGTAAAAATGGAATTAGTGGGACAATTAGCAGGTGGTATAGCTCATGACTTTAATAATGCATTAAGTGTTATAATCGGTAATGTGGAATTAATACTATCAAAGAAATATTCGTCACCAGCAGCGGCCATGTTTCAATCTCCAATTAAACAACCATTTACTGAAGAACTTTTAGAAATTAAAAAAGCTGCAGAACACTCTGCTAATTTGACAAAACAGCTGCTTACATTTGCTCGTAAACAACCAATCACTCCAAAGATAGTAAATATAAATGAGGTTATTGAAAATATACTTAAGATACTTCAACGACTAATCGGTGAAAATATTACTCTTTCTTGGCAACCGACAAACAATTTATAGCCTGTTAAGCTCGATCCTTCACAACTTGAACAAATTCTAGGCAATCTATGTATAAATGCCAGAGATGCTATCTCTAATGTTGGTCAAATAAGCATATCTACTCAAAACATAACTGTAAAAGCAGATTGCAATGATAATAATAATGTAGAATTTTCAACAGGAGATTATGTAGTCATTACTGTAAAAGATAATGGTTGTGGAATGAGCAAGGAAACATTAGCTCATATTTTCGAACCTTTTTTTACCACAAAAGATATTGGTTTAGGAACAGGTCTTGGTCTTCCTACTGTCTATGGTATAGTAAAGCAAAATAACGGTTATATCAAAGTTTGTAGTGAAGTTGGTTGTGGAACAATTTTTTCAATCTATCTACCCAGAAATGATATTGAAGCTACAAAAGAGACTTTAGCAACAACAACTCAAGATAATTTAAAAACACCAATACCAATACCAATACCAAATAAAGATGAAATTAAAGATGATGAAAATAAATGGAAAAAAAATATCTTACTTGTAGAAGATGAACCGACTATATTAAAATTAGTTTCCAAATTATTAAAAGATACTGGTCATAATGTAATAACAGCAAATACACCAGCAAATGCACTCCTTTTAGTATCCCAATACAAAGGAGAGATTAATCTTCTTATAACTGACATAATTATGCCTGGAATGAATGGTTATGAGATGACAAAAAAGATACAAACGTTATATCCAAATCTCAAATGCTTATTTATATCTGGATATGCAGTAGATTATATCTCAAAACAATGTGTAATTGAAAACGAAATAAATTTCATTCAAAAACCATTTTTACCCAAAGACCTTATTAATAAAGTTGAACATTTACTTTCTACTACTGGATCTACTACGAGATCTTAATTATGAAATTTATTCATTATTCACAAAGGATAATATAAACAATGACTGAAATAAAAGAGAATAAAGTTGTTTTAGAGCATGATATAAAAAACGAACAGTTAATTTCTATTTTGGCCCATGATTTAAAGAATCCATTTACTGCACTTATAGGTTTTTCTGAACTTTTAAATAGTAGCTTTTTACAAGGTGATAAAAAAGAAACTCTCGATTGCATAACAATTATTAATCAAACATTATGGCAAACATACAGAATGCTCGAAGATATTTTACTTTGGTCAAAGGTTCATTCAGGAAAGTTATCTTGTAATTTCCAAAAAATAAATTTAAAGAAAATAGTGCAAGAAATTACTGAATCAATGATAGTGACGGCCAATATTAATAATATAAATATTGAATATTTTGTGAATGATGAGATAGATGTCTTCGCTGATATAGATATGTTGAAAGCAATTTTAAGAAATTTAATATTATATAGTTTCAAATCCACTAATCATGGAGATACCATGAAAATAGTAGCATCAATAGATGAAAATTTAAAAAATGTAGTTAAACTCAATATTTCAAATGGCAGATTCGAGTTGCATCCTACTCATGAAAATTTTAGAGATAATAGTTTTGAAGTTTCTTTTGATACAAAAATATCCTCTTGTATCGATAATCAACATCCTCAAGATTTTGGATTAATAATTTGTAAGGAATTTATTGAAAAACATAATGGAAAATTTTGCATCAAACAGCATGCTATAAAAGGACAATCTGATAAATGGCCATCACCAGATAGAAGTACTTTTATTTTCACAATACCATTATCGAGAATTTAACCAAAACAAATTTCTGCAAAAAAGCAAAATTCATCATTTTGCGTATAACACCTTAACAGATAATTTCTACTGATTGTGAACATTATTTCATTTTGCATTTGATATTTCTTCATAAAATGTATGCTATCAATCTAATCTCAAAAGAATAATACAAAGGAGTGTAATAATGAAACACAATGAACAGAAGTGTCTCACAGGGTATTTAAGTCCGATTAGCTGGAGCAATTCGGGTAAAGTAAAAAGCTATAGCGTTTTCACGGATGAAAACGAAGATGTCATTTTGGCCGGGAATCACTTAGAAGAAGATTTTAAGATGTTCAAAAACCAGAAGGTAAAATTATTTGGCACATTTATTAGATCTAATAATGAGGCAAGAATTTTTGAAGTTAAAAGAACAAATCCTTTGAGTTTTAATTTTATTAGTGATGAACACAGAAGATTATCGAATAAACATCGAAGGATGAGATAAAAACAATCATTTATTAAAAACCCATGTATACTACGGGAGATTAATTACATGACAACACCAATAAATTACCAAAGAAAAAACTTTCCATTTATTAAACAACAAATTACATATCAATGTAAGAAATTTGAAAAATATTTTTTATCTAATCCAAAGATAGAATGCAAAATTTTTTATATTAGAGAAGGGTTTTATATAAAGATCACATTAATTTCTGGGAATAAGTATTTTCATGGAATAGCACGTGGACCACAATTAGAAATTTGTATTAACGATGCTATCAATCGTCTTAGTAAAATGATAAAAAATGATAAGAATATATTTTTAAGAAGAAACGGGAGTGCTCCAATAAATAATTTTAATTTATTTCTTTTTCCTACAGATGCGACTATCAATCCAGAAATATTTAAAATTGAACCTACGATTTCACAAACGTGTTTTGCAGTTTAAGAAATCATTTTAAAATTGAAAGACAATAATCTTTATTCTGAAAAAACATAACCGCAACATCTTCGAGAATTGATCAGAGTTGTACACTCAGGGAAATTAATTTTTTTCTTAAGTTTGCCAATGGCCACATCAACAACATTTGAACTAGTACTACAATTATATCCCCATACTAAATCCAGCAATTCAGTTCGAGAATAAACTTTTTTAGGATTTTTTAAAAAAATAGTTATCAATTTAAACTCATATGGGCTCAAATAGATCATCTTTCCATTACGCTGTAATCTTTGGCATTCAAGATCTAGGGTAATATCTTGAAAATTGATAATTTTCTCAGAAGAATTATTTTTGGCAAAAAGTTTTTGAATTCTAAGATTTAATTCTTGAAATTGAAATGGCTTTTCCAAGTAATCATCGGCACCCATTTCTAGGCCACTGATTCGATTAAGTGATCCAGACAAAGCGCTGAGAATTATAATTTTTATCTGCGGAGCAATTTCTTTAATATTGGTAATAAATTTAACAGAATCTAATTTACCAATCATTCTATCCATTATTAAGATATCAAAATTTTGCTGTGAAAGTGCTTCAATAAAATCATTGATTGAATTAAAACCCTCTACAACACCAAATTCCATCTTTAATCCAGTTGTAATGAAATTTGATACTCGTAAATCATCTTCTAAAATTGCAATTCTGCTTGTAATATTATTCATATCAATTTTGCACTCCCATCATTTATTATTTACATCTTTAATTAATGATAATAACTGTGACGGCCTTTTATTAGTTTTATGTTTAACGGGTTTATACAGTAAAAAAGTACTTTTTCATAGTAAAAATAAATAATAAGTTAATATATTGTTTTTTACTAAATAGTAATGATTTAAAAATTATTTTAAATTTATTTATTTGAACAAAATTACGCATAAATTTGAAATAAAGAAACAAAAAATAGAAACAAAAAAGCTAAATAGGTGCTAGCAAAATACCGAAAACTATTTGCTGATAAATGTTGATAATTACTCCTAAAGTATAAATATAGAGCTAAAAACAGAGTTAAAAAGTTGGGGATTTTTTCATGACAATTAAAATACCTGGATACAAAGACATTGAAGTGATTTATGAAAGCAAAGAGACATCTGTCTTTAAGGCCATAAGTGAGAATAACAATGAAAGTGTTGTTTTCAAAATTGCCACTGGAAAATCCAGTGAAAAGTTCAAACAAAAGGCAACCTATGAACATGAAGGTCATATATTAAAAAAGCTCAATGAGTCAGTAATTGATGGCATTCCTTATTGTATAGGTATGGACGAGATTGATGGTCATATCATGCTTATCCTTCGCTATGGAGGAAAATCATTAGCAAGTTATATGGAAAAAAAGGGGCCACTGCCAATTGAAGTATTTTTAAAATTGGCCATTCAAATTTCAAATATTTTAGGACGAATTCATCAAAACAATATCATTCACAAAGATATTAAACCATCTAATATATTGATAGAAGAAAATAATAATAAAATGTATATAGTTGATTTTAATATTTCAACTTTGCTATCTAGAGAGAATGAAAATGTCATAAATTCTAAAACATTAGAGGGATCTCTTCCATACATGTCTCCTGAACAAACTGGACGAATGAATCGCGCTATTGATTATCGTTCAGATTTTTATTCATTAGGTATAAGTTTTTATCAAATGCTAACCGGAACACTTCCTTTTCATTCTGAGAATTTCCTAGATTTTGTTCATGCTCATATTGCTAAAAAACTTCCAGCAATTTCTGAATCAAGAAAAGATGTACCAGAAATGATTTCTTTAATTATTGAAAAATTAACCGCTAAAAATGCGGAAGATCGTTATCAAACATCATTTGGTTTAAACAGAGATCTAGAGCTCTGTCTTTCAATGTGGCAAAATGATGGTAAAATTAGCAATTTCCCCTTAGGAGAAATAGATCGATCAAATCGCTTTGAACTTCCTCAAAAATTATATGGAAGGCAAACACAAATAGATTTACTTTTGGAAACCTTTAAAAAAGTTTGTAAAGGACAAGTTCACTTTTTAAGTGTGAGTGGTCCATCAGGAATTGGTAAAACTTCACTAATTCATGAAGTCCATCGCCCCATTGTAGCTAGTTTTGGGCTTTTCATGTCAGGAAAATTTGAGCAATTTAAAAGAGATGTTCCTTTTTCAGCTCTAAAACAGGCTTTAGAAGAACTTTCTAAACAATTGCTGATGATGAAGGAAGAAGATCTCGTACATCTTAAATCTCAACTGGAAAAAAATTTAGGAGTATATGGAAGAGTTATTACTGAATTTGTACCAAAATTAGAAGTTGTATTTGGAAAACTACCTGAGCTTGATCGCCTGACTCCCGCTGAGGCTATGAATCGTTTTAATCTTAATGTTTTAAAATTTTTTCAAGTAATCGCCACACGCAAACATCCAGTAGTAATGTTTATCGATGATTTACAATGGGCAGATAGCGCCAGTATGAATCTTTTTAAAACATTATTATTTTCAGATGAAATAAAACACTTACTCTTTATTGGTGCCTATCGTGACAATGAAGTAGATTCACAACATCCGATAATTCATATCATTAACGATTTTAAAGAAAAAAAATTACCATTGGAAATTATAGATGTCGCTCCTTTAGAAAAAGATCATTTATTGGAATTGATTGGAGATATGTTTAGCAAGAATAAGGATAGTGATGATCTAAATAAACTTGCTGAAATCACTCTCAAAAAAACTAAAGGGAATCCATTTTTTGTTGGTGAATTCCTAAAATCACTATATCGTGAAAAAATAATTAATTTTAATCTAAAAACTGGTGAATGGAATTGGGAAATAGATAAAATTTTAGATCTTAAAGTATCTGATAACGTTGTTACATTAATGGTTGATCGTCTAAAACGCTTCGACAAAACAACTCAACAATTATTAATGCTCGCAAGTTGTATTGGATGTAACTTTTCTCTCAATATACTCTCGATAATTTCCAAAATGTCTTATCGAGATGTCGCCTCAAAGCTTTGGCCAGCACTAGAAAATGGTCTAATTATTCCATTGGGATCAGACTTTAATTTGATTCAAGGACAACTTGATCAAGAGTTTTTTCAAAATGCAAAGGATGAGGATTTTGCTGAATTAGATATTAATTATCGCTTTGTTCATGATCGAATTCAGCAAGGAGCAAATCAATTAATCGATGTTAATGAAAAGCAAAAGATCCATCTGGAGATGGCCCGATTGTATATGGAAAAACTCTCTCCAGAGCAAAAGTTAGAGAAATTTTTTGATATTGCAAATCACTACAATCAAGCGATTTCAATTATTGAATCACAAGAAGAAAAGGATACTATTCGAGAATTAAATTATCAGGCGGCAGTTAAAGGAATTGCTTCCATGGCATTTGGGCCAGCACTTAACTATATTAGAATCGCAGATGAGCTAGCGGAAAAAAGAGCGAACAGTGAACAAAGAAAAAATTTCTGGGAGATAGATCATCAAAAAGCATTTAAACATGCTTCCATCAGAATTGAATGTGAGTATCTCAATTGTAATTTTGATGTTGCTAGAGATTTAGCATTAAAGGATCTAGATTATTGTAATAATCCAAACGAAAGAATTGAATTAGAAATCCATCTAATAACTCTTCATGCAACTCAATCTAAAAATAAAGAAGCATGCATCTATGCTCTACAAGCATTTGAACTTTTGGGAATAAGGGAACGTCTTAATGCTGGAAGAATCCGTTTTGTAATAGTGTTACTTTGGATGATTTTTAAACTAAGAAATTATAATCCTGAAGACCATTTAAATGATTCTGAAATGACTGATAAAAGAATGATAAAGTCATTAGATGTTCTCTCTGCTTTGGGACCCGCTGGATATATCTACAACATTGAACTAGTAATGATAATAGCAATGCGAATTTTGGTTTACACGGCACCACTTGGTGTTTCTGTTTACACTAGCTTTTTATCAGCAGCACTTGGAGCATTTGAAATTACTTTTATTCATCGTTTTCAGAGGGGGAAAAGATGTTTGGATGCTTCTTTGAAATTTCTTGAGCGATTTCCAAATGATAAAGTAAAAGGTCGTGTTTATATGATTCATAATCACTTAACTGTTCATGCATATCTTGATCATGAGACTGCTATTGAAATTGCTCATCAAGGAATGATTGCAGGTTTAAATGCTGGCGATAGTGTCTATGCTGCTACCAACGAATCCGCTCGAGCATTTAATTATTTTTTTGCTGGAATATCTATTGATAGAGTTGAAAAATTAGCACAACAGGCATTTGAAGTTAGTACAAAATTACATGTTTATGAAATGATGTGGGGGATTCATAATCTAAAGCAAACAGCACGTTGTATTGCTGGTAAAACAAATGATGGTAAAAAAAATAAAGAGGGACGTTATACTCTTGATGATGAAACATTTAAAGAATCAGAACTTGATTATATACTCAGAAATCACCGTACAATGCGTGTAATATGTTCTTGTGAACAAGCTGTACGATCGCTTATTTTTGGAGAATATCAAATAGTTCTCGATGCTCTCTCAAAATATTGGGATTGGCCTGTGGCCTTGGCGGGATCTATGGCGGTACCATTTAACTTTGTTAATATGGCCCTTTGTATGGGACAACTGGCACCTAAAAAATCATTTATCAGAAAATTATTTTGGAAAGCAACTCTTCTTTTTGGATTATGGAAATTAAAAGTACATACTAAACATGGTAGTGGCCCAGAAAACTTAACTACTTTTTATCATTTAGCACGTGCGGGTTATTATTTAGTATGTGGGAAAACAAAGAAAGCAGAAAAAGAATTTAAAGAGACTATTGCTGACTCAGAAAAATTTAATTACAACCTTTACGTTGGATTAGCATCCGAAATGTTGGCAACCATTGCACTTTCTAGAGGTGATTTGCAAGATGCTGAAAACCATTTTGATAAGTGTGTGAATGGTTATACTAAATTTGGTGCCAAAGCAAAACTTAATCATTTACAAGAGACTTATGGACGTTTGGTTAATGTCAATTTTAATTTCCATGAAAACAAAGACAACAACAATGATCATGCTAAAAATGGATCACATGGATCACATGGAAAAATAGAGAAGCCTTCTCTTGAATCCATAACTATTTCTAGCACTATTAGTGATCAGACTCTGTCGGGCGGCCATTCCATGGTGGATCAACAAACAATAATTCAATTGTCACAAGTTATTTCGGGTGAAATTGTATTAGAAAAATTGCTCGATAAGATAATTAAAATTTTACAAAAAAATGCTGGTGCCACAAGAATTATTTTTTTACAACATCTTAATGATGAATCACAAGCACTACATATTCGAGCAGAGGTTGATCAAGAAGGTCCAATACATGTATTACATGATCGTTTATTTATAGAAGCGACTGATCTATCTCACACCGTAGTAAATTATGTTGCTAAAACCAAAGAAATGGTGATCGAAAATAATATTTCCGAGCAAGGTCAGTTTTTGAGCGATCCGTATATAGAAAAAAGCAAACCAAAATCATTACTATGTATTCCGATCATCCATCAAACAAAACTTTGTGGAATTTTATATTTTGAAAACAATCTTGTGAGTGGTGCTTTCACTAGTGATCGTGTGGAACTCTTGTTGATGTTATCTTCTCAAATGGCAGTTTCTATTGAGAATTCACTTCTTTGTCGAACACTAGAGCAAAAAGTAGAAGAGCGCACAGAGGAATTACGTAAAAAAACTGCTGATGTTAATTCTATGTTTGAAAACTTAAAACAAGGGGTTTTCCTCATTCAAGAGGGAAATATAATTCATCATGAATATTCTATTTTCATGGAAGAAGTTTTTGAAACAAAACAAATTGGTGGAATGAATGCAATAGATCTACTTTTTAAAGATAGTAGTGTGGGACCAGATCAGATATCTCAAATGAGTAGTGTTTTAAGTAGTTGCATAGGTGAAACTACATTAAATTATTCACTCAATGTCCATTTATTAATAAATGAATTTTCTAAGACCTTATCTAATGGTCAAACAAAAATAATAGAACTCGATTGGAATCCAATTGTTTTTAATGATAATATTGAAAAAATCATGGTTACCTTAAGAGATGTTACTGAGAATAGAAAATTAAAGCAAGAAGCTGAAAATCAAAGAACAGAGTTAAAAATAATTAGCAGTTTATTATCAGTCCCAGCTGAAGAATTAGATGTTTATTTTAAATCCACTCTACAATATATAGAGGAGAGCAGAGCTATTATTCAAAATAAACAAACAAGTAATGACAATAAAAATGATCAAAACGCTTTGAATATTTTATTTAGGAATATGCATACAATCAAAGGTAATTCTAGACAAATGAATTTTAACCTAGTTAAAGATCAAGCACATCAGACTGAACAATACTACAGTTACTTAAAAGAAAATAAAGAAAGTAAAGATGTTTTATGGGATCATCGTAAAATGCTTTTAGAATTAGAAGAAGTTTATCAAAGCATAGAAAAATATCACAAGACATATCAAGACAAACTTCAATCTCTTGGTGGTAAAAACAAAGTTGCAACAAAAGTTATGGATAATGATCTTTTTGAATTACTCAAATCTGATCCAAAATACTCTTACATGTTGAATAGCAAAACCATCAAAGATATTTTAAGTGTTACTTTGAATGGACTTTCAGCTCTATCTCAAACAGTGGGTAAAAAAATTCCTACTATAAATATCGAGGATAATAAGATTAGATTTAAAGAGGAAGTAACATCGTTATTTAATGATTGTTTTATGCATTTGTTCTCTAATTCCCTTGAACATGGAATAGAATCTGCTGAGGAAAGAGTAAAAAATGGAAAAAATCCAAGTGGTAATATTTATTTAAAAGTGGATAAAGAAGATACTAATGTTGTATTGAAATTCTGGGATGATGGACGCGGTTTGAATTTAGAAAAAATAAAACAAAAACTTGTAAAAAATAATTTAAAATCAACAGAAGATTTAAAGTATCTTTCAAAAATTCAAATTGCGGAAGCAATATTTTTACCTGGATTTTCTACTAAAGATAGCACTTCAGATATTTCAGGAAGAGGAATAGGAATGAATTCCGTTCAAAGTTTACTTGAAAAATCTGGAGGGAATATATCAATTTCTGTTGATGATAATAATCGAGCAACCTTTATTATAAAACTACCAGCTAACTTAGCGATTAGCATTGGTGCTAATAATAAATTAGTTAAGGTGGCATAGAAATGCTAGATGAAAAAAAATCTTTTGGGCCCATCGGTCCCATCATTGTTATTACCGGAGAGGGTGGAGGTGGTCATAAAGCAGCTTCAAATGCCGTGATAGATGCTCTAAAAGATGTCTACGGAAAAGAAAATATTTATGAGATGGAACCCCTACACAATAGAATGTGTGGTATGGAGAAATTATATAATCGATTTTGCGAACTAGAATGGTGGAATATATTAAAAGGTTTTACAGCATTTCAAAGGCCATACGATTACTTCCTCAGCTGGTATAATGGGGAAAGAATTGCTGAGAGAATAAAAAAAATTTCATCTCCCAGTCCGTCCATGATTATTACTGTTCATCCATTTGCCACCAAAGCATATCAACTATTGGCCATAGAGTTGAAAATTCCACTAGTAATTATTCCTACCGATTTTGATCCAGTGATGTGCTTAGGAGTTGATAATAACAGAGAGAAAATGAAAGATGTCTATATTTTTTTACCATTATCGCAAAATCAAAATGAAGATATTTACAAGATAGTTTGTAATACTAAAATAGGATTTAGAGAAGAGAATGTGAGATTTGTTGGTTATCCAGTTAGATCAGCAATTGAACGCATTGCCATTACTAAAACTTTACAGAACTCAAATGGTGATGTGAAATTACAACAAAAATTAGAACAAGAATTACAACAATTAAAAGATAATTATGGAATACAAGAGAGAGATAAAACTATTTTTATTTCCATAGGAGCTGAAGGATGGGGAAGAGATGCCATTTTTGATTATATAAAAATTATTAATGATAATATCGAAATGTTATCACAAAGAAATAAGTATCATATCATCGTGGCCACTGGTAAAAATAAAAAATTAGCGGATGAATTAAAGTTAATAGAAGAGGAGATTTTAAATAAGAATGTAAGAGTATGTGTACATATAGAAGGGTGGTTAACCGCAGAAGAATATGCCAAGCGCCTGCTCATTAGCATCCCAATACTTAAACCAGGTGGATCAGCAACAGGAGAAGTTATAGCACTTCAAAAACCAGTGATATTAAAAAGTGATTCTTCTGATGGATTACGATGGGAGAGATATAATTTAAAAATACTTAAAAAATTACAATTAGGATATCCGTTACTTCCAATGAAAAATAGAAAAGTGGATGCAAAAAATTTCATAGAGGTATTACAACAATACGAAACCGACAATAACTTAAAAGATAATCATACACTTAAACTTAAAGCTAATTTTAAACAAAACATTTTATTCAGTGAATGTCTGCAAAAAGAAATTAAAAATATTTTGGAAAAAAAACTAAATCAAAAAAATATAGCATAATCATCCATAGCAAATATTTAAATATTTAAATATTTAAATATTTAGTTTGTATCTTTGTATGTTACATTTTATAATCAATTACATTTTTTATATTTTATAAATTAGTTATAACTACAAGGAGAGAAATTATGATGAGAGTTGCTGTTTTCTTATTAGCTTTTTCTTTTGCTAATATCTATTATTCAAATGTTATTGCAGCTTCTAATGTAAATGTAAGTGTAAGTGTGAATAAGTCTGCATGGGATTCATCAAATAATCCAAACAACATTAATTCTGAGACTCCAGCAACTAAGTTTGAATACAATTTTGATAGATTGCCATTATCAGGAGCGACTACTTACAAACCTTGGAGTGATAGTTATTGGCCAAACAATGAAGGAGGACTTGCAAATAGATGGCAAGGACGTGTTGGTTGGCTTCAAATTCCACCAAGCAGATGGCGTGCTAAACGAATGTCCGCTGAAAAAATTTCTAATCTATCTCCTGCTGAAAAATATGATATGTATGTTGGAAATTTTAGATATCCAATTACAAAATCAGAAAAGGCACGAACTAGTCGTCGTGATCCTGCCTGGGAGGGAATTTGTCATGGTTGGGCACCGGCATCTTATCTCTTTCAAGAACCAAAACCAATTACAGTTACAAGTTATGATGGTATCAGTATCACCTTCGCTTCTTCAGACATAAAAGGACTTTTATCGCTTCTTCAAGGAAACTACAATGATGGTAGAACATATATGGCCGGAAATCGTTGTAATAGCTCACTTAATATATACACAACAAATTCAAGAAGTGATGAGTGCTTAGATGTTCATGCAGGCGCTTTTCATGTAATTATGGCCAATCGTCTAGGAATTTTACATAAGGCATTTGTAATTGATCGAGATACTGGTTATGAAGTATGGAATCAACCAGTTCATGCTTTTAGAAGTTCTATTATAAGAACTCAAGCACCAACTGCCGGTGCTGCTGTTAATACAGTAGAAGAGATGGTGATCTCTTCTGTAATAACTTACACAGATGAAATTGAACCTCATTTCTATCCACAAAACAGTGCCGGTCGTGAAAGCTTTAGAGTAGATCGAGAGTATCGTTATATTCTAGAGCTAGATGCGAATAGAAACATCATAGGAGGAAAATGGATTTCTACTAATCATCCAGACTTTTTATGGACTCAAAAGCAAGCACCTTTCATAGGGTACTTTGAAGATCTTGGTGAACTCTATAAGCTTTCAACTAAATAAGTTTTTAACTAAATAATGAAACTATATAAAATCAACTCAATCTTTTTATCTCATGAGGGTGAGGGAATTCATCTTGGATTCCCTCAAATCTTTATTCGCTTTCAAGGATGCTCTATTGGTTGCAAAAATTGTGATACCCCTGAAGCGATCCCATTTAATTTAAACAAAAACTACTCACTTAAAGAAAAAGATCTCTTAAAAAAAATTACAGAGATTAGAAAAAAAAATAAGCTTAAACTTAAAAGAATTAGCATTACGGGAGGAGATCCGCTAGATCCTAGACATAGAGAGAATGTTTTAAATTTAATAATGATCCTAAAGCAAAAAGGATACTTTATTAATATTGAGGCAAGTGGAAATGTAATAGTAAAAGAAATTTTTGATCTAGTAGATTCTATTAGCTTTGATTACAAGACCCCGTCGAGCGGAATAAAAACTTCTTTAAAGTTGATCAAGACATTGATTAAAGATCCAAAATATTCAAGTAAGTTACAAATAAAAAGTGTAGTGGAATCAAAAAAGGATTTTCTTTATCTCTATGATTCCTATTTAAAAATCTTGAAAACTTTGAATGAATTAAAGATAAAAAATTTTTCAAATTGGATTATAACTCCCTGTTATTCACTACAAACAGATGAAAAAACTTTTATTAATAAATTTAAACAAATATTCAAGTGGAATCTTACATCTGGTGGTCTCTTCCGAGTTATCGGTCAACAACATAAATGGATTTATGGTTCACAAAGAAAAAATGTTTAAACAGTAAATCCACTTAGGATCGAGAACTTACATTCAATAGATGTTTTTCTCTACTTTGATTTTATAAAAGTATCCAGCATACGATCTTACTTTTATATCACCATTTGCACCGTTGATATAAAGATTTACTTTGTGATTAAGGTTAGAATCATTTTCAAGAATGGTGATTATATCTTTAAATTGCTGACATCTATTACTCTCCCATAATTTCAGAGGAGCAGTAATGATCACATCACGACCAACAAAGCGATTAAAAAAATTGATGTCCGGGAGAGCAGTGGCCGCATGATGAGGAACTTTCAACACATCAACTTTACCTATAAGTTCTCCTTTGTTCTCTTTATCTTTATCCCCGTCTTTCTCTCTGTCTGCAATCCATCTGCCGATTTTAAAATTAATATCTCCGGTAAATAAAAACTTTAAAAATCCATGTCTGATTAAAATAATGGCCGACGTATCGTTAAGATCAGTAGTGCCATCACCTGCTGGAGTGTTGATTCCATCAAAAGCATAGATAATTTCTAAACTTAATTTTCTATAGATATGACTATTAATCTCTTCTTTGCTAGCATACTTTCCATTAGAAGCAGAAGTGGTATAATCAAATTTATCACCTGCTCGAAGTGGAAGAAGTTTTACACGAAAGGTTTGAAGTGCCTGTTGAATTTTATCCAGATCGGAAAGATTGCATCCCCACGGTTCCTTTATACATTGTGCTTTTGTTGGGAAGTTAAAATAGACTTCCTTAACTGAAAAATTTTTTAACAATGTAGTTAATCCACCATAGTGATCTATGTGTGCGTGAGTAATAATAATTTTTTGTAGGTGTTGAACATTTCTTTTTTTTAAGTTGTTAATCAAATTATCACTTTCAACCATATGGCCAGTATCAATTAAAACAAAATTTCCGTTTAAATTAAGAAGATGAGCATCTCCTTGTACATCATTTTTTGTTACATCAAGTGAAATCCAATAAAATGTTGGTGTGGTATAAGCAATATAGGTTATTAAAATGCTAACAATAAAAATGATAATCGTAATAACTGTAATAACAAAAACAATACAAATTGGTAGTGAAGGTTTTAAATTTAAGCGTGAATTTAGGAGTGAATTTAACTGTGATGGTACAAGCTTTCCCAATCTCTCTCCCACTCGAATGCAGTTTTACAAATAACTTCTAAATCTGCGTATTTGGGTTTCCAATTTAAAACACTCATTATCTTAGATGGTTCAGCATAAATTGCAACAGCATCTCCTGCTCGCCTTGATGTATACTCAACTTTAAAATCAACTCCACTTATCTCTTTCATCTTTGAGACTACTTCTCTTACGGTTAAGCCAAAGCCATATCCACAATTAAAAACATCAGATTTTCCACCATTCTCTAAGTATTTGAGTGCCAGAATATGAGCGTCTGCCAAATCATCAACATGAATATAGTCTCGAATGCAAGTTCCATCTTTTGTTGGATAGTCAGTTCCAAAGACTATGAGTTTTTCTCTTTTTCCTAATGCTACTTCGGCCGAGACTTTTACAAGTTGAGTGGCCCTTGGTGTAGCCTGGCCTAATCTAGTTTGATTTATCTTATTTGCAACAACTCTTGCACCGGCCACATTAAAATATCGTAACAGGACATATCTCATAGGAAAATTATCTGTTTTTGATAGATCTTCCAAAAGCATCTCAATCATCATTTTGCTTTTACCATATGGACTTATTGGATTTCTTGCAAATCCTTCATCAACAGGCATTTTCTCAGGTGTTCCATAGACAGCACAGGTAGAGGAAAAAATAAAATTTTTAACTCCAAGCTTAGATGCTGTCTCAATTAAGTTGAGTGTATTGATAAAGTTATTTCGATAATATTTAATAGGTAACCGAGTAGATTCCTCAACTTCTAAATGAGCAGCAAAATGAATTATCGATTCAATTTTATTTTTAATTATCAAGTCGCTAACTACATCTATATTTCCACAATCTGCAACTACTAATTTCACGTCTCTTGGAATCGCCCACTTGTGACCAGAGTATAGATTATCTAAGGCAATACTTTTTTTTCCTAAATCATTTAGCATGTGAATGGTATGCGAACCTATGTACCCTGCTGCACCTGTAACTAAGATCATAATTAAAATCTTCCTCTAATTTTTTTATTGGTGATCTGTAAAACACACCATATACTATAACATATATTATATAAAGTCTGGATTTAAAATTGATAATGCTATAGTATAGTATTTGAATGTGTTTTCGGTTTTCGATTTTTGTTTTTCGATTTTTTGGTTTTGGTTTTTTTGTTTTTTGATTTTACCCTTGACATCACTTGTTGTTGTTACAGCTAGTAAAAAGTTTCATGGGGGCGGGGAAAGTTATTTTTATTCAACAGTTTTTTTAGATTACCGATAAAAATATAAGTTTGTCGGAATTCAGTTGGTGTTTGTATTTTTTTATATTTTTTAATGTTAAAAAATTTTCACGATATGAGAATTTTTAAATGAGTGATATCGAACGCGAACAATATACAGTAAAAAACCCAGTGATTTTTATTGTATATAATCGTCCAGAATTAACAAAACTTGTATTTGGCGAGATCAAGAAGGTTCGACCTAAAACTCTCTTTGTGATCGCTGATGGTCCTAAATATGTAGAACAGTCAGAGCTATGCCAATTGACCAGAGATATTATCAATGAGATTGATTGGGAGTGTGAAGTCTATAAAAATTTTTCTCCTATAAATATTGGATGTCGAACTCGTGTTTCTAGTGGACTTAGCTGGGCATTTGAA
Organism: Oligoflexia bacterium; assembly: GCA_015232355.1. Taxonomy (GTDB): domain Bacteria; phylum Bdellovibrionota; class Bacteriovoracia; order Bacteriovoracales; family Bacteriovoracaceae; genus JADFZW01. The sequence continues at coordinate 130,591 of JADFZW010000002.1, forward strand.
AAGACAGAGGCAGCAATAATTATTGAAGATGATATTTTTCCAGACCCAACTTTTTTTCGCTTCTGCGATGAAATGCTTGAACGTTACAGAGATGATGAACGTATCATGATGATCTCTGGAACAAATGTTTTACAAGTCAGCAATGGTGATAACAGCTATTTTTTTTCGAGATATCCTGCAATTTGGGGTTGGGCCACATGGAGAAGAGCATGGAAAAGATATGATGTTAATTTAGAGGATTGGCCTACTCGTAGAAAAAAGAAAGATCATTTTAAAATATTTAAAAATGATAATGAAGCAAAAGTTCGCGCCACTCTTTGGAATGAAATCTATTATGATAAGTTTGATACATGGGACTACCAATGGGATTATTGTAGATTTTTTAATCAAGGAATTGGAATAAATCCCAAATATAATCTTATAAGTAATCTTGGTTTTGGCGATCATGCAACTCATACGAAAGACTGTACTAATCCTATGTCAAATATTCCTCGAAAATCATTGGATTTTCCTATGAAACATCCAGAGATCGTAGAGGTTGATGAAGCATATGACGATTTATATCTTCAAAAATTCATATATCGTCCCTCATGGAAAATACCTTTGAGTGTATTAAAAAAGAAAATTTTTAAAACGTTAAGATTATCCCTTTGAGAATGCAATTAATTAATTACTTAATTAATTAATTAATTAAGTAATTAATTTTAACTAATACCTTTGGAAGGTAGTTTATTTGATTGGTGTAGTTAATTTAAAATGTTAGAATTCTTTAAAAAATTTCTATTCAAAACAAATTACTCGATTAAGATGAATAGTCATCTTAATAATCATCTAAACCTTAATCCTAATCGTATTAAAATTATTTTAAATACAACATGGCTTCTAATAGAGAGAGTTTTTAGAATAGGGTTAGGTTTTTTTGTAACCGCATTGGTTGCTCGTTACTTGGGACCACGTGATTTTGGTTTGCTCTCCTATGCGATATCATTGATGGCGCTTTTTGAATCATTCATTAATCTTGGATTAAATTCAGTATTAAAAAAATACTTATTATATTGGCCAGATAAAACGGATAGTCTACTCGGAACAACTCTTTTTCTTCGTTTTACTAGTGCATTTTTAATTATAGTAATGTTGCTGTTGTTACTTCCTCATTACTATCGTTATACACCTGGACTTCGTGAGATTATCTATATTCTATCACTGAGTTTGATTTTTAAAGTGGTTGATCTTGTAGATCTCTGGTATGAATCGCAGGTAAAGTCGAAATACTCAACTATTGTTAAAAGTGTCGCTATTGTATCAACCTCTATTCTTAAGTTGATTTTAATTTACATTAAAGCTCCCCTTCATTATTTTGCTTGGGCGGTTACTATTGAGGCAATAGTGTGTGCTATTGGATATCTCTATCTATTAAAGAGGCACAAAGGACCATTATCTTCATGGTCTTCATGGAAATTTGATTTCGAGATTTTAAAAAAATTGTTCAATGAATGTTGGCCATTAACATTTGCTAGTATTGCGGTTATGGTTTATATGAAAATTGATCAGATAATGCTTAAACATTTGGCAGATGAACAAGCAGTAGGAATCTATTCTGTTGCAGTAAAATTATCTGAACCCTGGGGTTTTATCGCTGTTAATATTATAGCATCATTTTTTCCAACTATTGTGTTGGCGAAAAAAAAGAGCATTAAAGATTACTATAACAAGTTACAAAAGTTGTTTAGTTTTATGACTTTTTTCGCTTTGATTATTGCAATACCAATTACAATATTTGCTCATCCTTTAATAAATATGATTTTTTCTTCGAAGTATGCTAGTTCTGCTCCTATTTTACAAGTTCATATTTGGAGTAACCTTTTTGTTTTTTGGGCCGTGGCCCAAGATCCTTGGGATATAGTTGAAAAACATACAAAGTTTGTCTGCTTTAAATCAGTACTTGCAGCGATATTAAATATTGGACTAAACTTTTTTCTTATTCCACGCTATGGAGGATTTGGTGCTGCTTGGGCCACACTTATTTCTTATTCTATGGTCGGTTTTTTTCTAAACCTTTTACATCGGAAAACCAGAAAAGCATTTGTATCACAATTTAAGTCTTTGTTATTTTGGAAATATTTACGTTAATTGTAACCGTTAATTATTTATTTAAACTTGCTTAGTAATCTTAGTAATCATCGATCAAAATATTTTTTGACGGAGTATTTATTAAATGAAATGATTATAAATATCAGCTTGTTTTAAGAAATGTTTTTACAAAAGGAATTGTATGATTGGAAAATTTTTTCTTTTCTTAAGATTATCAACATTTTGTTTCCTGATGTTTTCTTTTTATACTTTTGCTACGGAACCAGGACTACATTTTGTTCATATAAAAGCAAAAAATCTTCAAGAGCGTAGTCAGGTTGCAAACATAATTCCAATTGATCAAATAATAGAAGATTCTATCTATTCACTTGTAAATGAACATGATTACAACATACTTAAAAAGACACTCTCTCATCTTATTATAGAATCACATTTTTTAACAATTAAAGAATTGAATGCCCGTTATCAAAATGATCAAAATGATGATAACGATGATAACAATGATAGTATTAATGCTGATGAAGATGCATTTCCCAATGGAGAGGATGCATTTCATACGTATAAAGAGGTGAATGATGAATTGAAAGCTGCCAATGTAAAATATCCAAAGATTACTCAATTATTAAATATAGGAAAAAGTCTAGAGGGTAGAGATATTAATGGTATTCGTATTAGTTCTCAGGTCAATTCACCCAACATTAAAAATCAAATGTTACCAGGAATTTTGTTTGTATCTTTACATCATGCCAGAGAACATGTTGCTACTGAAATGCCTATTAAATTGATGGAATACCTTTTAAAAAATTATGACAAAGATCCAGTTGTTAAAAAACTTATCGACTCTCGAGATATTTATATTGTTCCAATGATAAATCCAGATGGTGGAATGTTTGATATTAAAGATCGTACTTATCAATACTGGAGAAAAAACAGAAGAGATAATGGGGGTGGTGAATTTGGAACGGATTTAAATCGTAACTATTCCTATTTTTGGGGCACTGGTGGTTCTTCCAATGATCCATCTTCTGATGTCTATATGGGAAGCAAACCATTTTCTGAACCAGAAACGGCTGCACTTAAAAATTTTGTAGAAACTCACGCGAATATCAGAGTTCTCTTAACATTTCACACCTATTCAGAGTTAATACTCTATCCTTGGGGCCATAAGAATGCAGGAGTTGGTGGAAAAGATGAAGAGGTTTTTGTAAAGATGGGACAAGCAATGTCTCTTTGGAATAAATATACTCCAGAAAGAGCATCTGATCTTTATATAGCGTCCGGAGACACATGCGACTGGGCGTATGGTGAACATCAAATTTTTTGTTTCACCTTTGAGCTTTCCCCTAAGTCAGGATGGTTTGGGGGGGGCTTTTATCCTGGAGCAAAAGCTATTGAACCAACATTCAATGCTAATTTAAAACCGATGATGTATTTACTAGAGTATTCCGATTCTCCTTATAGAGTACTTACAGAGTAATTACATAACAAAGTAATTATAAAATAATGATTAAAAATTTAACTATTGTAATAATATTTGCTCTTTTTTTACTTGTAATAATCAGTGAAGACACTAGAGCAAAAAATGTTCGCCAACCACAACCACATCATGTACGAAATGTAATTTTGTTAATACCAGATGGAACTGGTACCGCCCACTCTACATTTGCTAGATGGTATAATGGTGGAGTACCACTGGCGATGGACGAGATAGCTACTGGATTGATTCGAACTTATGCGGCCGATGCTCCAATAACAGACTCTGCTCCAGCGGCAACTGCCATGGCAACAGGATTTAAAACGATTGCTTTGTATATCGGTATTCTTCCATCTAAAAAACAACCTTTTTTATGGGGAGTTCCTGATATTTTTGAAGAAGAAGAGGAGAAGCCTGTAGCAACAGTGTTGGAGGCTGCCAAGCTTGCTGGCAAATCAGTTGGATTAGTAGCAACTATATTCGTTGAACATGCTACTCCCGCAGGGTTTTCTGCACACACACCATTTAGAAATGATTTCGAAACAATTGCCAAACAACAAGTTTACAATGGAATTGATGTAGCATTATCGGGAGGAGCGAAATTTCTTAAAAAGGAGAATCGTAAAGATCGAGAGGATTTAGCAGAAATATTAAAAAAGAAAAATTATCAAGTAGTCACTAATCGAAATGAAATGAATAGAATAGTTAAAGGTAAGGTATGGGGAGTATTTGCAGAAGATGATTTAAGTAATGACTTTGATAGAGATCAAGAGATCGAACCTTCATTAGAAGAGATGACCACAAAAGCTATTCAATTACTATCTAAAAATTCAAAAGGTTTTTTCTTAATGGTAGAAGGTAGTAAGGTGGATTGGTCTTCTCATAAAAATGATCCTGTTGGTATTGTGAGTGAGCTTTTAGCATTTGATCGTGCAGTTAAAGTAGCACTGAATTTTGCAAAGAAGAGAAATGATACTGCAATTATTGTGGCCGCTGATCACAACAATGGTGGTTTTGCAATTGGATCTCACCTTTCAGATATGGATTATCAAACCGAACCACTGGCCGCATATTTAACTGCAACTAAAAAAGCAAAACATACTCTTGATTACGTTTTAAAAGAGATTAGTAAGTATGCTGGCGATGCCAATAAAATAAGAGAGATTATTACTTCTAATTATATTCCAAATTTAACAGATGAAGAGTTTAATGAATTAAAAAAATTGGATAGGGATCATTTCGCATATAAATTAGTATCCTTCATTACTAAACGGGATGCAATTGCTTTTACCACTAGCGGACATGGGGGAGAGGATGTACCGCTTTATTGTTATCATCCTGATTTTCGTAGTACACTTAGAGGAGTTGTTTTAAATAGTGATATTGGAAAATATATTGCAAAAATTTTAAACGTAGATTTGGCCAATGCTACTAGGGAATTATTTGTACCACTAAATTTGAATTCTAATAATTCTGATAATTTTAATAAATCTGATAAATCTGATAATTCCAATAACAGTATTGATATGGTTAAAATTGACATGACCGATGAAAATAATCCAGCATTGATTCTGGTAAAAAATGCAAGAAGTGTTAAACTGCCAGTTAATACAAATATTATAATTGTTGATAATAAAGAATATGCTTTGCCTGGGATAACCATATTAAATCAACCGAAGTTGCGTGCATATGTTTCAAAAAAAGCATTTGATTATTTGCTTCCATCCACTTCATTATCTGGATCAAAGATAGGATCAAAGATTGGATCAAAATTAAAATCAGTTTCATCACCGATCAAAAAATAACTTTTCATATTTAACTACTTCATTCTCAAAATTTAATATTTTTAGTAATTCTTCTCTAATAATTGGTTTAAAAGTTTGATTAGAAGTTGAATTGGAAATTGAATTGGAAGTTGGATTAAAAATTAAATTATGAAGAGAAATTATTTTAGCTGCTAAATCTTTGGCATCTCGAGGAGTTGCAAGCGCTCCGAAATTAGTTCGTCTAATTACTTCTCTTACTCCAGGCATGTCTGAAGCAACAACAGGCGTTCCACATAACATCGCCTCCACTTGAACCATACCAAATGCTTCTAGTGGATCAATACTTGGTAAAACCAATAAATCAATTTCATTATAAAATTTTACTAAATCATCATCACTTAAGTGACCAGTAAAGCTGATATATTGAGGGTATCTTTCGATATAAGGAGTAAGTGATTTGTAAATACTTCCTCCTGCTACTTTGTTTAATTCTCCTACTACAATGATTTTAAAATTATTACAATTATAAAAATGTTCAATCAAGTATGGAATTGCTTGGAATAGATATTGTAATCCCTTTTCTTCTACTATTCTTCCGACAAATCCAATTTTGAAAATAGAATCATTATTTATTTTTTTATACTTTTCAGATTCAGATTCAGATTCAGATAGTTTTACCCATCTCTTGTAATCAATTGGAGGATATATCGCTACAGCTTTATCGATGTATTTCTTAAATTTACAATGACTAAAATAATCCTTGGTTAATACTACTATCTTTTTTGATTTTTTTAAAATTATATCCATCAAAGCAAAAGAGATTGATTGAATAAAACTGTTTACCAAACCAGATCCTAAATTTAAATCACAATGGTATTGAGTTACTATTTTTCTTGTCGGAATAAAGAGTGTGGCCAATGCAGGATCGGCCATTGGAAGGTGAAAATTTACCACGTCATGAGTTAATGACAATCGAATCGTTTCAATCCACAGAGTGGGAGCGAAGACCCCTTTACCTAAAGAAAATAGCACAGGAACTCTTTTGATATTTACTCCATTTATTATCTCTTCTTTTGGCAAATTTTTGTCATATCTAGTTGTGAGCACAGTTACTTGGTGGCCATTTATGACAAAATTTTGGGCCAAATTTTTTGCCAATACAGAGAGACCGCTAACATATGGGTGATAATAATAGAGTACAATTAATATTTTCTTCATTTTGGGTTTTATTTTACGTTCTAATGATAGTAGTGTTTTAATATTTTATATTTTAATTAACATATAGGGATTATGAACGCAATGTCAGTTTTTCCAACAATACCTCAAACAACATCTGTTACATCCGTTACAGATGCGATAACACCAAGAACTGTCGATGAGATATTTGTTGTTGATTTGGATAATACACTTATAAAGACAGATTTGTCGATTGAAGGGATTCTTAAGTGCATTAAAGCAAATCCTTTTGAGATATTTAATATAATAAAAATTCTATTGAAAGATCCCAAACATCTTCAAACTTTAAAAATATATTTGGCCAATAATAAAAACGTTGAATTTAACTATCCTCATCTGCCATATAGGCAATCGATATTAAAATTGATTGAAAAGCAACGAAAAGAAAATCCTAATGTTCCAGTAGTCTTGGCGTCTGGTTCTCCAAAGAAATGGGTTGAAGGTGTAGCAAAATATTTAAATCTTTTTGATATGGTTTTAGCAACTAGTGCGGATGTTAATTTGATTGGAAAAAACAAATTAAAATTAATAAATAAACATTTTCCTCATTCTCAATTTAGCTATGTTGGAGACTCTCTAACAGATATCCATTTGTGGAAGGAAAGCAAAAAAGCAATAGTAGTTAATCCAGGTCCATTTATTCAAAGAAAATTATCCAATTTGTCTCCAGATTTATCAGTAAAGTTTATTTTTGATTTTGACAGTTGTGTAAACAATAACTGGACGTTGTCTAAGCTCAAGTTTACGCTGAAGCTGAAGCTAAAGCTAAAAGAGATAATAAAACTAATAAGAGTACATCAGTGGAGTAAAAATCTTTTATTATTTGTTCCTATGATCTTAGCACATTCATTTACTGATTCGACCAAATGGATTGCAGCTTTTATGGCATTTTTTATATTCTCTCTCTCATCTTCATGTGTTTATGTAATTAATGATCTTCTAGATATCGATAGCGATCGTCATCGTGTAGATAGAAGGTCACGTCCTTTTGCTAGCGGAAATCTTCCTATTATTTGGTTTTTTCCTATTATTATTTGTTTAAGTGCACTTATTTTATTTTTACTTCCTAAAACAAATATCACATTTGCCAATACTCTTTTAATTTATTTATTACTCACCTTTGCCTACTCACTTAAATTAAAAAGATATTTAATTTTGGATGTAGTCTTGCTTTCATCTTTTTATACTCTTCGACTTTATGCTGGTGGCGAAGCCACATCGACTTCAGTTTCAGAGTGGTTTTTAACATTTTCTATTTTTTTCTTTTTTGGCCTTTCAATGTTAAAACGTTTTATTGAAGTTAAGTTTACTGCAGAAGAGATTGTTGCTGGTCGTGGATATCATCAACAAGATCAAATAATTTTATTAATATCTGGAGTAGTGAGTTCATTTCTTTCAATCGTAGTTATTACTCTGTATATTCATAATAAAACTGTACTTGCTATGTACAAACATCCTGGTTATCTATGGTTTTGGGTAATTCTTTTTTTATACTGGACTAATCGGATATGGCTATTAGGGAATAGAGGAGTAATTAAGAGTGATCCTGTCGCATGGGTGTTGAAAGACAAGCTTTCATGGGTCATTATTTGTTTAATTCTTATAATATTGATTCTGGCCCTTTAATAACAAGTTTTATAATATAAATATTAACTACTATGATTAACTATTATGATATACATATTCGGCGCTATAAATATTGATATTATTGCTCAAAAAGATAAGTTTTTATCTAAGACATCCAATATTGCTAAAATTGATTTAAATTTTGGAGGTGTAGGATTTAATATCTTTAAAAGTTTAAAGACCTCACAGAAAAAATTTATAACCTCAATTGGAAATGACTTTATTACTCCCTATTTGAAAAAATTCTTATCCACACTTAACTGTAGTTATTTTGTGAATAACAATCTTACCAATGGTAAGTATGTTGCTTTTATGGAATCAGGAAAGCTCATCTATGGAGCGGCAGATGTACGAGTAGTGGAAGAAGGATTTTCTAAAAAATTTATCTCTAATCAACTTAAAAGAGTTAAAAGTAATGATCTAGTTATTGTCGATGCAAATCTTTATCCTAGCACAGTAGATTTTATTGTAAGAAATTGTTTAAAGAAGAGATTGCGAGTGATATTTGAAACAGTTTCAGTTGAGAAAACATCTCGTAGTAAAAATGTATTAAAGAATTTATTTTTAATAACTCCAACTGTAGAAGAAATGGATGCTTTGTTACCGCAAAAAAGAGTTGCCGGATCTTTAAAGGAAAATGAAAAGACAAGAAGGAATTTTTCTCAAGAAATAATCAATTTTATGCTTAAACATAAAATTGAAAATATTATTTTAACTAAAGGTGAAAAGGGTGTTGAGTGGTTTTGCAAGATAGATCCTCAAGATTCTAAAGATTCTAAAAATTCTAAAAATAGCAATGTTAAAATTAAATATTTTAAACCTAGTAAGATAATTAAAACCAAGGATACAACTGGAGCTGGTGATTTATTACTAGCATCGATTGTTAATGGAATTGCGAGTACAAGTTTTAACAATTTAGAACGTTCAACAATAAAAGCCATGAAGATAGTCGAAAAGTTTTTACAAAGAAAGAAATAAAAGAAAGAAGTAAAATATGAAAAAAAGTATCATTCACTTAAATCCTGCTGTGGCCAAAGCGATAAGGGCCAAAAAACCTGTATTGGCATTGGAATCTACAATTATTTCTCATGGAATGCCCTATCCAAATAATTTGAAAATGGCATTGCGATTACAAGAAATAGCTTTGGATAATGGCGTTCAACCGGCAACAGTCGCGATTATTAGAGGGAAGTTGCAGATTGGACTTAGTAATGATGAAATTGATTATTTAGCAAAAACTAAAGGAGTGTTAAAGGTTTCACGTCCTGATTTTGCTACTTGTATGGCACTAGGATTAGATGGTGCCACCACCGTAGCAGGAACAATGATTGCTGCAAATTTGGCCAAATTAAAAGTCTTTGCAACTGGTGCAATTGGTGGAGTTCATCGAGGAGCAGAAGATAATTTTGATATTTCAGCTGATCTTACTGAGTTATCTCGTACTCCAGTAATTGTTGTCTCCGCAGGAGCAAAGGCAATTCTAGATTTACCTAAAACGATAGAGTATCTTGAAACCTTAGGTGTTCCTATTTTAGGATTTAATACGGATCAATTTCCGGCATTCTATTCAAGAAAGAGCGGAATCCCATTATATCATAAAGTCACATCAGCAAAAGAAGTTGCACATATATATAAAATGCATATTAAACTTGGATTTAATTCTGGAATGCTTGTAGCTAATCCTATTCCTTCTGAACATGAGATTCCATCATCAGAAATTGAAGGCATAATTAAGGAAGCAGTAAAAGAATCAATCAAATCTTCTATTGCTAAAAAAGATCTTACTCCATTTTTACTCTCAAAAATAGTTAAATTAACGGATGGTAAATCCTTAACTGCTAATATTAAGCTTGTAGAAAATAATGTTATTGTTGGTGCAAAAATTGCCAGAGAGTTAGGTTGGTAATATTATCGTTTTTTTCTTAGAAACTTCTTAATCATTTTTAATTTTCTTAGTTATTTTCATTGTCACTTTCATTTTCGTCGTCGTCGTCGCTATCATCGCCATCTTCTTTTTCATCATCTTTACTAGTATCACGTTCGATAACAACTCCCTTTTTTCCTACAGTGATAACCATTTTATTACCATTCTCTTTGTTACTATATTTAAATTTATCATGAATAACAGTTTTAGAATCTAACCAAACAGCAGGAACTTTTTTAACAGATCCAGAGAGAACAAATGATGCCAATCTTCGGTGATCTACGGTCCAAATTCTACCCGTGGTATCTTTCCATACACCTATTCTTGGAATTACTTTAATATCCAATTTCCCCGCCTTAATATCTTTAGCATTTTGAATTACAGTGTAAATACCATCTTTAGTTGTATTACTACAATTACCTTGCATATAATGTATGTCATTTATATCTAATTCAATCTCTTTTCCTGCTAACTTATCTTGTTCTTTACTTATAGATGGTAATTTTATTTCAGGATCTCTTCCTGTTCTATCTACTAATTCACAGTAATTTAATCCTGCTAATTCCTTTATCAATTCTTCTTTGGTAAATCCTTTTTTAACTTTACATGCTTTTGAAGCGCTAGTGACTACAGAAGGATTACTATTACTAATTGAACGACTAGTATGATTATTCTTATAAAAGCGCTTTTTCTTTGTTTTTGCGGCATCCGCATTGTTTGTTAGAGCAACCGATAGCATGAATACTAATGCTAATGTACTTATTATTAACATAGATTTTGAAATAAAACGATTTTTCATAGCTAAAATTCTCCTGTTAAAAATTGCAAAAATATTTTTTACTTGTATTAATAACCAAAAGGAGAGTGGATTTTAATTCTGTTTTAAAAATATAAAGGAAAAAAAATTGTAGAAATAATCACTATGCTGTTATTTCAATTAGTTAATTTAAATATTGTAATGGGATATATTTTTTGAATTAAACAAAAGTGTCAACTGCAGTTGGCATTAGGTTTTTTAATGTTTTTTAAGTTTTTTGATTAAGTTTATTTTTTTTGGGCCAACCTTTGAAGTTCACTCTTAATTAGTGTCTCGGCCGTAGATGGAATTACATCCCAAGCAATTTTTTCGATTATTAATTGACAATGTTTTTTTATTGATTCATTTAAATACGATTCAACCATACTAGATACATCTTTTTTTATTTCAGCTTTTATTTCAGCAAGAATGGACTTTCTAATTTCTTCACTATCAATATTATTTTCAACACTGGCATCAAGTGTATTATCGTCATCATTTAAATTATGTTTTTTCATTTGCTCAGCGACCATCTCAACTTTTTCACTTAATTTAGATACAGATAGAATAGGATTAATTTCCTCTACTCCAAAGACGTCTTTAAAGTTTTTGATTGAATCTTGAGTTAGGTCATCGTGAGAAATAATTTCTGTTGATTTAAAGTTATTTTCGAATTCATTTTCATACTTAAAATAATCTTCAACTGACTCATCGTTATCATTGATATTAACATTTATATCTGTAGCTTCAATATTTGATTTAATATTTCCAATGTTAGATTGCTTATTATTAATTTTATCTTCGTTATTCCAAAAATCATCTGTTGATAATTCATCTTTAATTTTGTCTTCTAAGTTGATTAAATTTTTAATCTTTTCTGGCTGACGCCCACGCTTACTAAATTCTATATCGTTATCTATTTCATTAATTTCATTAACATGACTGCTGTTACTAATACTTTCAATATCAGTTTGTACAAGCTCATCGATAGGAATTAATTTTGATTTAGGTTTATTTACCTCTGGAGAAATGAATCCCATGTCTGGATATTCTAAATCATCACTATGTGGAAGAACAATTGCAGTATTATCTTCTTTACAGTTTTTCTCATTAAGTAGATCATCATCCGTGATTTCAGTTGTTGTTGTTTTATCAGTTACTGTGGAAACAGTTGTTGTAACAGTTGATGATGGAGACATTTTAGGAGGAATTTCAAAGGATTCTAAGTTTTCAGTGAAAGATTTTGAGTTATTTAAATTATTAATATTAGATTTTGTTTTATTATTCGTTAGCATTGGAGGTATTTCAATCCCCCAAACATTAGAATCATTTTTTTGAGTTATGTTAATATTATTTTTTGTAACATTTTTTATCATCCAACCACTTTCATCATCTCCATCTTCTTCTTCATTAACATTCTCTTTAACATTTTCGTTATCGTTTTTATTATCGTTATCGTTAGATTGTTGTAAAATTTTAGCACACGTGGATAAAAGAGATTCTGAATCAAATGGCTTATTGATTTTCCCTATAGCGCCAACTTCCGTTAATGATTGTTCATTTATTACGTCAAAAGCACCATACATAACTAAAATTTTTGATTTTGGACGAATTTTTTTGATCTTTTTTATTAGTGAATAACCACTATCTTCTGATGAGAGATTGAAATCGAGTAAAATTAAGTCAAAATGTTGATTAGTTACTTCTGAAATACATCTATTCTCATCAAGTGATTCGATAATTTCAAATTTTTTTCCATCTAAAATTATCTTTACAACTTTTTGTATCGTAAGACTGTCGTCGGCAACAAGAATTTTATATCGGGACATAAAAAGTTCCTGAAAAAATATCCTACCACTTAGATTCTATTACTTGGGCATTTGAGTATTTTACCCATGTGCTCTTATTTAAAATTTTATCAATAACTTATCAAAATAAGCAACAAGGAAAAAATATTGTATTATTTGATTATAAAGTAAATATATCATGTTTTTGACTTTAAAATTTTATATATTTAAAATTGCAATAATATAGTAGTTTGATTGTCTAAATTTCCTCTAGTATTTGCCGTTTCGAATATTTTTTCAACCACATGGTTATATTGATTGTTTGATCTAATTATGAAATTAACCAACTCATTTGGTTTTATTCTGGAGTATGCTCCGTCGGTCATCAATATAAACAAATCACCTTCACAAATTTTTACTTCTCTTGTTTGCAAATGTAATTCTTCAAAAAGGCCAAAAGCGCTTAGTGGTGTTGTTTTTAAGTATGAATTATCTCCACTAAGTGGATAGATACCAATAGTATCTTCGTTCACTATCTTTAGCAATTCACCATCTCTATATAAATAACAAAGACAATTTCCTACTGAAACAAAAGTCATTATATCTTCAGATAAAGAAGTAACTATTGAAGATGATCCTGCTCTCATAGATAAATCAACTTTTTTATTTTCTTTGAATAATAATTTCTGAGTAAAATGCATGGCATTTATTAGAGCATTCCCTTCAAGTAGATATTTATAGCTGTAATAAAATGGCATTGTAGAATCAGGATCTTCTATAACTTTAGAATAAAAATTGCGAATGTTATCCTTTAATACTGAGACACATTTGTCTCCTATACCAGGCCCTCCAAATCCATCAAATATCATAAATAAATCATTCATTAGATCTAAATCATAACCATCTTCATTTATATTTAAGTATGGTCCTTGATCAGTTTTGGCAGCATAACTTTTAAGTTTCACTTAGCTCCTCCTCCAGCACCACCAGCACCACCAGTAGCACCAGCAGCGTTTGCAGTACCTCCTCCAGCTCCAGCTCCTCCAGTGGTAGATAAAATTGTTGCAGCATCGGGATAGTTTTTTAATTTTTCTCTAGCCTTTTTATAGTAAACACTGTCGACAGGTGCAACTTGCTGAACTTCTAATAATTTTTCCTTTGCTTCATCAAAGAGACTTAGAGATTCTGAGATAATTGCTTCTCGATATACTTTGCGAGCTCGAAAATCAAGCGTCTCTTTGATGTCGTTTATTTCATTTAATGCTTCTAATTGAGTTGGATCAACTTTTAATACTAATAAATAACTATCGTATGCTGCCTTTAAATCTTGTCCTTCCTTTAAAGATCGAGCCTTACCCAACAAAGGATCAACCCTGTTTTTTAGTTGATTTTTAGCATCGGTCAACATTTCCGTTGCCTCTTTTATTAAATCTTCATCCATATCTTTTATTTGTAAAAATTTTTCTAATCGATCAATGGCGAGAAACCATTTCTTTTTTAAATAGAGTCCTTTACTTTCACTCATTGATTGAACTTTTCTATTTCGTTCTGCTGCTTTCTGTTCTTTTTCAACCGCAATTCTTTCTTGTTCTTTTTTCCAAGCGCTCATTTCTAATCTTAACTGAGGTACATCAGCTTGTTCTGGATCAATCTCTAGTATTTGATTAAAAAGTGCTTCTGCAATTTCTGATCGATGTTCTTTAACTGCTTCGTTTGCCTTTTTTAGAAGTTCATCTACTTTTTTCTTCTTGATCGCTATTTCCATTTCTTTTTGTTTTCTTTTATCAAGTTCAACTATTTGTTCATACCCCTCTTTAATCAATTTTTTAAGTTGACCTGCCTCTTTGTAACCATCTTCAGATATCTCGAATATTTTATCAATCTCTTGTTTTGCTTCACTATACATTCCTTTATCATAATAGCTTTTGGCCAGAATGTACTGACCTTCTAGATACTCTTTTTCCTCTGGGGTTAATTTCTTTTTCGGTTTAATTGGTTTGCCGTCCTTACCTAATTTGACATCTTTTCCATCTTTCCCACTCACACCACTTCCACCATCTTTTCCAGCAGCATCTTTTGCATTCTTGTCTACACTTGTTTTTGTGGGATCACCTACTTCACTATCTTTTTTTGCTTGTTTTTCTGTCTTCGCACCATCTTTTTTATCTTTTGATGATTCCTCATCACCAGTCATCATTACATATCCAAGGATTACAACCGCCGCTACAATAAGAACTTTCTTTCTTTTTGCTGGATCTTTTAAGATACTGCCACCACTTGCCTCAGTAGGTGTAGCCGCCCCTCCAGCACTAGCACCAGCAGTAGTTGAATCAGCAGTTGCTCCAGCAGCAGCTGATGCCTCTCCATCTGAAAAACTCACCTCTTCTTCTACTATCTCTTCAACTTGAATTTCTTGATTTTCTGCAACCGGCATTAATCTGTCTTCCTCAGCATTCAAAGTTTCAGATTTGACCATTAAGGTGAATGTGGTACTTCCAATTATAAATTCATCCGAAGGATGGAGTTCAGATTCATTAATTCGCGCTCCATTCAAGATGGTACCATTTGCAGAATTGAGATCCTCCAATGTAACACCAATTGCATTTTTCTTAATTACAGCATGAACTGTTGAAACTTCTGGATCTTTTAAAATAATTTGACATTTTTTAGGATCTCTACCGATGAATGTCTCTTTTTCTTTAATGGCATAATTATCATAGGGAGCATATTCTCCAAATATTTTGAGGGTGAATTCTGCAAAGGAAGTAAATACTTTTGTACTGCCATCGCCATCATTACTTCCATTATTAACATTACTACTTTCTGTGTTCTCTCCTACACCATCATTAACACTTTCGCCCCCACTACTTCCATTAGTTTCAGCAGGTAAATTTTCATTGTTAGTATCCTCAATATTTCCTGCATCGCTATTACCATTTAAATTGTTTTCATTTAAATTACTTGATTCTAGAAGACCATTATCACCTGAGTTCATTCCCTCAACTACTTCCAAACTAGAATTATCCGAAGAAGAGGATGAGGAGGAGGAATCAGCTGAAAAAATATCACTGTCACTATCAATGTCACTATCACTGTCACTATTTGTAGCGCTAGTGTCAGCATTATCGTTCTTTTTTTTCTTCTCATTTTTATTATTTATTTCACTCTTATCCACTTTAGAGCTTTCAGTATGTCTACTGTTATCAACTGATAAAGAAGAGGGTGAAATGCTTTCACTAACATTCGTACTAACATTTGCGCCTATATTATTAATATTGGTAGCACTTTTATTGGTGTTTGTGTTTGTATCTATGTTTGTGCTTGTGCTTAAGCTTGGCACTTTGATAAAGATATGAATAGTATAAGGGCCAATGATGATGATATCACCACTTTCTAACAATTTATTATCGTGATTTTGACCATTAATAATTAGAGGTGACAATGTTGAGGATTTTCTAATTTCCCATTTTGGGCCCCGCTTAGTAATGATGGCGTGTTGTCTGGAAATTTGTTGATTATCAAGAGAAACATGGCAATCCTTGTTTCTGCCAATAAAAAATTCAGCTCCATCGGAAGCAATTCCGTCTTCTTCCAGATCTACGCTGGTTATCTCTTGATTACTTTGAAATACACTTAGTTTCACCTTCGTCTAATCCCATTAACTTTTCTATTTCTTTAATATTTGTTTCTGCATCTAAAAATCTTTGATCAGTAGGATAATTTTCTAACAATCTTAAAATTGCACAATACTCAGTGATTGCACCGGAATATCTTAGAGCATCTCTAAATCTTCTACCCATGATAAAGTGTTTTTTTATATCTTCATCTAATTTTTGCAGAGTTTTGTCTCTGTAATAACTGGCGCGAGCATTTTGTGGACTTAAAATTAGTGCCAAATTGAATTCACTTATTGCTCTAAAATAATTTCCTTCTCTTGCCTCTCTTAATCCTCTCAAAAAAATTACATTTAAGTTTCTTTCTAATTCCTTATCCTCAGATGCTTTTTTCTTCTGAATTAAAGAATTTACTTCTGAAGAAATATCCTTGCCTTTTGGAGCTTTATCTTTATTTGGATCTTTTTCTTGATCAGTAGCTTCTTTATCATCCATAAATATAAAGCCACCCAACACTGCTACAACTACTAAAACCTTCATTTTTGTCTTACTATCTAATCCAGCAAATTTTTGAAATAATGATGAAGATGGTTTTTCATCAATATCTTGAGCATTTTCATCTCCTGTGTTTGTATTTAATTCATTATTGCTGTTGCTGTTGCTATTGTTACTGCTATTATTTGCAACACTATTTGCTCCTGGAATTTCTGGTATGGATGGAAGACTTTTACCATCAGCTGATTTTAGTAGAGTCAAATTTTTTTTATTATTTACATTAACAATGTTATATTTAAAAACAGTTTGGCCAATAATGACTTTATCACCATCTCTTAGTTTTTGTTGAGTTACCTTTAAATCATTTACAATTACTCCATTTTGTGAACCCAAATCAGTTATAGTATAATAATTTTCAGTCTTGACTAATTCTGCATGTTCTCTTGATGATTTACCATCAACAACTTGTATATCTGCTTCATTACTTCTTCCAATCACTAAACGATCGGCAGTTAAAAAGAATGATTCGCCTTTTTTGGCCCCACTTAAACACAACAATCGATAATACTCTCCCTCCTCTTTAGGAAGATTGAAATTTTTGAGAATAAGTACTTTTTGTCCGGCCATTATTTATTATCCTTCTTTTACAAATGTTATAAAGAATGCTTTAGCAAAATTATCTTTACCAATTAGGGCCGTCACACATATTTCATGAGCATGACCTTGAAATTCGTAATGTCCTTTTTGGCAGACACCACCATTATTTGCAGATTGATCACAAAGATCTATTACTGTTGCTGCAAATCCTTGATCGCGAGCAACGTCTAGTAAACTCATATTAGCGCCAACAGTCTCTCTTATTCCAATTAAGTCTTCCGCCACTGTATTTATATTTTGGATTAATTTTTCAGAGTTTAAAATCATTGCCGGCCCAGTTGATCCTAAGAGAAATTCCCTTAAGATTCCTACATATTTTCCATCTTGTTCTATATCTGCATCACTTGCGGTGGCCATTCCTTGAGACTCTTGATACTTTTGTAAAACAGTATTCATAGTTCCAATCAATGGTTTTAATTCTACAAAGTGATATTTTTGAGTCACCTCTTTTTGTTTTCCTCTCATAACTTGATCGATTTGAAATCTTAAATCATCTATATGTCTTAAGGTCAGATAATAAACTATAGCAAAAAATATTATGGCCACACCTAAAGATGTAGCAAATGCTTCTAAGTATGCTTTGGAGTTGTTGGCCGCCTCTCTCACTAATGAAGATGGTGCAAATTTGATAGCAATTATTCCAACTGTTTCCTCTACTCCAGTTTTTACATTGAATGCTTGAATACTTTTGGAAATTCCGTAAGTGCCATCTCCTAAATTTTTTGCTCCTTTCTCTTTTCCTTTGTTGGACAATTCTTTTGCATAAATAGAAAAAGGATCTGTGATAAATTCATTTATTTTTCCCAGTGGTCGCACGATTCTTCCATCTACATCAAATAATTCATGAGATTCTACTCCAGATTCTGATTCTAGAAATTTTGTATCAATACTATCTAAATTTTTTCTTGCCAAATGAATTGCATTTAAACGTGCAATATCGTCAGTATAATGAAAACCACGAATGGCAATTTCAGACATTAAAACATTTTTGTTATCCATCAACACAGGAAAAATAGTTAAAGTTATAGTAGCAACGATAAATAATACTAAAGTGACAGCTACAATTGCTCTCCATTCATACTCTTTATTGAAAGTATAAACTATTGGCATTAATTTATATTTAAAAAGGTGCATCACTTTGCCAGCAGGAGATGCGGGCATATCAGGAATTTCTTCTACTGGATTATCTTCGTCGCTCTTATCATTTTGTTTAACGACTTTCTTTTTTATAATCACCTTTTTTTCAACTACATAAACCAATTGCATGATTACATTAGGTAGAGCAATTTGATCTCCATTTTTTATGGTCATTTTTTTTACAATTTTTTTATTTACAATTGTCCCATTGGCACTACCTAGATCTTCTAAGAAGGCAGCATCTTGAGTTACAGTGATTTTTAAATGATTTTTAGAAACACCTTCTAATGGTAATTGTACTTTACAGGATCCATCTCGACCTACAACATTTTCCCCCTCTACAAGTGGGAATTCTTTGCCTCGTAATTTCCCTCCAACTACTACTAATTTAAACATATAAATTCTACCTTATCTCCATGGTTGCTATTATCAAGATTATGATTATGATTATGATTATGATTATGGTTATCAACAACGACTTCTGATTTTAATTCTAAAACTCGTCTGGCCCTAAAATAGAACCAACTTATTCTCCAAGGACTCATATTCTTAATTATTTTTATAATGGTATTGTTTTTATCCAAGAACAAAACATCGATATTAAATTGCATAAAGCAAGTATGAATAGAAGTACATGATTCTATTAAGAGTCCATCGAATGGTTCTTTATCTAAAAACGTTTTCATCTCTTTTTTAAACATTAAACCAAGGAGTCGATCAAAAAAACCATCTGCAATTATAACATTATTTGCATACACTATATTTTTTGTAATATTAATTGCCTTGTATCTTTTAATCTTCAAAAACTAACTCCTTAACTTGTTTACTCAACAATTTTTACTCAATAAATTGTAATGCCATCGGTGCGGCGATGATTATAAACACCGCTGGAGTAATTAAAAATAACATCGGAAATAATATTTTAGTTGCCGCCTGGGCACCTGCTTTTTCTGCGATAGCTGATCTTTTCTGTCTTACATCTCCAGAGAGAGTTTTTAAAATAGGTCCGATGGAAGCACCTACTGAATCAGCAGCAATTAAAGTCGCACAAAATGAAGCTGTCTCTATAATGTTTGTTCTCCATGCTAACTTTCGAAGCGCCTCAGCTCTAGCGGAACCAAGTTTTACTTCTTTCAATAAGATCTCAAATTCTTCTACCAAAGCATTTGGTGGTGCCTTTGATACCACTTTAGAAATAGCGGCCAAAAAATCTAAACCCGCTTCAACTGAAAGTGCTAGCATATCAATCACAAAAGGCATTCCATTGATTAAGTCTTTTTGACGTTGTTCAATTTTACCTCTAATCCAAATGTCTGGATAAAAGTATCCTGCAACACCAACCAGTGGTGAAATTGAAAGAGGCCAATCATGCATTTCAGTGAAACTTCTAATTGCTAAAAATAAAATTGGAAATCCAATGATTAAGAATAATTTGAAAGCATAAAAATCATCTGGAGTGAGCGTATCTGTGAGGCCAGCATTGGCCAATAACCTTTGATATTTTTTTCTAATTTTTTGCTTGTTTTTCATTCCCGCAACTATGGGACTGACATATCTTTTGAAAAATGGACGTGAGTATTTTAAAATTGCGCCTTCATTTGACTTTGAGGTCTTTGTACCTGCTTCTTCTAATTTTTCTGAAGTTTTAAATTTTTCTTCACTAGTTAAAACAGAGATGGCCACAATGTAAGCAGCAACTCCAATTAATATTAAAGAAGCATAAAATAACAGACCAGTTACGGCCATATACTTTTTCCTCCCTCTTTTTTATCGTTATATTAACTCATTATCCTCTATATTCTATATCGATATTCTATATCGGTATTTTATCGGTATAATGAGACCATAATTATATCATAGAGTTTATGTTGGATTTTTTTAATAATAGGGAAAGAAATGCTCTGTTATTTTAATAGCAATTGATCAAGTATAGTTTTTGAATTATGAGGTTTAAAACCGTCTGTAACAGTCGGAATATAGATAGGATTATAATTTGAAAAATATCTCTTTTTACAATCCATGATTCTTTCAATTTTTTGTTGATAGTTAGTACTTTTTATTTTTTTTGTTTTTAAGGCATCATTTATTGTGGCAGTGGCAATTTTTGCCTCATCGATATTTCCATAGATCAACATATCACTTCCAGCATTTATCGCCATGACAGCTGAATCTTCAATTTTAAATTTGTTGGCAATTGCTTTCATCTCCATAGCATCACTAACAATAATCTTTGAGAATTTAAGTTCTTTTCTTAACAAATCATAAGCATTGGCCGAAAGAGATGTTGGTAAACTTTCATCAATTGATTTGACCAACAAATGGGCCATCATAACAAATTCAACTCGGGATTTAACTGCTTTTTTAAAGGGAATAAATTCTCTTTGTTTTAATTCATCTAATGAAGCATCTATTACTGGCAATTGCAGATGAGAATCAACTGTAGTTATTCCATGACCTGGAAAATGTTTTGCACAGGCAATGATATTGTTTGCTTGTAATCCTCTTACTGCAGCTGAAACAAACTTAGAAACCTCTTCAGGGTCGCTGCCAAATGATCTATCACCAATAATTGTATTTTCATCAGTATTCATTTCGATAACATCACATACTGGAGCATAGGAGAGATTTATTCCACAAGCATTTAATTCTGCACTCATTATATTGAATACTTCAAAACATAGCTTTGGAGAATTTTTTTTAGCAATTTGAAGCATTGGTGGAAATTGGGTGAAATGATTTTTAAATCTCATCACTCTACCACCTTCATGATCAACTGAAATGAAGAGTGGATACTCATCCCTTAATGCTTGAATAGAATTTACTAACATTGCGATTTGAGATGGTGATTCGTAGTTGCGAGAAAAGAGAATTACTCCACCAATTTTTTCTTTTTCAATAAAAGATTTTTCATCATCGTTTAGAGTAGTTCCTTTAATTCCAGTGATTATCATTGGTCCAGCGTAATGCATTTTGTGGACTCCATTTTTTGTGATTTTATATGAAAATATTTTTTTATCATTATTGTTATTAGTTATAGTATGTTGATATTTTAACAGTATTTATTTGAAAGGTGAAGTTAGTAAAGTGAAGTGTAATGTAATCTTATTTGATGGTACTTCTTTCTTGAGTAATACCTTGATTAACCCATAATTTCTTGATCAAATCATTACTGGTACTAAAGTGATATAGAATGCTTTGACCTTCAACATTCAAAGCAAATCGGATAGTACCATCTTCTAATTCCCCATCATACTCAAAGGTGGCATTGGAGAAAATATTTTTAGGAAGATAATTATATTGTTCTTGAAAGAAAGGATGACCATCCCAAATTAATTGTATGGGTACAGAACCCGCCTTTTTTTCTTTGGCCAAAGTAAGAAACCCAGTTACTCTGATACATTCATCAACTTGTGAAAAAAAACATGTTATACTATTTTTCTTAGGTATTTTAACTTTTGTCTTATCTTTGACTTTCTTTTCTTCATCAATAGAAAGTACTTCTAACATTCTTTTTTTGTAATCAACTTTTAATTGAGAAAAATATTTTTGGCCCTCAAGCCAAACGGTGTATTGAGAAATTTTGGGAGTGAGAGTTTTTACCACTCCACTTTTGCCATCACTACCTTTAACATGCAATTCCTCTAGATTAGAAATTGCAAAGATATTTTCCAAAACATTTTTTTCATCGCCATTTTCAGGTAGTATTTGAGTTTTTACAAAATAATTATTACGATCTTTAGCAACTTTGCCGACCTTACCAACTTCTCTGACTAAGCGATAATCTCCAGTAGAATCGCTGTAATCAAAGACTACCTTTTCTGTTTTAATTTCATCAAACTTTTTTTTCTTTGAAGCATTGTTGGTATTGCCACTATCATTACTATTATTAGTTGATGAGAAATGAGAACAAGAAAATGTGCTGAAAAAAATTATGATAGTAAGTAGTATTGTTGGTATTGGCATATATTAATAATTAAATAATTAAATAATTAATAATTATTAAGTCAGATTAACCAATTACTATTTATGATAGAGTAGTAACCTGCCTTAAGAGCGGT
Source organism: Oligoflexia bacterium (assembly GCA_015232355.1). Lineage (GTDB taxonomy): Bacteria > Bdellovibrionota > Bacteriovoracia > Bacteriovoracales > Bacteriovoracaceae > JADFZW01. The sequence goes on from JADFZW010000002.1 coordinate 153,252, forward strand.
AGTGATTCTAAGGCCATTCCGCAACCTCTAACCACACAAGTGAGAGGATCTTCTGCAAGAGAGACTGGTAAACCAGTTTTTTCTTTTATCAATATATCCAGATTAGCAAGTAATGATCCCCCACCTGCTAAGATTATTCCATTATCAACAATATCTGAAGCCAACTCAGGAGGTGTTTTTTCTAGAGAGACTTTAATTGCTTCTACTATTTCAGAGATTGGATCTGCCAAAGCATCTCTAATTTCATCAGAGGTAACTTCAATAATCTTAGGAGCACCAGCAATTAAATCACGTCCCTTAACCTCATAAGTTTTAACTTCATCATCAAATGGATAAGCATTACCAATTGATATTTTAATCATCTCAGATGTTCGTTCTCCAATCAATAAAGAATATTTTTTCTTTATATATGAGGCGATTGCTTCATCAAACTTATCACCAGCAATTCTTACAGATTTAGAATAGACGATTCCTCCAAGTGAAATAACTGCAACCTCAGTTGTTCCTCCACCGATATCTACAATCATATTACCTGATGGTTCAGTAATAGGAAGACCAGCACCTATTGCAGCGGCCATTGGCTCTTCGATCAAATAAACTTCTCTTGCGCCTGCTTGTTCTGCTGATTCTTTGACTGCACGTTTTTCTACTTGAGTGATACCGAATGGAATACAAATTATTATTCTTGGTTTTATTAGTTTTGAACCGATTATTGATTTCTTGATAAAATAACTCAACATTGCTTGGGTTACTTCAAAATCAGCTATTACTCCATCCTTCATTGGCTTCAACGCCTTAATTGATCCTGGAGTTTTTCCTAACATCTCTTTTGCTTCTTTGCCAACTGCTAAAACTTTTTGCTGTCCCTTCGGTCCTTGATGAACAGCAACAACAGATGGTTCATTTACAATTATACCTCTGTCTTTAGCGTAAACGAGACAGTTTGCAGTTCCCAGATCTATGGCCAAGTCATTTGAAAACCAATTTAATATTTTTTGCCACATAATATATTTCCTTATGTCTTTGATAGCTAATTTTTTTATTTTTTATTTCTGTTGAATAAATATAGCTTAGTTCACAGATGATTTGTATAAAAAAATACCGATAAAGAAATTTTTCTTACACGAATATTTTACAATAACCTTTTCATAATAAAATATTTAAGTATATATAAGTATATTGTTATTATGAATTATTATAAATTCGTTTGAATTATTTTGAATTAGTTTAAATTTTTACAAATTTTTATGAATTAATTATTATTTAATTATTATTGATGAGGGTTTTATGGGTCGTGGAAGAAAGAATATGGTTATTAAGATGAAAAGAAAACAAAATCAGGCAAAGAAGAAGGCGAGAATAAAAAAAGCGATAGCTAATGCGAAGAAACCTGCGGCAACTAGAGTATAAATACAATAAATACAATAAATACAATAAATACAATAAATACAATAAATACTAGAACGTAAAAAAACAAATCCTATTCTGTCATATCGTTATTATTATTATTATTGTTGTTGTCGTTTTCTTTGCTGTCATTTGATCTAACTCCATCAAGTTTGGTGATTTCACCTCGTGCAAATTTGAAGAGAATCATTTCTTTGGCCCACGAGTTGTTTATGTTTAACCATTTTTCTTGACCAACTTCAATTCTAGAGAGCGTGTGAAGCATATTATTAAATTCGGATTTGCCATTTATTTTTGATTCTGAACTCTTTAAAAGTATCTTAATACCTAATGTTGCAGCATTATATGAGATAGTTTCAATAAGTCCAGGCATTGACTTGTATGTTGAGTTGTAAATTTCTCTTAACCTACTATCCGAAGTATCGAAATTATCACCAACAAAATAAAATGCCTGTCTCTCGCTTAATTTTGAAAGTGCTTTGCTTCTCCAGCTAGAAATTCCAACAAAGTTAATTCTTGGAGCATCCACGTATTTGAATGTTGGAATCAATCTTAATGTTTCATCTGGATATGATGGCATAAACAACCAATCAAAATCAACTACCGGAGTTAGATTAAAGCTTTTCTTATCACTTTTTTTGTCACCTTTTTTGCGTAAACTAAGGGTGGAGTTTATTTTGTTTATTAGATTAAGCTCTTCATCTCTTTCTTTAACAAATTCTAGTCCAAGCAATTTCTTTACTGGACCAATATATTCGATGTCACTCTTATTATAGCTTTGAACAGCAGTAATCTCTACGTTTAATTTTTGTTCTTTAATCTCATTCCATAGTTCTTCAACATAAACTCTTCCTCTCTCCTCATCTGGATAGAGTACAGCAATTCTATTGCCTAACTTTTCAAGGAGAATTGGAGTAAATATTTTTTTAATTTGAGATTCAATTGATCCTTGGATTTCAATTAACAACAAATCCTTTTCTTTTTTAGGAAGAAATATTGGTGAAAGTGAAATAAAAAGTACACCATGCTTTTTTGCTTCTAAATATTCCTTTTGTGCCTCTTCTGGAAAGAGCCCACCAACAATAACACCAATACCATGTTTTTCAACTAACTCTCTAACCGCCCAAACGCCAATGATACCATTTCCTCTACTATCTTTAATTATTTGTTTAATCGGTTTTGTACTATTTTTCATAGCAATCTCAATTCCGAGCATTGCTTTGTAAGCAAACTTACTTTTATCTCCTGTGAATGGAAGAATTACCCCAATATTTTCCACATCAAATCTAGATAGATTTAAAATTTTATTTTCCAGAGCGCTTATCTTTTTTGCTATATCATCATTAATCCCTGGGCCACTAAATTTTAATTTTAACCATGCAAGCATTTTTTCATAAACATCTTTCTTTCCAGAAAGGTAGAGTTTTTCCAAGGCGTTTTCTGCCAAACTTAAAATTACAACACCACTCTGAGGTAAATTTTGTTCAGAAATTTTTTGTAGATATTCTACTTTTTTTCCATCATCTAATTGCATGAAAATTGAAATGAACTTACTATATAAAACTCCATCAGAGACAAGTTCCTCTGAATTTTTATATTGGGAGAGATATTGGGCCAAATATAATATTTTTTCTGGATCACCTTCTTCTTCAGCTAAAAAGAATTTTAAACGATAATATTTTTGTAACTCTTGATTTTTAAGCAAGGAAGCATTTACCTCTTTAATTGATTTTTTAGATTCCTCTAAACTTCTCTTCTTATATAGAGAGCTGGCCAGATTAAGATAAATTTGTGAGGTTAAAAATTGATCAACCATGGAAGTTGTCAATGCCTCTTGGAAATTTTTAATGGCGCCATCATAGTTGGCACTTGCAAAATTAAAAACTCCTAGCAGATTATACTTGAGCGCTTTTTCCGCAGGCATAAGTGATGCATCCAAAACCTCTTGCAGTTTTTTAGTGGCCACATCTTTTTTACCCTCTTCATAGAGCAGTTTTGCTTGTTTTATAAGTTTGATGATTTGATCGGTATAAAGAGATGAATTATCTTGTCCGATAGCATTGGCATTAGCATTAGCACCTGAATTAGTATCAACGTCGTTAGAGGATGATACTTTTCTTGAAGGGCCTGCGCTTGAACAAGCGGTAACTAAAATTAACAAAAGAAAAAAAAGAGAGGAGATTAATAATTTCATAATGGAGTACTCCATTGCAATTATAATAATTGTGATTTTTGATTATAAATTGATTTGATTTTAAGTAAACTTATCTTTTAAGTAAACAGGTCTTTGACTTTATCGAAGATACCACCAGAAGAGTTAGATGAGTCTCCACCATTCGAATTAGAGTTAGAACCAGAACCAGAACCAGCGTGAGCATTAAAATTGGATCTGATTTTATCCTTATCTTTTCGCTCTAAATTGGCCAATTTTTCAAATAACTCTCTTTGTTCATTTGTTAACTTAGTTGGAGTTTCGACTTGAATAGTAATTATTTGATCTCCGATCCCATAACCACCCAGTCGAGTAATGCCTTTGTTTTTAACTCTCATCTTTTTTCCAGATTGTGTACCAGCAGGAATCTTTACAGAAATTTTTCCTTTAAGTGCTGGAACCTCAATCTCTGTACCAAGTGTGGCCTCAGAAAAAGTTATAGGGATTGTGCAATAGATATCAATACCATCTCTTTCAAAAAATTCATGCTTACTAACATTGATAGTTACGTATAGATCGCCACTAGGTCCACCATTTTGTCCACTATCACCCTCTCCAGTCAACTTCAACTTTTGTCCATTATCAATTCCTGCAGGAACTTTTACAACTAGATTTGCCTTATGACGTTTTTTACCTTGGCCATGACAATCTTTACATGGATCAGTTATAAGTTGTCCGCTTCCTTGGCACTTGGGACATGTAGTGGCTATTGCAAAAAAACCTTGCTGTCTTCTTACTTCCCCATAACCTTTACATTGATCACATGTTGATGGTGAAGTTCCTGGGCGAGTTCCCTTTCCGTGACAAGTATTACACTCTACACTTCTCATCACAGAGATCTCTTTTTCAATTCCAAAAGCAGCATCTTCAAAATCAATAGTCATAGAAAGACCAAGATCATGTCCTGCACGTGCACGCTCTCGTCCTCTTCCTCCACCGCGACGACCGCCGCCTCTTCTTCCACCTTCGCCCATAAAATCAAAGTCGCCGAAGATATCACCAAATATACTTCCTAGATTTGAAAAGATATCATCGCTACTAAAACCATATCCACCACCAGCACCACCAAAGCCATCCATTCCCGCGTGACCAAATTGATCATAACGAGTACGTTTTTCATCGCTTAGTAAAACCTCTGCTGCTTCAGATGCCTCTTTAAATTTTGCTTCAGCATCTTTATTATCTGGATTTCGATCAGGATGATATTGGAGTGCTAGCTTACGATAAGCCTTTTTAATCTCCTCTTTACTAGCACCCTTTTGAACACCTAAAACATCATAGTAGTCACGCTTGTTACCATTGCTCATTTAATCTAAACCTCTTTAAAGTCAGCATCAACAACATCATCTTTTTTCCCTTTACTATTATTATTAGCTGAGGAATTGGAATTAGTTGATGATGATTCATGATCATGATCATGATCATGATCATGATTGCAATTATCTCCACATCCACCATTACCACCATGTGCATGTCCTGCATGTGCATGAGGATCAGCACCTGGTCCGCCTGCTCCAGCAGGACCAGCACCAGCTTTATACATCTCTTCAGCAACTTTATGAGAGGCATTTTGTAATTTTTCAGTTGCCGCTTTTAGTGTATCTACTGATTCACTATTTAAGTGAGTCTTTGCCTCTGCAATTGCTGATTCTAAATCACTCTTATGATTTGCTGCTATTTTATCTCCACCATCTTTAATCATCTTTTCACAAGTAAAGATCATACTGTCGAGGTGATTTTTAGCATCAACAAATTCTCGTTTCTTCTTGTCAGAATCACGATTTAAATCTGCTTCTCTAACCATTCGTTGAATCTCCTCTTCACTTAGTCCTGATCCAGAGGTTATTCTAATATCTTGAGTGCGACCTGTTCCCATATCTTTTGCAGTTACATGTACAATACCATTTGCATCGATATCAAAAGTAACTTCAATTTGTGGAACTCCTCTTGGTGCGGGTGGAATTCCTGAGAGTTCAAAACGTCCTAGAGTTTTGTTATCATTTGCAAACTCACGCTCTCCTTGTAAAACGTGAATACTTACTGCTGGCTGATTATCTTGAGCAGTAGAAAATACTTGAGATTTTTTAGTAGGTATTGTGGTGTTTTTCTCAATTATTTTTGTAAATACGCCACCTAAAGTTTCAATACCAAGTGAAAGAGGAGTAACGTCTAATAACAATACGTCCTTCACATCACCTGCTAAAACTCCACCTTGAATAGCAGCACCAGCGGCCACAACTTCATCAGGGTTAACGTTTTTACTTGGCTCTTTTCCAAAGATCTCTTTTACTTTTTGAACAACGATAGGAGTTCTAGTTGCACCACCAACTAAAATTACTTCGTGAATTTCATTTAATGATAAACCAGAATCTTTAATTGCTATTCTACATGGCTCTACTAAAGCATCGATTAAGTCTGCAATTAGTGATTCATATTTCGCTCTTGTTATAGGGATATTCATATGTTTTGGACCAGAGGCATCTGCAGTAATAAATGGTAAATTTACGTCTGTAGTTGTTGCAGATGAAAGCTCATGCTTTGCCTTTTCAGCAGCTTCTTTTAATCTTTGAAGGGCCATATTATCTTTTCTTAAGTCGATGCCATTTTCTCTCATAAATTCATCGGCCAAAAAATTTACAATTCTATAATCAAAATCCTCTCCACCTAAAAATGTATTTCCATTTGTAGATTTAACTTCGAAGACCCCGTCACTTGTGATTTCTAGAATAGAAATATCAAAAGTTCCACCTCCCAAATCGAAGATAGCAATATTTTTATCTTTCTTTGAATCAAGACCGTAAGCAAGTGCGGCCGCGGTTGGTTCGTTGATAATTCTTTTTACATCAAGACCTGCAATTCTTCCTGCATCTTTGGTTGCCTGTCTTTGAGCATCGTTGAAGTAAGCAGGAACAGTAATAACTGCTTCGGTTACTTTTTCCCCTAAATAATCTTCTGCTGCCTTTCTTAATTTTTCTAAGACGAGTGCAGAGATCTCTTGAGGAGCAACATCTTTACCATCGATTTTTATCCAAGCATCGTGATTTTTATTTGCAGTAATTTCGAAAGGAGCAACTGCTTTAAATTTGTTAACCTCTTTGTCTTCAAACTTTCGACCAATTAATCTTTTAATTCCAAAGAATGTACGAGTAGGATTAGTTACCGCTTGTCTCTTTGCCAATTGGCCAACTAATTTTTCATTATTTTTTGTGTATGCAATTATTGAAGGAGTTGTATTGTTTCCTTCAGAGTTGTTGATGATCTTGTATGTCTTTCCTTCCATTACAGCCACACAAGAGTTTGTAGTACCTAAGTCAATTCCTATTATTTTTCCCATTTAAAAGTCTCCTTATAATAAATTATATAGTTTAATTAAAAATATAAAAATATAAATACTTCGTATTACTCTTTATCTATTCTTTTTCTATTCTTTCGCCTTGCTCACAACTACTTTGGCCGCTCTTATTACTCTACCATTTAGAACATAACCCTTTTGATACTCTTCTAAGACCATAACCTCTGCCACAACCGCTACATCGTTATCGTCACTCTTTTCTACTTCTCTTTCTGCAACTGCCTCGTGAAAATTAGGATCGAATGCACCACCGAGTGATTTTATAGGGGAAAGTCCATATTTAGCTAAAAGGGAACTAAATTGATTTGTTATCATTGTAATTCCCGTAACTATATTTTTAACTTTTTCATCATTATCTTTATTAATTGTTTGTAGGGTCCGCTCAAAATTGTCCATCACGTCTATCAGGTCAAGTAACATTCGTTCATTGCTAAACTTAATTATGTTCTCCTTTTCCCTCTGAAAACGTTTTTGTAAGTTATCCATTTCAGCGGCCATATAATAGTACTTGCTCTTAAAATCTTCACTCTCTTTTGTCTCTTTTTTTTCTTTTATTTCTTTTACTTCTGCCTCTGCTTCCTCTTCGATTTTTGATTCTTCTTTCAGTTCTTCCTTAGTTTCTTCTTTAACTTCTTTCTCTGCATTCTTTTCAGTATCGAAGCTTTCCGAATTGCTTCCTGCTTCGTTGCTTTCATTCATGTCTTTGTACATCTTAGAGTTCCTCTTCTTCTGATTATGATTATGATTATTTTTATTGGTTTTATTGTTATTATTATTAGTATTTGATTGCATATTTATTTTTAGTTTTTATCCTGATTTTTATAAATTGTTAGTTATTATTAATGAAAACAGCGGTTCTACTTTCAAAAGTGGTCCCATTCTAATGGGTGTCAATGGTTTTTATAAAAAGTAATTATCTTTATAATGATTGTAAACATTTAAATAGATCATCCATGATTGAATCAAGCAATAAAAATCCTTTGGCCGATAATTTTATTTGGGGAAACTCTGATTCAAGTAGTCCATTATTCTTCCATAACTCAAAATTTTTTTCTAGATTTATCTGCTCCTCTTTGTTTGCGATAGGCATTACTGCCAGGGCATCAATTCCCCTATTGGTTCTCAAGGAGAGATAAATTTTTTCAAGTAATAGTTCCTTTTTTCCAAGCAAGTCGATATCGAAATTAATATTTAAAAGGTCGTGAGCAAAAGAATATCGAACACCTTTTGTTCCCCTCCCATCAGTCAAAAATCCACAAGATGATGGACCTAATGCTAGATAGGATTCATTATTTTTCCAATATCTTTGATTGTGTTTTGATTCTTTATTAATTTTTGCGAAATTTGAAACCTCATAGTGAATAAAACCTTCGCTCTTTAAATAACTAGCGGCCATTAAATATTCTTCGCAAACGGCATCTTCATCTGGAATTTTCTCTCGTAAATGAAGAGGGTATTCTTTATCTTTGGGTGAGAAGATATATACGCTGTAGTGACTTGGGTTATAACTATTGACAGTACTCAATTCGCAAACGATATCTCTATCTTTATTATTATAGGAGGGAAGTCCAATCATAAAGTCGAGCGAATAATTCCAATTATTATTCCGCAAGTAGTCCAGCAATATAAAAGTATCCTCTATTGTATGTTTTCGATCTAGAAGAGAGAATACTTCGCTGTTTATTGTTTGAATTCCGACTGAAATTCTATTAACGCCAACATCACGCCAACAATCGAGACAACCATCGAGGGAACCATCGAGAGTACCATAGAGAGTAGAGTTAGAATTAATTGATGGTGAAACTTCTAGAGTAAACTCATAATCTTTATCGAAGGTGATTTGATTTTTTGTCAAAAATTTCTTTATAAATTCAGCACCAGAACTTCCCCAAAGGGATGGAGATCCGCCACCAATATAGAGAGTTTGTAAATTATTAATCTCTATTCCTCCAAAATCAGCACTTAATGCTTGTGAATCCATAACTTTTAAGAACGAATTGTTTAAATATTGGTGAAACTCAGAAAAAATTGATCTATGATGATTAAATGAGAGAGGAATTTTATAAAAATCACAGTAGTTGCAGAAACTTTTACAGAATGGAAAATGGATATAGAGTGATTGCACCTTTGTCATATCATATGTCATAGGTAATTTTGATAATCATATATTATATATTGGAGTATTAGAATTTTATGAATACTAATAATCAAAAAAGTATTGAGATACAACAATTGGATCTAAAAAACAACTTAAAAACTGTTTTTGTCAACTCGAGAGGATCTTCGGTCGGTTGCGTTCAGATATGGTTTAGAGTTGGTAGTGTTTATGAAAGTAAGAAAGAAAAAAATTTAGGGATGGCCCATTTTCTTGAGCATATGTTTTTTAAAAACAATCAACCTCATCGCAAAATGCCTATTGTAAAGGAGATTGAAAATTACGGAGGAGAGATCAATGCTTTCACCTCCTTTGATTATACATGTTACTATATAAACACGCCTAACAATTACTTGATTAAATCTACTGAACTGCTTTTAGAAATGGTTTCAAATCCTCTTTTTAAAGAAGATGATATTCATCCAGAGCGCGAAGTTGTCTTTGAAGAGTATCGGAGATCGTTAGATGGTCCAGGCCAAGTTGCTTTTAGACGTCTGCAACTTCTTTGTTTTCCAGGGAGCTATCGCAATTCTATTTTAGGAGAAGAGACCACCATCAAAAATTTTAATAGAAAAGCTTTAGTTAAATTTAAAAATTCTTTTTATACTTTTTCCAATGCTTTGTTAGTAGTGGCCGGTGATTTTGAGAGTGATAAATATCGTGGACGAATCATTGATACCATTGAAAGTTTCAAGATAAAACAAAAACATACATTCAAACAGACCACACAAGTTACAAGAGAAGATCTTACAAAATTTGAATTGAAGAAGAAGAGTTCTTTTGAAATTCATCAAAAAGATGTAAATATGTCTCAACTAACTATAGCGATTGCTGCAAAACCATTTGCAAGTGATCAAGCTCCCAATGAGGAATTGGCATTAAATATTTTAGGTTATGGTGAAACATCGATACTCTATAAAGAATTGGTCACTAAAAAGATGTTAGCGAATGGAGTTTCTTGTTCCACTATGTATTTGGGAGGACATTTGCGTGGGGGAGGAACACATTTTATTAAACTATCAGCACCGCCTGAAAAGTTAAATGATATCTTTAATTCTATTTCAAATATTTTGCAACAGACATTAAAAAGTGGATTTTTGGTGGCCGAATTGGAGAAAATTAAAAATCAATATTTGGCAGTAAAAATCTACGACAAAGAATCTTTGGAATCATTTGCCTACTCACTTGGAAACAATTATTGTCAAACCAATGATATCTATGGTGAAAATAATTTTCTAGAAAAGGTTGCTAATGCAAATTTAGAGGATGTGAATGCTGCATTCAAAGATATTTTATCTCGTAATATCTATGCCTCTCTACAAATTCCTGAAAATTTATCCATAGAAACTTTCAAATTATCTGTGAATAAATTTCATGATCAATTAGTCAATTTATCTTTACCTATACATGAACCATCGACAGCAACAGCAACATCAACAACAGGATTGACGTCAAAGTCAAAATTAACAATCAACAAATCCAAGTTTGATCCTAATGCTTTTGTTTGTGAATTATTCCCAGGGATTAAATTGATTTATCGACAAAACACTATTACTCCTACTTTTGCGATCCATGCATATATAAAGGGAGGATTAGTTTGTGAGAATGAAGAGAACAATGGAATACATAATATAATCAGCAATGTGATCACCAGGGGATATACTGGAGTTTCTTATAATAAATTGCAAACAGAATTAGAGGGATTTTCATCTTCACTCAATGGTATCTGTGGTAAAAACACCTATGGACTTACCATGCATGGACTTAGTAAATTTTCTAATAAACTTTTCGGACATTTTTTTGAATCACTACTAAATCCTACTTTTGCGACAAAAGAGATTAAGCATGAAAGAGAGATGATCTATCGCTTGTTAAAAAATCAACAAAAAGATCCAATAAAACAATGTTTCAAATTAGTCTCTAAATTAATTTTTAAAAATCATCCGTACTCTTTGGATATAGAGGGAAGTAAAAAAAATCTAGCAAGATTTTGCACAGAGGAGTTAATCAATACCCATAAAATGCGCTTAAATAGTAGTGAAATTTTAGTTGCTTATTGTGGCAGCATGACCTTTGAGAAATTTTACAATTATGCCATTGATCCTCTCTCTCGACTGTACAAACAAAGAATATCGAATAATTTAAAATTCTTAAAATCAGAGACCAGCAAGATCAAGCAGAAATTAGAGATGGATCACTTCTATGGACAAAAAGAATTTTTGGAGTTTGCTAGAGAGCAATCTCAAATATTTGTAGGACTTCCTACATTTGATATGAAAAATAAGAATGAAATTTATTTAAAAATTCTTACAACCTTACTCTCAGGACAATCTTCAACACTCTTTACGAAAATGAGAGATCAATTAGGACTATGCTATACTGTCTCTCCTGTTCACTTTTCAGCATTAAATGGCGGTTATTTTGGAATTTATATGGCCTCTGGTTATGATAAGAGTATGAAAGCGTTAGATGAATTGAAAAAATTTATTGAAAATATAAAGAATGGCGGAATAAAAGAGAGAGAGTTTAACACTATTAAATCCATGATTGAGGGGCAAACTAAACTATCACTTCAATATAATGATGATTATGCTAGCACCTATTCTATTCCTGAATTACATGGAATTGGTATTGATCATATTTACAAAGTAAATGAACTTATAAAAAAAGCAACTTACAAAAATTTTCATCAATTCATTTCTCAATTTTTAAGTCAACCATTAAATGTTGTGGTAGTAGGAAAAAAGTAAAAATAAATTATACGGCAGTTAGCATTTTTTTCTTCTTTTCTAAACTTCTCTTATCAAGTTCATATTTTTCTACTTTGGTTATGAGACTCGCACGACTTATTCCTAATTCCTTTGCCAAGCGCGATTTATTAAAATTACATCGTTTTAATCCCTCTCGAATCATTATCTCTTCTAATTCTTCCATGGCATCTTTTAATGATCCACTTGTTCTCAATCCTTTTTGTCCCATCATTGTTACTGGTTCACCAAAATCTAATATTTTTTGACTTAACATTTCCGGTATAATTGTTTTGCTATCACCGGCCAAAACAATTATTCTTTCAATTTCATTTTCTAATTCACGAACATTTCCTGGCCAACTATAATCGATGATTTTTTCTAAACATTTTTTAGAAATAAGTTTTGGTGGCTGTCCAATCTCTGCACACTTTTTCTCCATAAAATGATCAAATAAAATAGAGATATCCTCTTTTCTCTCTCGAAGAGGTGGCAATAAAACATTTAAAACATTTATTCGATAATAAAGATCTTCACGAAATTCTCCCTTTACAATCATCCCTTTGAGATCTCTATTGGTTGCAGCTATTATTCTGACATTAACTTTTCTTGGTTGAGTTGCTCCTACTGGTAAAAATGTTCCTTCTTGTAATACACGTAACAATTTTACCTGCATAGTAAGACTAGTGTCTCCGATCTCATCTAAAAATAGTGTTCCCCCATGGGCCATTTCAAAGAGTCCTTTTTTATCTTTAATTGCTCCAGTGAAGGCACCTCTTACATGACCGAACAACTCAGAATCTAAAAGATTATCATTAAAAGCAGAGCAGTTTTGTGCTAACAAGACAGCATCTTTTCTTGAAGAGTTGTAATGAACTGCTTTTGCAACTAACTCTTTTCCTGTTCCATTTTCACCTTGAATTAAAACAGTTGATTCTGATTTACAAATTCGCTCGAGCATTCTGTATATTAGTTGCATCTTTTTTGATTTACCAATCATGGTGTGATAGCGATATTTGGTTCCTAATTCAGAATTTAACTCTAAAATTCGTGCTTCCCGTTTTTCAATTTCATGATGGAAAGTAACTAATTCTTGTACAACTAGTTCAACTAACTCATGCAAATATTCTTTTTCAGACTTATCTAAGCTTTTTAGTTGCTTAATCGCAATATTGGCATCATTTTCAGTGGAGCCACATTCTATTAATTTTCTTTTAAGATTAATCTCTTCTTCAGAAGTGAGAGTCTCTGTTATGAATGGAAAGGCAAAGATAGTTCCTGCAGATTCACCTTCAATTACAATTTTTGAAGCAACACCCTTCACCCCAGGAAAAAAACTATCAAAGAGCGTATATTGATTATTATTTTCACTTAAATACTCGGTTATTTTTTCAACATCATTATTTAAAAGATCATGTCCGTGCAGAAGATTCATTTGAATCTTCATAAAATAATTTTGAAATTGATAGTTTTTATCAAAGATATATCCTTCTATCTTTCCATGTTCACTGGCGTAAAAAAGTTCTACCCCAAACCATTTGGCCAATATTTGTTTTAATTTATGAACAACATGAAGATTTCTCATCTCCGACCAATTTATGGCCATAGTGCCTCCTAGTTTAGACTTATTTTTATTTAAAAGTAAAAGTAGCTAAATAAAAAATGATTATGACAAAACAATTAACTACTAATAATTTTTTACTTTTAATTTTGTCTAATTTTTCGGCAGAAAAATAATAAACTTGATGATTTTTTTTTCAAATTTTTATTGAAGGTAAGTATAATAATCTTTCAACATTTTTGCGTCGATTTCTAGATTTGGACTATTGCAGATAACGTAACCAGTACACTGTTTATCTTTCAAGGCCCTCATTAAACCTCGCCAGTTAAAATCAGAGCTCTCTAAATTCAAGTGCTTTAAATCGCCTTTAGAGTTAGAGCTAATTCCCGAGATGTGGATGTGCATGTTTTTCAAAATATTTTTTCCCACTTCACCCTTTAATAGATCGAGTACTTCACAAAATTCTTCATAGGTATTGCAAATTCCAGTTCTAGCATAGAGGTGAGAAAAATCTAAACATGGAAGGCATGAGTTTACTGCTTTTGTTAATTGAATTAACTCATCCAAGGAACCAAACTGACTAGTTTTACCAGTCAACTCTGGCCTTAATTCGATTTCAATATCTAAACGATTGAGACGTTCTTCGATAACGTTGAGACTTTTTTCGACTAAATCAAAGACATCATAAGGTGAATCTTTCATATAAAAGGCAGCGTGAAATGTCATGGACTCTGCCCCACACATGTCGGATATTTTTGCGGTTTGAATTATCCTCTCTACAGAGGAGTCAATTTTATCTTGTTCTCTGGCATTTAAGTTTATGTAGTATGGGCCATGAGATGTAAGTGGGATTTGTAATTCATAGGAGACTTTTCTTAAGTTGGAGGAAACCTCTTCCTTCATTCGTACACCATGGGCAAATTCCAGTTGCATGCAGTCCAAACCCAAACGGTGAACTTGCTTGACTCCTTCAATAGGGTTGCTCTTTCTGAGCGTACTGTTAGGGACTCCTGCAGTTCCAAATAACATTTTATCAAAGGCCATGTTACGTTCTCCTTAAACTGGATATCCATTATTAAAACTACAAACATTCAGACTAGCATGAATACTGTTATTTTGTCACAATGCAAGTGCTCGCAGATCTTTATTTTTTATTCGAAGATATTTATTCGAACATTTTTATTCGGTCAGCGAAGCTTGAACTGTCCATGCGTCATGGTCATCGCCAGGTTTTATATTCTAAAATGGTGATAAAGTCTATTCTTAATAGTAAAGTATGTAATTAATTCACTGATTTTAATACTTAAATACAGCTGTAAGTGAAATATAATTTTTTTTAATTTATCATCTGAAGTATATTTTATGATAATTTTAAAATTTATTCCTCTATTGATAATATATCTTATTCTATCATGGCCGATTATTTTTTTATTTCTAATCCTCTTTAAAAGTATTGGACTTGTTATATCACTCTTCTTAGTCACTACTCTTTCTGTACTTTTTACATGTTTTTGTGAAGAAATTTTTATGGCCCTACAAAGAGTTAGAGCAAATGAGGAGTTACTTGATGGGAAGTTGCTATACTTTGCAAAAAAAATAATTTGCTTACTCTCTCTTAATAATAGTAATGATGTTAGGGATGTTAGAGTTTATTTATCGACCACTACTAATAATCTTATTGTACTTAAAACCCTCAACAAAAAAATGATAATCATTGTTGGTCAAGAGTTGAATAATCGATTAACTGATGATGAGATGTTTGCACTTATGCACTTAAAGATCATGTTGGCCAATGACTTTAAACGCACAATTAATTTTTATCACAGATGGCCGGTGTTATCCGTTCCATATCTTTTTAAAAATTTTTTTTCCCATTTAATAATTGCAATACTTGATAGAATTAGTTTTAAAGGATTAAGTAACTTGTTTCGAAAGATTGGGATAATGTTCTTTCTTTTCTTTAAAATACTCTATTACCCGAAAAATAAAATAATTGAGCATTTTTTTTCTTGTGAGAAAAACACCAAAAAGCATCTTGAGCAATTTAAATTACTATATGGAGAGGATGCTGCCCATAATTTGACATTGGCAATTGCTAAGCTTTCATGTTTTAATAAATCTTATAGTATTACTAACGGTAATAAAGAAATAAATTTGTTTCAACAATTGTTTCAACAAAGCGATAAGGATCTATGGTTACTTCAAAGTTTACTTCAAAATTTAAGGATATCTTCAAGAATCCATTCAGCATGAAAAAAAAAATGCTGAGCTGAACAGATATTACCTAATTCTCTTTACATTTATTTTTGTAGCGATATTAATTCAATACTCTTTTCCATCAATAGAAGCATTTTTTTATGATTTAAGGGTGCAATGGGATCTTGGAACAAAATATAGCGATGATATCGTTATCGTCACAATGGATGATGAGAGCGATCTTTTCTTAGGAGAAAAATTTCCCTACACATACGCAACTCACACTCGTTTTATGAGTGAACTAAGTAAACATTCACCAGCAATAATTAATATGTTTTTAAGTTTGAAGATGCCTGACTCCGAGCAGGAGGCAATTGAGTTACAAAAATTTAAAAAAATTGTTAAAGATTATACGGCATCAGGAGGATATTTTAGATTTGGGACTGCGATGATAGAGGGAGTTGGAGAGGAGTGGCCATACGAGGAGCTAAGGGAATTTGGTCACTCACTGGCACTTCTTCATAGAGATAGTATTTTATTTGCCAAAGATGAAATTTGTCGTCGGGCCATATTAAACATCTCAGGTGATGATTCCCTTCATCTGTGGACTGCAAACAAATATAGAGAGATAAATGGGTTATCATTAAATTATCCCAACTCTTTTAAAGGCGCCTATTATTCGCAAGAGGCAGATGCCACCTTTGCTTTATTTAGGTATTATACATCTCCACTCCCAACTAATACTAAAATAAAAAAGATTCCTTATCATTTGGTAGTGGCCGGAAATATTCCACCTGAATTTTTTGCAAAAAAAATCGTGTTGGTCGGATCACAGTATGTCTCTAGAGGGAATGATTATATTGCTACTCCCTTTGGTCGTACTCAAAATAGGCAATCACTCTCTTCAAAAATGAATGTCCATGCTGAAATCATTCAATCATTAATTCAAAATAAAACAGTGACCATGCTTCCACGAACCATCACTGATATGTTTTGTTTTGTTTTGGCGCTATTTTTATCATTTATTAATTCAAGAGTGAGTCCTACCAGAGGATTGATGATAATCTTCATAACTTTTTTAATAATATTTTTTATCTCTTTTTTGGCGTTCTCAATGTTTGGAATTTGGATATATGTCACACATTTGATCTTAACAATCTTCATCGTTTATTATATATGGGTACCATTCCGAGCGATAGCCGAATATCAGACCAGATATATTATGGAAGAGGAAACAAAATTGCTAAAGCAAGTTGATAATTTAAAACAAAATTTTATCTCTTTAATGAGTCACGATCTTAAAACTCCTGTGGCCAAAATTGCCAGCAATGCCGACATTTTAAGCAATTACTTTCAACAAGACGAAAAACAACGAATTTGTATTAAAAACATCATTGAGGCCACAAAAGAGTTAAATAACTTTATCACAGGGATATTGGATTTTATCAAAGTGGAGGCAATGAGATTTAATCTTAACTTAGTACCAAAAGATTTAAATTTGGTAGTTGAAAATGTGATCAGTAGTTATCGCTACGAAATTCAAACAAAAAATGTTGAGGTAACAAAAGTATTAGCACCACTATTTCCTATTAAAATTGACTTTGAATTGATAAAGAGGGTAGTGAGTAATCTGTTTGAGAATGCCATCAAATATTCCGCTAAAGACATTCGTCCTTCTATCGAAATTAAAACTTGGGATGACGATAAATGGGTTTATCTAGCAATTAAAGATAATGGTGTGGGAATATCGGATGATGATCAAAAACACATATTTGATAAATTTTATAGAGTAAAAAATGATGCTTCTCACTCTATAAAGGGTTTTGGATTAGGGCTTTATTTAGTAAAATATTTCATTGAGTTGCATGGTGGCAGTATTGAAGTCAATTCTAAGCTTGGTATTGGCACAACTTTTTTGATAAGGTTAAAAAACGAATAAGCAAACGAATAAGCAATAGATAATCGATAATTGAAAATCGATAACAAGGGAGAAAGGTAATTATGTATCGCGTTTTAGTAGTAGATGATGATCAAGTATTACAGCAATCAATAAAACAAGCTTTAGAATTTCATGATTTCATAGTCACAACTGCCAGTAACGGTAAAGATGCAGTAAGTGCCGTTTATCGAGAGAAATATGATTTGGTGGTGATGGATGTGAATATGCCAGGGATGAGTGGAATAGAAGCATTGGTCGAGATAAAAAAACATGATTTGGCCACTATCGTTTTAATACTCACAGCTTATTCGAATGTACAAGATGCAGTCAAAGCAGTTAAAGAGGGCGCTTACAATTATCTAGAAAAACCTATCAGTTCAGAAAATTTGGTAGCGCTAATCAAGAGAGCACTGAAGGCCAGATCAATGGTTGAGACCATGGCGTTTTCAGCACCGACACTCTCACTCGGAGATAAAGGTACTGGTGATAAATTCGTTGGAGAATCCAATGCCATGTTGAAGGTTTTCAACTTGATTGAAAAGTTGGCGAAAGTGAATACTCCAGTACTTATCAGAGGAGAATCAGGTACTGGTAAAGAATTAGTTGCTAGGGCCATACACTATAATGGTCCAAGAAAAGATGAAAAATTTGTAACAATCAACTGTGCTGCTATTCCTGAAACATTAATTGAATCAGAACTCTTTGGACACGAAAAGGGTGCTTTTACTGGCGCACACGAGAGAAAAATTGGAAAGTTTCAATTTGCAAATGCGGGAACTTTATTCCTAGATGAAATCGGAGATATCTCACCAGCAATGCAAGTAAAGTTACTACGAGTTTTACAAGAGAAAAATTTTACACCAGTTGGATCTAATCGAGAGATCTCGGGAGATGTAAGAGTGATCGCGGCCTCAAATAAGAATTTTGAGGAGATGATCAAAGATGGTAGATTTAGAGAGGATTTATTTTATCGCTTAAATGTATTACCAGTATATCTTCCACCGCTTAGAGAACGTGTATCTGATATTCCTCATTTGATAGGTCATTATATAAATTATTTTAACAATACTCATGGATTAGAAATAAAGGGTGTAAGTGATGAGGCCAAAGCTAAGTTACTGGCCCATGGATGGCCTGGAAATATTCGTGAGTTGAGAAATGTTTTAGAACATGCCTTTATTGTTGAATCAACAGATACCATCAGAGCTTGTTCTCTTCCTGAAAATATTTTCAAAGATGATGATGGAGGAAATGCAAGTAGTGGTGGCAGTAGTGATTGTAGAGGAGGCGTTGGTAGTGCTGGTGTGATGATTAATGATGATGACGAGGATGCCGATGATCATAAGGGAATTTATGATAACATTATCGACTTGCAAGGAATTAGAGATTCTGTATTAGATGATGGTCGTGATTCAGCGGCCTCACAAGCAAGTGAATATACCTTCACCTTTAGTCATAAAAATGACAAACTTGATTTTCAAGTGGCCAAAGATATGTTTGAAAAAGAGTTTATCATTACTGCTCTAAAATCAAACAATGGAAGAATTAATCAAACAGCACTAAAGGCAAATATTCCAAAGAAAACACTACTTCGAAAAATTGAAAAGTATGGAATTAATCCTAAGGAATACAAAGTTTAATATAAAGTTCAATACAAATTTCAATATAAAGTTTAGGTCAACCTATGCGTAAAATATTGTGTTTATTTTTTTTAGTTGTAGCGATTATAGTATTAGACCAATTCACCAAGTACGTTGTGGCCAAATATATGTTTCACGGTGAAAGCATTGAAGTAATCTCTGGATTATTTAATTTTACCTTCGTAAAAAATACTGGAGTTGCTTTTGGAATGGGGGCAACGGCCACACCTCTTTATCGAATGGTAATGTTTATCTTTGTTCCTATACTAGCATGTATTTGGTTGCTATTTTTAATCTGGAATGCAAAAAATAAATCTATTCGCTTAGGACTTGCTTACTCTATGATACTAGCGGGTGCGGTGGGAAATTTAATTGATAGAATAAGCATTGGTTACGTAGTTGATTTTTTCCATTTTTATTTTAAAAATTATCATTTCGCTGTTTTCAATGTGGCCGATAGTTGTATAACTATCGCTGCTGGAATACTCATCATTGATTTTATAATTGAGATAAGAAAGAATTATTCTGCTAATCGGGTAGCATCCTTAAGTCAAAACAATGAGAATAATGAGAATGATAAAAATAAAAAACGCTCATGATCCCGTATATTCATCTATATAGTGATTTTAAAATCGACACCTATCTTTTTATTTTGGGCGTGGCGATCTCCATTACCTACATACTGACAAAAATCACATTAAGATTAAAAGAGCGAGAGATTTTGATTTTATTTACTGGATGTGGAGTATGTGCGTGGGTTTTTGCGAAGTTATTATTTGCATATGTTTTTTATTTTAAATTCGGCCATAATCTTTTGACTCATCTTAATTTTTGGTTTTCTGGTGGAGTAGTTTTTTATGGAGCTTTATTTGGCGGAGTAATTTTTTTCATTCAATATTCAATTATTATGAAAAAATTTGATTCAGCTAAAGCTATTTATCTATTGCCACCTCTTTGTGTTGGAATGGCCATTGGAAGATTAGGTTGTCTATTTTCAGGATGTTGTTATGGCAAAGTTTGTAACTATTTTTGGTGCATAAGGATGCACAACTTTGATAGACATCCAGTGCAATTGTATGAAATTTTTTTGCTATTGATATTAGCAATAATCATTGTTATTTTGATCAAGAAAAAATTTTTAAATTTTATTGTGCTTTCAACTTTTTTTTCTGGTCATGCACTTATCCGTTTGCTACTGGAAAATTTTCGAGGTGATGATACAAGAGGAGTTTGGTATTACCCATTTGCTTTTTCATATTCTCTTTCAACGTCGCAAATAATTGCTATTTGTGTAATAACTTTGAATATAGTATTCTGTATATTCTATGTATGTTTACTTTATAAAAATAGAAAAAATGCAGAAGTAAATACATAAGTAAAGTTAGAACTTAATTAATTAAAACTAAAACTTAAAGTAGGACTTAAATAAAAAAAATGGATATAAATAAATTTAATCAAAATGTTACTTTTCTTCTCTCTCTAAATCCCATCTCCGTCTATTTTGTTCTCTTTGGTATTTTAATTTTGTGTGGATTTGGACTTCCGGTTCCTGAAGATATAATTCTAATCACAGGAGGATATCTTGCTTATGAAGATTTATTGAACGAACATGTGATGTGTGTGCTGGGATTAGCAGGGGTTCTAATTGGTGATTCAACAATGTTCTTGTTGGGAAGAAGATTTGGGCCACTTGTTCTAGAAAACAAATATATTTCTAAAATCATAACCAAAGATAAAATAAGTAAGGCACAAAAATATCTATCTAAATATGGTAATAAGATTTTTTTTATTGCTAGATTTCTTCCGGGATTACGTTCTCCAATATTTTTCACTGGTGGAACTCTTAAAATTCCATTCTATGTTTTCTTTATGTATGATTCATTTGCGGCCCTAATAAGTGTTCCAGTATGGGTTTATGCTGCTTTTTATGGAGGAGAGTATATTTATAAAGTAATCACATGGGGGCGTGATGCTCAAATGTTAGTGCTTTTTATTATCATCTGTTTTGTCTCCTACAAAGTTTATACTATCTATAAAAAGCAAAAAAAGAAAAAAAGAGAAAAAGAAGAAAGAAAAGGAAAATAGAGGCAAGAAATGAAAGCAGCTTCAAAAAAATATCAGATAATATTAATTCATATTTTATTTATTAGTAATTTCTTTAATGTTTTTAATGTTTTTGCTGGTAATATTTCTCCGTTGAGTGATAAATATGCTTTGAAAAAAGTTGAGATCTTAGATGATCGTCAACACCATAGTGGTGATTACAAATCAAATTGTTTTGTAAAGGAAGTCGAAAAAGGTAAAGATCCCAAAATTTTTCAAGCTACAGTTTATCGCAGAAGCAGCGATAACAAATTCTTGCTGATGTTTAATAAACCAAAAACAGAAGCGGGTAAGGGATATTTAAAAATTGAAAAGAATCTATGGATGTATGATCCAATTACTGGAAAGTGGGAGAGACGGACAGAGAGAGAAAAAATCGGAGGAAGTAACTCCAGAAGATCTGACTTTGATGAATCAAAATTAGCAAAAGAATATAATGTAAAATTTGAGAGTGTAGATAAGTTAGGTGATTTTGATGCCTACAAGCTTTCTCTTTTAGTCAAGGAGGGAGTGGATGTAGCTTACCCTAAGTTAATGATTTGGATTGATAAAGAAAATAATAATGAATTGAAGAGAGAAGAATATTCACTCTCTGGAAAGTTAATGAGAACATCCTATTATCCAAGTTGGGTCAAGGAGTTTAGTAAATCCAAAAAAGATTATGTGTGGATTCCAAAAGAGATTCGAATTTTTGATAATCTTGAAAAGGGCAATTCTACCACTATTGTTATTACAGATAGTGATTTAAATAATCTTCCAGAAAATATTTTTACCAAAGCATGGGTCGAGCAACAAAGCAGATAAAGAGGAAATAATGTTTTTCTTTTACATCATACTTTTTATATTCTCCGTTTACATAAATGGAGAGCATATAATTCTTATGGCCTCTGAGAGTGTAAATGATCTGAGCACAGTTGAAAATGAGATGTTCAAGGCCAGTACCAGCAATGCAAACAACTCTATCAGCTTGGAAAGTGAAGCAAAAGAGAGTATGACCGACAAACTTACTTTTGGTGGCGAATATTCATTTGAGGCCATAACATCACTTCAAAAGAATAAAAATATTGAAGATGGTTTATTTAAAAATCCTAATACACTGGAGCTGTATTTAGATGCAAAAGTAAAGGAATGGGCACGTGTTTTTAGTCGAGGGACTCTTGTGTATGACCCTAGTGTAAATGAAAGCGCAGTAAATATTTACACTGGAAGAACTTACAAAAAGACAGAGACAACTTTAAGTGAATTAAAGTTTATGGGAAATTTTAGGAAAAAAGTATTTATTACTTTAGGAAAACAAAAGATCAAACATGGTAGTGCTAAATTTTGGAACCCCAGTGATTTTTTAAATAATACTGCTAGAGATTTTTTTGAATTGTTAGTAGACAAGCGCGGGGGAATTCCGCTTGTGAAATTTCATCTTCCAATTGAAAATGCTAACATCTACTTGATTTCAATTTTTGATAACACAAACAACACAAATAAAAATATTGGAGAGTATCTGCGAATTGAGCAACCATTCTCATCCTCAGAATTATCCATGTCCTTCTTTTTTAAAAAAAATCAACGAACGAAAATATCTATGGATTTTTCTACGGATGTTTATGATTTTGATTTTTATCTTGAAAGCGCATTATCTCACGGAAGTGATAATGGAATTTATAAATCAACAAATACACTTGATTATCTTGATTATAAAGATGATGAGTGGATTTACTCTGGAACTGCGGGGTTAGAATATCAAAGGAAGTATCATGACAACCATACAGTAACTGCTGGATTAGAGTATTTTTATAATGGAGAAGGAGTTGATGATAAGAAATTATATCCATATTTAATTATTAATCGTCGTTATATCCCTTATCGATCGGCCCGCCACTATGGAATGTTTTTAATTTATCTTCCTTCTATCAATATTGGCATAGGGGAAACAAATGATTACAACTTGTATCTTTTTAATTTGGCCAATCTGATGGATTCAAGTTTTATCTTTCGTCCAGAGCTATCTAAATCAATTGATAAGGATATCAGTTTAAGTTCTTATTTAGGTTTACATTATGGAAAGAGCGACGGAGAGTTTATGATGGGAAATCAGTTGCTTGATATTGGAATTAAGCTGGTTATTAAAATTTAAATCTTTGCCTGTTTTTTATCTGGCCCTTTTATCTGCCCACAATAATTGGTTATACAAATAAAAAGTATTTAGAAAATAAAAAAATATTTATCGATATTAATCATCATTAATCTTTAGGAATCATTCAATTTTAATTAAATATAAATGATTTAATAAATCTATAAAAATTTTACCAGTCTGTACCATGGTATCATTGTTTTCAATAGATAATTAAAGATAATTTAATAATTATATTGGAAACATTATATGAAAAGCTATTGGAATTGGTTATACATCGTTGTTTTATTGTTGACCTTGATTTGGGGTAGATTGGATTGGGTGGCCATTGCATCCTCTGATGATACTAATTTTAGTAAGATCAACAAGGAGAGCATAAAGGAGGGCCTAAATTCATCGCAAGTAACTTGTGTTAGTGATAAGTTGATGAATTTTTGGCACATGCTTCCCCCTCTTAATTTTCTAGAAATTGCTAAGAATAAAATTTTATCTTATTTTGATGGGAAAGATTCTAAATATAATTTACCAATATCAGGTGTACCAATTTGTGTTGCTCATCGAGCTCAAGATATTGATTCTAGAAATTTCAAAACTAATGAAATAATGTTGGAAAACTCCATGCAAACTTTGAAAGATGTTGTAGAAAATAGCGGTGCCACATATTTAGAATTTGATATTCGTCATACTAAAGATGGGATTCCTATTGTTGTTCATAATAAAACTTTAGCGAAAGTAGCAAAGAGTAAAGGCATGAAAGAAGTCTGTCCTTTACATACACCAGTAAGCAAATTAGATCTGTCAGCGATTCGCAAGAATTGTATGTTAAATAATGGAGAGGAAATTCACACGTTAGAGGAATTTTTAGAATATACATCAAGTAAAAACGTTCATCCATTTGTGGAATTAAAGGATGAACCAAGCATAAATACCATAAAAACAGTAAGAAAATTTTATTCACGAAAAAAAGGGATGACCATTATTTCTTTTAAGGAAAATTATTTACAAAAATTTAAATCTACTTACAAAACTGGATTAAAGAATAAAAATTTTTTTCAATTGAGATTATTAAATGGCAAGATCTCTCCAACAATGAATGGAATAGATGTTATGGGAATTAATGCTGCTGCCGTAATGAACTGGCATCGAAATAATAAGAGTGTTTGCGTGTGGACAGTAAATTCGGAAAATTTAATTAGAGAAAATATTAAAAAGGGTGTTGATTTTATAACAACAGATAGATATTCATTATGCCAAAAATTAGTTAATGAAGAAATAAAAAGAAGATTTGATCTAATAAAGATTGTTGAAAAATAAATATGAGTCATTTTTATATTTATAGCGTATTAGAGTAATAATATCTGCGTGAGGATTTTATGGATTATCGTTATTTAAAAGCATTTATGGCCGTTGCGAATACATTGAGTTTTTCACAAGCGGCCAAAAATTTAAAAATATCACAGTCAGCAGTAAGCAGACAGATTAAATTATTGGAAGAATCTTTAGGACATGAAATATTCTTTCGAACTTCAAATCATGTAATATTAACAGAAAAGGGAACGGAATTACTTAGTATAGTTTCACTTATAGATAATAAAATTGATGAAATATTTTTCTTAAAAAAAACATTAAGATTAAAAATTGGTATTTTGCATGGAGTGCTAGAGAATTGGTTTTTAGCAATTATTTTAAAGTATATTAATTCTTTAGAACAATATGAAATCTTAATCACAGTAAATGATCCGATCTATTTAAAACAAAAAATAATAAATGGTTCTTTAGATATAGTTATTAGTAATCAAAATATTCAAAGTGAGTTAGTTAGCTCTGTTAAATTATTTAATGAAAATTTAGTTTTAATAAATAAGACTACTGTTTTTAAAAATATTGATCAAAAAAAATTAGAAGAACATCCTTGGGTAGTTTATGAACTAGATGAAGATTACTTGTTTCATTACTCAAAAAAAATTAGCAACAAAATTATTCAGGTTTCATCAATGACCGCCCTAGTGAAATTAGTCAAAGAGGGGGCCGGAATTGCTATTATCCCAGATCATATACTTTCTAAAGATGATAGTAGTATATTATCTGTTCAAGCACTGGAAAAAAAAATTAAAAGAGACAATAGAGATGGACGGGTCGGTGCAGGTTACGGTATCGGTAGCGGAGTGGGCGGGGGCGACCATCAAAAGCAAGATGGAGAATTAAGCAATGCTATTTTTTTAACCACTGCCAATTATAAAAAATATCCAGAACACATTTCAAAGGTTGTTAATTTAGCTAAAAAAAATTTTTAATTTTTATTATTTGACCTTATTGATTTCGATCATAATGTGCTGCTGCCTTACATCCTTTGTCTTCTGGCGCTATAAATGGGCAGTTAGCTTCAAAATACAAATTATTTATTACATTTCAAACATCTTCTTTTTTATTAAAATCACAAGAAAATTCGTGAATAAGAAAAAAAATATATTTTTGAAAAAATATTTTTGGATGTTTAGATTATCATTTTATTAAAGAAAATTCTTTAACCGAAATGGAAATAAAGTCTAAATCAATTTGATTTATTATTTACGAATAGAATAAATAGAGGAGATATTAATATGATTATTAAAAATAAATTCAAAAATAATCTTTTGCTTCCTATGCCACCATTTGCTTTATCTTTGATGTCATTACTATCGTTAGTATGGTTAGTATGGTTCCTATCAATCTTCATTTGCTTTGAGAATGTTTCCACGGCCAGTGAACAACCTAAATTGATAGGTGATACCGCAAAAGATACAAATAAGCTTTCGTGCTCCCAAAGAGATGATTTCTTAAAAGGAGAGAAAGGCGAGAAAGAAGAGTTAAATAAAAATTTATTACGTATACGAGAGAGTGAAGTTTTATCAGCAACAATTGAAAAGTTGCAAAAAGATTTCAACACTACTATAAGTGGTGAAGAAAAAGAGATGATTAGTGGCTTTGTTCATAAATTTATTTTTGATTATTCAAAGGTGATGCTGGGAAAGGTTGCCTCTGATGAAAACATGAAGGCATTTTTCCATATGTTCTTTAAATTAATCAGAGGAGAAAAGGCATTGATTTCAGGTGATGATTATCAGCAATTGGCCATAAATGAGATGTTAAACTTAAAGGAGATTAATAGTGAGGAAAAGAAGCGTCTTAAAAAGATTGGAGAAAAATTATTAAAAGAGGGTAATGTTGTATTTGCTAATTTGAATGGTGGACTTGGTACTAGTATGGGATGTGAAGGACCTAAATCTGTAATGGAAGTAAAGAACAAAAAAAGTTTTTTGGATTTGCGAATAGAACAGATAAAAGCTATCTCTAAAAAAGTGGGAGGAGATTCAAAATCTTCAAACTTACTTCCATTTGCTCTAATGAATAGCTTTAACACAACAGAAGATACCAATCGTGCATTAAAAGGTAAAATATCACATGATGATTTTGAACAAAACATGTTCCCTCGAATTTTAGTAACAAAGAAAGGTGATAAAACATTTTATAGTCCATTTAAATCGGAAGTCAGAGATGCTGATGAATGGAATCCACCAGGTCATGGTGATTTCTATGCGGCCGCGTATGGCAGTGGTTGGTTGGATGAATTAAAAAAGAAAGGTGTTAAATATATTTTTATGGCCAATGCTGATAACTTAGGAGCGATTCCAGATTCAGTTATTGTTGGATATATCGCTGATAAGAGAGTGCAAATACTGACGGAAGTTACTGAGAAAAGTAAAGCAGATGTTAAAGGAGGTGGCTTTGGACGTTCACTACGTAGTGGTCGTATAATGAATATTGAAGTAGCACAAGTATCAGATAAAAATCCCAAGGATATGAAAAAATTTGAATCAATGCCATCTTTTAATACCAATAATATGATTATGGAAGTAGATGCTTTAATTGAAAGAATGTCTAAAGAGGGTGTGCGCACTTCAATGATTGTAAATCCTAAAATAGTCGAAGGAAAACAAGTTATTCAATTAGAATCAGCAATAGCATCTGCTATTGAAGGATTTGAACGTTCAGTAGTAGCATTAGTGCCTAGGGATCGTTTTCTTCCTGTGAAAAAGATTGGCGATATGATTGCTTTAAGCTCTGACTTGTTTGTGATTGCAGAAGATGGAGTTCCAAGATTAAATCCAGCAAGAGAAGTGGGTGGTGGATTAAACGATATTAAAATTGATTTTGGTGATTGGAAACTTAAAGATGCTAAAGAAAGTATAAAGGGAAATATCTCTTTACTTAATGCCAAGAATGTTGGTGTTAAATGTAAAAATCTTGTTATTGAAAATGGTGTCTCTTTTGCCAATGATGTAGTGATAGAACAAGAGGATAGTCGACCAGTTCACATTGTAGCGGGAACAAAGTTGGATGGAGTGGTAATAAAAACCAAAAGCATTTCAAACAGCAAAATTATTGATGGTAAAATCAAAGTGGAAGTCTTTGAAGATGAGTCTGGAAAAATTGTGATTCAAAATATTTCAAAATCAAAGTAATAAATAACTATCAATTAGTAAATTAGGTGAAGTAATTTCTGCTGGAAGACCCATCTCTGTAATGGCCCCAGGACATCCTTTAAAATCTAATTTGAAAGCATTCAATGCGATGTTGTCTCTTGATTGTAGTGATATTGATAGTGGAGAGCTAATGCATGCATCGTAGAGGATATCACCTAAAATAGGCATTCCTCGTTTATAAAATTCAAAACGCAACTGATGAGATCTGCCGGTAAGAGGCATTACATGCCAATAGAGATATATTTGTTCTGCTATAACAAATTTCCCAATGAGGTTTGCTTTAGTAATAGCTTTTTTACCTTTGGGTTCTGGCATTTCGTAAGCACGTTTTTTTCCACGTAAAATAAAACTAGTCCATTGTTCCCAATTTGTGGATAAATCAGTAGATGATTCAGAGGAAGCAGTTACTGCATTTTCTACTCTATCTATTTTATCAAGATCAACTTTTAAAAGATTTGTACTTTTTATTTCGGTGATTGCTTCATAATATTTTTTAATCTCACGTTTTTCAAACCAACCATTGGCCATTCGATGAGCATTTTTATTTTTGGCCAACAATACGATTCCTTGAGCTTCAAAATCCAAACGATGAACAGTGTAGAGATCAATCTTTTCATTGGTAGCAAGTATATTTTTAACAGAAGGAATTAAACATGTTCTAGGATCTTCTTTGGCAAATCTTCCAGGGATAGATAGAATTCCACTTGGTTTAAAAACAATTAGGAAATTTTCATTTTGAAAAATTATCTTTATTTTTTCGTTCATTTTTTAGTCTTTTGCATTGTAAAATGTCGATTATGATTATAACAATACCTGAAATAATTTTAACAGAAAAGGGTTAAGTCCCATTCCTTCTTTTGGAATGGCAATCAAGATGGCAAAATCTACTCCTGTGCTGACAGCAAACTGCCGGCAAGCATTATTCAGTACGACCGATACTCATATATGGAGGAGATCTCTCCTCTACAGTCATAAATAGCGACTATTTTTACAAAATAATTAATCTATGTGAGCTATTTATTTAACTCTACATTTAACAGTGTAGGCGTCAGCCTCTTTTGCAAATGGTTTGATCTTTGATTTCAAGGAATCAATTTTTTGTTGTTTTACAATGGACATGGTTTTTGAATTGATTTTGATATTAGATTTACGACGGAAAATTAAAATATTTTCATAATTTCTATGATTAACATTGATGTAATGAAATGGTCGTTTATAGCTTTTAAAAAAATACCAGGCCACAAAACCTGAGATTATTAAAAGGATTCCATTTAAAATAAATGAAAGGTGCGGAGTTAATCTTTCTGCAGACAACCCAGTTAGGAAATTTCCGAAAGGAGTAGTTCCTGCAAAAACTAAAGTGTATACGCTCATCACTCTTCCCCGATATTGATCTTGAGTATGTAATTGTAGAGTGGAAATTGCCAAAGTAGCAAACCAAAGACCAAAAATACCTACGACAATCAAAAGCAACATAGTAATAGCAATGGAGTGAGAAAGTCCAAGCAAGATAAGAGTTAGTCCTATTAAAATAGTAAAACATAACATCATAAAAAAGTTTTTATCAATTGATTTGGAATTTTTAACTGTTAAAGCACCAATCAGGGAACCAATACCTAGAGCAGACCATAAAATTCCAAGTCCCTGTTCATTCAAATTAAAAATATTTTTAGCAAGAATTGGTATTAAGACATTGAAGTTAAAACCAAAGACACCGACAATTAAGAGCAAAAAAATGGTTTTCTTTACAATTATGTTACCAATTATATAATTAATTCCTTCCTTAATATTTTTTAAAATAAATCTTTGAGATTGTTTTTCTTGATTTTGATTTTGATTTTGATTTTGATTTTGATTTGAATTAGGTGGAGTATGTATATGGTATAGCCCATAGATAAAGGCGAGAAAACTTAAACCATTTATAAAAAAACACCACACCATTCCTAAATTGGCCATAACAATTCCAGCTAAGAATGGACCAACTACTCTTGCTAAATTAAAGATAGTAGAATTTAAAGCAACAGCACTTACTAAATCTTTTTTCCCAACTAACTCTATAATATATGCTTGACGAGAAGGCATATCAAGCGAGTTAGCAATCCCTAGAATGAATGCTAAACAGAGGACATGCCAATAACGAACAATATCGAAAAAGACTAACAAACATAACATGAAGGCCAAACACATAGAGACTGTTTGGGTAATAATAATAATTTTTTTCTTAGGTAATTGATCTATTAAAACTCCAGCGAAAAGGGAAAAAAGTAGCAAAGGTAAAAATTGAACAGTACCAACTAATCCAAGTTGCAGAGGGGAATTGGTAAGTTGATAGACAAGCCATGATTGGGCCACTTGTTGCATCCAAGTTCCAATTAGAGAGACTAGGAGACCTGTCCAGTAATATCTAAAGGATGAATGGGACATCGCTGGAAATGTTTTTAGAATTTTTTTCTTAATTGGATTATTGCTGGAATTGCAATTATCTTTATCTAATCCATCATTTATATTATTTCCATCATTTCCATTATTCGCTGAATTGCTCACATTGGATTTTGATATTGTGCTATTATCATCTATAATTATTTGGTATGGACGTGAATACATAAAATATATTTTATTCAACTATATTTATTTTTTTTTAAATGATTAATATTAGTGGTTATTAAATGATCTAATAGTTGACTTAATTACTCTATCGTCAGAAGTTGACTATTCTTTAGATGTTCCTTTTGAAAATTTTAAAATAATTTTTCATCAAGAAATTTTGTTTTATTTTAATAAACGAAAACCTCCTAACAATTAATTTTTACATCTCTTTCAACCATATAAAAACTTTGGACTTATCCACTGGTCCCTCTTTTGAACTCTTGGTTACATATAAAACTGATTCCTCACTACTGCTTATATTGGCCACAAACTCTTTCAAGATCTCCTTTGATACATACAAATTGTAGTATTCTCCTCCTGCTCTTAAAGCATCTACACTAGCAGATACCATCGATTTATTAACACTGATTTTTTCGGCGCTATACCTACTAATTAATTTTTCAATTCTTTGAGAGGATTTTTCAACATCACTGGTTCTCATTACTAAACGATAGACTTTATTTTTTCCAGATTGATCATCTCTAAATTCTCGTCTCTTTAGCATACTATTTTTATAGCTCTCTTCAGAGGTCTGATTATGAAAATTTTCTGGCAAGGAATTTATATCATCGGTTGAAGATGCTGCCAAATCTGATTCAGTTTCAAATCGTTCATCATCATCAAAATTGTTAGGAAGAAATTTCTTTTCTCGAATTTTAGTTATATCTTCTACATCGCTGATATTTGCAATACGATTTTTTTGATAGGGAATCTCATAGATCATACTCTGCTCAGGCCATAAAAAATCTGGAGCAAAGAGCGCTAGCTTTTTTTCTCCGTAGTCTTCGTAAGTTTTTAGTCCCCATCTAAGTAACATAATGGCCGCAAATGCCACAAGAACAAAGATCATCAACTCAATAAAAATAACAAATTGATGCCAAAGATTTTCTCTTCTCAAAATGCTACTTGCTTTAACTCCTGTACTTCTGCTCTTATATAAATCTTTGTGCAATTTTCTTAAGATATTTTTCCACTCCTTAGGTGAAAAAAGTTCAATCAGATTCTGATCCTTATCATCATCTTCAATACCAACTGGCGATATTTTCCCCATACTATTTATTTGTTGGTCAATATCATTAAATGTTGTTTTCAAATTATCCGTTAAAAAAGTGCTTAAACTAAATGTGTGATTGAAAAAATTTTCTTGTTCAGGGTAATGTCTTAGAAAAAAATCCCTTAAAATAAATATCAAATCTTTTGGAGGAATACTAAGTTCGATTGATAGTTGTTCAATAGAAATTTGTTTTCTTACAAAAATAAAACAGATATGCATCTCATACAACCATTTAAACCATAACCCTTTAGGACCAAAGTTAAATTTGTTTAAAACATATCTATATCTCTCACCCAACTCTGCAAGTGACAATTCGTCCACATAAAATAATTGCCAGAATTGCTCAAACTCTCCAAAGGAGATACCACTCTTGTTGACACTTTTATTGATATTTTTGTTTATATTTTTTTTTATATTCTCGGTATATCTGGCAGGAAAAACCCATACTCTGAACTGTAAATGATCTTCTATAGAAAGTAGCATACCAAATGTGATTCCTATATAAAATTATCAAACGTCATTAAAAAGTTTTTAAAAAGTTATTAAAAGTTATTAAAAGTTATTAAAGTTAATCTCAAAAATAACGATAGTATAAATATGAAAAAAACAAACCAAACCACACAAAACACAGTAAACTCAGACAAAATTAGTCAAGCTCATTCTATTGACTATATAACAACACTTAATAGCGAGCAATATATCTTTTTTTTAAAAGATAATGATACCTCCATACCTGATTGGTTTTTCCAATTTACTACTAGTTTTCTCCTATACTCCATTAAAATTATCCCTGTGACATGGGAACAATTTAGCGAATTGAGCAAAAAGAAAAGACTCTCCTATTTGATAGTAGCAACAACTAGTTTTAGTAGCAAAAATAATTTCTCGACTCTTATGAAAAAACATATCGAGAGAAATATTCTATACAAAAAAATATATTTATTTCACATCTCTTCTTTCAATGAAAACAACCGATATCCACACTTAAAACAATGCAAATTATATAAGTATTATGCTCCACCTCTAAATCTAGACTTCTTAGTTGAAAACATCTCCCATAACTACTTCCTACATAAAAATGAATTAGAATTATGGCCAGGAGGGAAAAGAGTTCGACCTCCAACTTTTTAAGTTTTTATAATTAAGGGGAAAAATTCCATGGATCAACAGGATCAAAAAGATCAAAAAGATCAAAAGGGAAAAGCTGATCTAAAAGAAAAAAGAAAATTGGATTTCTTATATAAAGTAAAAAATAAGAAAGCACAAAGCTTGGAACAAAAAAAACGCTCAATACTTTTGCTATTGAAATTTGATGCTAAAAATCTACTCGATCGAGTCAGCGAAAGAAAAATTGAATACATGTATGAGTTTTCTCTCAAAAGAACAAGAGAGCATTTCAAAGAGATATTTACTAACAGATACCAAAAGTGTTCTATTAACATTCTGAAACATTGTGACATCGATGTACTTACTGCTTTAAACAACTATCATACTAGAGCAGAAGAGATTCTCTGGTATCTCAATCACACTCAAGATATGAGCAAGACTGCAGAGGATAAAATAACAATACATGTAGTGGCCTTAAGCAAGCTATATTCTACTGTCGAACTCTATTTGGATGCAGCCATTGATGTTCAAAGCAAATTGATTGAAGAGCATGAAAATACTGCGGATGATACTTACGATAAAACTGATGAGCACACAAGTTCTAAAATACCATCTGAAATCACAGATAACATTCCAGATAACATTCCAGATGACATTCCAGATGACAACCCTTTTACTTGTGAATTTGAATTGGATTCTTCTTTAAATTTAAACTCTGAAGAAAATGCGGATTGCTCATTTGAACTCGAAGATGATTCAAATCAACTTCCACCAATTATCTCTGAACCAAAGAGAGATTCTTAATTGACAATTTTTCTTGTAAGAGTAAAAGCTCCCGCTATATTTTCAACAATATCCGCAATATCGTGCCATCCCTGAAAATCATCTTGAGGATTGGCCCTGTGATTTCTTAGGAAAACCTCACATTTTTTAGAGTCACGATTATATCTCATGGCCACGATAAGTATTGAGTGTGGATATGGTTTTGATATATTTATTCCTATGCTTCTGCCATCGCTTGCAAGTGCCAGTGTTGATAATTTATCCAATCTATCATAAAAAAAACTATTACCTGATACAAGTTTCTCTGTTTTTACGGCAACATTACTAAACACACCAGCTAAAATATTTTTCCCATATCTATTCTTTTTACACCTCTCATCTACAAAAATCCTTTTGTAAAATGTTTCGAAGATTTTTTCCCCCATTGCACTTTTAATTTCTTCTTTTGATAATTCCTTCTTAAGATATTTAATTAAAACTTCTCTTATCTCCTCAATAAACGAATTCACCTTTACTGTAGAATTATCAATAGAACTACTCCTACTACATTTTTGTATCCAATTATATTTCTCCCTTAAATTTTCGATCATTAGATCATCTTTAGCGACTTCCAAACAAACACCATTTTGTAATGCCATATTCAAGTATTTCTCAACATGTTTAATATCAGCTCCAGGTGTTTCCTTTTCTGGATCAATTAGATCATATGGTTCTAAGTTAATATCGCTGCACTTTTCTCTATCTCGTCTACAAATTTCTTCTTTTAGTAAATCAGTAGAGGTATAGGCCCAACATATACCACCTTTCTGTTCTCTAGTTTTTGGATGATATGCGCGATTGTCAAATTCAAAACACTTAGCAGAAACTTTCTTCTGATTGAGTTCTTTTAAAAAAAGCTCTGCATCTGTAGGATTATTTTTTACAAGGTTAAAAAAATTTTCCCTTTCCTCTCTGCTAAAATCTTCAAGTTTAAATTTATACTTAATGGCCAAAAGTACTTGCTCAAAAGTTATATTACTGAATTGTGTTTTATATTTATTAACAAGCAAAAGAAATTGCGCTTCACCTCCAGAAAATGTTCTTCTAGCACTCTCAAACTGATCTTCTGTAATATTATACTTTTCCATAACTATTATCTTAAACTCCTCTGAGCTAATGCAAAGAGAACAGTGAGAACAAAGAAAGAAGATAATCGATATTAACAAAAACATAAGCTTTATTTTTTTCAATTTATCAGTATCAGAAAAAGATAGCATGGAAAAAGATGGTATTTCTATAAAAGTTGCCATAAGATATTAATCCTGTTTCAAGCTTAGTTTATATGCTTATTCTACCTGATATAAACAATATAAACGATCATTTCATACCATTAAAAAAAAAATATAAATTCATCAATTGTTCTCTACGAAATGATCAAAATTTTAATGGCCATTTTATTACTTTTGATGCAAATTCATTGCTACAAATTTATGACAAGACTACCTAAATATAAGAATGACCGTAACAATATACTAATTGAGAGAGGTTAACTTAAGTGAAAATCAATTATAATAAATCGCTCACTCCCATTAATAGCACCTTTAGCATTTTTAGCATTTTTTTCTTCTTAAGTTTTTATTCATTTTCACTTCAAGCATCTAATTTAAACCCCAACACAAACAACACAAACAACACAAACAATACAAATAACAACACTTCCTTGGCAGAAAACTCAAAAAAACCTATCTCTGCCGTCAGATTTAGTGAACTTACAGGAATTAAAGGAAAAGATGAGTCTGTACAGGAGTCATGGAATAAAAAATATAGCAAGAACACATACCTATTTGGCAAAGAACCAGCAGAATTTTTAAAAGAAAACTATCAATATCTTCCAGCAAATGGGAAAGTGCTTGATGTTGGTATGGGAGAAGGAAGAAATGCTGTTTTTCTAGCACAAAAGGGATTAGATGTTGTGGGTGTGGATATTAGTCCTGTGGCCATCAATAAAGCAAAGCAACTTGCATCGGAGATGGACGTTAAGATAAAGGCGGTCACTGCTTCTCTAAAGGAATATATAATTAAAGATGGTGAATTTGATGCTATCATCTGCTTCTATTACGTGGATAGAGAACTAATCAAAAAAATGGTTCGCTGGCTTAGACCAAATGGAGTTTTGATATTTGAGACTTATACTACTAATCAACTAAAACAAAAAAAATTCAACCCTTCCAACTATGGCCCTGAAGATTTTTTGAATCCTCAAGAACTTCTACAATTGTTTCCTAATATGATCATTTTAAAATACGAAGAACCACTTCATAAAAAAGAATTTCATACAAGTATTATTATAAAAAAACCTGGCAAGCATAGCGAATCACTCAACAAATCATCTATCTTTAAGCTCTATAACGATGTCAAACACGCTGAAGGACGACGTGATAGTGGTGAGGGATCATCCATTACTCGTTGATGCAAAAAATACCCGACAATACTCACACTCAAAAGCTTATGGTAAAATACAACCATGAA
Source organism: Oligoflexia bacterium (assembly GCA_015232355.1). Lineage (GTDB taxonomy): Bacteria > Bdellovibrionota > Bacteriovoracia > Bacteriovoracales > Bacteriovoracaceae > JADFZW01. The sequence continues at coordinate 189,313 of JADFZW010000002.1, forward strand.
GCACTTAAAATATTTTCTTCTCCTTTGTACGCTACTAATCACAACAACTGTTGCATCTACTCGTAATCCAAAAGAGAGTATAGATGAAAATAATCTTTCAAGGTTTTCTGCTCGTATCTCTCGAGTAAACGTTGAGGCATCTTTAGTACGACTTAAAGTTGATTTTAAAAATATGAAGTTTCTCAACAAAGGCGATAAACTAGAGATTTTTTTTTCCGACTCCAATCAACCGACAGAATCTAAAAACACTTTCCATTGTAAAGCAACTCTTGTTGGAAAAACAAATGAGTATTTGTTAATTAAAATGATTGATTTAAAAACTTGTATTGATAAGACTCACTTTTCAGTCGGTATTTATACTCTAGTCGAATGTAATCGACTTAAACAAAAGCTAATCATCGCCCAAGAGGTAATCGATATTTTGCTTAAAAAAAAGTTGGCACTCACATCACGTTTAACTCGTGAAGAAAAAGATATCTCCCAATATATAAATAAAATTGAATCTATTAATAAAAAATACGATCTTCTGAGAACTAAACTCGAATCTGAATGGCAAGAAGAACTTAGTGCTATAGAAAATGATCGATTAATTTCAATCAAAAATTCCAATGATCTTAAAAATCAATTGATCGAAGTTGAACATAAGATAGAAGAGTACAGCATGGATGATCAAAATTTTTCTTCGGATCGCTGGTCACTTGATTCCATTAATTACAAAAAATAAGATTACCGAGCAGGAAATTTAGAGTATTTACTCTTGTTATGATTTGAACGATTTGAATGATTCGAATGTTTCGAATGTTTTGAGTTCTTTGAGTGCTTTGAAAATTTCGAATGAGTTGCTTTAGAGGAAGCTCTACCCTCTCCTCCTCCTCCACGAGGATCCCGATCCCGGCCTCGACCTCGGCCGCCGCCACTACCTCCTCCTCTGGAAAATCTTCTTTTACTAAAACATTGCTCACAAATTCCAAAGGAGTAGTTGCTAGGAAGTTGCCTTCCACAACTTGAACAATTAGGGATGATATGTTCTGAAAGTAAGATATTTAATTTCTCAATGGCCATTCCCTTATTATGCATTAACTCTGAAGTACTAAAATCAAAATTTTTATTTCCAAAGTGACGGGCCAACCATTGATAGAGTTCTACACATTTAATCGCCGTCTCTAAATAATCAATATTGGATGAATCATTATCTATGCTTTCAAACTTAATCGGAACTGTTCGAATATAATTATTTAAGATGAAAATAAAATATTGAAGGTGCTCGGCCACACCCATATTAACAGGCGCGCAAGCAAAACCAAAAATCTCGGCGGCCGTTAGGGTTTTATATTTGTCATTTGCACTCTCAATAATTTCGGTTAACTCAATCATCTCTTTCAAATCTACACAGTAGAATGGATATTCAAAAACCATGGTGTTAAAGAGATGCAAGAATTCTAAAAATGAGAGTACTGGCAAAGAGTTTTGAGTTAGTGCTTGATTAACTTTAGTAAAAATATCTAAATCAGGACCGACCATTGCCGATGTCTTCTGCTCTAACTCTGACTCCATCGCCTGATTGATTTCTGAAATACCATCTTCCACTCTGGTAAGACAGGTAATGTATCCCACTGGAAATCTCTTATAGCGACCAGATCTTCCGGCAATTTGTTTTATTTCAGAGTTACTAATGCGATACTCTTTTTCATCAATATATTTTGTAAGCGTAGAAAAAACTATACGCTTTATAGGAAGATTCATTCCCATGGCAATGGCATCGGTACTAACAATTATATCTGTTTCACCTTCATCAAATTTTCTCGCCTGCTCTCTTCTCACCTCAGGGCCAAGCATTCCATAGATAATTGAGACTTTAAAACCTAATTTTTCAGAGTCAGCTTTATATTTTAAAGCATTTTTCCGAGAGAAAACAATCAAAGCATCCCCACGCTCCAGTTCGCCCAATCCAATAGGATGATTTAATATCTCTAGTTTAGTTAACCTTTCATAGCTCTTAGTCTCTAGCGTATCGCCAGTCATCTCCACTATTTTTTTTACCAACTCAATAACTGTATCATCTCCACAGATATGCACCTCTTGAGCATTTAAATTAATAAGAGCTCTCGTCCAGGCCCATCCACGTTGTGAATCACTCAACATTTGAATCTCATCTATTACTGCACATTCAAATTGTTGATGAAGTTTGGCCATTTCAATTGTTGATGAGTAGTGAGTAGCACCTTCAACTTCAATCACCTCTTCACCAGTAAGTAGCGTGGTTTTAACTCCTCGATCACTCATGGTATCGAACAACTCAGCGGCCAACAAACGTAAGGGGGCCAGATAACATCCGTTCTTCGCCTTACAAAGAGACTCTATTGCTGAATATGTTTTTCCTGAATTAGTGGGCCCAAGATGATAAATAATTTTTCGCTTAATCCTTCTGGCCTCAGCATGCAACCAAAATTGTCCTAAATACTCTTGTAAAATGGTGGACGAAATATCTTTTCGTTTCAAGAATAAAACTGATTGCACTAATCTTGAAAACTCTCGCAAAATATAATTTTTATCTTTAAAAATATTAGTTGAGAGTTGCCTTAAAAAACGATCATACTCACTATCACCCAACAAATCTGGTGGATAATTATTTTTCTTTAAATACTCATCAAATATAGGCCTTAAAATTTGACAGTAGATCTTTCCAATTTCACCACTATAATCAAAGCGAAGTTTAATCTGATTCTTTAATTGATTTTCTAATTTAACAACTGATACTTTCTTTAATTTTCCACGAACTGCATAGATTCTCTTTTCAATATTTTTTTGTAGATTAGAGTAGAGTTCACTGATACGAATTAGCAAATTATCTCGACCACTTTCTTCGGCTCCGACTGTCACTCCGACAGTCGCTCCGACTTCCATTCTCGCACCAGCACCCGCCAAATTTTTATCCACTAATTCTTTTATTTGCTGCTGAATTTGCTCTAAATAACTAATACAATCGCTGTAAACAAATTCTCTTATTTTATTACGATAATCAGCAATACATTGGACACAAAAACATTTTAGTTCACTATTTATAATTAAATTTTTATCCAGCTTATCCAAGTTATTACTTATAAAATTTTGAGATTCAAGATGGATTTGCTCTCTATCCTTCGACCAATCTTTAAAGCTCTCTATATATCCATTTAGTATTTCCTTATCTAAATGCCCCTCTATAACAAAAGGAAATAAATCGCGCTCAGGAAAAAGCGAGTCCTCGATAAAAGAGATATCGATAATATTTTGTCTATCAAAATACTCTCGGTAAGGAGCGTATTCATCTTCAAAAAATTTCATCAAACTAGGATATTTTTTAAAAGTACTATCCAATATTTTCTTAATATCGGACAACGAATACAAAATAAGAAGAGCTTCCTCTAAATTTCTTATTTGAGTATCTTCAGCATTTAAAGAGTAACTCTTTACTAAAGCTTCTCTAATTGTAGAAAAATCTTTTGCCAAAAATTCAATGGGCAATTCACCAATAGCTATTGTTGACATTTAAAAAAACTCCCCCCTCGTCTAGATTTCTATTTAGTTTTATTTTTAGATAAGGCCTGCTCTTCTAAGTAATGGTTCCACAGTCGGTTCTTTTCCTCTGAAATATTTATATAATTCCATTGGATGTTCTGTTCCGCCTCTCTCTAAAATATTTTGGCGAAACTTTTTGGCCACCTCTTTATCAAAGATTCCTTTCTCCTTAAAATATTCAAAGGCATCGGCATCCAAAACTTCGGCCCACTTATAACTATAATAACCCGCAGAGTATCCTCCCGCAAAGATGTGGGAAAAGGCGGCACTAATACAGGTTCCTTCAATATAGGGTAATAATTGAGTATCTTTCACGGCCTTTAATTCATAATTAATAATATCGCAAATATTTCGAGGATCAACTGCATGCCAGTTTATATCTAAAAATCCAAAGGATAGTTGCCTTAGTGTTGCATATCCCTCGTGAAATTTAGAACTCTCCTTTATTTTATCAACTACTTCTATTGGAATCCGTTCACCTGTTTCAAAATGTCTCGCAAATGAATCTAAATTTTCTCTCTCATAAACCCAATTTTCCATTATCTGTGAAGGAAGTTCCACAAAATCCCAATAAACATTTGTTCCTGAAAAATGACTGTACTTACACTCTGATAAAAGACCGTGAAGAGCATGGCCAAATTCATGATAGAATGTCAGCACTTCATTAAGCGATAAAAGTGATGGAGCAGTTGCCGTTGGTCTGGTGAAATTACAAACAATACTAACATGTGGTCTGTGGTCTGATTGATTACTTTGACTTTGATCACCATCTTGATTGGACTCAATAAATTGATCCTTGATTGAAGTCATCCAAGCACCATTGCGCTTTCCTTCTCTTGGAAAAAAATCTGCATAAAACAAACCAATATGCTTTTTCTTTCCCTCATCATAAACCTCATATACTTTTACATCTGGATGATATTTAGGAACATCAATTAATTCCTTAAATTTCAAATCATATAATTTATAGACAAGATTAAAAAATCCCTCTACCACATTTTCTAGACGAAAATATGGTCTTAAAATTTCATCATCAATATCAAATTTATCCTTCTTTAACTTTTCAGCGTAAAAAGCATAATCCCAAGGAGTAAGTTGCTCACCAACTCCATGAATACTATTTTTAAATTCTCTTAATTCCTCCATCTCCTTTTGTCCAACTGGTTTGGCCTTGTTTAAAAGATCATTTAAAAATTGTAAAACACTCTCTTTATTTTTGGCCATTCTCCTGGTTAAAACAAAATCAGCATGGGTCTCGTATCCTAAAACATTGGCCCTTTCATGACGTAATTTTACAGTCTCTAGAATGATTCCTTTGTTATCATACTTTCCATCACTATAAGCACGAGAAGTATACACTCTATAAAGCTTCTCTCTTAGTGCTCTGTTTTCCACATACTTCATAAAAGATGTGTAGCAAGGAGCATCTAGTGTAAACACATATTTTCCAGGATGTCCCTTTGCTTTCGCTACTTCCGCTGCTGTATCTAGTGCTCGCTGAGGCAACCCTTTAACTTCATCCTTATCCTCAATTACCAACATAAATTCATTGGTAACCTTTAAAACATTTTCACCAAAATTCAGAGAGAGTTTGGATAGTTTCTGATCAATCTCTCTTAATTTTTTCTTCTTTTCTGCATTTAAAAGTGCACCATTTCTTACAAAATCATCATATATTTCAGAGAGCAAACGAGAACCCTCTTTTGATAATTTTTCTCTTTTTCCATCATAACTATCTTTTACTAAACGTATTTTATTAAACAACTCCTCATCTAAAGAGATATCATTTTGATATTCAGTAAGCATTGGAGAAAATTTCTTGGCCACTTCCCTAATTTCATCATTTGATTCCGCAGAGTAGAGAGCAAAAAAGACATTGGATATTTGAGATATTCTTCTAGATGTAATATCTAATGCTTCGATTGTATTTTCAAAACTTACTTCTGAATTTGAGATATTTTTTATTTTACTAATCTCTCTCTTTGCTTCTGAAATTAACTCCTCCAGTGCCGGCAAAAAATGATCAGACTTTATTTTGTCGAAAGGAATACTTTCAAATGGGGTTTTAAAATTTTTTTCTAGTAGTGGATTGCTTTGTGGGTTGGTCATCTCTAATTTCTCCAAATATATTATATATTTTAAAAATAAATACTATAACATTACTGTAACAAAACTTTACTGTAACAAAACCTTTTGTTGTAATTTAAAAAGTCTATCCATTGCTTCAATAGGCGTCATGTTCATAATGTTCACTCTCTCTAGATCATTTTTAAGTTCTCTAAACATCTTTGACTCAAAACTTCGCGCATTGTGATCGTGCACCTCTTGATCATTAATTTCAAAAAGTGTTGGTCTTTGCTTTTCATCAGAAGAGAGACTTGTTTTCTGATTTATTATATTTTCCGAATCATTAAGTAAATCTTTATTATGCTGATGATTCTTTTGATTTTCTTTCGTGCTTTCTTTTTTATTTCCCTCTAAGTGTTTTAAAATCTCCTCTGCTTTAAAGAGTAATGAGCGTGGTAATCCTGCCAATTTCGCCACATATATACCGTAACTTTGTTCTGCACCTCTCTCTAAAAGTCGATATAAAAATTTAACATTTCCCCCTTGAATAGCAGTTTCCACCGAAAGATTTTTGGAACACTTTAATCCGTCCACCACTGCAACCAATTCATGATAGTGGGTAGAAAATAGTGTTAATGCTTTTACTTTTAACACTAGATGCTCCACCAGTGCCCAAGCAATACTTAATCCATCATAAGTTGAAGTTCCTCTTCCAACTTCATCAATTACAATAAACGATTTTGCACTAGCATGTCTTAAAATCTCTGCTGTCTCTGACATCTCCACCATAAATGTTGAGTGTCCCTTCATTATATCATCCGAAGCACCAACTCTACTAAAGAGATAATCACAAATAGATACCTCTGCAAAACTGGCGGGAACAAAACTTCCAATTTGAGTTAAGAATTGAATAATTGCCATCTCTCTCATGACAGTAGTTTTTCCGGCCATATTAGGTCCTGTGATTAATCCAAAGTAACAGTGCTCATCCAAATAGAGATCATGAGAGACAAAACGCTCTTTTAGTACTGACTTAATTAGTGGATGCCATCCACCCTTAACGTTTAAAATTTTTTTATCTTTATCGGTAATAATTTTTGGTCGCTTAAAGTTCTCTTGCAAACTTACCCACGCTAAACTTTGCAAAACATCTAATGTTGCAAAAAAGCGAGCAAGCATTCTGATAGCGGCGGCAACCGTCGAGACATCACAAACTACATTATTAAATATCTCACGTTCAATTTTTTCCAACTTCTCACGCGCACTAAAAATCTCTTTTTCAAAATCCAATAACTCTTTGGTTACAAATCTTTCAGCATTAACTAAAGTTTGTCGACGTTCAAAGTTAGCTGGTACTTTTGAGAGATGCGATTTCGATACTTCAATAAAATAACCAAAGATATTATTATATTTTACTTTTAGATTAGAGATCTGAGATTTTTTTCGATACTCTACCTCCATCCTAAGTAGCGCTTCCTCTGTGTGATTGCTTAAATCAAAGAGACGATCTCTCTCTTCGCTGGCACCTCTCTTTATCAGATTGCCCTTCTCTAAAGTCGCACCAATTTCATCATTTATTGAAGAAATAATTTTAGTGGCCACCGTTTTTAATTGATCAAAATCGTCATCTACTAAGAGTGATAGTACTCGATAACCTTCAAGATTTAAGCTTAATTGGCCATCAAAAAATGAATCCGATGCTTCTGCTTCAGTACCGGCATCACTATTCATCATTTTATCTAAAAGAACTTTGATATCTGTATCAACTAAGAATTTTTTATAAATCAAAATAGCATTCGCCAAATTTAGTAAATCTTGAGAGGTAACTTTTTTAGAAGAGATCTTGGCCAAAATTCGTTCCAAGTCTCTAACCAAACTCAATTCCTCTCTGATTTTTTTGATTCCTCTCTCCTGCTCTAACAAGTGAGCAATTAATCTTTGCCTCTCCAAAATCTCTGAAAGCGATGAACTTGGTGCTAGAAAAAAATTCTTTATTTCCCTAGCACCCATTGCAGTCATCGTTCTATCCATAAAACCTAACAGCGATTGGGCAAACGATTGACTAAAATCTTTTTTATCCCTATCTCTGTCTCTACCTTTAGGGAAAATTTCTAGTCCACAGAGTGTGGACATCGACACTCGCATCTTTCCCTCTTGCGCTTCCATTCGAAAGGGTCTTATGTGAACATATTCTTCAATATTTTGATTCGTAGAAACATAAAATGCCAGAGCAGAAATCGGCGACAACACATGAGAATCCATACTAATGATTCTATCACGAGAGTAACTGGGAATTAATTTTTCCACATACACTTTACTATTTTCAATCGAAAAGTATGCTTTATCTAAATAGCTTTTTAAAAATGCTCCCTCTTTTATGAAATTATTTAATTGCTTAAATCCATCCCACTGCCGCGGGAATAACACTAACTCTTTTGGTGAATACAAGTTTAATTTATCAATCACCTGTTCTTGAGACAGCAACTTGTAACCAACAAAATCTCCAGTGGTAAAATCCAGTAATACTAAGTAAAAAACAGTTATATCACTGGCCACACCATCTGCAATTCCAAAAACGTAAGAGTAGATCGCGGCCATATAACGATGCTCTTTTGCATCTCCCTTCTCTAAATCAAAGGGCATACCCGGACTTACTATTTGAGTAACCTCTCTTCTAACAATTCCTTTAGCAAGTTTAGGATCCTCTACTTGTTCACAGATTGCTACCTTCTTTCCTAAAGCAATAACTTTTTCTACGTAATTGTTAGCAGCATGAAAGGGAATACCGGCCATAGGGATATCTACTGTGCCTATTTTCCCTCTGTGAGTAAGTGTAATATTTAAAATTCTACTCGCTTCTTTGGCATCATCAAAAAAGAGTTCGTAAAAATCTCCCATGCGAAAAAAGAGCAGAATATCTGGATGTTTTTTTTTGATCTCAATATATTGTGAGATCATTGGAGTTAATTTAACTTTAGAGTCAATTATTTCTTGCAACATTCCTTTGGCCAGCAGCATATTATTCCGTCTATAAAAAATAATCTGTAAAACAATCTGTAAAATACCATTACCAATCTTATTCTGAACAAGCTAACATAATGGGGAAGATACGAAAAGAACGAAAAGAGTACTCTTAATTTGATGCTCTTTTTATCTAGATATCTAGAAATATAAATAAATTTGGTCGAAAAAAAATGTTTACTTTTTTCTCACGCTCAACATTTGTTTTGCTCAGTTTTTATACGATTCTATCAATCGTAATCTACGCTTCATTCAAAAGCAGTGAAGAGCAAAGTGATTCTTCTAAATTTGAGAAATTGGCGGATGATCTCGCTATCACTAGTGAATTTATCAAAGTTGATTACTATTCACAAAAAAATGACAAACCCTACGTATATCTAAATGCCTCTTCAATGGTTATGGATCACACCAAAAATTTCTTAAATCTTAAATCTCCATTTGGAAATACCTATAGTAATGATTCAAAACCGGTCAACTATAAAGCACTCTCAGGTAAGCTCGATTTAAATGACAAAAATTTGACACTCGTTGGAAGTGTAATTGTATGGGATAAGCTCTCAGAAATCAAATCTGAACAACTCACCTACATTCAAAGTAAAGACTTGGCAGAATTTATTGGTAATATTAAATCTTATTCTGTTGCTGAAAAATCTGGAGATCAAGTTTATATTGACTCAATTAAAGCTATTGCCTGGCCCAATAAAAAAGAGGGAGAGTATTTAGGAAATGTGGTTGGAAAAATTATTAGAAAAAAACCCTACGAACCAGGAATAAACTTTAAAACTGATAAAATGAAACTTCAATTAAACAACTCTTATATTGAGTTAATTAACAATGTTTATATTAAACGAGATAATGCTGAAGCATTTGCAATGAGAGGCGAAATATTTTTAGAAAACTATAACAAAAAACTCAAGTATTACGCACTTTATGACGACGTTAAACTAATACAACATCTACCAGGTAAGATACCAATTGATCCAAAGTATCCTAATGGTCCAAAGAAGCCTAATGATCGAAGATCCTTCTCTGAAAAATTAGAAGGATTTGCAAAGGAAGCTAAGATAGTTCTTACTGGATATCCAAAGGTTATTCATGAACAAGATGTTGTTAAAGGAAATAAAATAACTTTTTACGAGAATACTGAAATTGTTGAGGTTGACGATTCCACTTCCAGCTTCATCATAAGTAAGTAGGGTGAGTTAAGTAGATGTAGGTGATAAATAAATTTATGTCAGTAAAAAACCTAAACGAAAATGATTCCTATAATTATAATGAAGTAATATCGTTTACTGCTAAAGGACTCAAAAAATCTTTTGGCAAACGAATGGTTGTTAATGATGTTAACTTAAATGTACATCAAGGTGAAATCGTCGGATTACTTGGTCCCAACGGCGCAGGAAAAACAACTTCATTTTATATGATGGTGGGTTTGATCAGAGCAGATGCTGGAAACATCGAACTTTTTTGCGAAGATATTACCTACAGACCAATTCACGAACGTGCATTAAAAGGAATTGGTTACCTACCTCAAGAACCATCAATTTTTAGAGATCTATCAGTCGAATTAAATATTTTGGCCGCACTTGAATGCTCCTCACTCTCTCGAGTACAAAGAACTAATATTTTAAATAATCTATTAAGCGATTTTGGTATCACTCACATAAGAAAATCTAGAGGTAGTGAACTCTCTGGTGGTGAGAGAAGAAGAGTAGAAATTGCACGAACACTATCACTTTCTCCTAAATTTATTTTGCTTGATGAACCATTCGCAGGAATAGATCCACTGGCCGTAACTGATATTCAAAATATTATAAAGAGTTTAAAGAATAAAAACATTGGTGTACTAATTACTGACCATAATGTTCGCGAGACATTAGGAATTGTAGATCGTGCCTATATCATGAATGAAGGAAAATTATTGGTCAGCGGAACTCCCCAAGAGATAATAGAAAGTGAGAGTGCAAGAAAGTTTTATTTAGGAGAAGAGTTTAAAATATAAAATATAAAATATAAAATATAAATTATAATATATATAAGGAAGATATAGTGAATATTGAGAGTAAGTGGAAATGAAAATCACCCATGATCTAAAACAGACTCAGAATCTTTTGATTACCCCGCAACTTAGGCAGGCCATTGAGATGTTGACAGTTCCACATCTAGAGATGACCCAGATCATAAGCAAAGAACTAACAGAAAATCCACTTCTAGAGGAAGCAGAGGGTGAAATAGGAACGGGAACACTTCAAGATCGTTCCTTAAAAGAGGTTGATCAAAAAATTAAAAACTTAGAGATGCAAAATCAAGAGGTCTCTTCAGAGGATTTTAATGGATCAGAAACATTAAGTTCAAACAAAGAAGATCAAGGCGATTGGAACAATTACATTGAAGAAAATCAAAACGAACAACAATATTTAAAAAATTCCAGCACCACTACAAATAACAGCAGCAACAACAATAATAATGATGCTGACGATATGCCTAACTACGAAAACATTCTCTCCAAAGGATTCTCATTGGCAGAACATTTGTTGTGGCAATTACAAATGAGTGAACTTACCGAAGAAGAATTTAAAATTGGAGAGACTATCATTCATAATTTAAATGATAGTGGATTTTTGGACTCTTCTATAGAGGAGATTACAGAGAAGGGACCATTTGATACTAAGAGTGTTCTTAAAGTTTTAGAAAAAGTTCAAACTTTAGATCCTATCGGTTGTGGAGCAAAAGATCTTCAAGAGAGTTTGTTAATACAAGCAAAATCCATTGTTCCGAGACAACCATTAGTTGAAAAAATTTTACTAAATTACTTTCAAGAATTACAAGATAACAACTACAACTCCATTTCAAAAAAAGAAAAAATTTCTGAAAACTCTGTGCTTATGGCATTTGAAATTATCAAAGAGCTAAATCCCAGACCAGGAAAAAGCATCTCTTCAGAGGACACCAGATATGTTGTTCCTGATGTATATGTCTATCATGTAGGAAGTCAGTTAGTTGTCTCTGCAAATGACGAAGGAGTTCCTCGACTTAAAGTTTCAAACTACTATCAATCGATAATTGAACAATCAAAAAGTTTACGTGATCAAAGCACAAAAGATTATCTGCAGGATAAATTGAAATCTGCTGTTTGGTTGATTAAATCAATTCAGAATCGTCAAAAAACAATTTTGAAAGTTGCGGAAGCAATCGTAAAGTTGCAACCAGACTTTTTTAAAAAAGGAATTACCCATCTCAAACCAATGATCTTGAAAGATATTGCAAATGACATTGGCATGCACGAGTCAACAGTCTCCAGAGTGACAGTCAATAAATATATGCATACTCCACTTGGAATTTTTGAATTAAAATTCTTTTTTAACACTGGAATTGGTGGTAAAGATGGTGGCACTGATGTTGCTGCTGAAACATTGAAATTAAAAATTAAACAATTAATTAATATGGAGGATTCAGCAAAACCACTTTCAGATCAAAAGATTGTTGAGATTTTAGCAAAAGAAGATATTAATGTGGCCAGAAGAACTATTGCTAAATATAGGGAGATGATGTCTATACCAGCTTCTGCTGATAGAAAAAAGAAGGATAGTAAAAAGGGAAGTAATAGTAATAGTAATAGTAATAGTAACTTTAATAAATCGCCCACGAAAAGGAGGTAATCAATAAATTAAGATGTGATGGTTTTTAAATTAAAAAGAACCATCAAAAATTTCTCTAAATTTTTAACATTATGAGGAGTAAACGAATTATGAAAGTTTCAATTTCTTTTAAGAATCTCGAGCATACACCCGCATTGGATGAAAAAATTAAGGAGAAAACGCACAAGCTAGAAAAATATCTAGATGGCAATACAGATGTTCATTGGGTCTGCTCCACTCAAGAGGGGCAACACTATGCTGACATAAAACTATCAGGACCTTCATTTCAATACAACGCATCCGCTGATAGTGATAATCTCTACAAAACTCTTGATTTGGCAGTATCCAAAATGGAAAAGCAACTGCAAAGAAAAAAAGAGAAATGGAAAAACAAAATTCACAGCAAACACAACATCAACCAAGACGAAAATCTAATAAAAAATAAAAAGAAAGGACGTGGCAATCACGAACATGATTACGATGAAGAACTAGATGAAGTTGGATAGACTTTACGAGATTTTATGAGACTTTATTAGATTTTATTAAAGTTTAAGCTTCCCATAATCTAAACCTCTTGGATTTTAACAAATAATCAATTATCATCCTCTTTAATGAAAAAGGTTTTTTTAATCGACCAAGAAAAATTTCGATGCTCATTAATTGAGATGACACTAAAATGTGAAGGCATAAGTACATTCTCATTACAAAGTACAAAAGAATCATTTAACTTTATAGAAGATATACTTCCAGATCTTCTCTTAATCGATTTAACAACTTTTATTAACGACAACCAAAATGATAACGGACAAGATTTTATCGAGCAATTAAAATTAAATCCCAAGACATCCAATATTCCAATTGTTGGAATGGGAAGTGCGGAAGATCTTAGTAGATTGCAATTACAATTGAAATTGCAATTACAATTCAAACATTTCATTAAACGACCATTCTCTATCTCTCAGTTAGGAGAAGAGATTAAAAATATACTTAAATAAATTAGAGAGTAAACATGAACTACTACAATGATTCCAGTGAATGGAAATACCTTTTTAGAAATGCTATTAACTGGGAACAAATAATTCCTTTATATTTTAAGGAGTTTCCCACCAAAGATGGACTTAACAACAAAGAAGAATTGATTCAATTTTATGAAGAGATGATTTCAACTATTGCTGATTGGGCCGGAAATAGTTTAGAAAAGAGAGCATCAGATTTAGATATTCAAGGTGCTGGTAGAGTTGAAAATGGAAAAACAATTAACGGAGAGTTGTTAAATAAATTATATTCTGAAGCAAGAGAGTTGGGTATTTTTGGTATGCACTGTAGTGAGAAGTATGGTGGTCTTGGTCTTCCTGCAACCATTGTAACTGTAGCTCACTCACTTATTTCAAGAGCATGTTTGGCATCCTCTGCTCAAATTGGATTCTTTTTGAGCATAACTGATATGATTGAAAGATTTTGTAGTGAAGAGATTAAAGAAAAATATTTGCCTATGATTGTTGCTGGTGAAATCAGCGGATCGATGTGTTTAACGGAACCCGATGCTGGTTCAGATATTGGTAGTATTAAAACTACCGCCACAAGAAGAAAAAAAGATGCAAATGATAATCTTTATCTCTTAAATGGTAGCAAATGTTTTATCACTAATGCTGGTGGTGGACTTGGATTTGTGCTTGCAAGATTAACAGATGCTCCTGAAGGATTGGAAGGAATCTCTCTATTTTTTGTAGAGCAATTTTTAACTGATAATGATGGAAATACTATTTTAAATTATCAGGTAACAAAAAACGAAGATAAAATTGGATTGCATGGTTCTTTTACTTGCGAAGTAGTTTATGAAAACTCTATCGCTCACTTGGTTGGAGCAGAAAATAAGGGACTCTCAATAATGTTTTATTTGATGAACGAGGCCCGTTTGGGTGTTGGGATTCAAGCATTAGGAGGAATGGAAGCATCTGTTCACTGTATGAAAGAATATGCAACCAATAGAGTTCAATTTTCTAAACCAATAATTGAATTACCTCTTTATAAAAAAAATTATGAGGAATTAGAAACTGAGTGCATGGCCTATCGGGCATTTCTCGTTGATACCATCTGGAGATATGACGTCTTTCAAAAGCTAGATATGAAAAAGAGATCTGGTGAAAAATTATCTGAAGAGGAAGAAAAATCATTAAAAAATGCTTCCGCTATCATTAGAAAAAGGACACCTCTTGTTAAATATTATGGTACAGAAGCATTCACCACTATCTCTACAAAAGCTTTACAAGGTTTAGGTGGATATGGATTGATGAAAGATTATCCTATTGAACGAATTCATCGAGATAGTTTTGCTCCTCTTTTATACGAAGGTACTTCTCAAATTCAAGCACTCATGGCCTTGAAAGATTTAATTAAAAATATAATTAAAAATCCATCCTTTTATTTTTTCAAAATGATTGGAAGTGATCAGATAAAAAAATTAAAGGAAAAAAATTCAATCAAAAAGAGATACTTTCATCTTGATCTTAAATTTAAATCCAATTTGGCCAAATTACTTCTTCGTACACTAAGACCTACTAGTTTAAACAAACTATTTAAAATTAAATCTTGGTCTGATGAAAAAAAGATAGAACAACTGATGACCCATGCAGAGACTATCTGCCAAGCTCTTTCATATCTTGAAATCTTAAGAGTTCTGGCCATGCACGCGGAAAAATCTTCCAGCAGAGATGAACTCTTCAATCGCTACTGTAAACTCATCATTCCTCGCTTGTCACAAATTTACACCTCTTGGAAAATATAGATCCACAATCTATCCATCCATCAATCAATCAATCAATCAATCAATCAATCAATCAAAATTTTCTAAAAACCTGATAAAATATAGATAAAAATAGATCTAATTAGATAAAAAATCGGGGTTAAAAAGAAAAAAAGGTCATTGAGACTTACTCTCAATGACCTTTTTATTTTCAATTTTTACTTTAACGTAAAATTAAATTACATCTTACAACATTTCTTTGCAGTTTTCTTAGTTGCTTTCTTTGCTACTTTCTTAGTTGCTTTTTTAGCTACTTTTTTTGTTGCTTTTTTAGCTACTACTTTCTTAGTTGCTTTCTTTGTTACTTTTTTTGTTGCTTTCTTTAACATTACATAACCTCCAAAAAAAAATAATTATTGAAATTTGTTTTAGAATAAACATTTTTTTGTTTCAATGCAATCAAAAAATGAATAAAAAAAATTTTTTATTTAAAAAAAACTAGAAAAAATAAAAAATACAAAAAATTTTTTTTAAAAAAAATTATTTATAGTCGAAATCAAGATTATTTTCTTTCAAAATGATCGAAACACTTCCACCATGTTGTAATTTTCCAAACAAAATCTCTTTTGATAAGACCTTTTTTATTTTTTCATCAATCAATCTTCCAATTGGTCGAGCTCCTAATCTAGTATCATAACCATTTTTTACTAACCACAACTTCGCTTCTTTAGTTAATTCCAACTCTACTTTTTTATCTTTTAATTGAAATTTAAGCTCATTTAGAAATTTATCGACGATATTTTCGATATTCTTTGTTGATAATCTATTAAAATGAACAATTGCATCCAATCTGTTTCTAAATTCTGGGGTAAAGAAATTTTTTAGGGCCTTATCTCTTTTATGTTCAATGTGTTCGATTTGTTCAACATCAATATCAATATTAGTATTAGTATCAGTATTAGTATCAGGATCAGTATTAGTATCAAAAGAATTTAAAAGTTTTGATGATCGTAACTCCGAACTTTGATTTTTACTTAAACCAAATCCAATTGAACCCGCCTCCATCTCTTGAGAACCAATATTTGTTGTCATTATTATAATCACATTCCTAAAATCAATAGATTTTCCAGTGGAATCAGCAAGCGTTCCATGATCCATTACTTGTAATAAAATATTAAAAACATCTTGATGAGCCTTTTCAATCTCATCTAATAAAAGCACACAGTATGGATGTTTGTTGATAGCATCTGTTAGTTTACCTCCTTGGTCAAATCCAACATAACCAGGAGGAGCTCCAATTAATTTAGAAACAGAATGCTTCTCCATAAATTCTGACATATCAAAACGCTCAAAGTGCACAGATAATACAAGTGATAATTGCTTTGCTAATTCAGTTTTCCCTACTCCTGTCGGGCCTGCAAATAAAAATGAGGCCACGGGTTTTCCAACTGAAGTAAGACCTGATCTTGAAAGTTGAATTGCATTTACAACCTTATCTATCGCTACATCTTGACCAAAAATAACATGCTTTAACATATCTTCTAGATTTTTCAATTTCTCTTTTTCATTACTTGAAAGTGATTTTTTTGGAATTCTGGCCAAAGAAGCAACAATTTCTTCAATATCATTTACTGTTACATTAGATCTTTTTCTCTTTGATTTACCACCGTCATTAACAACATCTTTTTCTTTACTCACTCCTCTTTTAATTTGAACATATGAACCAGATTCATCGATGACATCAATCGCCTTATCTGGTAATTTTTTGTCAGAAATATGTTTCGAGGCCAAATTTACTGCTAACTCAATTATTGGTTTTGAATAATAAACCTTGTGATGTTTTTCGAAACGATCTTTGATTCCTTCGATTATCTTAATGGTATCAGCAACACTCGGCTCTCTGATGTCAACTTTTTGAAATCTTCTTATCAATGCTTGATCTTTTTCCATGAATTTTCTAAATTCATCATATGTAGTGCTACCCATGCACTTAACATCTCCACTCGCTAATACTGGTTTTAATAAATTGGATACATCCATACTTCCACCAGTCGTTGCACCAGCACCCATGATTGTATGAATTTCATCAATAAATAAAATACTACCTCCAGATTTATTTTCCTCCACTAAACCCTTTAGTACTAACTTTAATCTTTCCTCAAAATCTCCTCTGAATTTAGTTCCTGCTATCACTGATCCTAAATCAAGAGCATAAACTTTTGTTGTTCGTAATAACTCCGGCACTTCACCATTTTCTATCGCCAGCACCAATCCATGGGCCAAAGCAGTCTTACCAACTCCAGAATCACCCACTAACAATGGATTATTTTTATTCTTTCTACAAAGAATTTGAATTATTCTTGCAATCTCCTCTTTTCTTCCTACTAATGGTTCTAACTTTTCCTGTCTTGCAAGTTGATTTAAATTTATCGCAAACTCATTTAAAACTTGAACACAATCAGTTTTAGTTTTAGTTGATCCATCAGCAGATTTGCTACTACTACTGCCAGATGATGCTGATCCAGATCCCATCTCTGATTTAGATGACCTTCTATCTCTTTCTCCCCTATCTCCCCTTTCTCCTCTCGCCCCTCTCTCTCCTTCTGCTGAAGATTCATTTTCAAAACCATAATCAAAACTAGTAATTGGTTTGTCCAAAGAGTGGGCCACAAGTTCAACGATAGAAAGTCTGGAGATATTTTGTTTTTCTAAGAGATAAACAGCGTAGCTCTCCCTTTCAGCATAGATTGCGATCAATACATTTATACCTTGAATACGATCCTTTTCTGCTGCTTGAATATGCATCGCTGCTCTTTGAATCACTCTTTGTAAGGCCAAAGATAATTCCGGCCGATACATTATTCCGTTTAGCTTTGCTATCTTCTTTAATTCCTCTGTTTCGAATTGCAAATCATATAGAGTTTTGATTTCTTCATCCGATAAAATACTAAAGTTGGAATCATCAGTTATGTATTGTTGAAGTCCGTCTCTCAATTCATCTATATTTGCACCACACTTTCTTAAAACATCTATTACTTCCGAATCGTACTGAAGCATGGCCAATAAAATATTTTCTAAAGTTATAAACTCATGCTTTTTTTCATTTGCCACTTTGATGGCAACATTAAAAACATATTCTAACTTTTGACCTAACATAAACTCATATCCTTTTTTTAAATTCTAATATTTTTATTTCTACTCTGGCTCTAAAGTACATTTTAATGGATGTCCGTGCTCACGAGCATAACGTTTTACCTGAACAACTTTAGTCTCTGCTACTTCATATCCATAGACACCACAAACTCCAGCACCCTGACGGTGAACTTTCAACATTATCTCTTGAGCTTCTTGTAACGATTTATGAAAAATCTTTTGTAAAACTAAAACAACAAACTCCATTGTTGTATAATCATCATTATGTAACAAAACTTTATACTTCTTTGGTAGTTCTGTTTTTATATCATTAACAACCGCCAAATCTCTTTCAGTATTATCATTAGAACCAGAACCAGAACCAGAAGCAGAAGCATTTGAATTATAAATTGAATTAGAAATAGAATTAATTTTCATAGGTATTTTCCTATAATACAAATATAAATAAGATCATAAAAAAAAACCCTACTTCAAATAACTGACTACATCAAGTCCATATTATTTTTGTAGGGTTTTAAAAATCTTAAGACTTAAAAAATATTAAATCTCGATGTCTTATATGATTAATGATTATTCGTTATTGCTACCACTTCCTCCACCAGATGAGATATCAATATTTTTAAATTTATCTGCCAAAGTTGCACCTCTTACATCATCTTGTTTAAAACCCTTCATTGCCTTATCACTCTCAGCTTTTTCTACAGCTTTAAGAGATAATGCTATTTTTTTAGAATCTTTATCAACGGAAATAATCATCGCCATTGGACGATCACCACGTTTTAAGATATCTGATGGACGTTCAACTCTCTCATCTGAAAGTTCGGAGATATGAATAAGTCCCTCGATACCAGTTTCTAATTCAACAAAAGCACCAAATTCTGTAACTCGAACAACTTCTGCTTGAACAAGAGTTCCTACAGGGAAACGCTCTTCAATTCGCTTCCATGGATCCTCTTCTAATTGCTTTATGCCTAAACAGAATTTTTGATTATCTCTATCTACAGTTAGAACTTTTGCTTCAATTCTATCGCCAATTTTAAATTCTTCATTCAAGTTTAGATTCTTTTTAACCCAAGAGATATCTGAAATGTGAATTAGAGCATCAATATCTTCTCCAAGATCAACGAAAATTCCAAAATCAACAATCGATTTAACTGTTCCATTAACTCTTGTACCAAACTCATATTTCTTAACTAAAGCGTCCCATGGATTTGGCATTAATTGTTTAATACCAAGAGAGATACGTTTATTTTCAACATCAACTTCTAAAACTTGTGCTTCAACTTCATCACCAATATTAACTAACTTTGATGGGTGCTTTATCTTTTGTGTCCAACTCATCTCAGAGATATGAATTAAACCTTCAATGCCACCTTCGAGTTCAACGAAAACACCATAATCTTTAATTGAAACAACTGATCCTTTAACTTTTGTACCAGGAGCAAATCTAACACTTGCAGATTCCCATGGATTTGGTTGAACTTGTTTAAGACCAAGAGAGACTCTCTCTTTATCTTGATCATATTTTAAAATCTTAACTTCAATTTCATCACCAACATTTAAAATGTGTCCTGGATGTTTTACTCTACCCCATGACATATCTGTAATGTGTAACAATCCATCAACTCCACCTAAATCAATGAAGGCACCATAATCTGTAATATTTTTTACGATACCTTTAACGATCATACCCTCTTGAATTGCTGATAGAGTTTCATCACGTAAACGTCCTCTCTCTTCTTGAAGGATAGTTCTTCGAGAAAGAACAATGTTGCCACGTTTTTTATTGAATTTTATAACTTTGAACTTCATAACCTTGCCAATATATTTATCAAGATTACGAGTTGGCCTGATATCTATTTGTGATCCAGGTAAGAATGCTTTCACTCCAATATCAACAGAGAGACCGCCCTTAACTTTTTGTATTACCGTTCCTTCAACTGGTTCACCATTTTCACATGCATTAGAAATTTTATCCCATGCTTTTAAAATTTCCGCTTTATCTTTAGATAAAACTAAATTTCCCATCGATGATTCTAATCTCTCAAGATAAACATCGATCTCATCTCCGGCCCTTACTTTCAAACTGCCATCGAAATTTCTAAACTCTTTTGATGGAACCAATCCCTCTTGTTTATATCCGATGTCTACAGTCACGTATTCATCAGACACATTCACCACTTTACCTTTAAAAACCTCTCCTTCCACAAAACTTCTAGACATAGAAGTCTCGATTAAACTGTGAAACTCCCCACTACTACTTCTCGCACTCGCATTCGTTAATTCATCGTCTGCAGAGAAATCCTCCTCATAAACGACTTCAAACTCTTGTGCCCACTTAGGGACGTTTCTTTCTTCATTTTTTTGTATCATAAATCCTCTCAAAAATTGACATTAATTCTCCTACTGGAGAATGCTTTATGTTATAGGTTTAAAATACAAATTAGTCAATAGATTATAGATCATCTGTAAGATATCAGAGAGCAAACATCAAACAGTAAACATCAAACAGTAAAATGAAGATAAGAATTATTTTTTGCAGATTTCTCTTGTAGCAACAATGTCTGCGCCTGTTCCCATAATATTTTTCACAATCACATCTCCAACTTTAATTGGAGCATGAGCAAATAATTTAGAAACATTCAAGGTCATATCTCCTAAAATCTCTTTAGGAATTGCAATACTAGTTTTCACTGGGCACATGGTGATCTCTCCATCCACCACTCGAATAATTGTTGTAAGAGTACGCTTAGGATCAACAACTTCTTCCTTAACGTAATTTTCACCGCGCTTACAAC
This sequence comes from Oligoflexia bacterium, assembly GCA_015232355.1. GTDB lineage: Bacteria > Bdellovibrionota > Bacteriovoracia > Bacteriovoracales > Bacteriovoracaceae > JADFZW01. The sequence goes on from JADFZW010000002.1 coordinate 210,291, forward strand.
GAAATCCTTCGACCTCACTTAAATTACCTTCATCATCAAAAGTAACTTGAATTTTACAACTGGTTGGACATATTATGCAAATTAATTCTCTCTTATCCATATCTTTATCTCTCTTTGTATGCCTTCTTCTATATCTTCAAAATGTTTTGCTGGAATTAAAACTGAACTCATCTCATTTGGTTGCAAGTAAGGAAACTTTCTTTCAAAATTATTTAGTTTTAATACAACATCACTTAGTGGTCTTCTCACTCTGAAATGAAATCTTACATCGCTCTTTCCACTAATCTTTTTTGGCAACAGATAGCGAATAAAATCATCGTGAGTAACTATAATATCCGACTCTGCAAAAACTCCTCCTGAAATATACTCGGCAACTTTTTTTCCCACTGTTTGCGCTTCCACTGCCAGCTTATCTACTAGATCGTGAACATGAAGTGCATTTCCACAAGAAAAAATACCTGAAATATTTGTCATATAATTTTCATCTACAATTGCACCATTAGTTGCAGGATCTAATTTAACTTGCGCCATCTCTGCCAATTCGTTTTCAGGAATAAGGCCAATTGATAATAAAACTGTATCGCAATTAATTTCAAACTCTGTTCCTCTTATTGCTCGCATATTCTCATCAACTCTCGCAATCTTCACCTTTTCCACTCTATTTTTTCCAACAATATCAATTATAGTGTGTGAGAGATAAAGTGGAATTCCAAAATCATCTAAGCATTGAACAACATTTCTTGATAATCCTCCAACAAAACTACTCGCCTCTAAAACTGCCAACACCTTTGCTCCTTGAAAGGTAAGTCTTCTGGCCATAATAAGTCCGATATCACCAGAACCCAAAATCACCACTCTCTTACCTGGAAGATATCCATCGATGTTGATAAATTTTTGCGCCAATCCTGCTGTATACACTCCTGCAGGACGATCACCTGGAATATGAATTACTCCGCGTGCGCGCTCTCTACAACCAGTACAAAAAACAATTGCTTGTGCTTTTATTTTTTCAATTCCCTTCTCTGCAGAAATAGTTGTGATAACCTTATCTTCACTAACTCTAATCACTGAAGTTGAGAGCCGAATTTCAATTCCCAGCTCTTTTGCTTCACTGTAAACTCTCCATGCATACTCTGGCCCAGTTAACTCCTCTTTGTATTGTGTGAGTCCAAAGCCAGTGTGAATACATTGATTAAGAATTCCTCCTGGATGTTTTTCCCGATCTAAAACTAAAACCTTTTTTTTAGAATTTTTAGTAATTGCGATTGCTACAGACAAACCTGCAGGGCCGGCCCCAATTATTACACATGAGTATTGTTCATCCATTATTCTTTTTCCTTATATTTTTTCCTTCTGTTTTTTTAAATCCTCAACTAAAATATTACTTCCTTCTCCTCTTTTAGTAATTTCCAGAGGAGAAATATCAAGCCCCTTCGCTAAAAGCTCCATGGTTTTAAATGAACAAAAACCACCCTGACAACGTCCCATTCCTGCGCGAGTTCTAAATTTCACACCATCAAGCGTTTGCGCTCCATTCTCAATGGCATTCATAATTTCTCCTTCAGAGACCATCTCACATCTACAAACAATCTTTCCATAATCTGGTTCGCTCTTTATTAACTTATCTAATTCATCATCAGACATTTCACGAATTTTTTTAGGATTAGGATTAGTTGATACAAAATACTTATTTGCTTTCAAAACCACTCCATCATCTTTCAAAATGCTAATAACTTTTTCTGCAATTGCTGGTGCAGCTGTAAGTCCTGGTGATTGAATACCCGCCACATTGATAAATCCTGGTACATCATCAGTCTTTGCAATAATAAAATCATCATCCCCATCTGGATCTTTAACATATTTTCCTTTAGCATTTTTGATTAACTTCACTGGTACTGGTCTATTGCCTGCAAATGTTGAAATTAAATACTTGTGATGAATAGCGGGAATCATTTGTTTTGCTTTATCAAAGATCTGCCAACATACTTCATCAGTTGTAGTTAAATCATTTTTATCATCAATATCTTCGGCCGATGGCCCAACCATAATGGTACCATCGAGAGTAGGAATAACTAAAGTACCCTTACTAGTCTTGGAGGGCAGAGGGAAAATCACTTGCTTTACTAATCCCTTTAATTTTTTATCTAATAAATACTCTTCGCCCTTACGAGGGATAATTTTAAAATTATATATTCCCACCATATTGGCAATTCGATCACCGTAAAGGCCGGCAGCATTTATTATATATTTTGTATTGTAGCGATCTTTAGTCGTAATCACTTCGGTTGTTTTAGCAACTCTATCACCAATAGAGATTACTTCTTCGCTGGTCTTAATTTCCGCTCCATTTTTCTTCGCATTCTGAGCTAACAAAAAAACAAATTCGTAAGGATTAACCACTCCGGCAGTAGGAGCATAAAGAGCGCCAATCACATCAGTAGACAAACTTGGTTCATATTGATGAACTTCACTTTCATTTAAAATTTTCATTCCAGGAACACCACACTCTTCACCCCATCTTTTAAATTTTTCCAGATCAGGAATCTCCTCTGATTGTTTGATGATAACTAATTCACCAACTCTCTTAAAGGGAACACCCAATTCTAAATGTAATTGATCGTAGAGAAAATTTCCTCGAGCACACAGCGGTCCTTTTAATGTATTAGGAGGAGAATGAAAACCGGCATGAACAATGCCACTATTTGATTTGGAAACTCCAAAGGAGAGTTCTGCTTCTTTTTCTATCAAGCAAATTTTAAGATCATAGCGGGATAATTCTCTGATGATAGATGCACCAACAATTCCTCCGCCGATAACAATCACATCATAATTATTGTTACTGTTGCTTTTACTGCTGACCACATGACCTCCTTGTCATTGTCAAATTCTCTACTTCTCTATTTCTTTACTTAAAAGTTCGAACAGATTCTACAGCCTTTTGCCATCCTTGATATAATTTTTTTGCACTCTCATTTTCTATTGTCGGATTAAAAGCAGTATTAACTTTCCACTTCTGAGCAATCTCATTTTTGCTCTCCCAAAATTTAACTGCTAATCCCGCAAGATAAGCAACACCCAAAGCAGTAGTCTCAATTATCTCAGGCCTTTCAACCACTACACTTAAAGTGTCACTCTGAAATTGCATTAAAAAATTATTGGCAACCGCTCCACCGTCAACTCGCAATTTTTTAAGTTTAATATGTGAATCTGTTTCCATGGCATCCAAGACATCTTTTGTTTGATAACAAATAGATTCAAGTGCTGCTCTGGCAATATGCTCTCTGGAAATTCCTCTTGTAAGCCCTACGATTGCTCCTCTGGCCTCACTATCCCAATATGGAGTTCCAAGTCCCACGAATGCGGGCACAAAGTAAACTCCTTCACTGGAAGAAATTTTTTGGGCCAACTCCTCTGTCTCAGATGCACGACTAATAATTTTTAATCCATCTCGCAGCCACTGAATTGCCGATCCTGCAACAAAGATACTTCCTTCCAATGCATACTCTACTTTTCCATCCAAACCCCAGGCAATAGTTGTAAGCAAACCATTTTTAGATCTGACTGCTTTATCACCAGTATTCATCAACATAAAGCAACCAGTTCCATAGGTATTCTTAACCATACCTACATCAAAGCATGCTTGACCAAAAAGCGCTGCTTGTTGATCTCCCGCTATTCCTGCAATGGCAATTTCTTGACCGCTAAAAAATTTTTTATCTGTGTATGCATAAACTTCAGAGGATGATGCCACTTTGGGTAGCATAGATTCTGGCACTGTCAAAATCTTTAACAGCTCCTGATCCCATTTAAGATCATAAATATTGTACATTAATGTTCTGGAGGCATTACTATAATCAGTAATGTGTGCTTTTCCCCCTGATAACTTCCACACAAGCCAAGTATCGATAGTACCGAAAAGTAAATCACCTTGCTCAGCTTTTTTTCTAGCATCTTTTACATTATCTAAAATCCACTTCACCTTGGTGCCTGAAAAATAAGCATCGATTAATAGTCCAGTTTTATCTCTGAATATCTTATTTAATCCCTTTTGTTTTAAATCATCACAGATGTCGCTAGTTTGTCTTGATTGCCAAACTATAGCATTACAGATTGGATTTCCACTGTGCTTATCCCAAACTACCGTGGTCTCTCGTTGATTGGTAATCCCGATCGCTGCAATTTCATTTGCTGAAATATTCGCTTTCTTTAAGAGCTCTGCAATCACATATTCTACAGAGGAGAATATTTCCAGAGCATCGTGCTCAACCCATCCTGGCTTCGGAAAATGTTGAGTAAACTCTTTTTGTGCTATACAAACCAGATCACCATGCTTGTTAAATAAAAGTGCACGTGAGCTAGTTGTTCCCTGATCAATTGATAAAATATACTTTTTATTTGCATTTACATTTGCATTCATTCTTACTCTCCTTTAAATATGCTATCACAAAAATTAATAAAATTAACAATGACATTAAATAAAAAATTGTTTCTACTTTATTTAAAAAAATAGCATTGTAAAAGAGTGCACCATATACTCCTCCAATGATTGGTCCCACCACAGGAACCCAAGCATAACCCCACTGAGAACTTCCTTTACCATGAATTGGAAGTATGAAATGAGCTATTCGAGGCCCTAAATCTCTTGCAGGATTTATAGCGTAACCAGTAGTTCCTCCTAAAGATAAACCAATTGCAATCACCAAAAATCCAACAATAAGAGGATTCAAACCTTGAGCAAATTGATTGGCCCCTATTGCAAGAATACCTAAAATTAAAATGAAAGTTGCGATCATTTCACTGATCAAGTTGGCCCACTTTTTTTCTATCGCTGGTGCTGTTGAAAAGACTGCTAATTTGAGAGAGGGATCTTCGGTTTTTCGCCAATGAGGAAGATAATGAAAGAAAACTAAAGCACCACCAACAAAACCTCCTATCATTTGTCCAAGGATATATAATGGAACTTCACTCCAAGGAAATTGACCAATGGTTGCTAATGCTAAAGTCACTGCAGGATTCAAGTGCGCTCCACTTACTTTACCTACAGCATAGATCGCCACTACCACTCCAAGACCCCATCCAAATGTTATTACAATCCATCCTGCATTTTGAGCTTTACTCTTATTTAGTAATGCTCCGGCCACAACCCCTCCTCCAAAAATTATGATAATCATCGTACCAATCAATTCCGCTAAAAAATTAGACATGAAATAATCTCCTTGTTAAAATAAAATAATTCACTTTCAGTATTATCTTGGTTTCCTATAGAAAAAATTTTGTAGCAAGCACTATAGCAGATGGCATTCGACTTGCACACTATTTTGATGACGTTTTTATTAAGAAGTGAACTAATAAAATATTATATAGGAAGAAGTAAATAAAATGAGCATCAAGAGTCCTTTTACTATTTATCAAAATTGTATAAGATTTAGTCAGCTGCAAATTTATTCTACTATTTTTTCTACTATCATCAGTATTTTTTTACTCTTAAACGCCACTACCTATGCCGAATCCAAAAATACATCCAAAAATTCATCCATAAATAAATCCATAAATAATAAGAACAACGACATTAATCGCTCTACCAAAGCATTGCTCTCTCATAAATACAAAGCAAGCGAAAAAAATTATACTATAATTAATAAAAGCTCAAGCAAACCATCTAAAGCTCACAATAATAATAACGTTAACATTAACGTTAATGTTTCAAATGAAAACCACACCGATCCCAATATTCAAAACGTTAATGAGGCCATTACATCCATCAAAAAAATATCTAATCCTGATCAAGATGAAGATAATTGGTATCAAGCACTCTTCGCTCCCGATAACAATGGGATCTTAAAAGATATGGCCAAAAACATTAATGAATGGGAACAAAATGAAGATGAGGCCCGCAAACTTAAACTTACTTCCACTGGTCGTTACTACTTTCCAGAGAGAGGAGAAAAAACAAGATACGTTAGTAAATATGCTATAAAATATCTTGATAGAAGAATTGCTGAACAAACTAAGAAGGCAAAAAAGGGCTCAACAATTTATAAGATTGGAAAGACTCAAGAAGCACTACGACCAGAAAGCCAAATAGCATTCGGCGACTCCTTTAGTATCAAGTTGAAAGCAGAGTTATATAGGGGCGAAACCACTTTACTACTAAATAATCCATTCATCGATTGGAGAATTCACTTCAATGTACTAAGTGACAGAGACATTCGAATATATATGGGAAAGGAATTGAGTTTGTTAGATTTAAGAACAAATGTAGATTACAGCATTGAAAAAGAAAATCTCAAGGCATCAATTGATAAGAGGATAACTGATGGAATCCTTGGTCGAGTATCTATGGCCAAAAGTTTTGATAAAAATAGTAGTACTAATTCAAATGCTATTCCTTCTGATCAACGACTCGAACTAATTTTCACTAGACCTTTCTAAGCAAATCCTATATAAAATGTGGTATGCAAAACAATTTACATTCTAATTCTACAAAAAGTACTGATCATTTCTTAACATTCTTAACATCTTCAAGAAATATTATTTCTCAAAACTTAAAAACTCATTTGCATCGCGCGCTTCCACTCACACACACAACAAATGAAATCTATCACTATGCAATTTTCCCAACTGGTAAATTGTTTAGACCATTATTGGTCTACTCTATATACTGCGATCTACTAAACAGTGATCTCGGTTTAGATCTAAACCGAGACCGAGACCGATTATTATCATCACCTGATAACAATCATTCTTTGTTGGCCTCTGCTCTCGAAATTCATCACTCCTACACATTAGTTCACGATGATCTTCCAGCACTTGATAATGATGATTACAGACGAAATAAACTTTCCACTCACAAAGCATGGGGAGAATGGAAAGCGCTTTTAATTGGAGATGGCCTCTTAAATATCTCTTATCTTCTTCTCTCTAAAATTAACCATCCCAACTCCCAAAAAGTTTTTAAATTAATAAGCAGCTCTTTAGGGGCCAAAGGTTTAATTCTCGGTCAAATATTAGATCTTTCCATCAAAGAACAAAAATTTTCATTCTCAGATATAATAAAAATCCATGAGCTTAAAACTGCTAGATTAATAGAGGTCTCTATTCTATCTAGCTTTTTGCTCTCATTAGATCCATTAAACTCAAAAGGATCAGAAGACTCAAAAAATAACGACTACACATTAACAAAAGATCTCTTTCGATTAGCGTATAATCTAGGCATCTCCTTTCAGCTTCTAGATGATCTTTTAGACATTAATTCCTCTGATAAAAACAAACATGAAAAAGAGATCAATCCCTTTATTCACTTCCCTAAAGAATCAATGATTTTAACAATCAAATCAATCTCTCAAGTAAAAAAGATTATTGTTAAATATGATCTACGTTGCATGAACATGGTTGTTGCAGAATATTTAAATGAAGTAAAAAAGAATTTAGAAAAATGTTTGGAGTTGTTTAATCACTTAGAACTCTTTTCTGATCTTCTCTCTCAACTTAAAGATAATCATCAATAATTATTTTATAGCATATGATTTGCTATTACCTTGTTGTGCTCTAACAAGCGCTCGATTTGCACTAAGAATTCCAGCGGCCACACACTTATCTTTCATTTTATCCACTCTCTGGGCCGAATTTATAATCACCTCTTTAATTGTTTTTGCATCCAAATCTGCATATTGTGATTTTATCAAAGCAGCCACTCCTGTAACAAAAGCGGTTGCCTGACTTGTACCTGTCATCATTCCTGCACGTTCATGAGGTAAACTAGAGCGAATATTTTGTCCAGGAGCTGATATATCAACCGACTTTCTTCCCCAATTTGATGATGGAAGAATTTCGGCATTCTGATTATGAGCTGTCACTGTTATAATGTTACTTAAACCATAGCTGGCCGGATAATAGGCATTCTCTTTTTTATCAATATTAGAATGCTCATTTCCTGCAGCGGCCACAACCAATATTCCCTTTCTCTCTGCTTGTTTTAATAATCGCAACTCCTCCGTTGATGGTTCAGGTCCACCACCTGAATAATTTATTATATCCACATCCGCTTCTTCCACAGCATATTTTAGCGCTCTAATTGTAGAGTTTAAGTTTTCAACTCCAGATGCATATGGATTGTAATATTTGATTGCAAGTATTTTTACCTCTGGAAAAATTGTTTTTATAATTCCTGCTACGTGAGTTCCATGTCCATGTTGATCATATGGTGTTCTCCTATAAGAAGAAGCGGCAGTACTTTCGGCGATTTTAGTTTCACTAGCACTAGCATTTGCACTCGCGGCCGCACTCGCGCTCGCACCCGCCTGAAAGGAAAAATCAACGCCATAATTTTGTTCTGATGGAGTATTGTAAAAAACATATACATTTTTATTTAAATGCGGATGATTGAAATCAATTCCTGTATCGATAACCGCTACTACTACATCCTTCTTTTTAGTAAAAATTCTCCAAGCATCTTTTAGCTCTATCGAACCATTTTTTGTATTAGGATCTGTTCCCCAATTAGCAAATGATTCCTTGGATGTAGCTGATAACTTAACAGATTGATACTCAACACTTTCAGAGTAGCATGGAGTAACAACTATCAGAGAAAAAGAAGTTACAACTAAAATTATTACGTGTTTAAATTTAAAGAGCTTGGCCATCTTTTGTTATTCCTCTTCTTTCTTAACTAGTTTAACTAATTTTAAAACACCTAAAATGTTGGTCTACGAACTACTTGTGCTCATACATAAAGCAGGCCATGTGCCAACATTTGATGGCAGTCAAATTACATTAGTTAAATGGAATAACAATTAGTTATCAATCGATGTAGATAATTTGATCGAATAATTTTTAACAGGTTGTAAAATATTTTGACAGAAAATTATTTATATTAAAAATTATAAATAATAAATATACATTATTAATTATCAATCTAGTGAGGTCATCAATGAAGCATCTTCTTCTTTTATCTATTTGTCTTTTATTATTCACATCTTCTACTATCTTTATCGCAGTTTCGGCCGCGACGACTGCCAATCCAAAAATAATTATTAAAACCAATATGGGAAATATGGAAGCAGAATTATTTCAGGATAAGGCCCCTATCAGCGTAAAAAATTTTTTAAGTTACATGGAAAAGGGACATTATAAAGATACAATTTTTCATCGAGTGATTAACGACTTTATGATTCAAGGTGGAGGATTTGATAAAAATTTAAAAGAAAAACCTACTAACACTCCCATTAAAAACGAGGCCAATAATGGTAAAAAAAACGAAGTTGGAACGTTAGCCTATGCTAGGACAAGTGCTGTTGATAGTGCTAGCGCTCAGTTTTTTATTAATGTCGCTGATAATTCATTTTTAGATCATCGAGATAATTCTGATCGTGGTTTTGGTTATGCTGTTTTTGGGAAGATTACCTCTGGAATGCCAGTAATAAATAGAATCAAAATGGTAAAAACTACCACAAAAGGTGCTTACGAAAATGTGCCTGTTGAACCAGTAGTAATATTAGAAATTGCACAGAAAAAATAAAAACTTCTTGAATAGCAATAAACCCATATTTTAAGGTTGATTTTATCTTAAAATACCCCTAAATTAGGAGTTATATACTCTTCCACAAAATGGGGGTACTCAATAAGCTAGGGTAAATAAAAATTTTTCAGTAATCAGATAACAGGATCAGCAAACAGGAGCAGTTAACAGTAATGGTCCTCCCCAAAATTTTCATTCGGAGGGAACGGTAAAACTTCTTCCTGCTAACCGCAACTGATTGCTGATACAGTTACCTGCTTGCTGAATTTTTTTTATTTACCCTAACTTATTGAGTATGCCCCACAAAATGACGGTCACAAGAGGACAAATATGCTCGAACGTTTTGCTACTAAAGATTTAAAAAAATGGTATAAAAAAAAAGATCGTATGCCTCTTATAATTAGAGGTGCACGACAAGTAGGAAAAACAGCATTAGTACGTTTGTTTGCCAAAGGAGAGGATTTAGATTTAATTGAATTAAACTTGGAAAAAATAAAGTTTAAATCCATTCATCTAGATCAATTTGATATCCACAATACTTTAGATGAGATTCAACTTCTTTCTAAAAAGAAAATCAAAAAAAATTCTCTTATTTTTATTGATGAGATTCAAAATGATCCTAAAATGATTCAAATTCTTCGTTATTTTTATGAAGAAAAACCAACAATAGCAGTGATTGCTGCTGGCTCGTTATTAGAATTTGCCATCAAAAACTCAGAATATAGTTTTCCTGTCGGCAGAGTTGAATTTTATTATTTAGGCCCGATGAGTTTTGGTGAATTTTTAAATGCAACCAACAATCAACTCTTGATGGAAAAATTCTTAAAACTACAATTTAATCAAACAGTTCATGATTTAGCATTAGAATTACTTAAAAAATATCTCTATATAGGAGGAATGCCTAAAGCAGTTAAAAATTATGTTGAAAATAAATCAATCCTCGAAGTAAGAGAGATACAAGAAGAAATCCTTGAAACCTATCAAGCAGATTTCCCTAAATATAAAAAGAGAATTAACTTAGATAGAATCACCAGAATATTTCGTTCAACCTGCTTTCATTTAGGAGAAAAAGTAATTTGGCAAAAATTTGATAGAGAATCTTCTTCAAAAGAGATAAGAGGAATAGTAGAGTTGTTAATCGATGCTAGAGTTCTTCTACCAGCATATCACTGTGAAGCTAGCGGGTCACCATTACGGGCCTCCATAGACGAATCTATTATGAAACTATTTTTTTTAGATGTTGGATTGATGAATTGTTTTCATAAAATAGATTATGTTACTTTTGATCATCATTTTTTTGATCGTTTTATCACTAACGGTTTAATCGCAGAACAATTTGTGGCCCAACATTTGGCATTTTTTCAAGGAGCAAGATATGCTCCTGAACTTAACTACTGGTTACGCGACAAAGGAACACAAAAAGGAGAAGTGGATTTTTTAATCCAATATAAAAACAAAATATTTCCAATAGAAGTGAAATCTTCTTCCGGTAATCATAGTAAATCTATTTTTTATTTTTCCGCAGAAAAAAAATGTTCTCGTTTGGTTAAGTTAACTACCAATCCATATCAAATTAGTGAACAAACTCAAAAAATTATCACCAATGATCAACAAATAAAAATAAAGATATTAAATTTACCATTGTATGCAGTTGAGGTGATAGAAAAAGCATTAGAAAATTATTAATGATTTTTTAATCACAAAATCACATATTACAAAGCACTCTTTACATACTTCGATGTCTCTCGCTCTCTCTCCTCTGCGTGAATGATACACAGATTAGTCCATGGCTGATTATTTAGTCGAGATTGTTCTATCTCTTCATCACAATCATCACAAAGTCCATAACTACCATCTTCAATTCTTTGTAAAGCCATCTCAATCATTCGAAGTTTTAAAAGCTCTCGATTCTTAATACTAAAGGATACATGTTGTTGAACAACATTGCTGGCCAAATCTGTTTCGTCAGATAAATCATCACTGGAAATATGCAAATCCTCTGTAGCTTTAAGCAGCCCTCCACCTAAAATATTTTTTCTTAGCAGTAACAACTTCTTTTTATGCTTTTCCAGTTCTGCTTTGGTCATTGCTCATTCCTCCTTGAATAAAACATCTCCTTTAACTCAATAGTTTACCACTAAACGCTAAATTTCAAATATCTTTGTGCAAATTTTTAAAAATTTTATTTGATAAAAAAAATAAAAGTTGAAAGAATTAGTCAGCATCTTTATTTCTTTTGATTATTAACCATATTTTTTTGATAAGTATTAACATTATTTACATGATCATTATAATCTACTGTGAATAAGTGAGTTCCATTATTTTTACTAACAAAATAGATGTACTCATGTTTTTCAGGGGCCAAAACCGCCTCTATCGCCGCTAAGCTGGGATTACATATCGGTGTTGGTGGCAATCCATATATCTTATATGTATTATAAGGTGTAACTCCATTTAAGTCCTCTTTATGTAATTTACCATCATATCTTTCAAAAATTCCATATATAGTAGTCGGATCAGATTGTAAGCGCATCTTCTTATTTAACCTATTAAAAAATACTCCCGCTACTCGCGGCCTTTCAAGTGCAACTGCTGTCTCCTTTTCTACAATAGATGCAAGTATCAAGGTATCTAAAAAAGATAGAGAAGAATTGTTAAAATTAGCTGCTTTTATTCTCTTATTAAACTCTCTGTTCATGGTCTTAACTATAGTTTCTACACTCACATTTTGAGAAAAACGATAGGTATCAGGGTACAAAAAACCTTCCGCTGAATTATAGGGCAATCCAATCGATTGTAAAAAATTTTTATCCTTTACTTTATTTATAAACTCACTACGATTCTTAACTAATCCATTCTCCTCTAAAATTTTTCCTATCTCGTAAATATTTTTTCCCTCTGGCACAGTAACTGCTATCGCTGATAAATCCCCAATAGTTAAAATCTCTAACAACTTTTTCATGTTAGTTCTATCAGGTATTGTATAAACTCCACTCTTTATACTTGTAGTAGCATCCATTACCTGAGCATATCTATAGAATATTCTAGCATCAGCAACTATACCTTCTTTTTGTAATTTATAATTTACCTTCGAAAATGCCTCCCCTTCTTTCACTTCAAAAAACTTATCGCCACCTCTAAATTCCCAAATATAAATATTATAATAAACATAACCAGGAACTACTAAAAAAACTGAAATCAACATTAAAGTAATAAAAATTTTTCCCATAATTTAAGTACCAAAATGTATAAGAAGTAAAAAAGCACAAATTAACCAACTAATTAACCATATGCTGTGTATAGTGTAGCATAAGATTTATGATTTACTTACAGGGAGGATTTTTTTTAAGAAAACTTTCTAAGATAATAGCAGCGGCCAGCTCATCAATTTTTTTTTCATTTACTTTAAAGTTGAATAGTGGAGAATTTTTCATCCGATCTTTTGCCTCAAATGAACTTAAAGTTTCATCTTGAAGTGCTAATTCAACATTATATTTGCTCAACTCTTTCTTTAAACTCCTACTAAACTCCAATACCTTTTTTGTCATCGAAGTCTCTTGACCATCAAGTAGTAGCGGAACTCCCAACACCACAATCGCAATTTCTTCTCTCTTCACTATTCGTATTAACTCAACAATTAGTCTCTTATTACTCTCAAAATCTAGTGTCTGATATGCAGACGGAATAGTGTCTTTGCCGCAACAAAACATTGCTAATCCAACATTTTTGGTCCCATAATCTATGGCCAATAAATTAATTTCATCCACTAATTTAAATTTATCTGTTTGCATTTTCGATTTTTCTTTGTTATCTCTTCAAAGTCTGCCATTTTCCTCTTTTAGTATGAAAAGAAATTAAATTCAAGACATTTATTGACAACATGGGCCTTGTGGCGGATACTGAAGTTAAGAGACAGCTAAATTTGAAAATTCAACTCTTGCTCAAAATAATAAAACATAATACTAACAACTTTGATTTAGATTTAGATAAATAAGTGAATCATAAATTAATTCGTAAAAATAAAATTACCGAACAATCTTGCATATCGTGAAAATAAAATCGTTGAATAATTTTATTTGTATATTTTATATATTTTGTTTTTTTTGTATTTTTTTATTTTTTTTATTAAGTCAATTTAACCACAGTGTTTCTTTACATTGTATTATCAGGAGTGTGCTTTAATGCATCTTAATGAACTTAGAGAAATGAGTATTGAAGAGTTGGCCGCAATGGCCACTAAGGCCGGTATCGAAAATGCTGCCGGAATGAAACGACATGAAGTAATCTTCGCATTACTTACAAAACATGCAAAAGCTGAGGAGGCGATCTATGGAGAGGGTGTCTTGGAAACCTTACCTGACGGTTTTGGATTTTTAAGATCACCAGTTTATAACTATCTCCCTGGTGCTGACGATATCTATGTTAGCCCAAGCCAAATTAGACGTTTTGGTTTAAGAACTGGAGACACAGTATCCGGACAAATTAGACCACCAAAGGATAACGAACGCTATTTTGCTCTTCTAAAAGTAAACACCATCAATTTTAGAGAACCAGAACAACACAGAAAAACAGTATTGTTCGATAACCTTATTCCTGTTTACCCACAAGAAAAAATCAATTTAGAAGCAGGTCCTAAAAATGTTTCAACAAGAATAATCGACCTCTTTGTCCCTCAAGGTTTTGGACAAAGATGTTTGATCGTTGCTCCTCCTAAAGCAGGTAAAACAGTTCTCTTAAAAGATATTGCAAATGCAATCACTCACAATCACCCAGAAACAATTTTGATTGTTCTCTTAATTGATGAGAGACCAGAAGAGGTGACTGATATGAGAAGAAGCGTGAAGGGTGAAGTGGTTTCTTCAACTTTTGATGAACCAGCTACTCGTCACGTACAAGTTGCAGAGATGGTACTTGAAAAATCAAAACGCTTAGTAGAAGCAGGAATGAAAGTTGTAGTATTGCTTGATTCAATTACTCGTCTAGCACGTGCTTACAATACAGTTATTCCACCATCAGGAAAAATTCTCTCCGGTGGTGTGGACTCCAATGCTCTTCATAGACCAAAAAGATTTTTTGGTGCTGCCAGAAATATTGAAAATGGTGGTTCACTTACTATCATCGCGACTTCACTTATTGATACTGGTTCAAGAATGGATGAGGTTATCTTCGAAGAATTTAAAGGTACAGGTAACTCTGAAATACAACTTGATAGAAAGCTAATGGAAAAGAGAATCTTCCCATGCTTGGATATTAATAAATCAGCAACAAGAAAAGAAGAGTTGTTAGTAGTGGCCCAAGATCTACAGAGAATGTATCTCTTAAGAAAAGTATTACAACCAATGAACGTTGTTGATTCAATGGAATTTTTACTCTCAAGAATAACTAAAACTGAAACAAACACTCAATTCATTGATTCTATGAATGGATAATGTTTGTTCAATTTACATTTGTTAAGGATGATCTATGTATATATACCAAAGTAATGGGAGAGTTATGCGCTTTTTTTATCGTGTCCTCCAATTACTTTGGTATTTTCTAAATATAAATCCATCTTCGTTTTCATCTTCATCTTCAGATGAATCTTCAGTTGAATGCTCACAAAAAAAATATACCTCCATTGGAGGGCAAGCTGTTATCGAAGGGGTGATGATGCGCTCACCTCACGCTTTTGTTGTTGCTCTAAGATTGCCCAATGGAAAAATTCGCCTAAGAAAAGATCAATGGTTTGGAATCGGCAAAAAAATTCCAATTCTTAAAAAATTTCTACTACGAGGAGTTTTGGCGGTAATTGAAGCAATGGCGAATGGAATTGTAGCACTAAATTATTCTGCTAACGTAGCAATGACAGAGGAATTAAAGAAAGAACGTCAACAAGAACAGCAAGAAAAGCCAGAAAAGAAAGAGCTGGCGGAAAAACAAGAACAGCAAGAATCGCCAGAAAATTTGAAGTCTCTTACTGATAAGATTGGAATCGCCACTTTTATTACCATGATCATCTCTCTACTATTTGGAATAGTTTTGTTTGTCTTTGTTCCACATTGGATTACCATTTTAATTGGTTACAGTAATGTAGAGAGTTTTCAATTTCATATGATTGATGGAATCGTTAAAGCAATCATCTTTGTATTATATGTTTTTTTAATTGGACTACTTCCAGATATAAAGAAAATATTTTGCTACCATGGGGCCGAACATAAATCAATCGCTACCTTCGAAAATAAAGAAGAACTTACAGTAGAAAATGCTCGCAAATACAGTACACTACACCCACGCTGTGGAACATCTTTTATCTTTTTTCTCATTTTTATTTCTATTTTATTTTTTTCTATCATCTTTAGTTCATTCACCTTGGCGGCCGGTCTTCCTTTTGTATTACGACACTTGGTAATTTTATGCTTTAAAGTTTTATTGATGTTTCCTGTTGCTGGAATCTCCTATGAAATATTAAAGTTTGCAGGAACTCACAGTGATAATCTCTTCTGTAAAATAATTAGCTTTCCAGGCATGCTTTTACAAAGAATCACTACTCGTGAACCAAATAATGAACAATTAGAAGTCGCACTCGCCTCAATAAAAACAGTGCTCTTCTTAGAAGAAAAATATAATTTAAAACAACAATCCACAAAGATACTCACAGTTGAAGAATTAGAAATTGAGCATCTATCTGAAATAGAAAAATCAAACGCTACCGTTAAAGATTTTATAGAATAAATTTATAGAATAAAATAATCATTAATCAGAAATCATAAGAGAGAGTTAATCATATGTTCGATAAGTTAGAATTAATTGTCAGACGCTACAATGAGCTTACACAAAAGTTGGCAGATCCAACTATCTATGATCGTCAAAAGGAATTTAAAGAGGTCTCGGAAGAGAGATCAGCACTTGAAAAAATTGTAGAGTGTTATCAAAATTATAAAAAAGTTGATAATGAAATATCTCAAGCAAAAGAGATATTAAAAAATGAAAACGATCCTGACCTAAAAGAGATGGCCAAAGAAGAGTTAACTGAAAAAGAAATCGCCATAGAAAAATTAATCAGCGAACTTAAAGTATTGTTAATTCCTAAAGATCCTCTCGATGAAAAAAACGTTATGATGGAAATTAGAGCAGGAGCAGGTGGTGATGAGGCATCTATTTTTGCTGCCGATGTCTTTCGAATGTATCAAAACTATTTTAGAACTCTGCACTTCAAATCAGAAGTTGTCTCTGTCAGTAAAAATGCGGAAGGAATAAAAGAGATTATCGTTAACATTAGTGGTAGTCGAGTCTACTCCATCTTGAAATATGAATCTGGTGTTCATAGAGTTCAACGAGTACCTAAGACTGAAGCACAAGGAAGAATTCATACATCAACAATAACAGTTGCAGTTCTACCTGAAGCAGGGGAAATTGAATTTGAATTAGACTTAAATGAAATTCGTATTGATGTTTATCGTTCAGGGGGCTCTGGAGGTCAATCAGTAAACACCACTGACTCTGCAGTAAGAGTAACTCATATTCCAACTGGCACTGTAGTAGCAATACAAGATGAAAAGTCGCAAATAAAAAATAAAGATAAAGCATTAAAGATTTTACGAAATAGATTGTATGATCAAAAGTTAAGAGAAGCTCGCGAGAAGGAAGCTCAGGAAAGAAAGGGCCAAGTTGGAACAGGCGATCGCTCTGAACGAATACGTACATACAACTTTCCTCAAGGACGATTAACCGATCATCGAATTGGTCTTACCGTTTACAATCTTGAAGCAATAATGGAAGGTGATTTACAACACGTTACTGAGTCACTTATTACTTATCATCAAGCAAAGTTACTCGGGTCAACTGATGATAAAAATAGTAGTAGTAATAATAACGATGATGATGAAGATTGATTATTATGGAGACACTTCTTCAATATACTAAGCGTTTTTTTAGTGAACATCAAAATTTTTTGCTCAACAACTATCCAGGTATAACTGTTAGAAGAATTCTGCAAGAGCTTGAATATTACTTTACATTTGGATATGAAAGTTTTGATCATTTTTTAAACAGTATCTATCTTGAGGATTACTATAATCCAGTTACTATTTTTTTTAAAAAGTTAGAACAAGGAATCCCTCTTGCTTACATCAGCAACTATCGTCAATTTTGCTCTTCAGATTTTTACATTAACCGAGATGTTTTAATTCCAAGATCAGAGACAGAATTGCTTGTTGAAATGTCCATCAAAGAACTAAAAAGAATAGAAAAAAATAATTTTAATAATTCCAATTCTAATTCCACTTCCACTCCTGATTCGCTAAAAATAATTGACGTAGGTACTGGTAGTGGATGTATTGTTATTTCTATTCTTGAACACTATTATCCTATCGATGCCCAAGCTACCGACATCTCCGCTAACGCTATCGAGATGGCCAAAAGAAATTATTACTTGTTAAATTTTAAAATCAATCCTCAAAATAAATTAAAGTTCTATCAAAACGATAGATTGTTTGGATTAGACAGCGAAGAAAAATTTCATCTAATAGTCTCTAATCCACCATACATTAAAAAAAATGCCGATGTCAAAAACGTTCATACACAAGTAAGATTACATGAACCAGAGTTGGCCCTATATATTGATGATGAAAAATATGAGGAGTGGTACACACTTTTCTTTAAACAAGTAGATCAACATTTACTTGCAGATGGTGTTTTTCTCCTCGAGGGGCATGAATATCACATTCCCACTTTATACAATATGGTTAAAAAGATGATTTCAAACTCTGCCCTTCACTTCAAAGAATGCACTATCATAAAAGATCTGACCCAAAAAGATCGCTTTTTAAAATTCATAAAGTAAGTAACGAGAAATAAATTAAAATAAATTAAAATAAATTAGGAGATATCAAAATTATGGACAAATTAATTATCACTGGTCCATCACAGCTCAAAGGAACAATCAAAACATCTAGTTCTAAAAATTCTTCCCTTCCTATAATGGTGGCCACTCTTCTTTCAGAGGGAACAATCACCATAAATAATCTACCAAAATTAAAAGATGTTTCTACCATGACGAAGCTTCTTAAAAATTTAGGTGCAGAGATAGAAGAGAGTGCTGATGGAAAAACAATCTTTAATACCTCAAATTTAAAATCCTATGAAGCAAATTATGAGATGGTAAAAACCATGCGTGCATCCTTTTTTGTTCTTGGGCCACTAATCGCCCGCTATGGAAGAGCAACTGTCTCTCTTCCTGGAGGATGTGCTATCGGCGCACGTGCCGTTGATATTCATCTAGACGGTCTTGCAAAATTAGGAGCTGAGATAGAGCTAAAAGGTGGTTATGTCCATGCAAAAGCTAAAAAATTAAAAGCGGCAGAAATTATTCTCTCATTTCCTTCAGTAGGTGCAACTGAAAATTTAATTATGGCCGCATCTCTGGCAGAAGGAACAACTCTGATTAAAAACGCTGCTCGCGAACCAGAGATAATCGACTTAGCAAATTTTATAAATAAAATGGGTGGACATGTTGAAGGGGCCGGCAACTCTGATATTATTATTGAAGGAGTTTCTTCTCTCAACAATTCAATTCAATATAGTGTAATTCCAGATCGTATTGAAGCATCCACATTTATCATCGCAGGAATCATTACCAATTCAAATATCATTGTTCAAAATGTAGTAACCAAACATATGGATGCTATTTTAGATGCTTTAAAACATATGGGCGCAAACTTTAAGATAACCCATAATTCAGACAGCGCTATTAATGATTCAATTGAAATTATTCCACATCCATCATCACAGGCAGTTACTCTGAAAGGTATTCACATTGATACAGCTCCATATCCTGGTTTTCCAACCGATGTTCAAGCACAACTTATGCCTCTTGCAATCAAAGCAGGTACTCCATCAGTAATTACAGAACACATCTTTGAAAATAGATTTATGCATGTTCCAGAATTAAATCGTATGGGTGCTAATATATTACTCAAAGGAAACTCAGCTTTTATAGAGGGAAATACTAAACTAACGGCAGCTCCCGTAATGTGTACAGATCTGCGAGCTAGTGCGGCCCTAATTTTAGCAGCACTTGTTGCTGAAGGTGAAACTGAAGTATGTCGAGTATATCATTTAGATCGAGGATATGAATTCATCGATAAGAAATTAACAGATTTGAATGTATCGGTCAGACGTATTCCAGGTGGACCATTTTAAATTTATACATTTTAAAGTTTATTTAAAGTTTATTTAAAGTTTATAAAAGGAGTAAAAAAAATGAATGACCAATGTATCTTTTGCAAAATAATCAAAGGAGAAATTCCTTCCACTAAAGTATTTGAAAATGAAAATGTTATTGGCATCAAAGATATTCAACCAGCAGCTCCAATACATATTTTATTCATACATAGGAATCATAGTAAAAATATAAATGAGATGTGCGCAAATAATCCTCAAGATCTAGTTGAAATCTTCAAGGCCATAAAAGAATTTAGCGAGCAAGAAAAGATTGATCAAAGCGGATTTAGAATCATTGCCAACACTGGCGCTGATGGAGGTCAAACAGTTTTCCACACACATTTTCATCTCTTATCTGGAAAAAAGATGCATCACCTATAAGTTGTATTATTAACAACCATATGATAGAAGCAATTTTAACTTTACAGAAAGCATGTAAGCATATTCATAACAGGAGAGCTAAATAATTATGAAGTTAAGAGTGTTGTGTTCTATAATTCTCTACATTCTCAATATTTTTCTTTGCCTATCATTATTGTTTTCTTGCTCAAACTCAAAAAATGATCAATCTCAATCTCAGTCTCAGTCTCAATTTTCGCAATATAAATCTACATCACCAATAGATCTAAAAATAATCGGAGGAAGTGCTGTTCCATCAAATAGATGGAAAAGTGCAGTAGCACTAACTGATATAAGAAACAAAAAGATGTTTTGCTCAGGAACATTGATTACTAGAGAATTGGTTTTAACAGCAGCTCATTGTTTAAAATCAAACTCATTTACTAACGAACAAGATAGAATAATGTACATTAGAGTTTACGTTGGAAGTGGTGTTGAGGGTGGCAAATTTATTGGTCAACATAAAATAAAGATGGCACGTGTACATCCTCAGTACGATACTATTGAAAATCAATGGGCAGATATTGGTTTTGTTGTATTAACAGATCCTATTGGACAAAATGATATTAGGGATAATGATTTTCTCCCCATCTTAGATGGCCAGCAAGAGATATTAAACACTTTAACATATGGAAAAAATATTCGTTTGGTGGGTTTTGGAGATCGAGATTTTATTGAACCACCAGATGAGATTGAGATTGATGGTATCGAAGCTGATCAAAATTACTGTAACACAAAATCTCATAGCGGAATAAAATACGAAGTTGATGTACCTCTTAAAAATATTACTGGTTCAGAGCTTGTTTGGGATGGTAGTTACTCTTGTGGACACTACTATGGTGATAGTGGTGGTCCAGTTTATGTAAAAACACAGAATGGATCATGGAAAATTGCAGCGATCATATCACGTGGTGATTTACAAAATATGGAAGGAATAGATGTTTTAGTTTCACCATTTATTTGTTGGATACAAGAAACTTCAAATATTCAATTACCACACACATATAAAAAATGCTTATAAGATTAATTCTATCAACCATCGTTTCCTATTGCTGAAACAGGACATGCTTCAAGTTGTTCCTGGCAAATTTCTTTTTCTGAAGATGAGATAGGTTGTCTTTTTATATACGCATTTCCATTGTCATCTTCTGCAAAAAAATCAGGTGCTCCAGTATAACAAACATTACAAGCAATACATCCTTCACCATTTTCATCATCAGGATCTGTACAAAACCATGGTCCTGGTACATTTTTCTTATGCTTAGCATTTTTATTGGCCATACAAAATCTCCATAGCAAAATATGTTTGCTGAAAAATATTTTTGCTACTACTCTAATAATCATATTGTACTTGTACTTGTACTTGTACTTTTACTTGTACTCATACCTATACTTATACTTGCATTTTATCTCTTTGGAGCGTTAGAATAGAGCTTATATAAAATAGAATTAACCTACTTTTAATTTTAAATCTAGATCTTTATCTATGCTTAAAAGAATTTTTTTGTAAATTCTTTTTTCATGAGGGTGTTTTTATGAAAGAAAATATTATTGATCGTGCCAGAACTTGGGCCAATGAAAAATATTTTGATCAAGAATCAAGAGATGAGATTAAAAATCTACTTGATAAACATGATCATGGAGATACTAAAGCATATAACGAGCTCTTTGATCGTTTTTACAAAGACGTTGAGTTTGGCACTGGTGGATTACGTTGTATAATCGGTATGGGCCCAAATAGAATGAGTAAATACATCGTCCGACGTGCAACTCAAGCACTAGCAGATGTAGTAAAGAAAAACTTTCATGGACATGGACATGGACATGAACACGAACAAACTTTAAATGTTTTAAGTGTGGCCGTCAGTTACGATTCAAGACGTTTCTCCTATGAGTTTGCTTGTGAAGCATCCTCTGTTTTGGCCGCTAATGGAATTATAGCATACATCTACGATAAACTAACTCCTACTCCAATGCTCTCCTTTGCTGTTAGACATCTGAAGGCCAAGGCAGGAATAATGGTAACTGCAAGCCACAACCCACCTGAATACAATGGTTACAAAGTATATTGGGATAATGGCGCTCAAGTAATTCCTCCTTGTGATAAAGAGATTATCCATCGCTACAATGAAATCTCTGATTTTAATTTAATAAAATTTATTCCCTTCGATGAAGGATTAAAAAATGGAATGATTCGCTATATAGGTTCTGATGTGGTTGATAGTTACCACCAAGCAGTTCTAAATCGCTCCTTTAATCCACAACTTTGTAAAGATAAGGGCCGTGATTTAAAGATAGTTTTCACTCCTATTCATGGTACAGGATATGTTCCAGGAATGCGTGCTTTGAAAGATCAAGGAACCTCAAATATTTTATTAGTACAAGAGCAAATTAATCCAGATTCTAATTTTTCTACCGTACCATCTCCAAATCCTGAAAATCCAAAAGCATTAAAGCTAGCTGTTGATCTTATGATTAGAGAGAATGCTGATGTTGCATTCGGTACTGATCCTGATGCTGATCGAATTGGTGTAGTTGTAAATCATAAAGGAAATCCATACTACTTAAATGGAAATCAAGTAGGTGTATTATTACTTCACTATATTCTCTCTATGCTTAAGCGAGATGGAAAAATTACAAAAGATTCTGTGGTGATTAAATCAATTGTAACTTCAGAGCTACAGACTGCCATCGCCAAACATTTTGGAGTAAAAATTTACAGTACCCTAACTGGTTTTAAGTGGATGTGTGGTAAGTTGCAAGAGATGGAAAATGAAAATCCCAATTTGAAATTTGTTTTTGCCAGTGAAGAATCATATGGGTATCTTCCAATAGCAGAAGTTCGTGATAAAGATGCAATCGCTGCTATGTCTTTACTAGCAGAAATTGCACTTTATTACAAAGTAACTGCCAATATGACTTTAGTTGATACTCTTGACAAGATTTATCAAGAACACGGACTCTACTTAGAAACACTTCTTTCTCTTGATTATGAGGGCATTGAGGGTGAGAAAAAAATAAAAAGAATCATGGATCTATTTAGAAACTACTCTCAAACCAAAAGTGACATTCTAGGTGAGAAGCTGGTTAAAATTGAAGATTGGGAATTGAGAGAAGAAAAAGATCTGGCCGATGGCCAAGTTTTGCGAGTCTCTGCTATTGATATTCCAAAGAGCAATGTTTTGGGATTTACTACTGAAAAAGGAAATAAGATTTGTCTTCGTCCATCTGGTACTGAACCAAAAATTAAATTTTATTTTATGATGAGAGATTGTGATAAGAATCTTACAATTGATGAAATAAAAAAGCGCGCTCAAAAACGAGCAATGGAATTTGAAAAATTCTTTAAAGATCTATCTGAAAAAGCATAAAAAGTTAGAGGCAAATAAATTATGAAAGAGAGAGAAAAAGAAAGAGCCGTAGTATTAGTAAGTGGAGGAATGGACTCACTAGTTACTCTGGCAATAGCAAACGAAAAATATGGCCAGGATAACATCTTCATGCTTCACTTGAATTATGGTCAACGAACTGAAAGCAAAGAACTGCAATGTTTTAAAGAGATAGTAAAGCACTACAAAATACCAAAATCCAGAAGAAAAATCATCGATATGAGTTTTCTAAAAGAGATTGGCGGTAGTTCTTTAACTGATAAAAAAATGAAAGTAACACCATTTAAAGGTGATAAACGTAAAAGCAAAAGTATTATTCCAAGCTCCTATGTTCCATTCAGAAATACTATTATCCTTTCTCTGGCAGTAGCATATGCAGAGGTAATCTGTGCTAAAAAAATTTATATTGGTGCTGTATATGAGGATTCATCTGGATATCCAGATTGTAGACCCAAATATTACAAAGCGATAAATAAAGTAATTCAAGAGGGAACAAAGTTTACAGGAATTGAAGTGCTCACCCCAGTAATTTATTTATCAAAGGATAAAATTATAGCTGAAGGAATACGCTTAAAAGCTCCCTTCAAATTAAGTTGGTCCTGTTATAAGAGTGAAAAGATCGCTTGTGGTGTTTGTGATTCTTGTGTTTTAAGGTTGAGAGCATTTGATCGCGCAGGAGTATTGGATCCGATACAATATATGAAAAATTAAGATTTAATTAAATAATAACAATAATTGGAGGAAATTAATCTATGAAAGGAATTATTGTTTTATGTTTAAAAGATATGGTTGAAAAATATTTAAGCACTCAAGCATGGAATGAAATCTCACAAGAAATTATTCCGGACACTCAAGTTATAACTTCCACAAGCAACATTGAGGATAGTAAAGTTTTAGACATCATTAAAGAGATGTGTTCAAGAATGAACATTACCGCTCAACAGGCAGCAGATGCTTTTGGTGATTATTGGGTAAATGTTTATTCTCAAAAAATGTATGCAGGCATGTACAAAATGCATAAAGATGCAAAAACTTTTTTGACCTCCCTTGATAAAATTCACGCCATCTGTACCAATAATATAGCTGATGCTCACCCACCTCAATTCATCTGTAAAGAGAGTGACAATAATTCAATGTTTATGACTTACATTTCAGAGCGAGGATTAGTAGATATATTTATTGGATTAGTTAGGGGCGTAGGAAAATACTATAAGGAAAAAATTGATATTTCAAAAGAGGGGCCAGACAAAATCAAGATTACTTTTAAAGGCAAAATTTAATATCTTCCAATGATGTTAAAGATATCCTCACCATCCATACAACGATCGACACAAGCAAGTTGATAATCAATAGCTTCTCTATTGCATTTTTCGTAGCTTACTTGGCACTCTGATTTTGATTCATTACTGTTACTTGTTGAAATACATGTTGCAAATTTTTCATCACAACTTTTAAAGAGAGGAGCAGTTTCTTTTCTGCAGAAAATACCGCATGGTTGGATAGCATAAGCGGATGACATTAGTGTTACGGTAGCGATGATTGTAAGTAATTTTTTCATTTAAAGACTCCTTGTAATGAGATTAACATTTTAATATTAATAAAATTAAAAATGCACTCTTATCACAAGAATTTTGATTATCAAACAAAAAAATTAATGTATCTGGCCATTGGCCACAAGCTAAGCTGCATTTGCTTTTGGCGGAGTTTCGCTTGAATTTGGAATTGAAGAACTGGAATTGGCCTTAATTGCATTAACTAATTGATCATCCTTACCAAAAATCATCCCTACATTTAAAATTATTACAAACTTTTCACCTACCTTACCAATACCTTCGATAAAACAAGTATCCAATCCCGTAGACATCTCTGGAGCCTCTTCAATATTATTTGCATCGATTGTAAGAACATCTTTTATATTATCAACAATCAGTCCAGCATTTTTTTCACCAGTATTTACAATAATTATAACCGATGCTTTGTTATGTTCTATCTCACTCATGCAAAACTTTATTCGAGGATCAACCACTGGAATGATATTACCTCTTAAATTAAGTATACCTTTTACATAAGTGGGAAAGTTCGGTAGATGAGTCAACTCTCGATAACTGGTAATTTCTTGTACTGATTTGATATTGATTCCATACTCTTCATTACCTATATTGAAGGTTACAAATTGATTTCCACCAGTGCTAGAGGAATTAAGTAAATTTATTAACGCTTCCTTAATATCTGTATTATCATTTTGATTTTTCATTAAATATCTCCTTCAAAAAAAAAACTAAAAATCCTGACCGTCAGAAAAATTTCCACTATTTTTTCTCAAAATGGATTCTACTACCTCTTTTTCATCTGTGCTCATCTTCTGCGTTTGACTATTATCTCCTCTGGTTCTTGAAGTAGAATTTTTACCAATTGGTAAATTTATCACCTCTCCACCATTTCCATCTTTTCCTGTTTCACCACTATTCATCTTAGGTCCAGTAATAAGCTGGTCAGAGCTAGAATCACAAGAAGTTGTAAATACTCCACCTAAAGTCTTCTTGCCAGAACCGGAACCACCACCGCTTGTTGCAGTAGCAGATTTTCTTGCACCTGCTACTAACCTGTTAGCATTGTGAGCATTTTCATTATTTTGAGCATGATCTAATTTTTGACCAGAAAAAATTTCATCCATCAAAGCACCCATAGCTGCAGTCTTATTCTTAACAATTTCACTACTAGAAGCTATCTCTTCAACTAAAGATGCATTTTGTTGGGTAACTGAATCCAACTCGACTACAGCCTTGTTAATTTGCTCTACTGCTGAAAATTGCTCTCTGGTAGCTGCTGATATCTCATCCATAAGACCTGCAACCTGATTTATATTTGAAGATATCTCTAATAATTTTTCATTATTTAAAATAACTAATTTTTCACCCTTCTCAACTTTTTCCACACTATCAGTAATTAGTGATTTAATTTCCTTGGTTGCACTCGATGCTCTCTGAGCGAGATCACGAACTTCAATCGCCACTACAGCAAAACCCTTACCTTGATTTCCAGCTTTGGCCGCTTCGATGGCAGCATTAATTGCTAAAATATTTGTTTGAAAGGCAATTACCTCAACTAACCCAATTATCTCTGAGATTTTTTTACTACTAGTTGAAATCTCTCCCATAGCCTGCTTTGCCTCTCCAGAGACATTGATTCCATTATCAGCGGTAGTAACTGCCATTCGAGAAATCTGTGCAGCCTTCTGGCAATGATCCGCTGTTTGTCTAACTTGAGAGGTAATTTCTTCAAGAGTGGATGCAGTCTCTTCTAAGAGTGATGCTTGATCTTGAGTACGAGAAGAAAGATCACCATTTCCTTCAGCAACTTGTTTTGATTCTGCCGCCACAACCACTGTAGAATTGGTTACAACCGATGCAAAAGAGTTTAGTATTCTCATAATATAAACCAAAAACAAAATGCTTAAAACTAGAGTAATTAAAATTATACTTATAAGAAATGTCGATACTACAGCGTAGGTTTTTTGTAACTTCACACTAATATCTTTAGTCTCTTGAATGTTATATTCACTAAGTTTATCAAGAGCATCTACTGCAAGATTTAGTTTCAAATTAGAATCTAACACTCTCATTTGCATTAGCTCTAAATAATTTTTTTCCTTCTCTTGATCATTTGCACTTACAGCAGTATCGACCTCTCGAGAGTACTTGATTAAATCCTCATGTTGTATAATCCACTCCTGATATGACGCTGTAAAATCATCTAAAAACTTCTTCTCCTCAGAGTTAAAATAAAATCCCTCTAACTCCTTTCTATTTCCTGCTATTTTTTTAAACTCTCTTTCAATAACTTCATACTGAGTTTTTCTGACTTCCCCTCTAAATCCCCTAATAGTTAATGCTCTTTCTGCAGCAGAGATACTCCACAATGATGATTCCAATTGTGTTAATATCTTAACCGTTGGAAGACTGACAGTTGCAATCTCATTTCCATTTTTATAATTTTCTTTAGTAGAATAAAATCCAGTTAATCCCACACAAACCATTGCAGCTATTGTTAGAATGAAACTAAATAATATTTTTTTAGGTAATGATAATTTTTTCATAAAAGTTCTTCTCCTCCCCACACACAAATGATAGATATTCAAAGATTTGTATTTCTCTTCATCGGCGAAGCTTAGAAGAACTTTAAGAAAAATTTTAATATTTTGAATGTTGATTTTTATTTGATTCTTATTTGATTCTTGTTTGATTTTTATTTAAAAGACAACCATTCTTGAACGAATGTTTTCAATATATTGAAGGTCAATTTCAGCACAGTAAAGACCAACATCACTTTCACTTCCACCAGCATCTACAATTACCTTACCCCAAGGGTCAATTATTAGTGAATGGCCATAAGTTGTTATACCGCCATCATGACTGCCTACCTGAGCGGCCGCCACTACATATGATTGATTTTCAATAGCACGAGCACGAAGAAGTGTATGCCAATGTGCCTTGCCTGTAGGAACAGTAAAGGCAGCACAGATGGAGAGTAAATGAACTTTACTTGATCTCACATAATTTCTAAACAGTTCAGGGAAACGCAAATCAAAACAAATAGCAAAACCAATTTTTAATTCGAGATCTTTAAGAGTTAGAGCGAGAGGTAATGATCCAGCAGTATAGATTTTACTCTCATCAAATGACTTTTGCTGGAGAGTGCACTTAAACAAATTGATCTTATCGTAACGAGGAAGTAACTCTCCACTAGGAGAAAAATTATATGTTCGATTATATATCTTGCCAGTTGAGGGAATGCGAGTCGCGGCCGTTCCGCCTAATACATAGACCCCACATCCAATTGCCAATGATTTAATATTTTGGAAGTGTTGATTCTTTTCAGATTCTTCTGACTCAAACTTTTCCCCTACCTCTACCTCTACCAAATAAGGTGTGATATGATCTTTTCCTAAGGAATAAAAATACTCTGGTAAAAATAAAACTTCAATTGCTTCAGATTTAATCTTTGGTATTTGCTCTTTAATAAAAGCTAAATTTTCATTTGGATCTAATTTAGAGTTGAGTTGAATTAACCCAATTTTGATCACTCGATTCGTTGTTGACTCCAACGCCAATTTCCCCCTCTAAAATTTGCTTATTAAATTCTTGAACTGTTGTGGAATTGCCGTCCATAAAATTTAAATTTACATCACTTTTTGGAATATATTTTCCTACAGCATAGTAACTAAATCCCATTTCTAATAGACGATTGGTTGGATAGAGATTCCTAGAATCAAAGAGTATTGCACTCTTTAAGCGCATCTTCATCTCCATAAAGTCTGGTGCTTTAAATTCCGCCCAATCTGTTAATACCACTAGCGCATCTGCATCGTTGATAGCATCATATTTATTTTCAAACATACGCAAACGTCTGATTGCATCTGAAAGATTGTTGTTAATATATTCATAAAAGTGAGTGGATGCCACAGGATCATAAAAGTTTACACTTCCACCTGCATTTAATATTTCATTTGTAAGTGTAATTGAAGGTGCCTCTCGAATATCATCTGTATTTGGTTTAAAAGATACTCCCCAAAGAGTAAAAACTTTTCCTTTAATATTTCCATTGAAGTGCTTTAATATTTTCTTAAATGTATAATGTTTTTGTTCATTATTAACATCATTTGCAGCTTGAACAATTTTTAAATTAATACCATGTTCTTTGGCAGTCGACAAAAGAGCACGCACATCTTTAGGAAAACAACTTCCACCATAACCAGGACCAGGATAGAGAAAGAAATGACCAATTCTTCGATCTGAAGTAATACCTTTTCTAACTTCTTCTATATCTGCACCCGTAACATCACACAAGCGGGCCACTTCATTGATGAATGAAATTTTTGTGGCCAAAAAACTATTGGCGGCATATTTTGTCATCTCTGCAGAGATATTAGACATGTGATATATTGGATTTCCTTGACGAACGAGAGGTGCATAGAGTTCTTCCATGATCTTTCCCTCTTCGCCATTATTCTCTTGTGAATATCCAATAACCACTCTATCTGGTCGCATGAAATCGTCAATTGCACTTCCCTCTTTTAAAAACTCAGGATTATTAACTACAAAAAATTTCACCTTGGTAAATTGAGCAATATGTTTTTTAATTTTTGCAGCAGTTCCCACAGGAACTGTGGATTTTATTACAACAATAGATCGATCACTAAGAAGCAGGGCAACCTCTTTGGCCGCATCGAAAAGATAGCTCAAATCTGCTTCACCATTAGATGCAGATGGCGTTCCTACTGCAAGAAAAATTACTTTGGAATTTTTCACTGATGTGTAATCGATTGAAAAAAAGAGACGTTTACTTTGAATATTTCTAGTAAGCATTTCACTAAGACCTGGTTCATATATCGGAGATTTTCCCTCCCATAACATCTTTATCTTGTTCTCATCAACATCAATACATGTTACATGATGTCCCATCTCCGCAAAACATGTTCCTGATACAAGTCCAACATAACCAGTTCCAACTACAGATACTTTCATTGTGATGATAACTCCAAAAGTAAAATGTTATTAAAGTAAAATATTACTAAATTTAAAAACATACTTGATAATCTAAGATAATTTCTACTACTATTCCATGATTTTATCTTTATTTAAAAAATATTTTTTGTTATCTTTTTTTATTAGTATTGCGCTATTACTCTGGATTTATATTGAGACCATGCAAACCCTCTGTTACAATTATAACATTTAATGAATCTAAAAATATTCATCGGGCCATAAATTCAGTATTTTCTATTGCTGACGAAATTGTCATTGTTGATTCTGGAAGCACTGATGATACTTTAGATATTGCACGATCCTTTGGAGAGAAAGTAAAAATATTCGAACATAAATTCGAAGGATATGGGCAACAAAAAAATTATGCTGCTGACTTATGCAAAAACGATTGGATCTTAAATATTGATGCTGATGAGGAAGTTTCAGAGGATCTTTGTAATTCAATTAAAGAATTAATAGATAGTAGTAGTACAAACTACAGTATGGACGTTGCAGGGATGTATCGTTTTGCTAGATTAAATTTTTTCTGTGGCCGACCACTCTACCATGGTGGATGGTATCCAGATTATAACATCCGATTTTACAATAGACGAGTTGCCAATTGGGCAATGCCATTTGTTCATGAGGAATTGAGATATAAGGATGACCTTGAAATGCTAAATAAACTTAATGCTCCTCTCAGTCTAAAAACAATGGTTGGGACATTAAATGGTGATTTATATCATTATACATTTCAAGACGTAGAATCAAACGTTAGAACTAATATTCGATATGCCCGTCTTGGATCAAAAAAGATTTTACTAAAGTTATCCAAATCAAAATCCTTAGATTCTCTGGAAAAACCCAATACGGATTATCTTTTATTAAAATATCGTTTACTACTGGAAATCTTTTTTCATCCGATAATTAAATTTTTTGAATGTTATTTTATCAAACATGGTTTCTTGGATGGAGTACATGGTTTTATAATTGCTGTAAATGCAGCTCACTCAATATTTATGAAATATTACTTTGCATATATGGATTTAATCTCTCTTGCTAATAATAAAGAATTGAATAATTAAAGGAATAAATAATTAGGATCATTTTATGTTATCATTTGCCGCAAAATTATTAGTCTCCTTCGCCCTTGTTTACTGGCTCTTACAAAAAGGACAGATCGATTTTTCTCTACTTTTATCATCCCTACAATATAAGTTAAATTGGATCATAGGTTTTTTTATGATTTTAATGAATTTTTTTGTAGCATCATATAGATGGAAGAGAATCTTAGAGATAAAATCAAAAAGTAAATTATCATATGTATCCATTTTTAAATTTAATTGGATTGGATGTCTCTTCAA
Organism: Oligoflexia bacterium; assembly: GCA_015232355.1. Classification (GTDB taxonomy): domain Bacteria; phylum Bdellovibrionota; class Bacteriovoracia; order Bacteriovoracales; family Bacteriovoracaceae; genus JADFZW01. The sequence continues at coordinate 241,684 of JADFZW010000002.1, forward strand.
TACAGTTTTACCAGGAATTGTCAGTGGTGATTTTATCAAGCTCTTGTATGTTCGAAGTATAGACAACTCCATGACAAAAACATTTCTTATCACCTCTGTTTTAATGGATCGGATACTTGGCCTCTTTGGCCTTCTCTGTGTCCTTGGCATTGCTACTATTGTTAAGTACAACGAACTAATTGCACTCTCTCCAGCGGTTAATCATCTAATGAATATAAATTTCATGATATTTGCAGCGATGGTGCTTTTTTTAATCATTTTATTTATACCTACAGCATGGCAAGGATCCACTTTTAAAGTTACATCCAAAATCCCATTCTTAGGAAAACAGATGACCAAAACTCTTTCTGATTTTTGGGCCATCGGTCAGAGTAAAAAAAATGTTTTATATCTTATCTTTTTAAGTATGTTCACTCAGACCTTAAATATAATTGTTTTCTGGACTCTGGCACAACCATTTTTTCAATACTCCGAGGTAATGCTGGCCCAACAAAATATAATAACTCTTGCTCATGGATTTACATTTATTCCTCTTGGATTTTTAGTTATTGCCGTTCCTATTTTTCCTGCAGGAATTGGTTCAGGTCACTTAGCATTTAATTATCTCTTCTCTTCTTATGGAGTGACCAACGGAGCATCTCTATTTAATTTTTATTTAATGATAACAATTTTCATGAATGTCTTAGGGATAGTTCCATATTTGACTAGCAAGCGCTATTCGAAAAAAGAAATTGAGGAATTTTCAGAAACAACAACAACAACATCACCATCCTCACCATCATCATCGTCATCGACTCCAACTTCGGCAACAACAACAACAACAACAACAACCGCCCCATCCGCAAGTTAGGGCCTGCTTTATAATTTAAAACGAATATATCATCGATGCTCTAGTTAAGACATTTCCGAGTGATAGTACGCCTTTTTTGGTGCTGTTACTTGTAGTGTCCCCAACTCCAATCAATCCTTCTATCTTTAACTTGCCTAAACAAATGCTGGCGCCACTACTCACGTTAGTAGTACTTCGTTCTGTTTTAGTTAAGTGGGCACCATTGGTATTCCCGGAAAGAATATATTGAGAGATCGAACCTCTTAAAATCAACCAATCCTTAACTTGCGCCTCCATCCCAAGAGTGAGAGGAATTATCCATTCCACAGTTTCGGCACGAAGTGGAGTTGTTGTCATAGCAGACGTCTTATCTAGTGTACTTCTCTTGTAAGTTACATTCACAAACATCTTTGCTCGTTCACTTAATTGATAAGAGTGTCCTCCACCAAACAAATACATGCGCTTCTTAGAAATTATCTCTGTACCACCAGCAGGGGCATTATAATCATAACCATCTCTTATCGATTGTCCGTAAATAATAAAATTTTCAATTGAGTAGCTGGCACCCAATGTGAGAGTCATATGATTTCTAAACTCCTCTGCATCTGTACTTCCACCTTGTGATTTATCAAATAAAACTAATCTAAGATTCGCACTTAAATTCCCCATTACTGTTCCAAATTTTACACTCATTGATTCTTGCGAACGTCTGGCACCAGCTTGTTCATCCTTACTCTTAGAGACCTTCACCGATGTTCCCCACTCGTTTCCGATATTTCCAGCAATAAATACCTCTGCAGAATTATCTTGATATAAAAAGTTCGGAGTAGATGCTGACGTTCCATTGATCACATCATTTCGATTAACATATCCCTCATCATGGCCTAGATAGAGACCATAAATAAAAAAATCAGAACTCTTAAAAAATCCTCCCTCTCCCTTAGGTGCTGAACTACCTGTTTCTACGGCATCAGCATCATTTCCCCATTCAAAGACGATAAAATCCTTTATGGTATTCAAGTGTGCTGGATTGGTTAGAATATTTCTAGGATCATCGAAATAATAGTAGGAGACATCATCTCCACCTAAAGATTCAGTTCGTGCTTTTCCTGCATAGGAGTTTTCGCTATAAAACAGAAACGAAGTCAAAAATAAAGATGAAAATAAAAATAAGAATAAAAACCCAGAGTTCAAACAAGACAGATGTGCTAAAAGTCCTCTGTTCAGATAGGAAATCTCTTGTGGGTGAAACTCACCCGGGTGAAACTCACCCATATTACTATTCATTTGCAAATCATCTAATGTTTTTATATCAATAGGAGCATCTGGACCAATGAAATGAACATTAGGAATTTCTCCTCTGATTTCACTAAAAAGAAAATCATCAGTTTGAGTGCCAGCAATATTAGTGCTTACTTCAATGTTTTCTCGAATAATGTTTTTTTCTATATTAGGAAAAACTTTCTTTAAAGCTCTTTTTAAATTACGAATAATTTTTGATACATCCTCTATCACCTCTTCTCTATTTAAAAATGCAAAGAAGACAAAATCTTGAGTTGCATGTTGCTCATCATACTCAGCAAATTCTCCAATGAAAAATCCATTATCTTCCGTTAGTGATCTTGGTATAAACAGGGTGCCTCTTTCATTAGTTATATTTTTCGCACTCACAAAGTGCATAACTAATGTGTGGTATCTTCTGCTACTGCTACAAAATTGATGAAAATTATCACTGTACAAATTTTTATTTTTTAATAATTTAAAAAATTCATTCACTCCCAATTCCCAATAAATTTTTTTAGTAAGTACAATAGTTCCATCAACTAGTTCTATTGGCCAGAAGGTTTCCTCTCCTATCATATGTCCTGAGTAGATTGATTTAATTTTAGAAGTTTTGGTGGTACTGGTACTCGTACTATCACTGTTTTCATTGATATGTGCGCTAGCGGTAGTAGAATATTTCTGATAGAGATCTTTGAAGTAATCTGAAAATAGCGATTTAGTCGAAATACCATAGTGATCGACAGTAAAAAATTTTTCACACATTTGTATTTCACTAGTAGGTTTCATTCTACCATTAAAAAATCTAAATTCATGATCCTTATAAAATTTTGAACTCCACTTAGACTCCAGCTTTATCTCTGAATTCGTATTCGTATTCCCAAGTAATTTCAAAACATAATTAAAAACTTTGATGTCGTTTTCCCCTCTAAGTAAATTAATATTACTAGATATTGGAAATGCTTCAAAATTTCCCTTAGTATTAACAACATTTATTTTCGTAGATGAATCTTTCTTAGAAATAGCATCGGCCAACATTAAAGACCAAATATTATCGCCAAAGACTATGTGATCAAAGATTCTTTCTGAGGCCACAGTTGTGTCCATATCAGCAAAAAAAGTTTGTTGAGAATCATGGCCCTTGCGTAATTCCTGAATAAATCTCATAACAACCTCATGTAGGCTAAGTGAAAATTGATTCACTCATTATACATAATCTAGGCAGGATACACAAAACTTTATAATTTATTCGGATTGTATGGAAGAATGATTCTATCTCCCAAAACTAATTGATCATTCGCTTTTAATTTATTAATTGCGACTAACTTTTCTAACGGAACGTTCAAATACTTTGCTAACTGGGTAAGTGTAGTCTTTTTTGAAACAATATATGTTGGATATTCCTTCGATACCTCTGATATGGACTCAACAAATTCTTTATTCTCTTTATTCTCTCTATTTTCAATCTTTTTAGCTGCAGCAGAAGCTGAAACTGGAATGCGAAGATTATAGAATGAAAAATATGGAGGAGTTAGAGACTTTGTTAGTTCAGGATTTAAATATTGCAAAACATCTTCATCTACTCCTATTTTATTCGAGACTTCCTTGAGCGATGTGCCTCCACTAACTTTAATCTCCTCAAAGTCCAATGTTTGCGCAAATTCAATATCACCAAGACCAAACGTCTCTAAATTTTTTCCAATTATTGCAAGGGCCATAATCTTTGGAAGATAATTTTTCGTCTCATCTCTTATTGCATCTGTCTTACACAATTCCCAAAAATTAGTAGAGTTATAATTTTTAATTGCTTTGGAGATTCTTCCTTCTCCGGCATTGTAAGCAGCAAAAGCTAATTCCCACTTGTGAAAATCAGAGTACAATTTTTTAAGATATTTTCCGGCGGCAATAGTTGACTTAATTGGATCCTTTCTCTCATCAACAAATCGATTTATTACTAAACCATAGCTCTCTGCTGTCTCTGGTATAAATTGCCATGGCCCAATCGCATTTGCATATGACTTCGCACGATTCAAAAAACCAGACTCGGCCATAGCTAAAAAGATTAGATCTTTTGGCAAATCATACTCCATTAAAATCTTTTCCATTACTGGAGCATATCTGCCTGCACGCTTGCTGTGATTGATAAATACATGGCGCCCTTCATTTAAAAAATATCTCATCCATTTCTTAACTGATTTATTGTAGGTAATTGGGATATCAAAATAATAGTTTTTTATTCCTAATCTCTTTACTGTATTGGGATGAAGGGAATAGATCGTAGCGCTTACATTGGTGCTTAAAAACATGCACATGCACAGGCACACCACAGATAATATAATTGATACTCTTAATATTTTCTTCATAATCGCTGTCATAACCATAATTGATAACACAAATTTCCGGTTACAAAAATGTTAAATATTCCTTAAAATAGTAGATATGAGCAATAACATCTTTATTTCTATTATATTCATTTTAATTTCAATCTCTAGCAATTTATCTTTATCCGCTGATTTATATCTAGATTCATCTCACACAAAAAAAATTTCATTCACTATCCAAGATTCCTACAAAATATATATTCCCATTCCAAGCACAAATCCCAAAAACCCTGAGTATTTTGTTCAAACTTTGTTAAAGAAAAGAGTAAAATTTCCAGAGGGAGATTTGCCGCTTTCTAGTGGTGGCGGCGGTGGCGCCAACCCAGCTGCTATTTTGTGCAAGGAAATGGGGGGTAGAGAGATGACTTTGTTTGATAAAAACTCTCAAGAATATTCTATTTGCGAATGGGCGGATAAAAGTATGATCTTTTCCTGGGATCTATTTAAAATTTACTCTCAATATAAACAACAAAAAAAATAACTTCGTCATATGCTACATTTTAAAAAATTTTTTATCCTTTTCATCTTCATCTTGATAAATATAAGTGCTGAAGCAAAAGTCGATCCACCAAATTATGATTTTAAATTTAACATGCTCTATCCCTTCTTTCCCAATAAGGATTTTAGTGAAGTAAAAAAGACATACACATATGAAAAAGATGGACTCATCTCTCTAGGGGTAATGAATGACGGCGATCCCCCTTCAACAACCAAAATTTATAAACTATATTTAAAACATAAAACTTTTCGCTTTCCTATCTTCTTTCAAGTCTCTTCTCAATCTCAGTCTCAATCTCAATCTCAAGAAAAGATAATTGATTTTTTTGTCTCTTTACCATCTTACTTTCTTCACGATCCTTTCTTGCAAGATCTACAAAAAGAATTAGGAAATCAAAATAAATATTCCAACTACAACGGAAGCGCTCTCTACATCTGGGATGAAAGCAAACTTGATAAAAATACAAAATTCATTTACAGCAGCACTTGTACTATAACTTGTTTTCCACTCTACTTTTCTGGCACAAGCAAAGATCCACAATTAAAACCAGCAAAAGCTCCTTCGCTAATCGATCTTATGGCCAACAAAAACAAACAATATGAGTAACCTTTATTAGTATCTATGGAGTCACCTGCGGAAGAGCTTGACTGCTAAGAGTATCTTCCCAGTAGATTAATTGCTGAATATGAGCATTCATCTGAGAATTGCCAATTGCATTTCCTCCTACCGTGATCTTTGGAATAACTCTAGGACCATAATTAACACCATAGGTACAGGAGGCAACGGAAGCTGCTGAAGCTGCTCTTGATGAAGATAGATAAAAAACATTATTAGTATAACTATAGATAACCGATCCAGTTCCTCTGCTGCTCATGTTATTTAAAGTATCAACACAACAAGTAGGATTAGGATTTGGATCATAACCTCTCTGATAAGCACAAATTTTACCCATATCATATTTCAACAAATGAGCAACTGGGGTTTCATTAGCGTCAACTGTTGGAGTAGGATTGCTAATCTCCAAAAAGGTCATATCAGAAGGAGCATCACTGCTTTTATACCACTTCATATAAAATGTTCCGGCCGAGGAATTAATTGGAGAAAAAGCTGGAGCGGCAGGAGTATATACCAGAATATCTGGATTGCGTGACCCTGGCCCTCCGCCAGTATATATATATGAAGAAGGAATATATCCAAGCTCAAATTGCGCTCCAAAAGCATAAATTTCTCCTGTAGCTGCTAGATCAGCAACAATAGAAGATGATGATGAAATAACAGGTGTGCTAGAGTAAGCTGGGAATATTCTAATAAGTGCAGGAGAAGGTGTACTTGATAATGTTTTAGTTAACCATATTCTGAGCCACTGATTTTTATATCTCTTCACTCCAGACGGCGGCATACGCTCTAAACCACTCATTAATGCTGGAGTACCACTAGTTAAATCTACGATCAATCCACTGGGTGTTGAATCAGTTGCATTCTGTAAAATCTGAATAGCAGCAGATGAACTAGCATTGGCATTTACACTCTTACGAACGAAAATCGAAAATACATATGTCTGAGTAGGTGTTGGATTTGCAATTGTTTGTTCCAAATAAGTTGGCGTACTAGATGAATCAACAAGAACATCTGTACATGAAGATCCTGATATTACTATATCCCTAGCTTCTGGAGTGTTATAGTTAGGAGTAACTGCAATGGCAGATGCAACTGCAGGAATAGAAGATCTCCAATAAGTCTCGTTCTGTAAATCTTCTGACGTCCGTGCCAAATTTTGTGAATACGATTCAATTAAAAAACCAATTGGTGTTGGCGTATTACTCGCAGTAGATGTTCCTGCAAGGTAGTCACTATTTACTTCATACTCAAAACGAGGTGTCTCAGCGATAGCATACTCCAAAGTTCCATCATATCTTGTCAAATAAGCATCACCGCTTCTCTGTAATATCCATCCACTCGGCAATGGAACTGGCGTTAAAAAATAATCAGGCGTAGCTGTATTAGGCATAAAATTAAAATCACGTGTTCTCATTCTTGGAGAAATCGTTGCTATCAGAGGAATTCCTGCTCCATTATTATCATTTATAACTATGTTTACTGTATCTGTAGAAAATCCAGGAGTAGGAGTATAGTTAGAAGCGACAGTGAATACAGAACTATTACCAGCTCCTATGTCTCCCATGCTTGGATTTCCAACATTAAGTAACTTAGTATAAGTGTACGGAGATACCCCACTTGCAATTATAGTAGAGAGATTAAATGGCGATCTAAGATCAAATTTAACATTACTATTTGCTAAGATTAATGGACCATTCGGAATAGTTGTGGCCGTCGCTTGTGCTTGAACCTCTGCCATTGCCTGCCACTGAAAAAGCCGTCCATTACAATCACTAATTGATTTTCTTTCTGCAAAACTTCCCCACAAAGTAACTGATTGCTCAGTAATCGATGCTGGGATATCTTGTACTGTCCTACCTATAAGCTCAGGTCTAGAGATCAAATTCTTATTAGCATCACCATCCATATCTCCTCTCATTGGATCAGGACATCTTCCCATTATTGATTTAATGGCCATAAGATCAAAGATCCTTCCTTGTCCAACTAACACCTGTGTATTTAGCGTGCTATTTCTCTCTACAAAACCAATAAATTGATGAGGTCTTACTAATACTACTCCTTGGGAGGAAGTACATTGACTATCTGGTTGTCTCTCAGGATAGGTTATAAAAACTGCAAAGCAATTGTAATCAGACACAGAAGAAACTGTGACTTCTTTAGGTTCTATGTTGTAAAGATTAGCATCTGAATCTTCAGAGATATTTTTTGTATAATTGGTGATCGCACTCGGTACTTTAATTACAATGTTGACATAAGATTCATCACGATCATACTTCGAACATGATGCTAGAATAAAAATGAAAACAAAAATGAAAGCAAAAAATTTTCCCCTCACAATTCCTCCTAAACATTTTTCTTACTTCACTACTTTCCTTACTCGAAACGATCCCCCCTAACAGTCACTACAATATAATTTTCAAACAGCAAATTCGGAGCAGATGTTACAATGTATGTTTTTAACCATCTCACTACCAATGGATGGTGTGATGGAAGATCATCTAACGTGCTTTCAAAGACCACATATTTTCCTCTGCAACCAACTAAATTAATCTCAGTCTTAACTGCTTTAGGAATATAATTATAATTTTGCATCTCCTCTTGCGCCCACAGAGATAATCTCTTCACATCATTTGATTTTATTTGCGATGAGATCCATTGATAAAGATTGTCCCATAATCTTGGATCAAAGTTCATTTCAGAGATGTTACATTCAGTATTCAAGTTATCCATAATCTGTGGAAGAAAACTTTGCATCTCTTCAACAAAAACTATTTTTGGTGTTTGTTCAAGATGAAGATTGGTAGAGGTTGAAGCAAACGTAATTGAAAATGTATATATTGAAATAAATAATGAAATACATAGCAAGAAGAAAGCAGAAAAAAATTTCATAAGTTAACCCTTAATAGTAGTGTTTTAAATGCATGTAAAAATGCTTTATTAAATTTTGGCGAATTTTGTTCCATGTTGGCAATCGCCCTCTCTTTGTTTATTGTTTTGAGAGTGGAACTTAAGCGCATAATATTGTCATAATAGTTTGCAATCGTAATTAACTGAGCATAGTTGGTGATAAAATTTCTACTCAATCCTTTCGGATATCCAGTTCCATCACAATATTCCTCGTGCTGTAAGACAATCTCTAGAATATGTTGATTTATCCCTCGAACCTGTTTTAACGTCTCATACCCAAGCTGAGGATGCATTTTTAAGTATTGTTCTGGAATAATTACTGAATCATCATCTGTACCCGTATTACTCGTAGTACCTGTAGTAGCACCTGTAATACCCGTAGTCCCTGACCTCTTCATCTCCTCGGCCCAAGCATTAAAATACATTATTGCCTTACCAATATCGTGAAGTAATCCTCCAATAAATAAAATATTAATACTCTCCTCAGATTCTAAATCAAGCTCATCCATGGCGCGAACTTTTTTATGATTTTCCGGATCCTCTCGCATCTTCACAACCTCTAAAGTTATGGCGTAACTTAAAGTTGCTACTGCAATGGAATGATTATAGATATTTTGATTATCACTCTTTAAAACACCTATAATGGCCCTTAATGAGTCCTTTTCTCCTTTGACGAAAGATTGAAAATGTTTTTGAGCAATAATTAATGGTTCTAAATTTTCTTTAGTAGGATTGGTAATAATACTTTGAACTCGCTGATTAAGGTAATTTGATAACACCTCTGTCTTCTCTTGCAACTCAATCTGATTATCGGCAATGAATTTATGAAACTTTTTATCCAGATATTTTTGATATCTTAATTCATCCCTGTCTTCAATAAACAACTGAGTAATTTTCATATTTCTTAATCTAGAAATATCACTCGTATTTACCATGTATCCATTTTTATAGAGCGGGGAAAAATCATCAACATAAACATTGAACGGAATTATCTCCTGAGGAATTAGCGTAGAAGATCTTATAGGCAAATACATTTTATGTTTAATGGTTAAGACATCAGATTTTTTAGCATATAAAAATCTCACTCCCTTGAGTGCTAATTTATCTAGACGTTTATTATCTACAAAATCCTCTCCATGAAATATCTTTATTCTCTTCTCTGCGTTTAAGGAAATAAAAAGATCGAATGGATAAGCATGCTCATCTTGCAAGTATGCTAACCTAACAGGAACCATATCACCCTTGTCTTCATCATCATACTGAAAGGTCTCCCAAACTCCTTCTATCAGAGCAATGAAATCACTCATGTGAAGTGGTTTAGAGAGAATTTTTTCTCCTGCTTTAAAGCTATTTCTCGCCTGAATACACCTTAACTCGTCTTCAGCAATAAGAATTACTTTTATTTTAATCCCCATTGCATATACTTTTTCAAGTAACTCCTCGGCCGCCATATCAATTAATTTTAAATCTGCAATTAAAAAATCAAATTGTCTCTTTTGCTGGTTAATTACATTTTGAAAACCACTTAAGGCCAATTGCCCGGAGGGAAATTTGGAAACAAAAGAGTGAGGAATCAGCTTTACAATTTTGTCTTTGAGAGAGCTGTCGTAGTGGCCATTAACGCTTAAATCATCTTCTATTAGAAGAATGGAGTGTTTAATTTTATTGGTGTTCATACTAAAAGAGGATAACTTATTTGTAAGCTTGAAGTAAAGTATTTACATAAGCTTTCAGTTCTGTATCTTTGCTTTCGTTGTTTAAAACGTACTCTAACATCTCTTTGGCCATTTTAGGATCGTTGATAGAAACATTGTTCTCGACGTATTTAACAACAAGACCAAACACATCACTTTTTACCTTACCTGCAAACAATGCTTGAGCAAAATACTCTTTTGCTTCAACGGTTTGTTTGTAGCGCATGTAAGTTTCAATCACCGCTCTTTGAACATTTGGATCATTATCTGCGAACATCTCTTTGATTATTTGTCGACTATTTTCACTCTCTGTCTTACGAAGTGCTTGTGCTGCTGCCGATCTTAAGAGTGGATTGTTATCATGAGTATAGTTTTTGATCACATCTACGTTTTTATCTAATCCCGCATTTCCCAACGCTCCCAAATATGCCAATTGTCCCTTGATATCGCTGGCAGAATTTAATCCCTTAATCAATTCTTCATTTAAACTTTCAATTGAAGAAGAAGTTGAATTTCCTGCGACAGATCCCGCAATTTTACTATTAATTATTGCTCCTAAACTATTGGCACTCGAATACTCAAGTGATTGATTACGATTTTTTTTTGCCTCTACCAAAACATCTCTAACAAATCGCTCACTATCAGCATCAGGATTTTTAATTATCGACATTCGTTGAAAGAGCAAATTATATTCGGGAACATTTTTTGTTTCATTATCTGCCAATATTTCTCTTAGTGCTTTTTGTGATTCAGTGTTGCCTGCATTTGCTAAAAGATCAGCAATCAAAGCACGATCTGGAGCATTTCCTTTATTTATATTTTTGTTTAGATTGCTCTTAAAGATTCCTACTAACTCTTTAGCATATTCAGGATGCAAAATTAAAAGTCCGGTCGCTTGCCAAACAAAACGATTTCTATCTACACTTATTTTTGTGTTGGCCACATTTTTATAGTGACTCTTTAGATATGAAAGAGTCATCCCAGCTACCCTCTGATTTAGCATATATTTCACTGTCTCTGGACTTACAACACTCTCACCTGGAGATCGACTCTCGAGACTGGTCACTTCTCCTTGAGTTATTTTGCTCTTAATTTGAAACTCTTTTAGATTTTTTCCAATGAAATGGACTTTCAATTCATTCTGGTAAGAAAAAAGATTTTTAGAGTCATTACTACTACTGCTACTGCTACTGCTACTGCTACTGCTACTAACGCTTTCGCTGGAGATGTACTCTTTTATTTGATTCTCATTAAGATCAAAATCAATTTTCGTATCGCTTACGATTTTGATATCCTTTTGGCCTTGAGGAAGATTGTTATAGCTCAATCGCTTTTTTGTTAGTTGCAATTTTTGAGATGACGATGACGATGACGATGACGATGACGATGAGACTTTCGAGTACTCAATACTTGCCTCTCCAATTCCTGTCAATTCATTCGTACTCCAACTGTCGACAGTATCACTCTCTTTTCCTCCTGGAAAAATTACCTGGAATTCTGAGAAGAGAAATTGAGCAAGTTGTTTTGTTACTTCAGGAGTATTGCTAAAAAAACGTAATCCAACCACACGCCCTTTCGGTTCAATCTCCACTACATACTCTACATACTTTACATATTCGTTCTTGATTTTATTGTCCGCTATAAGATCTTTACCTAATAGGGCATAGCTGATGTTTTCCACGTCCTGTAAAGATGCTATCAAAAGTATATTCTTACCGTTATCACTTTTTCCTATGGGTTTTAAAATAAGCTTGGCCACTAATTTAAGTGAACCTGATAGTGATGACGATGAGAGTGTATTTTCTAGAGAGGGGATTTTATTATTTTGTATGCTACTCCAATCTATTTTGTAAACGTAGGTAGTATTTGAATCCCATTTTTGAAAGTATGCTTCGAAATTTTTTTGATTATTTGATGTTGTATCTCCATCTATATCTCCATCTCTACTGCCATCTGCAACTCCTGGAATCCATGGTTTAAACCACCAAAGCCAAGAGAGAGATACAACAAGCAAAATTAGTAACGTGATTTTAAAGAATCGGTTCATAATTTTAATCTTACTATTAATTCTTATTCTTGTTTATCTAAATCCTCATCTTCTTCTGCTTCAATATTTAACATCGCATCTTGAACAGACATAAATGCTAACTGCGCACCAGACTTCCAAAGATTATTTCTGGTTCTAACTCCATTCCAAGAAAAGAGTGTTGCTTCAAGATCTCCTGCTGGCCAAGGTAACTCTACATATCCTGAAACTCTTCCAGAGAGTGTTCCTAAAACTAAATCAAGTGAGCCATTCAAAGAGTAGTAGTTGCGATCCCAAGTAGTACTAAAACTCAAAGGAAGTTCAACATGAATTAAGTTAAGTGAACCCTTCACTCCAATCTCTGCGATGCCTATCGAAAGTCCGGCCGTAACAAAAGCATCAACTCCAGCTTGTGGTGAAATAATCGACTGTGCTCCCTCTACTGCCGAATAGATATCTGTAGAGTTTTGTTTTACTCTACTAGTACCGTCAACATTTCCAACTAAATTAAGCGCTAACTCTGCTGAAGCTACACCATAAGCATCTATTACAATATTAGCAAAACCTAATACAGGAATCACGAAATAAACGTGTGGTGATTCTTTAGATGCCTCAATACCGTTATTTGTTACATAAGAAAATGTTCCAGTACCATCGGCGGGTAAACTATCAGTCCAAATATTATTATCACCTAAAACCATTCCTGTTCTGGTTGGATGAATTCTATCATTTCCTTGAGTCTCAATTCCATAAGAGATATCTGCAATTGAAATGCTCTCACCTAAAATTTTAACATCTGCTTTCATTCCACTCTTCATCGCTACTTGATTTGATTTTACATTATTTAAATCATCAAATCTTGTATACATTTCACCATATAAAGTTGCACTTCCTCCGAAGAAACTATCGCCAACGCTTGGACTTGTAGATCTTCTGGTTCCTAATACTTTACCTTTTTCGTCATGTTGAAAAATCATACTTCGAGCTAAACGCTTATCCTTTTCAATTTGCTCTTTAGCTTTTTTCCATAGGGTGACGTAAGCATCAAATTTGCTGGTTGATTTGGTTAAGTTTTCAATCCACTTACCATCAATGCAAGAATCAAATCCACTTAGTGAACCACCGGCCGAGGCACCACAAAAGTTAGTTCCTATAGCAAATCTTCCAATCTTGTTTGCTTTAAATTTTGAAGTGGTAGTGTTACGACAGAAACGATAATCATCTGCTTGAATTTTAGCAAAGCCATTTCTCATCACTCTAGCAAACATTCTTGGAGACCAGTTACATTTTGGAACATGAAATGGATATAGTCCACCAGGTCTGATATCTCGAGGGAAACATCCTTCTTTCTCTGCACGAGATAGAATACTATCCAAAGAAGCATCAACTTCTTTCAAGCGATCAAGAATAGGTTTCGCATCTGCCGCCATCTTTTTTACATTGTTTAAACTATAGTAACATTGATTCGACAAATGATACGGACCATCTTTTGCGAAAGTAAGAAATACTACTTGAGGCACTCCTACCATTTTAAAATTGCTGAAATACCAATAGGGCATTTGGGTTGAATAAATATGATCGGAACCACTACTGTAACTCATAACAGTTGTAGTTCCAGACGTTCCTGGAATAGAGGGCATTGAAGGCATCGAAGGCATCGAAATTCTCGACATACGACCAACGTTCATACCAATTAACTTATTAAACATCGGAACTTTTGAAATCGGTGTATTCGCACCAATTACTTTATCTTTTTCATTTATGGCCACAACCTCAGCAGTTATTAGTTTATCCAATATAGAAAAGTCAAAATTTGAAGGTAACTTATTTCTATCTATTTTATGTTTGTTGCCAGTGAAAAGATTGAAATCGATTGGTTTTGTAATTCCTCGAGCTGGATCTTCAAAAAAATCTATCGGATCTCCTTTATCAGGAAGATGCAAGCGACTCTTCTCATCGTATGCTACAGGTACTTCTCCTTTCTCCCATACAGGCACATAACATTTTACATACGGTTGGAAAGCAACAAATAACTGATCAGAGATGCTGGCACGTACTTTAAGAAGATCTTCAAACCTGTCTTGCAATCTATCCATTTCATCTAAAAATTCATCTGCTTGACCCTTCAATCTCTCCGCCATTTGAAAGTGCCATTTTAAAGTATGCAATTCATAACTATGTTTAGTTGGAGGTAGATTTTTATAAGTATATGGAGAAAGACCAACAGTAATCACTGCTCCTGGATTTACTGCTGCCAATTTTTTATTATCGAGAATATCATAGAAGCGATTTGGTGGTACGTTTAAAACATCATTTGAATCATCATCATCTTGACCTAAACTAATCATATAATCTTCTACTTTCCACGCCATCTCATCAAAACTTAGAGATTTAGAACCATCTCTAGCATGAAAAATTCCATTCTCACTTTCACTCTCATTTCGCTTATGTTTAAAAAGTTCTACAACTTCACGAAAATCCTCTTTGGCCATCGCTTGTTTATCAAGATTATTGTACTCATGATTACGTTCATAAGCATACTCCTGACAACTTTCAACTACATTGCCATTTTTTTCCCAGTTTAAATGAATAAGCAAGCTAGGATCAATTAATAATATATTTGTAAACCCTAATAGATCATTACTAAATTTAGCAGCAGAAGCAATATTTATTCCTACTGGAAGACCGATAAATCCTGAAACTGAAGTTCCTTTATTTTCATGTCTTATAATATTTGGTGTATAAATTGTTCTTCCATTGAGAATGGTTTTCTTTTTCTTAACAAAACCATTATAAGTATCGGGACCTAACGGTTTGTAAGCAATTGGGCCAACTTTTTGGGAGGAAAGGGTTGGAGCATTTGGATCACCATCTGATTTAACCGCATAGGTAGATTCAAAATATGCATTTGGTTTAAGACCATTTTTAATTTTCAATTTACCATCTTTAACCATCTTATCTTTTTCATTCTTAAAAGCTTCCGCACATTGATTCTTCCCACCAGTAGATGTTTTATTTAATGAATCGTAATAACCCTTATCATTTTTACACTTATTAATATCTATTAGATTAGGAATGATGTTTGGAATATGAGGTCTGATGACTACTGGATTAGTTATCACAGGACGGGTTACAACAGGAGGAGTTACAATAGGACGAGTTATAATAGGACGAATTGGATTTCGGTTATCTGCCAATGCTATATCAAACAACATAGCAGAGAAGAAAAAAGATAGGATAAAAAATAATTTAAATTTAAAGTTAAAGTTGATGGTTTCCATAAAAGATTGCTCCAGAGATGATTTACTATTTTTGTTAGTTATCCACGAGAAAGTGTGGACAAACAACGAGGAACATTCGTATAGCACACATCGCGTACTCTGACAATCGAATACTTCATTCAACTCATAAATATTTTCCATCAACATATAAACTTTACAACACCTCTTCTGCTAATTATCTATTAGAATAAATATATATGGCCACTACGATGTCTGTAACAAAAATAACTGAGGAGAATTTAATGTTCATGAAAAAAATTTTAAACTTTTATAGAGCAGGGACTGCTGCTCCTATAATTGAAGACCAATCACTTATAAAAAAACTCTACTTTCGTTATCGTTGGTCAGTATTTTTAAGTATCACACTTGGATATGGTATTTACTATGTAGGCCGCCTAGTTCTTTCTGTTGCTAAAAAACCAATGCTCGATGCAGGCGTAATGGATGTTAAGCAAATGGGATTGATGGGATCAGTGATGCTTTTAGTTTATGGTTTTGGAAAATTCTCCAATGGATTTTTGGCCGATCGTTGTAATATGAAAAGATTTTTACCGACAGGGCTTCTCTTAAGCGCCCTTCTTAATCTGGCCATTGGATTTAATTCTCTATTCTGGGTTTTCCTAGTACTTTGGGGATTAAATGGATGGTTTCAATCGATGGGGGCGGCACCCAGTATCGTTTCCCTCTCGCAATGGTTTAGTAATCGCGAACGCGGAACGTACTATGGAATATGGTATGTAAGTCACAACATTGGAGAGGCCATTACTTTCGTGATCACTGCCTTTTTAATCAGCAGTTTTGGTTGGCAATATGGGTTTTGGGGATCAGGAATGATATGTCTCATCTCTGCTGTAGTAATGTATATATTTATGAAAGATCGTCCAGAGACTTTAGGTCTTCCTAACGTTGCCGACTATAAAAATGATCACGTGGAAGTAGCGGTAAAAAAACTCACCACCAAAGAAGCTCAGTTGGAAGTTTTAAAAAATCCCGCCATCTGGATTTTAGGTTTAGCATCGGCATTCATGTATGTTTCCAGATATGCTGTTAACAATTGGGCGGTACTCTTCTTACAAGAAGAAAAACATTATTCCTTAATCACAGCTGGCTCGATTATTTCATCCTCTCCCATTACTGGAATCATTGGTTCCATTTCTTGCGGTTTTATCTCTGACAGATATTTTCGTTCAAGAAGAAATGTTCCTAATTTAATTTTTAGTTTGATGGTAATTATTTCCTTAATTGTTTTTTACTACACTCCAGAGGGACATCCATGGATTGATACTATTGCTATGGGAGTTTTTGGAATGGGAATTAGTGCTACTGTAACTTTTTTGGGAGGATTGATGGCCGTTGATATCTCCTCTAAGCAAGCAACTGGAGCAGCAATGGGAATGATCGGAGCATTTAGTTACATAGGGGCCGCAGCTCAAGATACTATAAGCGGATATCTTCTTCATGCTAATAAAATAGTTGTAGATGGAAAAACTACTTATGATTTTCATACTGCAATTTTATTCTGGATTGGTGCTTCGGTGGTCGCCACTTTACTGGCCCTAACAGTGTGGAATGCTCGGGCCAAGGATTAATAAATTGAAATTTTTCTCTTTAAATTAATAATTAAAAAAGTTATCCCCAACATAATCATCAGCGTACAAAGTATCTGTCCCATAGTAGTTGTGCCCCAAAAATAGTAACCAAGTTGCACATCTGGCTCTCTGAAAAATTCCATTACAAAGCGAACACACCCATATCCCATGACAAAAATGCCAGTCAAAACTCCCTGATACTTAACTTTCTTTCTTATAAACCATAGCAGGCAACAAAGGATTATTCCCTCTCCAATTGCTTCATATAATTGCGATGGATGACGTGGATATGGGCCTCCATATTGAAAAATCATTCCCCATGGTACATCTGTTATTCGACCATACAACTCTCCATTGATGAAATTGCCTATCCTAACAAAAAATATTCCAGGAGTTGAACATAAAACAATACCATCAGCAATACTAAAAAAGGGAACATTGTATTTATAGTGATAAATCAAACTGACAACTACAAAACCTAAAAATCCTCCATGAAAACTAAGTCCACCCTTCCATACTGAGAATATCTCCATTAAATTTCCAGAGTAATAATCCCAATTATAAACAAAAACAAAGAGTATTCTCGCTCCTAAAAACATTGCGATGATGGTATGAAAAACGAACATATCCACTCGCTCAGGTGCCATCTTGACATAATTTTCTTTACAAAGTTTTAATAAGAGTCTGCTTCCTATTAAAAATGCAAAGACATACATCAGTCCATACCAACGAACTTGAAGTGGGCCCATAGAGAAGATAACGGGATCAAAATTGACTGACAGTGGTTGCATAAAAACTTCTTTTTTTATTTTTATAGTTATTATAGTTATTATAGTTATTATAATTTTTATTTTTTAATGTTACTCAGTTATCTTTGATTGGTCAAATTAGTGATAAATATTAAATCTACCAGAACCTGTAATCAAAAATTTTTTATTGCGATCGTTAGAATCATAATATCCTTTTTATTTATGTTATATTACTAGATTATTATATCGTAAAATGATGGTCGACCCTCATTTTACGATCGTGAAATGATGCCCATACCGCAAATTACGACCTGAAAAATCTGCAAAGATATTAATTGAATAATTTAGTCAAAATTTCATTCAAAAATAAACCATTAAAAACATTAAATAATAATCAGAAAAATATCGATAAATATTAATAGCAATAATAGCAATCTATTAATAAAAAACAGAAATGGGAGATAAAGATGATCAAAAATCAAAACGGACTGTTTGGACAATTTGGCGGATCTTACGTTCCAGATTTTTTACAAACACCTTTAAAAGAATTAGAGGAAAGCTTTTTTAAATATATTGATGATCCTGATTTTCAAAGAGAGTTACAATATTATTTTAAAGAATATGTAGGAAGAGAAAATCCACTCTACTATGCTAAAAATCTTAGCTCCTCTGTTGAAAGTACAAGTACAAGCAGTGGAAGTGGTGGAGCAAAGATTTATCTTAAGAGAGAGGATTTAAATCATACTGGTGCTCATAAGATTAACAATGCTATCGGGCAAGCACTGCTCGCAAAGAGAATGGGAAAGAAAAGAGTAATCGCGGAGACTGGTGCTGGTCAACATGGAGTGGCCACCGCAACTGCCTGCGCTCTCTTTGGTCTTGAGTGTATCATCTACATGGGAGCAATCGATACCAAGAGACAAGAATTAAATGTATTCAGAATGGAACTATTAGGTGCAAAAGTAATTCCCGTCAACACAGGAACCGCCACTTTAAAAGATGCCGTTGATGAAGCACTAAATGATTATGCAAAAAATTATAGCAACACTTTTTACCTCTTAGGATCAGCAGTTGGGCCACATCCCTATCCTGTTATGGTGAGAGAATTTCAAAGTGTTATAGGAAGAGAGGCCAGACAACAAATACTATCAATTGAAGGTCGCCTCCCTGATTATTTATTAGCAGCAGTGGGTGGAGGTAGTAATGCCATCGGATTGTTTCATCCATTTGTTGATGACGAGAGTGTAAAAATAATTGGTGTTGAACCAGGGGGAAAAAGCGATAAAGAGGGTGATCACGCTGCCTCTCTATGCAAAGGAGAGGTTGGAATCATCCATGGATTTAAATGCTATACTCTTCAAAATGCAAATGGAGAACCTTCTCCAGTACATTCAATCGCTGCTGGTCTTGCATATCCTGGAGTAGGTCCAGAACACAGTTACTACAAAGATATTGGTCGCGCTGAATACGTTAGTGTAAGCGATCAAGATGCTCTCAAAGCATTTTCTCTACTCTCAAAAACTGAAGGAATAATTCCCGCTCTAGAAAGCGCTCATGCTGTTGCATACGCAATAACTTTGGCGAAAACTTTGCCTAAAGATAAAATTATTATTATCAATCTCTCTGGTCGCGGTGATAAAGATGTTCAGCAAGTAGAGGAGATGCTAAGAGATACAAAAAAAATCTAAAAAGATCTAAAGAGATCTAAAGAGATCTAAAGATCCTCTGAAGTACGAACACCCACCGAACCCTTTGCTAACAACCATAAATTTTTTCTCATTAAAGGACCTGGTCCATGCAGATGCATATAAGTACATCTGGCCAACAAATATCCATATAGCTCTTCAAATGTCATTCGCGCTGAATGTTTACAGAAAGGATCATGACGATAAATTTTAATTAATTCTTTTATTTTGATTTTCTCATTTCCTGAAATTATTAATCCATCATCCATCGAAATAAAAACAGATTTACCTTTGGAATCTCTTCTTCCACTCACCACAATTCCATCATTAACAATTTTGCCCCAAAATCCAATTACACCCGTATGTGAAAGTGCTAATCCCAAAGTACGACTTAAAACACTATTAATTGTTTCAAAACCACTTTCTGCTACAAAATTATTATAAACAAGTCCCAAATTCCACTCTACAGAAGTAAAAGAATAAACTAGCAAATTGCCATCATAACTATAAAGGAAGTGATCCCCTTTAAAAAAACTTTGCTCTTGAGTTTTATACTTATGACTAGCAACTACAGATCTCGCTCTCGAAGAATGTAATCCATAATTCATATTTTTTATTGCAATCACTTTAGGTAAAAATTGAAGAGAAGATCTGTTAGCGTTAATTTGATTAATCTCACCTTCATTTAATTTAGAAAAACTAAGTTCTTCAATAACTGAAACAAAATCACGATCAAAATCATCAAGATTAATTTTAACAAAAAGCGGTACTCCAGATACTCCCATCACTTGATCTTTTGTCTTCGCAAACTGATAAATCTCCTCTTTCTCAGATTTTTCCAACAATGCGGCCCTAGTTGCTACAATCTTTTCTCTTTTCCCTCTCATACTTGTTATTGATTTTTGATTCTGATTTTGATTTTGATTTTGATTAAACATATTCGCACAAACCTCTTTTTATTGTTGCTAGGAATTATGATATATCATCGTAGGTTCTGCGAAATAACTTGAGTAGATTTTTTATTTTTAATCTAATAGGGAAAATTTAAGTTGACATACAATAGTATGTAAAATAATAAGCAAAATCGATACGCTCAAATTTTTATGATATGGCCGTTTCAATCAAAAGATAGTTAGATAGTTAGATAGTTATTGTAATATTGTACTTTTCAGCTATTGTTATTGTTATTTATTAGTTGATGTTATTGATATGTTGATCCGTAAGGATCTTTTAATTTCAAAAAGAATTTTAATTAAAGTTTTTAAAAAGAGTTTTTTAAGGAGTGTCTCATGTATAGTGTTGTTGAAATTGCTGGTCATCAGTACAACGTGGCCCCAGGTAAATTAATAGATGTTGATAAACTTCAACACTCAGAGGGCGCAACAATCGATCTAGATAAAGTACTTTTCGTCGGCGGAGAAGCGCCAATCATCGGTAAACCATTTATCAATGGTGCCGTTGTTAAAGCAAAAGTCATTAGGCATGCAAAAGATAAAAAGATTTTAATGGTAAAACGCATGCGTGGAAAATGGCAGAAGAAAAGAGGTCACAGACAACAATTTACATGTCTCTTAATCACTGAAATAATAGATGGTAAAGGAAATAGCTCAAAGATAGATTTAGAATCTACTATTGCTAAAAAGCATCTAAGCGCTGCTGCTGCAGTTACTGCTGATGCCGACACTCATGCTGTCGCTGACTAACATCGATGTTTCGATTTTTAAATTTAAGATAGTATAATAATATTAAATCAAAATAAGAACGAAAGAAAGAACGAACGAGCGAGTATATAAAGTAAGGAGTTTTTTATGGCACATAAGAAGGCCGGAGGTTCAACAAGTAACGGACGAGATTCCAACCCCAAGATGCGCGGAGTGAAGAAATATGGTGGCGAGAATGTTGTTTGTGGAAATATCATAATTAGACAAGTTGGTACAAAAATTCACCCTGGAATCGGAGTGAAGATGGGACGTGACTTCACTATCTACGCCGTTAGAGACGGTTTCGTTAAATTCCAATACTACACTAAAAAAAGAAGAATCGTTTCCGTAGTCCCCACGCCAGTGGTAGCATAAGTTTTTCAAACTTAAGTTTTTCAAACTTAATCTTTAAAAGTTTAATTTCCTTTTCAATTCACACAATCTGTTTTATCTTAGCGCTCTCTGAAATCTCTCAATAATTTTTAAAAAAATAATTTAAAATTAAAAAGAAATCATAATCATGAAATTTATCGATGAAGTAATAATTGAAGTTTGTGCTGGAGATGGTGGTAACGGTCGAGTAAGTTTTCGTAGGGAAAAACATGTTCCATACGGAGGACCAGATGGAGGTAATGGAGGAAAAGGTGGCGACGTTATCTTCTTGGCCAATGAAAACATCAATACCCTCTCCAAATTTAGAGGGAAAAAAATTTACGAGGCAGAAAAGGGAGATAATGGTGGTGGCCAACGATGTGATGGTAAAGCAGGAGAGGATTTAATCATCGAAATTCCCGCAGGAACAATAGTTAAAGATGCGGCCAGCGGAGAAATCATCGCCGACTTAATAAATCATGATGACAGTTTAGTAATTGCTAGTGGAGGTCGAGGAGGACTAGGAAACACCTACTTTAAAACCTCTGTCAATCAAGCACCACAATTCGCACGCAAAGGAAAACCAGGGGAAAAAAAAGAGATTCAATTAGAATTAAAACTCTTGGCCGACATTGGTCTTGTTGGTTTTCCTAATGCTGGTAAATCAACTCTAATCTCTGTTATCTCCAATGCTCGCCCTAAAATTGCCGACTATCCATTCACCACTCTTGAACCGCATCTTGGAGTTGTCCAAGAAAATGATGACTCTTTCGTCTGCGCCGATATTCCAGGATTAATAGAACATGCTTCAGAGGGAAAGGGCGCTGGAATTCAATTCTTAAAACATATTGAACGAACAAGCGTTTTAGTTCATCTAATCGATTGCTCAATGGCCTTAGATCCCTTCGAACCATTTGATGCCTACGTCACTGTAAGAGACGAGCTCGAAAAATTTAATCCAACTTTAATAGATAAAAAAGAGATCGTATGTTTAACCAAAATAGACTCTATGGGGGATGAAGAATTAAAAATTTTCCAAGATTTTTTTGAAGAACAATTGGGAAAAAAAGTTCTTCCTATCTCTGCAGTAGCAGGAAAAAATATTCCTAAATTAAAAAGATTAATGTTAAAAACTTTAAGAGGTAACTAAAAGATGAATACGAATACGAATACGAATATAGAAAGCAACAGTATCGAAAGCAACAGCAAGGATAACAATTACGTTATTAATGAAGTTAAAAAGATTATTGATAATCGCGACTACAATCCATATCCACAAAATATCGCTCTAGCAATAGCATGGATTATTATCAACATGAAGGGGACTGATGTTCAGATTTTCGATATGAGATCAATAAGTTCTTTGGCCGATTATTATGTATTGGCCAATGCTCAAAACCCTATTCTAGCAGAATCAATTAGCGATGAAGTTACTTACCATATGAAAAGAATTGGTAAATCAATTAAAAGTTTAGAGGGACACAGAACTTCCAATTGGACTTTGATAGATATAGGAGATGTTATGGCCCATATATTTGTTGAAGCATCTAGAGAGATTTATAATCTCGAAGCGTTGTGGCCTAATGCCCCTAAGGTTAAAGTTCCTGAATCATTTTATCTTGCTCCAACAACTACACCTCAAAAAACAACAAGTAGAACAACCACAACAACAACTACTAATGCAAGTGATGATGGTTATATCTAATTCGACATATTCTTTATCATCTTCACTCTTCCAACTCTCTCAAAGGAAGTATCTTTAAAGAGTTTTCTGAATTGATTGTTACTCATCTTCTTCAACGCCTCAAACTTTTCCATATCACTTTCTAAAAACCAATCGGTAATCAATTTTATCTTTGGATAACTATTGTAATAAAAAGAAAATGGTGAAGCTGATGATAAAGAATTATGATTATTGTAAGGACAAACTTCCTGGCAGATCTCACATCCAAAAATCATACGCTGACAATTATGTTCAACATGATTGTTATGGTTATGGTTATGGTTATGGTTATGGCATTTTTCTACAGTCAAAGCACTCAAACACTTTCTTGCATCAATAACTCTGTCGTTATCTATTGCACCCACAGGACAAGCATCCATACAAAGTGTGCAATCACCACATCCTTCACTTAAAAATCTAGGAATCTTCTCGGAAATCTTCTCGGATAGCTTCTCGGACAACAACAAAGCACCAATAATAAAATAACTCCCATGTTGTGGATTGATTAACAAAGAATTCTTTCCAAAGAAACCAAGACCTGCTCGATAAGCAAGATCCTTTTCCATTACAGGAGAAGCATCTAATGATATCTTACCTTTCTCTTTCAACTTGAGTGCTAACAACTGCAACTTCTCTCTTAAATAAATATGATAATCAAATCCTTCGAATGCTAAAGCAAAACTTGCTATTTTAAATGTTGATTTTTCATTATTTGAATCATCATTGCAATAGTAATAATCATCAAATATTTTTTTAAATGATTTATAAGAAAATAAAAAAACCAAAGCTGATTGAAATTGAGGGAAATAATTTTTTATGTTTTCTAGAGTGGTTCTTCGCCCGCTCTCACTTAAAAATTTTAAATCCCCATTCTTCTTCGACTCTATCCACTCATTAAAACGTAATCGACTATCGATGCTTACCTCTGCCACCTCGGTGTAACCTACATCCACCACTCCCAACTCTTTCAAATAAGCACTATCAAAAATCTTCATGCATTACTATACCACTTTCACTTTCAACATATTCGATCCACCACTGGTAAAAATTTTCTTCTCTCCATAGGTAATAACCACTCTATCTCCACTCACTAACAGCTTATCCCTCTCCATTACCTTTACAATTTTTTCTTCGATCCTATTACTATTATTTACTCCCTTAGTGGTAGTAGTTGCCGTAAGTAAGTAGGGGACTATTCCCCAAAGCAAAGACATTCTTCGTAAAGTATCAATGGAGTTGGTAACTCCCAAAACTTTAACTACTGGCCTAAAGTGAGACATCTTTGCACATGAATTTCCACTCTGACTAACGGAGATAATACATTTAGCACCAATTCTTTCGGCCATTAAAGCAGCTGAAAGTTGCAAAGAAGCAGTCACTCCCAAAAGATCCTCATTTTTTTCTTTTTCTATTTCTTTTTCCCACAATGTTCGCGCTCTCTTTTTTCTACAAACTCTCTCTGCTTCTACAATAATATTATTCATAGTTTTAATCGTCTGCACGGGATATTTTCCAACAGCTGTCTCTCCACTTAACATTAAAACATCAGTTCCGTCCCAAACAGCATTGGCCACATCCGATGCTTCCGCTCTGGTAGGCGATGAATTCTCGATCATTGATTCTAACATCTGAGTAGCAGTTATTACTGGTTTACCCATACTATTACATAAACCAATAATCATTTTTTGAATAGTTGGAACTAGATGATTTCCAAGCTCTACGCCCATATCTCCTCTGGCCACCATAATCGCATCTGCTACCTCTACAATCTCTTTAATATTTTTGACAGCATCAGGACGCTCAATTTTGGCCACAATTGGAATATTCCCTCCTTTACCTTTACTTTTACTTTGTTCCTTCAAAAATTGCTTTACTCGCAAAATATCCTCACGCTCTTTTACAAAACTTAAAGCGACATAATCTATTCCACATTTTAGGCCAAACAATAAATCCTTTTTATCTTTTTTGGTAAATGGTTTTGCACTAACACTAGCATCTGGAAGATTGATTCCTTTATTTGATTTTAATTCTCCACCTACTTGCACCTTTATTCTTAAAGTATCACCCTCACGAGCAATAATTTTGGAGACAATCTTTCCATCATCGAAGAGAACTCGCCCTAACTTCCCTTTATTTTCTCCATCCTTTGCTAAATCTTTGTAGGTTGTTGGAATAAATTTTCCATCTACTTTAGATTTAGTAGAAGGCCCTATCATCCACTCTTCACCCTTTTTTAAAATCAAATTTTTTTCCAGTTTATCCACTCTGATTTTTGGCCCTTGCAAGTCCAACAAAATTGCCACTTCTTTTTTTACAATTTTCGAAGCGATCCTCACGCTCTTAATTACTTCTGCATGATCACTGTAAGTCCCATGACTCATATTAACTCTGATTACATCTAGACCAGCACGAATCAATTCAATTATGGTTGCTCTCTTACTTGAGCCCGGCCCGACTGTCCCTATTATCTTCGCTTTTCTCACTAATCTTCCCCTTCAATTTTTCTATTTGATCTTCATATGCTTTTCTCATTTGCTCGATCTTACTATCATAACTAGAAACTACAGCTCTTAATTTAACCTCGTTTTCATTGCTCAAGCGATTTACTTCTCGCTTGTTACTATCCTCTAGTTGTTTCATCTTTGAGAAATTTTCTAACAACATCTGATTTTGTTCCCTTCTACTATTACTGGCAATTTGTCGTACCTTGGCAGTATTCTTTTTCTCTAATTCATATATCTTATCCTCAAAATTCTTTCTCACTTCATCTAATTTTGCCTTGTCTTCTAAATCTTTATTCTCCAAGGCCCTTCTTACTACCTCGCTATTTTGCTTATGCAGACTTTCTAGCAAAACGTTTTTATAACGTTCATCTAATACTCTATTTTTCTCTTTCTCCTCTAATTTTTCATTCATATTTTGTTCCAACTCCTGCAACTTTATATCTCTGCTACTCAACTGCTTCATATGATTTTCATTATCTTGACTTATCTTTTTATTTTGTTGATCTCTCATCATGGTGATAATTTCTGCTCTATCATGTTGCCCCTTCATCACAATTTCTCTTTGTTTTTCACCAAAATGCTCTCTTAATTTATCATATGCCTCTCTGGTTCTTTTACTTAAATCCTCAATGCTTTTATTAAACTTATCAACATTTTCTTTGGATCTTTTCTCTCCATTATCTGATATGTTTTGAATAAATTGATCATAATAATTAGCTTGATTTTTGTCTTTTTTACGATACAAATCAATAATTTTCCCCTTCTCCTGCTCTTTTTTTGCTATCGATTCTGCGACATAATCACTTAATCGTTCTACTCTCGCATTCTCTCTATTAAAATCCTCTTCCTTGGTTTTTTCCAAATCATTAATATAGGAATCTCTAATATCACCTACCCTACGATTAAAAGTAGTATTTAGCTCTCTAACATTATTCTCATTTTGCATAGTCTGATCATAAATTTTATCCTCATACATCTTTGGATTCAGTCGCATTTGACTCCTTTCCTTTTGTACCGACTGAAGTTTTTTCCCTACTACCTCCACATCTTTACGATATTGATCTCCCATCTTTTGAATAGCCTTTTGATATGTGTCTTTAGAGTCAACATCTTGCTTTATCATTTGTTCACGATAATTTCCTGCCAATTTATTAAAATTATCTCTCATACCTTCAACTAAAAACTCATTCTTCTTTTTAAAAGAATCTAGCAGATCCTCGTGCCTCTCTTCAGATATCCTCTTATCATGATCCCACTCATCTTTTACAATTTTTAGTTGATTCTCCTTATTTCTTACTTCATCCATTCTCTTGGTGGTCTCAGACTTTCTTAGATCATTCATCTGCAGTTGATGTACGCTATTAATCTTTTCATTCTCTTCAATGCGCTTTTGTTTTGAAGCATCTTCAGTTTTTTGAGCATCCTCTTTAATATATTTTACCTGATCAATATGTTGCTTATTCATACTATCTAATCTCTGGCGATTATTTTCCAGTGAGTTTCTTTGAACAGCTTCGTGCTCATCTCGCTCATACATATTTGCTCTTCTAAGTGCATCTGTAATAGTATCTATCTCTCTTCTAAAACCCTTCTTTTGTTCTTCTGCTGTATTTTGAAATTGCTCTCGCTCTACTGCTAATTTGCGAGGATACTCTTCATGCAATCTTTCTATTATCTTTTGATTTTGCTCTTTGATGTCGTCCATCTGATTCGTAAATTGATCTTCCGTGTTCAATTTAGCATTATAATAATTTTCTTTAGCGATTTTTTCACGAGTATCATGCATCTTCTGCATTCTCTCCATATCTTTTTTATGTGCTTCACTACTGTCCCTTATGGATCTTTGATATTCCGCTTTTTCTTTTGCCAAATCCTTGGAATAATCTATCGCACTTAAGGTCATAATACCTCCACTTAAGTTATAGTCTTCCATAAAATGATTAACCGACAAGATAAACCTCCGGCCTTCTCTTTAATCATACATGAAAAGTCCAATATTTTTGTGAGGGAAAAAAAGTCTAGTTTGTTGTTGACTTAAGAATCTCTAATAGCACTTAATAAAACTTCTCTCGGTTTTTGTCCTATCTGTGGACCAACCATCCCTTGCGACTCCAACATTTCAATAATATTGGCCGCCCGATTAAATCCAATTCTTAATTTTCTTTGTAACATAGATACACTGATGGTTTTCTCCTCTGATATTAACTTAAATGCTTCATCATAGAGTGAATCTCTAAATTCTCTGTTGTTATCTCCTCCATCTGTATAGGACGATTGAGATTGCAATTGCGATTGCCCATTTAATTGCTGTTGTTGATTATTATGATTATGATTATGATTGTGATTGTGATTGTGATTACTCTGATTTTGATAATAATGATTTCTATTTACAAAGTGCTCCCTTTCATCAAAAGTCACTTCATCGCCACTACCATTAACACCACTATTCCCACCACTTCTATTATTTAAATATAATATAGCATTTTCATCATATTTAGATGGGATACAACAAATCTTTCCAATTAGTGCGGCAATCTCTTCCTCATCAACATATGCAGAATGAACTCTCAACATTTCAACACCATTACGGAAAAGCATATCTCCTTTTCCTAACAACTTTTCCGCACCCAAAGAGTTTAGTATAGTTCGTGAATCAATATTTGATGAAACTCTAAAAGAAATTCTGGTTGGAAAATTTGATTTTATTAATCCAGTAATCACATCAACGGAAGGTCTTTGTGTCGCAATTATCAGATGAATTCCTGAAGCTCTTGCTTTGGCCGCCAATTTACATATAGACAATTCAATATCCCTACCAAACTTACTCAAAATCAGATCAGCAAATTCATCTACAATGATTACAATATATGGTAAATCAAAATTCTCTTCACTATCAGAGTATAATCCTCTTATTCTCTCTATTACTTCTCTTGGTGCAGTCTTAATTTTCTCATTAAAACCTTCAATATTTCTTACTCCCAATTCTTTCAATATTAAATATCTTCGTTCCATTTCATCTATGGCCCAAATTAGCGCTGCTGATGCTTCAGAAGAGCTAGTAACCACAGGAAGAAGTAGATGAGGAAGTTGCCCATAGAGAATAAGTTCTAGTTGTTTTGGATCAATTAAGAGTAGACGCATTTTTTCCGGAGATTTCTTTACCAACAAAGAAACTAGTAGTGCATTTATAAAAACTGATTTACCAGAACCAGTGGCCCCAGCAATTAACATGTGAGGCATTGATGTTAAATCTTCAACGAAGACTTCACCAAAAGTATTTTTTCCAAGAGCTATAGGAAGATTATGTCTGTTAGAATCAAAGATATCTGAAGTGATAATTTCATCTAATAAAATTACATCTCGTGGATGATGAGGAATCTCAATTCCAATAGTATTTTTCCCTTTCATTGGATAGATAATTCTTATGGGCACTCCATAGAGTGATAAACTTAAATCTTCAGTAATTGATGTTACTCTGGAAACTTTTATTCCTGCTCCCAACTCCAACTCAAAAGTATCTACAACTGGCCCACTAATAACATTTACAATTCGACCCTCTATTTTAAATTCTTTAAATCTTCCCTCTAAACATGAGATAATTTCTCTAAAATAATCTTCGTGTGCATTTCCAGTGCTTGTATTTGCACTTGCACTTGTACTTGTACTTGCATCTGCACCGCTCGTAGAAAATCCTCTTTGTGATTTTACACAAGCAATTAAATCCTTTCCTAAAAGATCATAATCAATAACTTGCGCAGGTACTGGCATAGGCATTTCAATTGGCATTTGAATCGCTACATCTCTATCATCTTCTACTATATGCTTCCGATATGCTCGTCGATTTTGTCTTCCACTCTTTGTCACTGCTGGTAACAAAGATACTTGTTGCTCGAATGGTGGTGGATTATCATCTTCACTTTCTTCACTTACTTCACTTACTTCACTTACTTCATTCACTTCAACTTTTAAATCTTCACCTTTAGTTTCCTGAGTTTCCTGCGCTTCCTCAACATTATTATTATTATTATTATTATATTGCTTTAACTCTTCTTGTTGATTTTGTTGCTGAGCTTGATGTTGTCTCTGCCTCTTGAAAATATTTTTTAGACCTCTTAACTTTTCGAACACAAACATTGGCCAAGAGATGAATTTCCTCTCTATATTATCAAAATATGAAAATAAAATACCTAGAGACAGTAGTAATGAAAGAGAACCAATTAGTAACACTTTGTAGTATGGAAGATTTGTTCTAAGAATGTACGAAACTCCATCTCCTAATAAATAGCTTGGATAAAAAAATCCCACACTACACAAAACAAACGCCGCACTTATAATAAAAAAAGTATCTAGATAATTATCTCTTTTAGAAAAAGTCATCGAATAAAAAAATGCAAATACAAAAAACAATGGAATTATAAATGGTCCAGTAAAATAGTAGATCCCTTTAAGCATTGAGAATGAAAAATATTGGATTGCAGAAAAAAGAGCAACATCGGAAGTTATCGAAAAGATGCTGTCAAAAGAACTATTTTTAAAATAAAAAAACAGCGCATTTAATACAGAGATTAAAAATAAAAACCAAAATTCTATCAATAATATTTTTTTTCTCATATCATCCTCTCAGTGACTATTAGTAATATAATAGCATGATAGAATGTAGTATTGTAACGCCTAGATGCATTTATTATTTTTATTTTATATTCTTAAAAAAATAAAATGCTCCTTTATAAAATATACTCTTGAATGATCTAAGACCATGTGTTATCTCTTTCTGCAGTCTACTTTTTTTGCTATATTCTACTTTTTGTAGTTATATATTATGTAATAAGTGGTACGTTTTTGATTCTAATAATTAACTTTTTTGATCATCTATTTTTTATAATCTTTTTCAGGAGAAGACATGTCATCAGAAATTAACTTGAAGTCCTTACTAGAAGCGGGATCTCATTTCGGTCATCAGACTTATAAGTGGAATCCAAAAATGAAGAAATATGTTTATGGTGAAAGAAATGGTATCTATATAATAGACCTTGCTCAAACAGTAGATCTCGCAAAGAAAGCCTACGAAGCAGTTAAAAGATCAGCAGCTCAAGGACGACCAGTTCTATTCGTAGGAACTAAGAGACAAGCATCTCCTATCGTTATGGCCACAGCAAAAGCATGTGGTGCTCATTATGTTACTCATCGTTGGCTTGGTGGAATGTTAACAAATTATAAAACTATCGTACTTTCTATAGATAAAATCAGAAAGGTTGAGAAGATGAAAGAGACTGGAGATTTTAATCTATTAACAAAGAAAGAACGTTCAAAGATAGAAAAAGAAGTTGCTAAGCTGGAAAAAAATCTTGGTGGAATAAAAAACATGAGAAAAGTTCCTGGCATAGTATACTTGATCGATCCTAACGTAGAAAGAATTGCAGTTAAAGAAGCAAACACTTTAAATATTCCAATAGTAGCAGTTGCTGATACAAATTGCGATCCAACTGGAATAGATTACATCATCCCAGGAAATGACGATTCAATCAAATCAATAACTCTTTTCACAGAATACATTGCAAACTCTGTTGTTGAAGGTTTCCAAGTTGCTAGTAAAAGCAGAGATGACAGAATGGATGCAAATACTAGAGATGCAGCTTTAGAGCGAGATATTCTAGCAAAATATGAAAGTGATATTGATCTCGATCTAGCAGAGGATGATCCAGCAGAAGAGCATGGCGATTTCGAAGGATAGTAGGTTTTTAAATTCCAAATTAATTTATTCCTAAATTTTGATCAGTAATAAAGTAATAAAGTAATAATATAAATAAATTTCTATATGAAATTTCTAAATGTAAGAAGGTTTTGTTATGAGTATATCTGCTAATGATGTAAAGGTTTTGAGAGAGAAAACTGGCGCAGGCATGATGGATTGTAAAAAAGCACTTAGTGAGTGCGGTGGTGATTTTGAAAAAGCAATCGATTATCTTAGAGCAAAGGGTTTAGCGGCCATGCAAAAGAAGCAAGGAAGAGTTGCGGCCGAAGGTTTAATTGGCTCTTACATTCACAATGGAAAGATTGGGGTATTAGTTGAAGTAAATTGTGAAACTGATTTTGTGGCCAGAAATGTTGACTTCCAACAATTAGTTAAGGATTTAGCTATGCATATCGCGGCCGCAGATCCAAAATTTTTAAGGGCCGAAGATATTGATGAGGAGTTCAAGCAAAGAGAAATAAGTATCTATACTCAGCAATTAAAAGATGAAGGCAAACCAGAAAAGATGATTCCTAAAATTGTAGAAGGAAAATTAAAGAAAATGTCTGAAGAAGTTTGCTTATATAATCAAAAATTTGTGAAAGATACTGACAAAACTATCGAAGCACTTGTACAAGAACACACTCTAAAATTAGGTGAAAAGATTGATGTTCGAAGATTTATAAAATTTAATCTTGGTGAAGGAATTGAGAAGAGAAAAGATAATTTTGCTGAAGAAGTTCAAAAGATGAGTGAACAAAAATAAATATAGATAATGATTAATAACGAAGGGGACTTTTAAGTCCCCTTTTTTTTAGTAAAAGATGTACAAATAAAAATATGAAATACAAAAGAATTTTACTCAAGTTATCAGGTGAAGCATTGGCAGGTCAGAAGGGTTCAGGACTCTCTGCTGATGTATTGTCAGTTTTATGTCAGGAGATTGTTTCAGTTTATAATCTTGGAGTACAAGTAGCGATTGTTGTTGGTGGAGGAAATATTCATCGAGGTGTTGCAGGAGTAACTGAAGGACTTGATCGCACTACCTCTGATCATATGGGAATGCTCGCAACAGTTATAAATTCACTGGCACTTCAAAATGTTTTAGAGCGGGCCGAACTTAGTACTAGAGTTTTGTCTGCAATAGAGATGAGAGGAATAGCTGAACCATATATTAGACGACGGGCCCTTCGTCATTTGGAAAAGGGTCGCATTGTTATCTTTGCTGCAGGAACAGGAAATCCATATTTTACGACTGATACAACTGCTGCACTAAGGGCCAATGAGATAGATGCTGATGTAATTATGAAGGCCACCAAAGTCGATGGAATTTATGATCAAGATCCAGTTAAATTTCCTAACGCTAAAAAATTTGATCAACTGACCTATATTGATGTATTAAATAAAAATATAAAGGTAATGGACTCTACTGCAGTTACTCTGTGCATGGACAACAAACTTGATATAGTTGTCTTTAATCTTTTCAAAACAGGAAACATTGAACGAGTTGTGAGAGGAGAAAAGGTTGGAACTATTGTTACGAAAAGTTGTCTCGAATAACTAATTTAATTTTTTAACAAAAACAGGAGGAGATTATTATGTTTTCAATGAAAGATTTAAAAGCATCATTGACCGATTCAATGGAAAAAGCAATTCAAACTTTTAAAAAACAATTAGCAAAAGTCCGAACAGGAAGAGCTACTCCAAGTATTTTAGAAGGATTGATGGCCAACTACTACGGTACTCCAACTCCCATCAATCAACTTGGTCAAATAAGCACTCCTGATGCTAGAACTCTCCAGATTCATCCCTTCGATAAATCTGTATTAACTGAAATCGAAAAAGTTCTTTTAAATGCTAACTTAGGAGTTACACCAACTAATGATGGTAACTTTGTAAGATTGCCTTTCCCTGCACTTACTGAAGATAAGAGAAAAGATTTAGTTAAAGGAGTTAAAAAGTTAGGAGAAGAGAGCAAGGTTGCGCTTAGAAATTTAAGAAGAGATTTCAACGAAAAAATAAAGAAAGCAGAAAAAGCAAAAGAAGTTTCAGAAGATGATTCTAAAAAACATCAAGATGAAATTCAAAAAATAACTGATACCTATATCGAACAAGTAGACAAAACAATACACGATAAAGAAAAAGAGCTGTTAACCATTTAATTCAAATTTTAATTTTAATTTTAATTTTAATTTTAATTCACAAGAATTTTTACTATGTCAAAGATCAAGCATGTTGCAATTATCATGGATGGAAATGGCAGATGGGCCCAAGAGAGAGGACGTCCTAGAATATGGGGGCACGTTCGCGGTGCTAGCATCGTTTCCGATATTGTAGAGGTTGCAGATAAGAAATTAAATATCGAAGCGTTGACTTTGTATGCTTTCTCCACTGAAAATTGGATCCGACCATTTGATGAAATTAGATCTTTGTTTTTCTTGTTAAAAAAATATATTTCGAAGGAAGGAAAAAGAATAATTCAAAATAATATTCGCTTTAAAGTTATAGGCAGTATCAGTAAACTCCCTGCAGACACAGTAGAACTAATCACTAATTTAGAAAACAAAACAAAAGATGCTACCGGACTTAAGTTAAATTTCGCTTTTGATTACGGAGGAAGAAAAGAGATTGTCGATGCTGTTAATCGCTTCTTTATCGTCAATCCTCAAAGAATAATTACTGAAGAGGATATTTCTCAAAATCTTTTCTTACAAGATACAGGAGACGTTGATCTACTTATACGTACAGGCGGCGATTATCGAATATCTAACTTTTTGTTGTGGCAATCTGCTTACGCAGAATTATTCTTCACTCAAACCAGATGGCCAGAATTTAGCGACAGTGAGTTTATTCAAATCTACAACCAAGTCTCTGAGAGAGAGCGTAGATTTGGTAATGTCAAAGGTGGTGGAGAGTTAATTAGTAGTATTAAAGATGCACGCAAAGGTCGAGACGAAATTTTTGGAAATATTTAGGGAAATATTTAGAGATACTTAAAATGCTAACAAACACACACAAAAGATTGCTATCGGGAATTACTCTAATTCTACTCTTAAGTTTAATTCTTTATGTTGGAAAACCAATCTCTTTGATTTTTATATTATTAATTGGTGTTTTAACTTTTGATGAATTGGCGATTAATTTTTTTAAAAAAAGTAGAAGATCTCCCTCATACATTATCTCGCAATTATTTTTAATAGCACTTAGTATTTTGTTCATTATCAAAGATCTAGGTTCAATTAAAACTTTATTCGCTCCATTGCTCTACCCATCTTTATTATTTAATATTTTTTGTATTATCTATTTATTTTTCTTTTGGATGGGAAATGCTTTTTTAGAGCGGGCCAAAAACAATTCACTTATTTTATTTTTTGTTGTTATCTTTGTTATTTTGCAAATACTTCCAGTGGCCATCGCGCTCTCTCTTGAAAATGGAACTTTTATATTCATTGGAACATTAATTGTAACTTGCACTATGGATACTGGTGCTTGGTTTTTTGGTAAAAATTTTGGCAAAAGAAAATTATGGGAGAGCGTAAGCCCTAAAAAAACAGTTGAGGGTTTTATTGGTGGAGTATTCTCCTCGGCCATCTGTGGCACCATCTACTTTCACTACTTTCACTATATTCCAGAGTCAATTTTGTCATTAAACGCAACAAGCTCCTCGTATATTCTGATTCTATCCTTAGTACTATTTTCTGCTCTTATGGCCATAATCTCTCACTTTGGTGATCTCTTTCAATCAAAAATTAAAAGGGAATTTAACATTAAAGACAGCTCTTCCTTGATTCCAGGGCATGGTGGAGTGTATGATAGAGTAGATAGTTTGGTTTTTGTAACTCCATTTTATTTATATTTATTTTATATTTGATTTATATTTGATTTATATTTGATTTATATTCAAAGGAACATTTAACTCATGCTAGAAAAAATTATTATTTTCATATTATTCCTATGTCCATTGATTTTCTTTCACGAATTAGGCCACTTTATATTTGCAAGATTGTTTGGTGTTAGAGTGGAAACCTTTTCTATAGGTTTTGGCCCTAAGCTGGCAAGATTTGTGAGAGGTGGAACAGAATATGTCATCTCATTAATTCCACTTGGTGGTTACATCAAGATGTTTGGTGATGATCCTTTAAATGAACAAGAACTCACTCCTGAAGAAAAAAAAGTTGCTTTTAATCATAAGAGTAAATGGGCACGCTTTTGGATTGTATTTGGTGGACCACTCTTTAATTTCGTTTTGGCCTACGTAATAATCTTTGCTCTACTTATGGTAGGAGAGAAAGTTCCTGAAGCAAAATTTGGTCAAGTAAATCTAAGCACTGTATTTAACCAAAAAGGAATTAACTCAGGCGATATTTTAACCAAAGTAAACGAGACTCCAATTGTTGGGTTAATGGATTTGGGATTTGATGAAAATGAAATGATTAAAACCATAGAGATTGAACGTAGTGGAACAAAGAGCACACTATCTATAAATCTTACTTTTAAAACATTCATGGAAGAATTCATTAAATATCCTCCACGTTTCAGAAAACCAATCGTTATTGATATCAGAGGAAACGTCTATGGAGTAAGTGAGAAGAAGGGCAGTATTAGTTGGGATCGCTCTTTAGAAGATATTATACTTACTGCTTCGCCTTCTTTATATCTCTACAAATTCAAAGAGGCACTAATTGGAAGTGATGATACAACCAAACAGAGTTATGACGTTGATTTGAACCAAGAGATTTTAATAAAAATAGAAGATAAAGAAAAAAATAAAAATAAAGATAAAGATAACGATAAAAATATTTTAAAAACATTCGTTGATAAGGGATTTTATCCTCTAGATTTAAAAGTTAAAAGTGTCTTAGATGGTACTCCTGCTAAAAAAGCTGGAATTATTGTTGATGATCTAATCGTAGCTTTGGATGGTAAAAATTTTCTTAGTTTTGATGAACTACGTGAATCCATACAACAATTTAAAGTTGGTAAACCTGCAGAAATTAGTTACTACCGAAACACCACTCTACACAAAATAAAACTCTCTCCTGATTTAGTTCAAGAGGATGATAAAAAAGTTTTCAAATTAGGGATTCAAAGTGCAGGCGAATTTCTACCACTAAAATTTATAAACACCAGACCAAAAAATTTAATTGATGCTTTCCCGCTGGCATTAGAGCGAACATGGGATGCATTCATTAAGACTGTTGATGGACTTAAAAAATTAATTTTCCAAGAAGTTTCATTTAAACAAGTTGGTGGACCAATCGCTATCGGTAAAGTTGCTTCCGATTCATTTAACATCGGTCTCTCCTATTTCTTTAAAATTATGGCCATAATATCTGTTAACTTGGCAGTAATTAATTTATTTCCAATTCCTGTTTTAGATGGTGGGCACATTTTATTCATCTTCTTTGAAATTATTAACAGAGGACCTCTCTCCAGAAAAAAAATGGAAATGGCCCAAAGATTTGGAGTCTCATTGCTTCTTCTTTTAATCTTTGCTTCTCTCTTCAACGACATTGCTCGCTTGGTAAAGTTTTAGTAAATGAAACAACATACCCTCTTTTTAGATACCACTTACAATATGGTTATTGGGATCTTAGATGCTGATAATACGTGGATCGATTACCAATGTTTATTAGAGAAAAAAAGTTCTGCTCTAATACATAAGCAAATTGATGAGATCATCAAGAAAAATAATTTAAGTAAATATAACAATGAAAACAAGAATGAAAACAATAATGAAAGCAAGAATGAAATTCAAAGAGTTGTCTATCTTGCAGGTCCTGGCTCATATACCGGAGTGAGAGTTGGTAGAGGAATCGCAGAGGTTTTTTCTCTTCTCAATCGACAGATCTTTTCATTCTATCACTTTGATGTACCCGAATATTTAAATGTAACAAAAGGAATCTGGTTTTCAAAAGCATTTAAAGGTGAATTTTTTCTCTATCAATGGGATCATCAAAAAAATTTCATAAATAAATCTTTGCAGAAAAAAAGAGATTTTTTAGATTACCTTGATTTCTTACTAAAACAAAACAATCAAGTAACTCTAGATAATCGAATCAGAATATTTACTCACTTTATTGAAGAGACTATCGAGGACATAGAGGATGTAATCACACAACCATCAAATGATTGCGTAATTGAAGAGACTAGCAGTATGATAAAAATGTATTCATCCCAATTACTAAAGATCATATTACAAGATAATATCAATAAAGAATCATATTACTATAGATCTTTAGAGGATGAATTTAGGTCATTCAAGTAACGGAGATAATGTAATGGAAGATAAAAAAGATATCGACGAATCCGAAAACTTAATTAAAATGCAGAGTAGATTGGAAAGCAATAAACGTTGGCTCTATTTCCTCCCAAATATCTTTACCGGGCTAAATATGGCCTCGGGATTTGCGTCTATCATGCTGGCATTAAAAGGTGAACCCTATAAAGCATCCATGTTTTTGTTATTAGCAGTTTTGTTTGATTCTGTTGATGGTCGCGTGGCCCGTCTTACTGGAACTGAAAGTCCATTCGGAGAGCAATTCGATTCTATGAGTGATGTGATCTCATTTGGTGTGGCACCTGCTCTTCTATTCTACCAACGCTTTTTAACTGATCTAGATCGAATTGGTATGGTGATAACTTTTCTCTTCATCCTTAGCGGGGCCATGCGCTTAGCACGCTTTAATGCCAACATCGATCGCATCTCTGTTGATTTTTTTCAAGGATTACCAATTCCTCTCGGTGCCTTAGCATTAGTTGGATATACTTTACTTTCGCTAGAGTTAAAATGGTTGGTAGGTTTGAAATTTGTTGCTGTTACT
Source organism: Oligoflexia bacterium (assembly GCA_015232355.1). Lineage (GTDB taxonomy): Bacteria > Bdellovibrionota > Bacteriovoracia > Bacteriovoracales > Bacteriovoracaceae > JADFZW01. The sequence goes on from JADFZW010000002.1 coordinate 280,077, forward strand.
TATATGCTTTTTTATGCCATACTCATGATTTCTAATATTCCTTTTCCTGCATTTAAAAAATCAGAGTGGGTAAAAAATCATAAGATTCATGCTCTCTTGATAATTTTTGTAATGATGGCCTCGGTTCTACTATACGAAGAGTTTATGGTCGGAGCTATACTGACCATCTATGTGATTTGCTCTTTTATTAATTATTTTAAGAATAGAGAAAGCTTGAAGGGGCTCTTCAATGGGACTGCTGAAGTCTAATAAATCTAAATCTAGTTTATTATTATTTATTATTATAACTGGAATGTTAATATTCACATTGTTTACGGTTATGGCAATGGTGATGGCCGAAGAAAGTAGTGATGATGATAATTCAATCTTTGCAATTCAAGACAAGCAGCTTAAAAATAGCAAAATAAAAAAAATCATCGAAAAAGGTGACGACGATAGTGATAGTGAAAGCGATGATAATATTGAAAACGAAAGTGCATTTCTTATAAATGGCAAAAACAAAAAAGCTAACAAATTAATTTTCGATAAAAAAGATGAGAGTGAAAGTGAGAATGAAGAAGATGGCCAAAATAAAAGTCAACTTCCTGCTCCATTTTTAATGCAAACAAAACAAACAAAGCAAACAAAGCAAATAAAAAAAGATTCCACTCAATTATCAGATGAGAATGAGAGTGAATACTACGCCTTACCTCACATGAATAATAGGAATAAATTTGATCCTACAAAAATCAATAAAAATAGTGAGCTTAATGAATTAACTGCTGAAGATGGACACTTGATGGATTCTGGAGGACGAACACTACTAACCAAAGAAGCAAAAGATTTTCATCGACAAATTGAGAGTAAAAGTAAACACAATTTTGCATTTGTACTCTTTAAAGATGGCTACAATTACTATAGTGAAGATGATTTATTTAATAAAATGTTTCGAGATAAATCTAGCTCTGAAACACCAATTATTTTACAACTATCACAGTATTGGCTTATTCCCCATTGGGATGGTCAAGCCTCCTTTGATTATGGAATAAATTTTGGTATTGGTTATAATTCCGGAAAAGGTCTCTATGTTAATGGAGAAAAGAGTGATATTACCTTTTTTTTATGGGCCTTGCCTGTTGATTTAGCATTAGGATATGAAATATATCTCTTTAGTTTAATTAAAGTTGGAATATTTGCTGGCCCATCAGCAATGATGATAACTCAAAAACGTACAGATACCAGAAGAAAACCTTGGCTTGTCAGTTATGGATACTTTGATAGCGCTCATGTTAAAATTAATTTAACACCATTATTTTCAGATAGCTTTTCAAAATTCTATCGTCAGTATTCAATAACCTCTTTCTACTTTAATATCATCTACCGCGAACAACACTATAAAAAATTCAAACATAGAGATGATATCGAAATCGATGGTGGATCTATCGGAGCAGGATTTGCCTTTGACTACTTATGATTGCATGTCAAATTCCAATTTAAATTCCAAGTTTAATTACAAATTTATTGTCCAATATAAGGGAACTAATTATTCCGGTTGGCAGATTCAAACCAAAGGTGGCCTTGAACACTTTAAGTCTGTACAAGGTGAAATCGAATTCTCCTTACGTAAAATGTGTAATGATAACAACAACAACAATGTTAAAATCGTAGGCGCAAGCAGAACAGATGCTAAAGTACATGCTTTAGGACAAGTCTTTAAAGCAACTATCCCTATAGAAATTCCTTTAAAGGGCCTTCATCTTGGATTAAATTCACTTCTTCCCCCTGATATTAGAATTGTTGAAGTGACTACTTGTGATGAAAAGTTTCATCCGCGAAAGGATGCCAAGTGGAAAGAGTATCTCTATATCTTCAAACATCGGCCGCAAACAAATCAAGCTAATCATTATGATATTTTTTACCAAGATTTAATTGCAAACTATCCTTATCAATATAAAAATTTTGATCTACCGAAGATGATCGAAGCATGCAAATATTTTGAAGGTAAGCACTCATTTAAAAATTTTTATTGTAAGGGTAGTGATGTTAAAACTTTTGAGAGGGAAATTTACAAGTGTGAGCTATTTCAGTTCGAATTTAAAGATATGTTTACCTCTACAACACCTCCAACACCTCTAACAGATACAAAAGATACAATAAATTTGAATTTGAATTTGAATCCAACATTTTATCAGTTAAGAATAATTGGCAATGGTTTTTTAAAACAAATGGTTCGCCTGATAGTAGGAACACTTTGGAACATTGGAAATGGCAAAGTAGAGTTTAGTGAATTGCAAAGTGCTTTAAGAGGTGAACTAGATGAAACAAAACATCTTGGTTGCGTGGCGGCCGCTGAAGGACTTTATCTAAATAAAATCAGTTACGGCGAATTTCAATAATTCATAATCCACAGATAATCCACAGATAAATGTGTAGTAAAATACACACATCTTAATTTACCACATCTTAATTTGCATAGATGCCAATTTGTTATAGTTATATTCGACTCTATTACTTTCCATGTTTACGCCAAGATTTTAGAGAACCAGTTATATGTCTTTTGGGCATAAAAATATCAAAGTTTTTACCCGTCTCGCAAAACCTAAACTCCCTATCGGCGGTAATCAGACCATTTATCCCTTTAGTAGAAAGTGCAATGTTTAATATCATTGCATCCCCTGAGTCTAATCCAAATTTTGCCATTATCTCTGGCAACAACTGCCATAATTTACTTCTCTTGGTATTTTGAGAGGGGGAATAAAATATCACACCATCTGTAATGATATTTAATTGATTTACTAAAAATTGCCCTGTTTCTCCAAAAGCTTCTGAAAAAACGTCAATAAGGCCATGGTTAATCAAGTTATTGACCGTCAATTTTTTCTCTCTTTTTTTAATAGAGATTATTTCTTGTGAAAAATAATTTTGGTTTGAATTTAAAAAGGATGTAATTAAAACTTTTCTCACATATTTCAATAGTTCTGCTCTAATAGTTGTATTATAAATCGCTGTTATTTTTTCTGATTCAAAAATAAATTTCCTAACAGTATTACATATCTCATAATCTTCAGATCCTTCTTCAAATGATTTTATTAAAAAAGAAGTATCTATAATATATGTTTTGGTAACATTCTTTGCAAAACAAGTTAATTCTTCCAAGCTTCTAATCGTCATTTGAATATTCCATTTTCTTTTTTAATTTCTTTGGAAGCTTATTGAATACAAACTCATCAACTCTTAATTCTGATTTTTCAATTTTTTTCTTATCTCTGCTTTTCTTAACAATTTTATCTAATTCAGGGTCATGAACTGCCTGTTTCCTGATTCTGGTAAGCACATTTAACTCTTTTCTAGCATGTTTAATCACAGAAATCCCCTTGCTTGTATAAATTTTAGTTTGTTACATTTTGATCTTATTTGATATTTTATCAGTAAAATTTAAATTTAAAATCGAGAAATATTTATATTCCTGAAAATCTTTGGCGTATATAAAATTTTTAAATGAAACATGAAATAACGCCTTGGCAACGTGGATTATAGCATCCTTCTCTTTATTATTTACAATTTATCTCTGCTTTTCTTAAAAATTAACGCTTTTATTTTCTTCGATTCTCGGAAACACTCATCAGATATGAAGCGATTGCAGTTGTTTTATGTCTCTTGGCTTTTTCTAGAGGATTCACTAGAGGGCAAATATCATGTCCGCCAACTGGGTCCCAAAAGAGTAGCGTGGCACTTTCTTCTCTTCTTTCTTCTCTTAAATGTGTAGAAAAATAAACATCTATATCTAATTCTATACAAACTAAGAATAATGTCGGTGGCATCAACCTTGCTTCTATCATTATAAAAGATAAATTCAATTTTAAATTATAATAAGGAATAAAGAATATGAAAAAACATATCTCTACAAGAAATTCTTTAATCATTATATCTATACTAATTATACTACTTACATCCTCATGTGCCTCCGTTCACCCTGGTTATGATGTTCTACCAACAAAAGAAATTGCATTAAAAAATATATCTATCTCCTCTGAGTTCCCACACTCTCTGCGAAGTGAAAATTATTTATATGCCACATTTACTTTCGAAAACATGGGAAATGATTGGACACAAGTAAAAGATATAAAAATAGATTTAGGAGATGAAAAATTAAATCGCGAAACTCAAATTCTTCTTGGGGCACCACTGAATGCATGGGCAAATGGCATAAGTCTTAAAAGTGCTGTTGATGATTACAATAGACAATTATTATATTCTATGATTTATCTTGGTGGATTGGGAGTAGCGATCGCTGGAGGTATGAAGGGTGATATTGGAACTGCTACGACCGGAATTGTAGCATCAACTGCAGCAGTAGGATTGAGTGTAGCCGATTTAATAAGAGGGGAACTGCTTGATATTGAAAATACTTCCAGTTCTAGTTCTAGTTCTAATAATTATCTAATTAATTCTAGCTTTCTCATCCCTCCTAAAATGTTTATTCGAAAATGGATCGTCTTATATAATCCTCATAACGAATTCCCAGACAATTTTAAAATGAATATTCGAGCTTCGGATGATAAAGTTATGGAATATCTTGTAATAAGAAGAATGCCTCCACAAAAGCAAGAATATAATGCTATTTAATACTATAGTCTTTCATCCTTAATATTCATTCATTCTATTTATGTATGTATTATTGAACATAGGATGAATTTGTTATAAAATCATCCTATGTTCAATAATACATAGATAATAGGATGAAAATAGTATGAAACCATGGTTGAAATAAAATATTGTGGATATAAAAAACTTTCTCTCTCGATAATAAAAGAGATCGAAAAGAAAGTAGATTACTTAAGAAAAATTTTTCCTAGTAAAACTATTCAAACAATTTTAGTAGTAAATAATAGCGATGTTATTCCTAAAAGCATCTTAAATAACAGCATCTTTTATAAAGTAATTCATTTTGATAATTTTTTTGTATGATTTATGGCCATCCACAAATTACGTATTCTTGTCCAACTGGCCGGGGTGTGGCGCTTAGCTCTTTAGAGATAGTTGTCAGACCCTTTTAATTTATCTCCAAATGGCCATTTTTTCTATTTGGAGATAGTTGTAACTCATGATATAATTATCTCCAAATAGCAATATTTTCCAATTGGAGATACATATGCCTAAAAGAGCTACTCCCAATTCCCTCGATCATAATCATAAAAACTACAATTTTTGGGGAAGAGAAAATGAATTACATCAACTAAAACAAATGTGGGAACTACAAGGTAGCGGTGCTCATCTAATTGTATGTGAAGGCCGTCGACGAATCGGCAAAAGTTATTTAATCGAACACTTCGGCACAACTAGTGCAGAGATCTTTCTTGAGTTTCAAGGATTGGCCCCTCGACCTGGAATTAGCAACAAAGATCAATTGCAAAATTTTACTGAACAAATTTCTCGTCAAAGCAATTTGCCTAAAGTAATTATCGATGATTGGACAGCAGCATTCACTTTGCTTAATTCAATTTTAGATCATCACATTCATCACACTCATCACACTACTCACACTAATCACTCCTCGATAAAAAAAGGAAAACAAAAAAGAGTAGTTATTTTATTAGATGAAATATCTTGGATGGCCACCAAAGATGATGATTTTGCGGGGAAGTTGAAAATCGCCTGGGATACTCTTTTTAGCAAAAGATCCAATTTAATTTTAATTCTATGCGGATCCATCACTTCATGGATAGAAAATAATATTTTAGCAAACACTGATTTTGTAGGAAGAGTCAGTTTGTGCATAAATTTAAAAGAACTCCCTCTAAATATTTGTGCAAAATTCTGGAGAAATACGAGTACGCATGAACAAATATCCTCTTTTGAAATGGCCAAAATATTATCTCTAACAGGTGGAGTTCCTCGCTACTTAAAAGATATTAATTATAAAGAGACGGCCGAACAAAATATCCATCGTCTTGCATTCTCTGCTGGTGGATTGTTAGTAGATGAATTTGAAAAAATATTTAATGAAGTTTTTGATAAACGTTCTAAAGCATATAAAAAAATCATCGATGTATTAAAGGATAGGCATTTTTCATTTGTTGAAATATGTAAAAAGACCAAGCAAGATAAAAATGGAGTCATCTCAAAATACTTAGAAGATTTGTGTATTTCCGGTTTTCTTGAACGCGATTATGTTTATACTCCAAATAATAATGGAAAAAAATCTGAAAAATTTAGTCGTTACCGACTAAAAGATAATTATTTGCGTTTTTATTTAAAATATATTGAATCACAAAAGGACAAAATCAATAAAAACCTTTTTAAAAAAATTTCATTGGAAAATTTATCCAACTGGAATGCTATTATGGGATTACAATTTCAAAATATTATTTTAAATAATATTGATCGCATTCTAACTATTATTAAAATTGACTCTAACTCTTTGCTTGCATCATCTCCTTATTTTCAAAATAAAACCACTAAAAACAAAGGTGGATGTCAAATTGATTTATTGATTGAAACCAAGAATAGTATACTATACGTATGTGAATTTAAATTTTCTAAAGAAATTAGCGATGATATTATTACAGCGATGAAAAAAAAGATTCATACTCTACAACGTCCCAAACATTATTCAGTACGACCGATACTCATCTATGGAGGGAATCTATCCTCTACAGTTATAGACAGTGATTACTTTTATAAAATAATTAGTCTAGATGAACTATTTATTTAATCTTAAAATACGTAGTATCTTAAAATACATAGTATCTTAAAATCTCTTCTATAATTGCTTAGAAAATTCTTGCACCTCTTTCCAAGAAGGGCCCTTTCTAAGAAGGCCATCTAATTCACCAATATACTGCTGTTCATGTCGTACTCAATATCAATCAATATATTAGAGTAAATAAAATTGCATTTGGAAAAATTTGTATAATTTGCACAAGCGAAACCAAACGAGCATGGCAAAGGGCAATCGCATCTAATATAAGCAGTATCAACATAAGATAAGCGATCCATAAACAGTGAAAGTGTTTATTCAACTATTTAATAAAACCTCTCATTAAGGTCTCTAAATAACTATTTCAAACTATA
>JADFZW010000030.1 GCA_015232355.1 Oligoflexia bacterium
TTCATTTCACCTGCAATTGGAATCATTTCGGAAAGTTTGATGAATGGGATAGTGCCCATGCAAATGAATTAAAAAAGATGTCCAAATTATTAAATAGAGTGAATAAAAAAGAAGATGATGAAGGTGAAGAACTATCAGGGGTAGCAGAGGTTGCAAGGGAGAAAGCGCTACAAGAGCTAGCAGAGCTAGAGAAGATGTTAGAGTTAAGTAAAGTGGTAAAAGAAAATACAGATAAAAAACTACAAGAACAAGCGGAAGAAGAAAAAAAGAAAAAGTTAGCGAAAGAAGATGAAGAAAAAAAATTAAAAGAAAAGATCGAAGAGCAAAAAAAGAAATTCGGGGACAAAGAAGTGATCACACTTTCGGGACATAAATTTTATCACTTTTCAGATTATCCTCCATTCGTAAATGATGGACGTGAGGCATGGAGAGATGAAGAAGGATTGATGTGGATGAATAGCTTTGTTGAAAAGAAAACGCAAGAAGATGCTGTTAAATATTGTTTGGGCCTAAATCCACCTAATGTAAGAGCTAGTATAGAAAAAGCACTTAATGAAAGAGAAGAAGTATTAAAACCAATGCGCGAAGATGGTTTTGAAACGTCTCTAATAATGACTAAAGATGCTCGCAGAATAAAGAGTCAAGAATTAGCAGCAAAACTTCCATCACCAGCTTGTCGTGCTCCTAATTTAGAAGAGTATGAACTTTTTAAAGATAAGATGAGGGTGAAGTATGAAATGTTTAGTCAATATCGGGAACAAATATTCATACTAAAAGACAAATACTTCTGGTTGTTTTCAGTTGATCCTACTAGTTCTAACTCGGCATACTGCTTCGATGGCAATTTTGGTGACTTTACCAGATTCAAACGTGAATGGGGATGGATTTCCGTACGTTGTTTGTGTGGCCCGCAAGCGTTTTAAAGGTGCCTGCCTTGAAGGTGCCGCCCGACTTTTTTTACATAAGGAACATCCATAAATTCAAATTTAATTTTTACAATTTCAACATCGCTATTTCTAAAGTAGATTTGAAATTGGAATAAAAAGTTGACATTTCTTCTAATATCATTTTCATTTAGTTGTGAATTAATGATAACTTGTGATGACTGATGATCACTAGTGATGACTGATATATAAAGGAGAATATAGTTATGAATTGTGGTGATGTGAGCAATGTTAGCTTTAAACTTACTGAATTTAGTCCTGGTGCAGGTTGTGGATGTAAAATTGCACCGAAGGATTTAGAGCAAATACTTAATGGTGCTGGAGCGAAGATAGAGGGAAAAAAAATATTTTCAAATTTGTTAGTGGGCAATGAATCTAAAGATGATGCTGCTGTTTATGATTTGGGAAATGGAGATGCCCTGATTAGTACTACAGATTTTTTTACTCCAATAGTTGATGATCCATTTGATTTTGGAAGAATAGCGGCCACCAATGCTATAAGTGATATCTATGCTATGGGAGGAAAACCTTGCTTAGCAATTGCAATTTTAGGTTGGCCACTATCGAAACTTCCTCTCGAAGTTGCATCTGCAGTTGTGGCCGGTGCTCGCAGTGTTTGCGATTTGGCCAATATACCTCTGGCCGGAGGTCACAGTATCGATATTGCTGATCCAATTTTTGGACTCGCAGTTAATGGTCTAATAAAAACTAAAAATATAAAAAGAAATGATAGAGGGATAGCAGGTTGTAAATTGTTTTTAACTAAACCACTAGGTGTTGGAATAATTACTACTGCTCAAAAGCGTTCACTTGCTTCAGCTGATGATTTGAAATTGGCAGTAGAGCTAATGACAACACTAAATAGAGTGGGAATGGAGCTTGCGGAATTGGATTGTGTGCGGGCCATGACTGATGTGACTGGCTTTGGACTTCTTGGCCATTTGTTGGAGATGTGTGAGGGAAGTGGAGTGAATGCAGAGATTGATTTTAAGCGAGTGCCGATCATAAAATCCATAGACAAATATTTAGAGTTAAAAACTATTCCCGGAGGAACTAAGAGAAATTGGAATAGCTATGGCCATAAAATTTCCCTTGAAACCTCCTCTGAAAATATAAGTGAAATGCAAAAAAATATTCTTTGTGATCCTCAAACCAGTGGAGGATTATTAATTGCTGTTGATGCAAACAGGGAAGGTGAAGTTAAAGAAATTTTAAAGAGAAATAATTTAATCAATAATCTAAGCGATATTTGTGATTTTGGAATATTGTTGGAAAGAAAGAAGAATAGTAGTGATGTGCACATTAAATTAAAATAATGAAGTAAGCATTTTTTTTTATTCTTGTTTGAAATAATAATTTTTGTGTTATATCGTAGCAAAAACAAAAATAGATTAGACAAATAATAGTATGGAGATAATTTATGATGAAGAGAATTAAATTACGTCTAAAATCACTTTTCTTTTTGATTAATATTTCGTTTTTGCTACTGCTATTGGTAGTGCTTTTTTCATGTCGTGATAACAGAGAGATTCCTTTAATAGGTATTGATGAGGATGGTGAAGAGGTAGTGACTTACCTGCCATTTAAAGGATACACACGAGAATCAGTGAATACTATAAATGAGTTAAGTTTTTACACTATGGATTCTTTAAATTATGTAGAAAAGAAAAATGGAGAGCAAAGAAAAAATCCTTCTTGGGAATTAAAATCATTTTTTATTGGTCTTACTTTGGCAGCTGGAATTGGTATTGGTGATTATGGATTAGAAGGTCAGGGTACTGTCTATTTATTTTTTGATAAACAATAGATATTTTTAGATACTAAGGAGTTAAAGTTGAAAATAAAATATATAAATATAATTGTTGTTACGATAGTTTTTACTTCATATGCTTTTTGTTGTCAGCGTCTTATGGCCGAAGCATACCTTCCAGAGGATTGGTATTTACTTCCAGAAAATGATAGTAAATATGATTTGGCGGCCACTCCAGCATCGGGAGGTGACATTAGTGAAAAAAGAGTAACTAGAGAGGAGAGACGACTTCAAGATTTGGATTACTCTTTTGATAGAATAGTTATGACTAACGAAGAGATCTTTGATGGATTAGATTCAGATTTAACTCCACCTGATAACGATAACGATAATAAAAGTGTTGGAATGAGTCTTTTAAAAAATAATACTCCAAAGAAAAAACGTTGGGCATTAGGAAGAATTTGCTCTGTATTCACAGTTGGTGCTTCAGGTATTTTTGGATTGATAAGTGGAAAGGGAAATGCTTCGCTTACTTTGTGGTGGGCCCCAAAACCAAAAAAAGATAAGGTGATATCAAATGGAGATTTATCTTCAGATAGCAGAGCTAATTCTAATATACCAACGATTGCAATTTATGAAGGCCAAAGTGATAAGGAGATAAAAAAAGAATTAGCACCAGTTTTAAAAATGGCAAAGATTCAAAATGAAGATGTTGATGTCGCTGTATTAGAAAAAGATCTTATAGAAAAGTCGAGAGACTTTAGAAAATTAGCATATTCTCTTTCTACTGTTTCTTCCTCTATAGAAAGTGAGGTTTCTGGTTCTGGTAGCAGCGGTCAAGGTGATTCTCAAAAATCACTCTGTTGGTATCCATACAAATTAAGAAGTGATATTTTAATTGGTGGTAATGGTAAAGTTTTAAGCAAGCCAGTCACTGTTGGTGTCGGTGGAGATATCTTTATAAGAATGGAGTGGATAAGATTAGAAAACATTCAAAGTCAAAGTCTAAAGAAAGATACGAAATCGATGAATAATAAAAGTATTACTCCAATGGATAAATTACAAATGGAGATGTATCAACTTGCAACGACGGTATCGGGAAATCTAAGTAGCATAACTAGTAGAATGACTGAATCTGACAGATTTGATTTTGATGGAATTAGATTAGCATTAGGTATAAATGCTAGTGGTACTATATATGTGGCCAAGGCACTGGGATCGATTACTGGACATCTTTATTTTAAAAAAGCAGAGTGCAAGGTTGATAAGGTTAGCAAGATTAATAAGGGCAACAAGATCAACAATTCTAACAAGTCTAACAACGATCAAAATATTTACATTGAAGCTGATGCTAATCCTAAAAATTTTGAAATTGCAAAGAAATTCCAAATTCCCTATGAATTAGATTCGTCAAATTCGTTAATTTCTCCATCTTCTTCAACAAAAGAAAATAAATCTTTATTAAGAAGAGCATTGTATAGAACTAACGCTGAAAAATTTACTGCTGGATTAGAAAAATCAGTGAAGATCGCTAACTTCTTTTCAAAGTCTATTATTAGAAGAGAAAATAGATTAGGAGAACGTAAACGTTGGCAGGTAAGTAGAATATGGACAGGATTTGCACTCTCTCTAACAGGTACAGTGGGAGTTGCAACTATTGGTGGAAATATGCAAATGGAATTAGAGTTTACAAGAAAGAAGTAAAAATAAAAAAATAAAATAAAATAAAATAAAATAAAAATGATAAGGAAGTATTATAAAATGAAAGAAATGAATTTATATTCTAAAAAATTATTGTTTTTAGTGATGTTGGGGTTCGTTGGTTTTATGAGCTTTATTTGTTTTACAAATAATAGTTATGCTTCTATCGGAGTTTATCATAGAGATTTAAAAAATCTTAAATATGAAATTGATGATAAGATCTATACTATGAATGAGATGATGAATTCCATTAACGATAGCGAGAATGTTGAGGGTGATGTTGATAGTAAAATTGTTGGTGATGGTGCTATTTGTAGTGCTCAAAAGCGCGATCAAATGTATTTTTTAAACTCTATGTGGCTTAGGTTTACAGCGGAAGTGACTTTAAGAGTGGCAATAGTATCAATAAGAGTTGCACCATCGTTTGGTTTTATTTGGGGACGGGCAAATCCGAATGGATGGAAAAATTATTAAATAATAAACTATTCAATAAATTGGAAACATGCTCTTTTATCTTTATTTAATTCTTGATCAAAATCTTGAAGATTTTCATTGTGTCTCTTCTCAACACTGATTATGCAATCTATGTAGCGAGAACTTTCGAATGGGTATTGATAACATCTTTTCTTTTCGCTTAACATGTTATCCATTTCGTTTCTAACAGCATTGTCATGTTTTAAAAATGCCTCTTGTAAACATAATTGGTAAGGATTAGTTGTGGCGTTTGCGTTGTTAAATGATGGAAGAAGGATAGTGAACATGAAGGTTAGTAGTGAAAGTAGAATTAAAGTTCTTTTCATTTGTGTCTCCTAGATATAATACTTTTAGAAAATGATAATAATAAGGCCCGGATTTTAGAGTAAGTTATGATGAAAGGTCAAGATAAAATTTCCTCAATAGCGAGAGAAAAAAAAGCTATTGAAAGAATTCGTAAATTGAATTTCTTGTATGCATGCATTGTTCTTGAGGAGTTGAGAAGAAATGGAGTGAAAATTTTCATAGTATCTCCAGGATATCGCTCTGCGCCCCTTGTTTGGGCCCTCAATTTTATAAAGAAGAGAGATCCAACTATAATCTCAATACCTGCGATAGATGAGAGAGCGGGAGCATACGTGGGGCTTGGAGCATCTAAAGCAAGAGGAGTTGCATCGGTTTTGATTTGCACCTCTGGTACCGCCATCGCGAATTATTATCCAGCAATTATTGAGGCCAAGCGTGATCAAATTCCAATGATAGTATTAAGTGCCGATCGACCATTGGAACTTGTAAATAGTGATGGTAATCAAACTATTAATCAACAAGAACTCTTCTCAAAATTTAGTAAATACAATTTGAATATGTTGCCTGCGGATTCAAATTATTCGCCACAGGCACTAGTTACTGAAATCGATTATCTTATTTCGATTGCTCATGGTTTGTCCTCTGTTGGAGGAGCTGGGCCAGTACATATTAATATTCCTTTCAGAGAACCATTATGGGAGAGTGAAGAGAGTAGCGTTTGTTGTTCTTTGGTGATAGAGCGTTTTATAGAGAGAAAGCTTGTGGATTTATATAGCTATAACAAAGATGGAACTGCGGTTAAGATTATTGCTCCCTTGATAAAAGATACTTTTGCTGAAATTTTAGATGATATTTTTTCCTTTGAAAGGATATTAATTATTGTAGGTCGCTTAATGCCTACCACAGAGTTAGATTCTATAGTGAAGATGATCGAATTATTAAGCGAATTATTAAGCAAGAATAGAAAGCATGGAAAAATCAATGTTCATTATGATGTTAGCTCCTCATTAAGATTTGGAAGATTATCTTGTGATTTAGATTCGTGGGATGGAAGTTTCTCATCGCCACAATTAATCCTACATTTAGGAGGAAGAATCCTGTCCAATAATTTTTATAAAAATTTACAAAAAATCAAAGATAAAAAAATTAGTTATTATTTGATTAATGATGGGCCATATAAGCAAGATCCCGCCCATCGAGTAGATCTTAAATTGCATTGTTCACCAGAAAAATTTGCCTTACAAGCATTGGCCTATATAAAAGAAAACATAGAAGTAAAAAATATAGAAGTAAAAAATGTAAAAGTTAAAAATACAGAAGCAAAAAATGAAAGAAAAGAAAAAGAGACTAAGCAGCAGCTAGCAGAGGAAATTTTTTATAAGAATATGGTTGAGATGATTGCTGAGAATACTTTTGAAAATGGACATGACTTATATTTGGCAAATAGTATGACGGTAAGATTATTCGATAAGTATTTGCCGTTTATTAGAAAGGATAAAAAGGATAACAAAAGAGAATTGAGAGTTATTACAAATAGAGGAGTTAGTGGTATCGAAGGATTTATAGCATCAGCATTTGGATATGCGCTTGCTTCTGGATCTAAGGATTCTGGGCCGAAGAATGGGAGAGGGGTAACTTTGGTTTTGGGGGATCTAGCGCTAATTCATGATTTGAATTCAATTCTTTTTTTGAGTAATGATTTTTTAAAGCAGTACAATTTAACTCTTCCGCCTCTGGCAATTGTTGTTATTAATAATTTTGGTGGAGGAATTTTTAAGAAGTTATTAGTGGGAAAAGGAAAAGGAAAAGAAGTTCATATCACAACACCTCATCCATACTCCTTTGCTAATTTTTTTAAAGCAGTAAATGTTAATTACTCAACTATCAATATAAGCATATCTCAGACGATGAAACAGTTGGAATATAAAAAACTAGAGCGAAAAATACATAAATTGTTTGAGATGAATGCAAGTGCAGGTTTAAAAACAGGCACAAGAGTATTAGAGATTGTTTTGGAAGGTTTGGAAGGTTTCCAGCACTAAAATCACATTGATTTTTTCACTGTCTCTAGTGATTGAAAAATTTTACGAAAAGCATTTCCCGGTAGATCTTTTTTTGCCTTTTCAATAAAGTGCTCAATATCCCAATTTTCATTATCGATCATATAATCTACAAGTGCATGAGAGGTAATAAAAACTGCTGAAAGAGGAATGATTCTAGTGGAGCTAATTTTTTTGGGAAATCCATTTCCTTTGGGATCTTCGTGATGTTGTTCAACGATTAAATGAACATCATCAGGAAAACCTGTTGTCTCTCGTAACATAGCGGCCATTTTAGTTGGGTGAGAGAGAAATAATTTTAAATCCTCTGCCGATAATCCTTTTTCTACTGCCTCTTTTTCTGTCTTGATTTGTGCTAGTTCTAATTTTTCAGAGAGACCAGCATCATGGAAGTAGCAGGCGTAGACTAGTTTTTCGATAGTGCGTTCAGTTTTCCAATCAATATGTGAGGCAATAGCGGTGCAGACATTTATTAAGGTACCGACGTGAGAGACATAGTAATTACTCTTATCGCGATTGATTTTTAATAGCTTTAAGATTTTATAGATCTCAGGATTTTTCATTACTACTTTAACAATTGTTCCTAGATTACTTTTAACCTCTTCTATTTGATTATCATCTAGGTTAAATGGTTTTCCAATAGAACTGCTAATGATATCAGTATCGCTAGTTAATTTAAATTCATCAGCAATAGTTAATTCTTCTCGCTTTTCTTTTGCAACAACTACAGTTGGTGTTAGTTCTGCTGTTGGTTTTGCTGTTGCTTCTACTGTTGGTTCTGTTGTAGGTTCTACCGTTGACTCCTGGGCCTGGGCCGGTTCATCTTCATTTACCTCTGATGCTGGTACAATCATATCGATCGTACCAGTAGGATTTTTTATAATATCATCCATCTTATTGTCTAATTCTTTTAAAATCCACTTAGAGGTTCTTTTTTTTAAATGAAGATGAGTTAATCCCTTACGATGAAATTTTTCTAGATCATCAGTGAAAAATGTATCTCCGAGAGAAAGAACTTTTAAATAGCGAGTTTTTAGTTTAATAAAAACTGGAAAATAGAGAGTCTTAAAACGCATTAGTGTACGAAGTGATATAGGAGAAAATTCATCTTCAATAAAACTGGTATCTTTGACAAAATTACTAATAATAAATTTACTAATTTGATGGAGATGTAATTTATTTTGGACCAGAGTCATCTGATTAATTGCTAAAAGATTTTGTATTTGGGGATCATTTTTTTGATAATCTCCTATGATAATCAAAGCGGAGTTAATGGTGTTACCACTTTCCTTCTGATTACAAAAATATTGATTTATTTTTGTTGGTAATTCTTTATCATTGTTTGAAAAAAAAACCATAAGAGGATAGCTTTGCTTGGAAATTTTTTCTAAAAATTGCTCCCAGTTATTAACCATAGAGATAGCAAAATTGAAGGTGGTTTCAATAGAGTATAAAAGGAGGTCATCAAAATTGCCATCACAAAAAATTATACTTTGTGCTTGTTTATTTTTGCTCATTTCCGTTTCAGAGTAGTTCGAAAAATTAAGTGATTCTTATAAAAATAGAATAGCATATTTTTTTTAATGTAGTGAATATGTTTAAAATACGTAGATTCCTGACAGGTAATTTTGGAATTTTTTAAAAAGAAAAAACTTTGCTTTCTGGAATAAAATGCTCAAAAATGTATAGATAAAAAATAAAATTAATAAACAATTTCAATAAACAATTTCAATAAACAATTTTAATAAACAATTGGGAGCAATGAGATGAATGTAAAAAAAATTATTAAAGAAAAAATTTTGTTTATAAGTATTGTTTGCTTTTTTTTTGTTATAGTCAGTTGTTCAGATAAAAAAGAACCACCAGAGTCACGTTTTACTACTTTATATAATGGAACCTTCAAACCAAACTGTCTAAGTTGTCATGCTCCCGGAAATGATGTTTATGATAATTCAGGAGTGAAGTTAGATTTTACTACTAAGGAATTAGCTTACAGTACTTTAACCACAAAAAATTCTGCAAGTCCGAGTAATCAATATTGTAGAGATATTCCCTATGCTAGTGCAAGAGATGTAAATAATTCCTATCTGCTTGCTGTTTTAATCAGCACCTATAATACTACTAACTATGCTAGCAAAGTAAATTGTGTTCCCTATAATGTTCACTTACTTGATCAAAATCTTTCTCAAACAGAGAAAGATTCAATTGTCGCTTGGATTAATGAGGGTGCTGGAATATAGAATACTCCTATGCTACAATGAGATAAATGATATATTTCAATAACGCTGCAACCTCTTACCCCAAACCTCCCAATGTAAAATTGGCAGTAAATGATTATTTTAATCACTATCCAGTAGGACAAAATCGTAATCAATTAGGAGGAGAGGATTTAATTCTAAACATTCGTAAAAGAATAGCAAAATTTTTAGGAATAAAAAATTGTAATAATCTTTTTTTTACCTCTGGTGCTACCGAAGGGTTAAACTTACTTATAGCTGGATTAAATGTTGAAGAGGGTGACCATCTGGTTACAACTGAAAATGAGCATAATTCAGTACTAAGACCCCTATATCGTTTGATAGAAACAAAGAAAATCAAATTAGATATTGTGGCCACTAATGAATATGGAATTATTAATGTAAGTGATATAATCAAGTATGTTAATAGTGAAACGAAAGCAGTCATAGTAAATCATGTTTCAAATGTTACTGGTTTTACTTTGGATATTGAGCAGCTTGCTCTTCAAATTAAACAAAAATCAAAAGCAATTATTATTGTTGATGGATCTCAAAGTGTTGGTTATTTGCCGATAGACTTAAGTAGAATGAATGCAATAGATGCTTTTGCTTTTTCTGGACACAAATCACTATGGGCATTGGAGGGTATTGGTGCAGTTTATATTTCTGAGAGTTTGATAAATAGTGATCAAAATAAAATTGCACCATTAATTGCACCATTAAAGGTAGGTGGCACAGGAGTAAAGAGCGAATCACTTAAACAACCGACTGAATTACCAATATATTACGAATCAGGAACACAAAACATTATAGGAATAATCTCACTTGCAGCGGGTGTGGATTTTATTACATCGATAGGGTTAGAAAAGATTAATCAAAGAGTTTCCGTTTTAAGTGATTATTTAGTAGATAAACTTCAGGCAATGCCTGAGATTATTTCTCCATCATTTGAAATTGAAATTAAAAACTCCATTATAAGCTTTAATATTTTAAATCATGATCCATCAGAGGTGGCATTTATTTTAAGTAATTCATTTGATATTATTGTTAGAGAGGGACTACACTGTGCCCCTTTAATTAGTAAACGATTGGGGTTTTTCCCAAAGGGATCGATAAGAGTTGGACTCTCATACTTTAATACTGAAGGAGAGATAGATTTTTTTATTGATTCAATAAAAAAAATAATAAGTAGCAAATGTTAAAATATTAATATGAATTAAAATGATAATAATCAATATTTCAATCAAAGAAGATTGCCTAGATAGTACAATAATAAAAGAATTTGCTTTTGATCAATCGATTAATAGAGAATATATCAATTACCTAGGAAAGTTGGGGTCGATGCAATACTTCCCTGAATTTCCCAAACCATTTTTTTCGATTATTGTAGATAGAGAGTTTAAAATTAAAGGAATAGAGGGCGAGAAAACAATACGTATAATATTTGATAATAAAAATGATTTAGAGGTAGAGAAAAGGTTGATTTTATTTTGTAATCGATTCACACTTTAATAATAGGAAATTAATTAAATGTAAGGGGGTTACAAAATGGGGGAAAAATTACTTGATTATTATAAGCAAGCTGAGAAGATTGGCGGCGGAAAGGCAAGAATGCGTTTAGCGATGATTACTAAATGTCCAAGTGCAGGTGTAGATAAAGTTCCTGATGATCCAGATAAAATTAAAAAGTTTGAAATTGCAATGGAAGAAATAAGAAAAGAATTTTTAGGAGGTGGTGAAAATGTTTAAGTTTGAAAAGACTAATTTATTTTTAAATAAAAAGGTAGATCCAAAACACTATAGGCATTTTGTAAATAAGGTTCCAATGGTTTTACATTGTCATCACTATTCTACACTCTATACTCAGCTAGCATTAGATGCAAAAGAAGAGGAAGTTTTGCTTAAATCGATGGAAGAGGCAATTTATCCTATACTAGAAAATTATTATAAAGATAACAACATTGAAAGAATTGACGATAAAGTTGAAGTTGCTTGCCAATACTTTTCATTTATGGGTCTTGGAAAAATGAGTGTAATCTCTATTAGTGAAAATTCGGCAGAAGTGCATCTACTTAGATCTCATTTAGATGAGGGTTGGATAAAGAAATTTGGAAAATATGATAGACCTATTAATTATATTGCTAGTGGTTTTATAGCTGCGATGTTTGAAGTAATAAATGATAAGAGAACTAACACTGCTATTGTCCAGGAAGTGCAAAGTATTGCTAAGGGTGCAGAACGAGCAGTATTTAGAGTATCCACTAAATAATAAGTGAAAAAAGAAAAAGAATAAAGGGAGAATATTATGAGTATAGATAGAAAAAGGATAATAGATGCCTTATCTAAAATAGAAGTAGCAGGTAATGATAATGGATTAATCGAAGGATTTGGCGTTTTAGTAAATCAAATGCCGACCACATTCTGGAATAATTTTGCTGAAAAATTAGTTTCAAAAGTTGATCCAGGATTAATTGATGCCACTGAATATCTTTTAATAAATGCTGGTCATGAGTGTGGATACCATACTGGTTATGGAATTATTACCTCTGATGAATGGAATGCAGTTGTAAAACCAATGATAGAAAAAGCGCCTGAAGATATTTTATACGGCGCCTTTGCAGTCTTTACAGCTTGGGGATGGGCGGATTGTGAAATAGTAGAACTTGTTCCTAATCAAAGAATGGTAGTTCGTGCTTATGATTATTATGAATCAGATCCTGTAAAATTTGGTCGATTAGAGCGTCCATGTGCTTACATGCTTAGAGGAATAAGTGCTGCTTTTATGGATTTAGCTTATGGTGGTCCATATGATAAAACTGGAAAGAAAGGACTTAAAACTTTCACATGTAAACAAACCAAAGGTATTGAGTGTGGAGATGCTTATGGGGAATTTATAGTAGTGCGCGCTCAAGCAGGATATGGCCAATATTAAATTGATTTTATAAAATCAATTTATTTTATAGATTTTTCATAGATTGATTTTAATGGGCCAAAGAAACCAGAGAATGCTGGTTTAGTTTGTTTCCAGATAAAATCAGGGCGTTCTTCTTGTAACCATTCACCACCAATAATTCTACCTTTCTTATTAATCTCTAATTTATATCTATAAACTTTTTTTCCAAGACCTTTGTGGTTTTCATCTTTTTCCCATGTTTGAGCTACTTCTGCAATATAGAGCATTTCAGTTTCAACGGTGATCTCTTTTACTGTTCCTTCAGCAGCATCGTCAGAAGCACCATCTTCTTCGCTAATAATAGTTGTCTTAAAGCCATAAACTGGTTGATTCCAAACTTCTGCATCTCTAGTAACATCAGCAACGAAACCCTCGTCATTTAAAGCAATTTGATTTACAAGAGCAACGTGGAATGCTCCAGCGTTAGTGTCTTTGCATTTTGGAGCGTTCATTAATTCATTCATTTTTTCTTCGCTCATTTCGCCGGCCTCAACTTTTTCCTTCAATTCTTTAAAATCTAGATTACATCTAGATCCAATAGTGTAGGTTTGAGAATCTGTAGAGTGAAGAAAGTATGTAAGAAGTGCTTTAATATCTGATGATCCAAATTCAATAGCAATTCCATCTTTGTTTACAACTTTAACAGCAGCTGGATTATTAAATTGCATAGTAGCTGGTGCCCATGCGTGACATAATCCTTCCCAACGAGGAATTGAAAAATCACGATCATATTCATCACTATCTCTAACTGTTTTCATGATTTCAGTTCTCTCTCTTTCTTGAGTAGTAAGAGGAAAATCGTAACGACCAAGATAAAGATCATATTTCTCAGCTGGAGATAAATTTTGGGTATTCATTCCCTTTCTGATTTTTCCCTCTTTTAATAAAGAATAGCCATATTTTTTTTCTTCACTACTTCCTGATTGATTCCAACGAAAAGTAATACCACCTTTATATGTTGGCCAATAATCATCACTCCAAGGCATTGTAGTAAGTTGACCTGAGGTAGGTAACTCTGAAAATGTGCTGTTATAATCTTGAAGCATTAACTCTGGTTTGTTGGCCCTATCCCATGCGGCCATAGAATAAGCATTGCTAGTAATTAGCAAAAAAATTATCACGGAAAAAATACTTTTACTGATGTTCATAGATGACTCCTTATGAAAAATAAAAATAAAAATAAAAAATTTTAAAATTAACGTTGTTTTTAGCTAGCGGGGTTCTTATACCACAGTGGTTAGGTGCAATCTAATGTAATAATAATATGATCTTCATCTAAAAATTGGATGGATAAAATGTGCTGGCGTTGATTCGCTAATTAGTGACTAATTACTGTTATTTTCTTTGAGTAGTTTTACATAGAATTTAAAGTCTGGAGTATCTGCGCGTTTTAAAAAATAAAATAGAAGTGTTTCAGTATTAACAATATGTGCACCGGCCCGCTCCATTAAATCTAATCCGTTTTTCCACTTTAGTGTAGTACTAGATATTACAGCATCCATAGGAACAACAACTTTATATTGCTGACTAAGAAGATCGAGAGCTGTTTGTAAAACGCAGATATGAGTTTCGAGTCCAGCTAAAATAATTGTTGATTTTGGATGATTTTGCGATTTTGTTTGTTGCTGTAAAGTTGAACTATATTCGTTACAACCACAACAACTAAATGTGATTTTATCATACATAGGATTGTTGTTCCATAAATCCATAATGTGTTCGTCAGTTGCTCCAAGACCTTTGCGATAGTGTTCTGTTCCAATCATAGGAATGTTTAGTTTATTAAACATTTTGATCATCATCAAAATATTATTACGAGCATCTTTGTAAATGTCTTTTTTCATCAAATTAGAAAAACTTTTTTGAAAATCAATAAGAGTAAAAAGTGAATTTTGAGGAAGTAAATCATTCCAATAGCTACTATTATTATCCATAGAGAGCATCTCCTAAAATTAAAATGTTAGTTTTTTTTATTTGTTACTATATTCATTTGTAGATTCAGTGTCAAACACATTTCGAAGTTGTAAAATAACATCAATATCCTTTTTTAGCATTGGGAAGATGCTTTCATCCAATGCAAATTCTTTTGTCTTAAAACAAAGGAAATCAAAAATCTTTAAATACTCGGAATCTTTTTTTACATTTTTTCTATCTTCAATATGTCTAAGCGCTTTCTCTACTGCTGTTTCCTTGTGAGAATTGCTCAGTGCTAGAAGTAAATGTTTTTGTGTTTGAGTTGAGCTGACATTAAATAGTTTAACAACACTATTGAAGTCACCTTTGCGAACATATTTCATTAAATATTTTGCATTTTTATTATTGGTTTTATTAATTTCTTTTTTAATTTCTTCACTTTCTTTAAACACTTTTAAGAGAAGAGTGGTAATTGGATTATATGGTTTACTATAGGAAGATAGTATTTGTGGTAGACTACGTTTTACTTCGTTTAAGGTAAAGACATCTACTCTGGGATCGATTAGTAATAATTGAAAAATATTTTTAAGTTTTATAAGTGAATTGGGATCACTTTTCCATTCACAACTGGCAATATAGGTGAGAGGTGTTTGTAGTGTTGGCCAGTAGTAACGATTATTACCATCATGAACGCACATAGCAGAAGATGTTTGGTTTAAATCAATCATTTCATCGGTAAGTAATCTTTTAACCTCTTTTTCATTCAAATCAGCAATTGCTTGAATTAATTTTTTATTGTTGTTCCGGATGATTGCTTTTTTTAATTCATTTTTATATCTAATATCATTAATGTTTTTTATTAAATCCCAAGCAGTTTTTTCAAACTTATTAGTGGCAAAAACATCAGTGCGAGAATCATTTAATAACATTTGAAATATCTGTAAAGCTTTATCACTATCTTTACTATTTTCTTTACTATTTCCCATTTGATTTTTAATTAGATAGGTTAAGGGTGTCTCTTTCTCTTGAGATGAAATGCTATCGTCATTGAGTGCATTTAAATTGATAGTATTTTCTTCTAGTAATTTTTTTACACTAGATACGTCTAAATTTTTTATTGCTTGAAAGAGTTTTTGAGTACTTCGCTTAATCATTAATTCCCGAAGTTCACCAATCATTTCTTTATTCAAATTCTGTAAATTTTCATTTAATATGCGAGGGGTTTTATTTTTTAAGATTGAGAGTGCATTTTGTTTTTTGCGATTAATATTAAATAGATCTATATTTTGATGATTTATGAGTATCTTGAATATGGCCATAACTTTATCACAAGTAACTTTATCATTTTCCCATTTTTCTTTTATCAAAAAAGTAAGAGGTTTTTCATAGGTATAATCTTTTGCATTTTTTAGCTTTATCAAAACATTAGCATTAATATCAATATTTTCTTCTTTAAGTAAACTTGTTACTTTAGTGATATCTAGATCTTTGATTGCTGATAAAAGATTACTATTATATTCTTTGGTAATGGCCTCTTTTAGTCCCTTTGCAAATATTTTTTTTAAAGAGGTATTTGATTTATTTTGTTTTAATATTTCCCAAGCATTTTGACCCGCACCATTGGCAGCTAAAATTTTTGTGCGATAATCTTGTGATAATAATTTTAAAATTTCTTCCACTTTATTATGAATATTTTGATCAGGTTCATTTTCCCAATCAACTCCTACCAGATAAGTTAATGGTGTTTCCAGAGTATCATATTGTTTTCCATCTATTTCCATGCTGACTATTATTTGGCCATTGGGATCTAGATATTTTTCATTTAAGATTTTTTTTACATCTTCCACATTAAGATCAGTTATTGCATTTAATAGTTTAATGTTGTTCTTTTTAGCAGTTGTTTCTTGTAGTTTATTTTTAATAGATGATTTAATCAATGGCATGATATCATTAGTGTCTTTATTAGTTTCTTCATTTGTAGGCATTAATAAATCAAATGCATTTTGGTTATTACCATTGGTAGCAAAAACATCAGTGTCAGGATCATCGATTAAAAGATTAAATATTTCCAAAACCTTTTTGGCGATGGTGATATTAGATTCATTGTTATTTTTTTTGTTTGTATGATGTTTCCAATTTTCTTTTAATAGAAATGTTAATGGTGTTTCATCAATATTAGAAAAGAATGTGGGTGAATCGGAAATATTATGTCCATTGTATTTCAAATCTTGCCAATCAATAAACATTTTTTTATTCAAGTCAATTATATCTTCATCTAAAACACTGTTTACAGAAGCAACATCAAGATTACTAATGGCCAAAAATAGTCTTCTGCTATTTTCTTTTAACATTGCTTTAGAAAGTTCAGATTCAAAAAATTTTTTTAATGGAGTTGATTGTTTAGATTGAGAATTTTTTAATAAATTCCATGCATTCTTTTTTTTCTCATTCATTGCTGAAATATTAGTGCGTGGATCATTTAATATACTTTTAAATATATTTGTAATTTTTTCAGAGGTATTTTTGTCTTCGGGCCAATCATTTTTTACAATAAAAGTGAGTGGAGTCTCTAAAGAATCGACAACTATTTTTTTGTCATGATTATATGTAATTTTCCCAGTTTCATTTATATCTATATTTTTTGCAGTAAGAATTTGCTTTACTTTTTTTTCATCCAAGCGAGAGATAGCATCGACTAATTTATCACTATTTGTTTCAATTAGAGTCATTAGTGAATCAATAAGTTTTGCGCTAATTCCATTTTCATTTGTATCTAAATTGCTGTTAATATCAACTAAGAGTTCTTGTGAGTTATAACCATATTCATTTTTTTTATAGATATCTGTATGAGGATCATTAATTAGCATCTCAAAGATTTTAATAATTTTCGTGCCATCGATAGAGTTGTTGAAATTTTTCATTGATTGCCATTTTCGACGAGCGATATATGTTAAAGGTGTTTCGTAAAAAAACTCATTGTTGTTCTTCCAATCAATCGGATAGTAGCGATTTAGATCTATTTCATTTTCATTTAGTTTTAATAATTTCTCTACCTGATCTACATTTAAATCAAAAATTGCACTAAAAAGCTTTTCACTATTTGCTTTAATTAAACTTGTTTCAGAGTTATCTATTTTAAATTCAGTATTCATTTCAGTATTCATTATGTTGCTTTTTCGAAAGAAATGTTCATCAGATGCTAGCGCAATTGTTGCTCTTGTTGTTATTGTTACTATTGTTGTTACTGCTAACGATAACAAGAAAAAAATAGTAAAAGTTATTAGTGTTAATAAATATTGATTCGATAATTGCCTTAACATTTTTGTTTCCTGGTAATTAGTTATTTTTTTATTATTATTGATTTAATTTTATTTCTTTTGATAAAGTCTAGCATGGTTAAGAGAAAAAACATTAAAAGATGTTTTTTGAGATCAGAGTGTTTTGTTGTAGAAGTATGTAATTAATAATACTTAGTATATTAAAAAATTTTTTTTTATAAATAAAGTTTATTTAATCAAATAAAATTTAGTGATAATAAATTTTGGCGTAAGAAAATATTGAAAATATTTTGAAGTTATTTGTTTTGGCACCGATGTGATTATTAAATAAAGAATTTAAAATTAATTTTAAAAAATGTAAAAAAGATAGGATAGTAAAATGAGATTAAATGAATATTATTTAATTTTAAGAAAAGAAAACAATGAACTTTTAACTAAAATATTTTTTATAATGTTGATTGTATTTGCTGTCACTGTGGTAGCAGTAGAATTCATTCAACCTCCGGAGATCAAAAATTGGACCAGGGCCATACTTTTAGGATCAACACTATTTATGCTTGCTTTAAGTTCACAATATTTAAAAAATATAAATATATCTGAAAAGAGTAAAACATATATTTTGCTTACTGGTCTTTTACTAGTATACACAATGGCACTTTTCCAATATTACTATTCGGCCGTTAACTGGTCTGTATGTTTTATTTTGATTTCTTTTTCTGCACTTTTTTTGGATAAAAATCTGTTGATTTATAGTTTTAGTGTTTGTTATGTGGCCAATATAACATTTATGTTGATGTATCCAAAATATTTGTATGAGTCAGTGGTTCCTGCAATAATTGCGAGAACAGTGATTATGATGCTTTTTGGAAGTTTAATGTATCTCATTTATAAAAAGATGAGTAAAGCAATTGATGAAAATTTAAATCAGATGCTTGTTTTAGAACGATATTCAAAGAAAGTGGAAAAAGAGATTATTTTGCAATCAAAATTAAGTGCTTTAGGAAAAGTTTCAGCGGGTATTACTCATGAGATAAAAAATCCTTTGGTTATACTAATTGGACATATTAGAATGCTTGCAAAAAAAATTACTTCTGAAGATGGTGAAAAGATAATATCAAAAGCATTGTATGCATGTGATAGGATTTACTTTATTATAGATAGAATGAAAAAACAGCTTGCAAACAGTGGAGCATTAAATGATAACAAAGAAGAGTTACATCCTAATAAAGTGCAAATTAATATTCATGATACCATTTCACAGACAGTAAACTTTGTGGATGATGTTTTTAAAGAAGATTATAAAATAGATATAAAATGTGAATTACAAGCAACAGAGGTCGAAATTTATGGGGATGCAGAACAATTCAAACAGGTGTTGATGAATTTTTTAAGTAACGCTAGAGATGCCTTGGATGGAATTGAGAAAAAAAAGATTGTTATTGATAGCTGTAATGTAGCATCTCAAAATGATAAGTTTATAGTTATAAAAATCACTGACAATGGTGAAGGAATTCCTGCTGAGATCAGAGGAAAAATATTTGATACATTTTTTACTACCAAGGAACCAGGGAAAGGAACTGGATTGGGACTTGGAATATGCTACTCAATAATACAAGCGATGGGTGGAGTGATAGAGGTGGAATCAGAGGTTGGAAGAGGAACATCTTTTATTGTTAAATTGCCAATTCAAAAACATTAAACTTTCATTCTATGTTATTTAATAAAAAGATATGTTGTCTAAAAAATTTACAATCTTTGTAAGAAGAAAATTGAATGTAAATGCACTTAAGCTATGTCCATTATAAAGATAATTTACTTGTGGTTTTTGATATATTTCCCATAATTCAAATTGATTTTTAGTAGGAACACCATTATCTTTTTGATCTATAAACATAAGAATATTTTTTGGTCCTCTCTTGTATGGATTGTTAGCAGTATCTACAGTGATTTCTTTTTCCGCTATTGATTTGAATTCATCTAAATCGATATCTAATTCTTTTAATTTATGCTTACGAAAGCGTTTTACAATTGATTGTTGACCGTAGGTAAAAATCTCTGGAAAATTTGCTCCAGCAAGAGAGGTGACTAAAGCTTTTAGGCGAATATCACTATTGAAAACAAGTGAAGCAAATACTCCACCCATACTTTGACCAACAATAATTATTTTATTTGCATCTACGCCTTCAAGTTGTGAGGATAAATCAATTATCTCTTTAACCTTAACCATGTAGTTGATAATAATTTTATTAATATCTGCTAGAGTAAATGATAGATCACGAACATTTTCATCAAAGGGAACAAAAATAGTGTTGTATCCCTTTTTAGCAAAGTAGTGACAGGTAACATAATCAACAGGATTAATGGTTATAATTGGAGGAAGTATAATAACTGTTGCTTTCTTGATTGTTGTATTGCTTGTTGTATCGCTTGTTGTATCGCTATCATGGTTAGAATTTTCGATTAAGCTATGGAAGTAGTAAAAAGATTGATAGATGCTTTTTTTAGTGACCATATCGGTATGGTTATAGGTGACTTTGTAAGATGTAGAGTGGTTAAGAGAGGCGATTTTTTTTATGTATTCAATTTCTTTTACAGGGATTCGATATTCATCAAGATGATCGATACTTTTTTTGGATTGTACAAAAGAGTCGATGGCATCAACAGTGTCGGCAAAAGAGATGTTGATGATTGTGCTTGTGTTGATACTAAATAAAAAAATAATGAGAAAAGTAGACTTAGTAGACTTAAATGTAAGTGCCAGTGCCAGTGCCAGGGCCAGAGATTTTTTTGTTAAAAAGTTCATATTAGATTATCCTTTTTATCGTAAAAATAAACGCAGAAGCAACATATAACTTTTTTTATAAGGAGGATACTTTAATTTCAAGTCTGGCCAAAGAGATTTTTTTAAAATTGATTTGTAATGAGTAAATGTATCAAAGCTCTTTTTTCCATGATAACTACCTATTCCACTGTTGCCAATACCTCCAAAAGGAAGATGATTGGATAATAAGTGCATGATAGTATCATTAATACACCCTCCACCAAAAGGTATCTCTTTTAATACTTTTTCCTGATTTTGTTTATTGTTTGAAAAATAATAGAGGGCCAATGGGTGTGAATTATTTTTTATTTCACCTATGGCCTCATCTAGTTTTGAAAAACTTTTTATGGGCAAGATTGGTCCAAAGATCTCTTCTTGCATGAGAGGTAAATCAGTGGGTAGATTGTCAATATCAATTAGAGTGGGAGAGATGTAGAGATCTGTCTCGGAGTGTTTGTTGCCGTAAATAATTTTATCTGAAGGAATTTTATCAGAGGAAATTAAATTAATTAACCGTTGAAAGTGTTGCTTGTTTATAATTCTATTATAGTCATTAGATACTTGAGGATTTTCACCATAAAAATCTTTAATGTGTTTAATTAACTTATCGATCAATAGTTGTTTTATATCTTTATGAACTAGAAGATAATCAGGGGCCACGCAGGTTTGTCCACAATTTATAAATTTTCCCCAAGCGATACGTTTAACAGCGATATCAAGATCGCTATCTTTATCCATATCACTATCAACAATACAAGGACTCTTTCCTCCTAATTCTAGAGTGACTGGAGTTAAGTTTTCAGCTGCTGCTCGCATGACAATTTTTCCTACAGCGGTACTACCGGTGAAAAAAATGTAGTTGTACTTTTCTTGCAACAAACTTTTACTTACATCTACATCTCCTAAAAAAACTTTTAAATATTCAGGATCGAAATTTTGAGTGATAATATTGTTGATGATATTAGCAGTAGCTGGAGCATGTTCAGAAGGTCTGATGAAAGCACAATTTCCTGCAGCGATGGCCCCAATGAGTGGAGCTAATGTTAGTTGAAGTGGATAGTTCCATGGACCCATGATTAAAACTACTCCATATGGTTCAGGATAAATGAAACTCTTACCGTAAAAATTAAGCATAGGAGTTTTAACTTTTTTTGGATGCATCCACGTTTGTAAATGCGCTAGAGTGTAGGAAATTTCATCCATAACAATACCTATTTCACTGGCATATGCCTCATGCTCTGGTCTTCGTAAATCTTGGTAGAGTGCTTGAATAATAGCATTGCTTTGATCTTTGATTGCCGAGTGTAATTTTTTTAGTTGGGCCACTCTAAAATTAAAATCCTTAGTGATATGTTGGTTAAAAAAATGTTTTTGCTTATTCAAACACTCTTTTATATTGTTGGGATTACTTGTGTTGCTGGTGTTGCTATTCATTTTTTTTCCTCCTAAAGTATATTATTAAGATTCTATAAGTGTGTTTTAAATATTTTAAGAATTTTTCTACGAATAGCATAGAAAGAAACTAAAAAGCATATCAAGAGGATATCAGAAGTTTGTGGTTAATTAACTAATTAATTGACTACGAATAATTAAATAAATTACTTTATCTACTTGTCCACTTATTTGTCCACTTACTCAATTTATTCAAAAATGTTTTTAATAACTATTATTAAAAAGGATTTCTAAAATGTGTCTTAAAATTAATTCTCGAGCTTTAATTTCTTTTTCTCTAAGTTTGCGTGTACTTATACTTATTTCAATTTTTGCAACTGCCAGCATAGGTTATATTACAACTATTAAGGCAGAAGACCTTTGTTTAGATGCACAACATGGTTTCAATGAAGCATATAAACAGGTTAAGGATTATCTTTTAGATGCTCCCAATATTGATATTCCTAATTTAAAAAAAATTCGAAGAAATTGTGCTAACCTTGCACCAGAAGATGCAACATATATTAATGATTTGCTGGATGGATTTTTGGCCAACGAATATAAAGTTTATAATGTGTTTGCAGAAAAAGTTATAGGTATAACTACTAATTGTCCTTCATACGTTTTGCTTCAGTATACTGATCAAATAAAAGAGGTAGTTAAAAAAATTATTGTAGAAAGAATTATTTTTGCTTTTAAATCAGTTGTAGATTTATACTCTAATAACTCAGAATATTTTGATGCTATTACTAGAATAACGGAACGTATTTATGATGATGTCAAGGCATCACCAGTGAGTACTTATTATCCACAAGATTATGCAAATTATATTAATGTTATTAAAGGATCATATTTTTTACTTGGAAAAGATTTTATTCAAAGAATTCGCAATCAACATGACTATAACTTAATTCCTTCCATAAAAATTTTTACCAATGTTTATTTAAGTAATCCAGATTTTTTTACTCAAGCTCAAGCAAAAGAGCTGTTATCATTAGTTTCAAAGGCCATGAAATTTGAAGTATCCATAGAAGGAATGAATTCAGGAACGGTTGTTGTTGATAATGCTTACACAAGATCTTTAGGAATTATTAAAATTGGAATGGAAAATGGAAATGATTATTCAAGACTTAGAGGAAAAGGAAAGATAAAAATTTCAGATGGATCGAGCACTTCTGTATGTAGCACTCCAAACGAAGTTAAAACTTGTACTTCTAGTTTGGCACAAAAACAAGCATTTGATTATAATGTTATTCAAGCTGATTTTGATAATGCATGTGAAAATAAAAACCTTAAGATTGTAGTTCCTGCTGCATTTGGATCTCCTGATGAAAAATGGCATCTTTGCTATACAAATGTTACATATATGTGTCTTCCTAATAATGGATTACGTCTTGGAAATAATCCTATTACTGCCACTATACACGGTAATGTTTTTAGACGAAGTAATTATTTTGATTCTACTTATGGTGCCTACATTTTTAATTTAAATTATCAAAACAATACTCCTAATGTTGTAGCTACAGAAAGTTTTACCGTAACTTCCCCTGATGGAACTGATCAAAAGTCTTCTCTAACTTTTACAATAACTCATAAACCGGAATAAAATATTTAAATATTAAATTAATTAAGGAATAAGGAACTAAACATGACAAACATAACAAACGTGATAAATAAATTTCTAGTTTTATTTGTTTTTATTTTCTCTACACTTTCTTTTTCAATACTTTCAGGATTTACTCTATTTCCTACGCTCATAAAAAGTGCGAATGCTGAGTTGCCAGAAGAATGTCTAAATGGACAGGACCAAGCAAATCAAATAATAGAAAATGTTAAAAATTCCAATGCATCTAGAGTGGTGATAAATTCACAAAAAGAGGCGTATAATTCTCTTGGAGATGTCTTTCAATCGTGTCCATTAGCTGAACAGTTGTCCATTTATAAAATTTTAAATAGTAGACTTAAAGAAGAATTTGAAATCTTAGCATTAAATGCTGCTAACGATTGTATCCAAAATAAGATGGTTTCAAGAGGATTTGACATAGTTAATCTGGCATTATGGAAAAACCATTTAGGAATGCCGATATCAGATTCAAAAACCGTAGCAGAAAAAATCAAGAACTGTCTGAATTTTAAAATTGTATTTGAATCTGATTTACTAATGCTTGCAGATACAGAAAGTGGTAGTCACTACACCCATAGAAGTTATTCTATGAAATCGGAAGGAAATTTTTATGGTGAGGTAAAGGATCTTATGTTTGTTATTACTGGACCTTCAACTCTTGAATATCAAAAATATGAAATGGTCGTTCCTAAATGTAATGTTTCTAAATCAACAGTTAATGGTCAAATAAATTACTTATCAATGGATTTTCCAGCAGAAGAAATTACTACTAATGAAGATTTAATTGCAGCTTTAAATATTACATTTAATATTACTCCTCCTGTAGAAAAACTTACCGTTACTTGTCCAATGGTCCCAGAATTCTCCTATGAAGAATCTACTTGGTATGTAATGTTTCAAATGTTTCAGCAAAATTCAACTGTAAATGAATTTAAAAAAGGGGAAAATAATGTATTTGCGAAATACTCTAAAATAAATTCTTTTCCAGGTAATGATCATGAACGTGAAATAATAAATATCTCAATTTTCCATACACCAGTAACCACGGTATCAAGATAAGACAAAAATAATGTCACTATTCAGCTCCCTCCCGGAAATGTTATTTGCTTTTATGAGTACTGAGAAAAATTTTTTTCAAGTTGCTTTAGTTTCAAAGGAACATTGTATTTTTGATAGTCATTAAAGCACAATTTATAAAACTTTTTTTTCTCCTTGAGCGGAACATATTTCTCATCAAAGCTGAGTAGAATTTCATAGCAACGCCCTTTGTATAATGGAATTTTGATACAATCTAATCCATCGATTAATGTAGTAACTGCGTCTTGGAATTCTTCAAGTCCTTGTTGTAATAATGCTTTATAGATTATTTGAATGGGATTTGGAAAGTAATTTACATTTTTATAAATTCTTTCACCATCAATATATGTTTTTTCAGCTAATTTTAAATTTTGTTTATATAAATAGTATTGAGAAAGAAAAATCTTTGCATCTGCTATGGCCCTAACATCATGGAGATTAACTGATAAATTTAAAACCATATCCAGATCATCTTTAGCTAAATCAAACGATTCATTTTCTATATAAAGAGATCCTCTGAATAGATAAGTATTGGAGAGGGTAATGGTTTCGTAAATTTTACTTTCATCATCTTCATCTTTTTTTAAAATATCCAATGTTTGATCGTAATATTTTAAGGCATTTTTAAGATCACCCATTTCATGGTACATTAAACCTAATGTACAATAACTATCTCCTATTAATAAATTATTATTGTTGTTCAAATGAATTGTTAAAACCTTTTTTAAACATTGATGGGCCATTTTCCAGTCTGCAAGCCAAAGATAATTTTGACCCATCAATTTGTAAAGTTGTGTGAGTATCCCATCGTTTTTGGTTTTAGTAGCTATTTCCAGTGCTCTTTCAATATATTTTAACGATTCATTATATTCATCTCTTTCCATATGGATTCTGGCCAACAAAAGATAAAACTCACCTATCTGATGGAGAGGGATTTCATCAGCGGAAAGTGTTTTTAACATTTGTTCAAGCATTTTCCATTGGTTGTTTAGTGAATAGTTCTGAAGAAAAAGATTAAAATTTATTTTTGAAAGGTAACGTTTTTTTTCTGAGGGAGAACTTACTATAATGGAATCATCTTTTACGATTAGATCTTGATAATTTACATTTAAGACTTTTGATAAGGATAGAATATTTTCTAATTTTACTTTATTAGTTTTACCACTAAACCAACGGCTCATAGTTCTTGATGATATATTCATTTGCTCAGCTATCCACCAAAGCTTTAGATTGTTTTGGATTATGAGCTCTTTTATAAGCGAAATGTTTATAAAGTATTCATTGCAATTGTTAGACATATATAAATTTTCCATTATTTTGATTGTGATGTCTATCGATGTCTACTATTTCATTATATCTTTTTTTTTAAATTACTGTATAAATGGCCTCGGTTGTTATTTCGAATATAGAGTGAGATTTTAAACTTTATATTTTTTTATTAATTTTTTTTATTAATTTTATTTATTTTAAGGAGTTTTTTTATGAGAAATTTATTTCAATTTGTTATGGTATCATTAATGGTTATCAGTCTTTCTTCTTCAGTATTTGCTAGTACTCAAAATGAGCGTTGTTATCAATTATCTAGAGATGGTGTTTCCTTTTCTAAAACACCTGAAGAACTTTGTGTAGGTGATTCACTTATCTCTCTTCGTACTGGTTTATACAAGAAACAAAACATTGTTCAATTTAATATGAAACTTGTTAGAACAGCAAAATGTATGGATTGTACTCACGATATGTATGCTGTTACTAATCCAAGTAATTCAATTTTTAATGAATTATCAATAAAAATTGATGGTGATAGAGATTTTAAAACTGGAATTGAGAGTGGAAAAATAAGTATTGGTAAAAATGAATTCTTTTATGTTATTGATATAAAAAATCTATAATTTTCTGCTTTTTTAATTCTATATCATATGAGTGTACCACATTTTTATGACGTTTTGGGTACTTGTGCTGGTAGACGATGAACTAATAATTTCTTTTCATGTTTAAATTGTACCATGATTTTATCTTGTTTCACTTCTCGAACTATACCATTGCCAAATTTAGAATGGACAATTAGATCTCCTAGGGAATATTCCCCTGACATTAAATAGGATTTTGGCTCTTTACCAACAGATTCTTTTTCAATATCAACGGTGTTATCCACCATTTGTCCTTTCTTTCTGCCGCTCTTTTTTGAACCTATACTTTTTTCAACCTTGGATTGCTTCGATTGTTTAGATGTCGCAGATGATTGAGCAGACGACCTAGATTCCTTTGGTTGCTTATAGGAGTGAACATGTTTACAGGTTTTGCACATTACTTTTAATATCTTTCCTTCATATGTGACCTCGATAATGTGGGCCAATTCGAGATTACATTTAGGGCAAAGATAAATTATTTCCTTACCAACTTCCATTATTTACTCCTGATAAATGATAAATAGTATTTTGTTTTATCAACAAAACTTTTAAAATTCTTTGCAAGCACATAATTATATCGGTAAAAGATCACTTCTGCTTTAATTTTGTAGTCGGTTAGTTATTATTTTTTTGATTGTGGATATTTTTTCTTATTTTTCTTATTTTTCTTATTTTTTGTTACATTTGTGTTATCTGAGTTCATTTATTGTTTGTTACAGTCTACTATTGATTGATGTAATGGAAAAAAAGTAAAATAGGAGGGGATATGGTAATTACAAGAATAATGATATCCGTACTAGAGACATCCATTTTATCAATTTTTATCACATTAATGGTTTTTTCAACTCTGGCAAATGATATTAATACTTTTAAAAAGAGTTTTATGTTTATGCCAGATAATGATTTATGGAAAGATGATCATTATTATAGGCAATTCAAGTCGAATGTCTCTAAGGAAATGTTTGATAAAATCATTCAAGCAGGAAGAGATGCTTACAAATCTGAAGATGAATCACTTACTATTAAAGCAAATTGGGATAGTTCAACAGTAAATGCTACAACATCAAGAATGTTTGGTTCAGTGACAATCGAGATGTTTGGTGGTTTGGCCCGTAGACCAGAGATTATCCTTGAGGGATTTACTCTGGTAATGTGCCATGAATTAGGTCATGCATATGGAGGGGAACCACTTATTCAAGATAATGCTTGGTTTTACATGTCTGCAGAAGGGCAATCGGATTATTACGCTACTTTAGAGTGTTATAATAGAATTGCTGAACGAGTTTTTGAATTATCAAGGATCAATCCAAATCAAACTACATTTTTTATTAAAAATAAGTGCAAGAAGTATAGTAATGGTAAAGATTTTTCTAACTGTCTGGCGAAGTTAGAGGGGGGACTTTCTTTAGGAACACTATTATCTAAATTAGGTAGTAGTGTTCCTCCTAAATATGAAACTCCAGATACATTAGTTGTGAGTGAAACAGTGTTAAGCTATCCTCAAACTGTTCAATGTAGAGTGGATACATATCTTGCTGGTGGACTTGAATTGCAGAGACCTGCGTGTTGGTTTAAAGAGTAGAGTAGTAAAAGAAATTATCACTTTATCACTTTATCACGTTTCAATTTTGCTTCCATTGCTTGCCATATATTGATACCAGTATCTTCAGGATCTTTTAGTATTACTTTGAAAATATCTGACATGGCAAATCCTGCACGAATATACAACTCTGGTAAAATTACATCATAATATCTTCCTAATAAAACTCTTCTTCCATCAACTCTTATATCATATGGATGGACTTTACTCCCAAGTACAGCATTTCGTAATTTAAAGGTGATTCCAGAAAAATATACTGGATATGTTTGATGAAATTGAACAAACAATTGAACTAACGAACGAATATAACCTCCTTTAACTCTTGCACGATAGAGATTTCCTCCGGAAATTTTAATTTTTCCATCAGCATCTTCATACATGCCCATTACTCTTGGGAAAAAATTGAATAGATCGGCCCTAGTAATGTTTCCAGTTTTTCTCCAAATTTCAGTAGCGGCCCAACTAATATGAATAGCGAGATCACCTTCAGCAGCATCTAACATAGAATCGGCCATAAAAAGATCTAGAGGACTATTTTCTTCCAAAGAATCTTTTTTTAAGATAACACTGTTGTGGCCGATGATTTCATCGAGTGGGCCATAAGGATATTTTGATGACAAAGATGTTTTTGCCTCATTTAAAATAGTAGTAATAT
Source organism: Oligoflexia bacterium (assembly GCA_015232355.1). Lineage (GTDB taxonomy): Bacteria > Bdellovibrionota > Bacteriovoracia > Bacteriovoracales > Bacteriovoracaceae > JADFZW01. The sequence goes on from JADFZW010000030.1 coordinate 28,730, forward strand.
TATTTATAGCGGGAGATGAGTTTGTGGTGTTAGTGGTACTAGTAGTACTACTAGTACTATTAGTGTTAGCGATCAATTCATAACTTAAAACTTTTACATACGTTTTTTCGTACTTGTCTGTCGTAACATCAATTATCAGTTTACCAATTGATTCAACAAAGGCGCCTGCATGAAAAATGGGAATTTCTTTTTTAGCACCTTTGATATCAGGATCTTTTACAGTTACATACAAAGGTTCTTTGAGAGTTGTGTGTGTATGCCCGCCAATAATTAAATCAATCTCTGGAACTTTTAGAGCTAATTTTTTATCAACTTTTGTCCCAAGGTGTGAAAGTGCTATGATAACATCGTTTCGATCTCTAAGATAAGGAATGTATTCTTGTACTGATTTGATTGGTTTTTCTATTACAGCGGGATTAAATATCCATGAGAACATACGTTCGTCAGTAGTTGGAGCAACAATTGCTATTTTTACTCCTCCAACATTTAGTTCTAGGTATGGTTTAATAACTTTTTTTATATTCACATATTCTTCTGGGATATAGAGATTGGTGGCCAAGATTGGAAAATTAGGAACTACTTCTTTTGCGAATATCTCTTCCATTCTATCAATTCCCATATGAGTATCATGATTGCCAATTACAGTGCAGTTTATTCCTAATTGATTTAAGATCTTGAAGCTAGTGGCCCCACGTTCTGATAAGTAGTACAAATCTCCCTCTGAAAAATCGCCAGCATCTAAAAATAATGTTGAAATATTTTTGTCTTTTGCTTCTTTAGTTAATTGATCAATTTTTATTTTTAAATTCTTAATTCCACCGCTTCCGATGGTTCCATCGGTTCCGATGTTACCATCGGAGGAATCAAAATGAGAGTGAATATCATTAGTATGTAAAATTTGAATTATTGCGGCGATGGCGTTGTTATTGGTGATGGTGCTAAAAAAAGAGAGAGTTACAAGAAAAATAAAGCTAAAGATAGAGATGAAGATTTTTTTCATTTTTTTGCTCTAAGGTTTAAGATTTAAAGTTTAAGGTTTAAGGTTTTAAATGAAAGGTATATCCTAAAATTAATTTTGTATCAAGTTGTAATCATATATAGGAATAGTCAGGTATATATTTTTTACAGAGGTGCGGAGATGATAAATTGGTTATCTCTAATAATCTAAATCCGTGGAGGAATTCATTATGAGTAATAGTAAGAGTAAAATTAAATTGCTGGAGAGAAAAGAGTGGAAAGCTCTAGAGCTTCACTTTCAACAAATAAAGAATTGTCATATTAGAGAATTGTTTGCCAATGAGAAGTCATCGTCACCTTCATCGTCACCTTCATCTTCACGGGCCAAACAATTTTCATTACAAAAATTGGATCTATTTTTAGATTATTCTAAAAATCGTATAAATGCAGAGACAATTAAATTGCTTACAAATTTGGCCACTGCTTGTGAGCTTAAAAAATCTATAGAAGAGATGTTTAGTGGAGTAAAAATTAACAAGACTGAAAATAGACCAGTACTCCATGTGGCCTTGAGAAATGTTTCTAATAATCCAATATTGGTGGAAGGAAAAAATGTGATGCTGGAGGTGAATGAAGTCTTAGAGAAGATGAAAAATTTTTCTCAAAGAGTGCGATGTGGAGAGTGGGTGGGACATAGCGGGCGTCCTATTCGTAATGTAGTAAATATTGGAATTGGTGGTTCTGATTTAGGGCCTGTGATGGTTTGTGAAGCACTTAAATTTTATTCGCAAAGAAATTTACGAATGAGTTTTGTTTCCAATGTTGATGGAACTCACTTGGCGGAAACACTTCAAGATAAAAATCCAGAGGAGACATTATTTATTTTAGCATCTAAAACATTTACAACAGAAGAGACAATGACCAATGCTCACTCTGCTCGCAGGTGGCTTTTAACTCACTTAAAAGATGAAGAGGCAGTCGCCAAACACTTTGTAGCAGTCTCCACCAATCGAACAGAGGTGGAAAAATTTGGAATTGATCCTAAAAATATGTTTGGCTTCTGGGATTGGGTTGGAGGTCGCTACTCTCTCTCTTCAGCGATTGGACTTCCAATTATGATTTCAATTGGAGCAGATAATTTTCATCAATTGCTCTCTGGTATGCATGCTATGGATAACCATTTTCGTAATGAACCCTTTGAAAGCAATATGCCTGTGATTTTAGCTCTTCTTGGAATTTGGTATAATAATTTTTTTGAGGCGGAGTCGCTGGCGATTTTGCCATATGATCAATATCTACATCGGTTTGCTGCCTATTTTCAACAAGGAGATATGGAGAGTAATGGTAAGTATGTGGACAAAGATGGTGATAGAGTAAATTATCATACAGGACCGATAATTTGGGGAGAGCCTGGTACTAATGGCCAACATGCTTTTTATCAACTAATTCATCAAGGAACAAAACTTATTCCAGTCGATTTTATTGGTTTTGCCAATTCACTTAATCCACTTTCAGATCATCACCAAAAATTATTGGCCAATATGCTGGCGCAAAGTAAAGCATTAGCTTTTGGATTAACCAGAGAGGAAGTGGAGAAGAAAGAAAAAGATAAATTCTTAGTTCCCTTTAAAACTTTTGAGGGAAATCGTCCAAGCAATACAATTATGGCCTCTAAACTTACTCCATCAGTTTTAGGACAATTGATTGCTTTGTATGAACATAAAATTTTCACTCAAGGAATTATTTGGAATCTCTTTTCCTTTGATCAGTGGGGAGTGGAGTTGGGGAAAGTTTTGAGTAAAGAAATTTTAGTAACTTTAAAAGATCAGAAGATGCTGCCGCTGCCAGCATTTGATAGTTCTAGCAATAATTTAATTAAATACATTGCTGATCATAGCAAATGATTAATAAAATGGATGATTGGGCACTATTTATTTATTGAGTTATTTATTTTAAGACTTTAATACTGTAGCGATTGCCTGGTAGACGTTTTAGAAGTTTTATATTTTCATCATACATACCGATGTCAGTTACCTTTCTTACCTCTCGAACGATACTACTACCACCGTATGCGGGTGCATTCTCCATTAGCATCTGAATGATTTTAGCAGGAGTAAACTCAGGATGATTGTAGAGAGTGCTCATATCCTCAATTGCAAACGCCTTTGCTTTGGCCAACACCATTTTAGCTAAGTATCCTGCTACCGCAGGTGACGCCATAGATGTTCCAGAGAGGCGATCATGATTTTTAGGACTGGTTATGCAGGAGTGTTGTGTAATTGCGTGCTGAGAACTCTTAACAATTTCAAAAATTGTATTGAAGTATACGGAAAATTTATCAAGAAGCTCAAATTTTTCTTTTGCAGACTGGTTAGGGGTAATTATTCCTTCTTTAGTTAGGTAATTTTCCAGAAAGGATTTGTTGCTTCCGAAATTAGACAAGAGACCGTTTTGATTGAGGGCAAATTTTGCATTGAAATCAGAATTGTTTCCAGAGCAATTTGTGGTTTTTATAGTAGAAAGAATTGCTTCTCCAAAGGAGAAAACAAATGGAATTTGAGTTAGTGGAATATTCGTGAAGGAAGATAGCTCTTGTTCTGGACCAATACTACCAACACAAAGGACGTTATTGTTGGTTGTCGGAGAACCAATATATTTATCTAAAAATGGAGTAGAGAGATCGCAAGGTAGTGCACTTCGATTTCTTCCATCTAACCAAGCACCATCATTTCCTGCGGCCACAACAAAAAGTGTATTGGGAGCATATTGTTTGATGGTTTTATTTGTTTGAAATTTAAAAAATTCGAAGACTAAAAAGTCAAATAACTTATCTAGATTTTTTCTTGTATCATTGTTTGGACTTGATATACCTCTACTAAAACTTGTTCCAAGAGATATGTTGGCCAATTTGATTTTTTGTTCGCCAACATATTTCAAGGCATCGTTTAGTTGGTAGAAGAAATGATAATCAATTCTGCTATCACTAAATTTTTTCTTAAAGATTGGTTCGAATAGTTTAAATAATTTTTCAGCAGATGCATTCCCGGCGCTTTCACTACATGGATTTACTTCTAAATTTTTGATTAGGTCTTTTAATAAATCACAGCTTGCACGTTGAACTGTTAAATCGGTAAACCAATTTCTAAATTCAGCTAAGAAGCGTGCAGATATATTGTTATCTGCTAATTCAGATGCTTCTTGTGATTCAGTTAACACTCTTACGGGAACAATTCCTATGTTGTTATCTTGTTTAGAGATAATACCGGCCACATGCGTACCATGGACTTGTTCTTTATTTTTAGAGGAATTGACATAAGGATTTTGAGTTAATTTATTGTAGCGCTGGTAATCTTTTGTAAAATCATTTAGCAAATCATAACTACCCAAACTATTTTTGGATTTACAAAAGAACAAATCATATCCACGAGCATTTATGAATTGATTTAATAAATTTTTATAAGGAGTTATGCGCTCAAATTCTCTTTCGAATGACTCTTTAGTTTCAATAGAAAAGTCAGGCGATGATTTAGCGAAAGTATAAATTTTTTTGACTTGCTCAAAATAGCTATCAAATTTACTTTTCGCTATCTCTGTTTTTTGTTCGATCCCATATTCAGAGGAATTTAGAAGTGCATACTCTCTATCACTAACATCTGTACAGTATTCTTCTAGAGTGCTATCCAAAACGTCAAAAGCATACTTTGATTTTTCACTCCAAATGATTCTTGCCAATGTATAGTAGGTATCCGAATAAGAATCTATCGTGAGTGGGGTCGCAATATTAGAAGATGATTTTGTTTGAGGATGTCTGTATTGTACATACGTTTTTAATTTTTCTTCAAATTGAAAATCTCTATTGAAATCGGCATAGGTTTTTTCTAAAAGAGGTAAAAAGATATCAGCATCTTCGAATTTTATCTGCATCTCATCGAATAAGTCATGGGATCGTGAATAAGAAGAACCAACTGAATATACACTAGCATATGGAGATCCATCATAAGACATTAACCATGGTTGATCCAAAATTTTTCTAAAAACACCGGCCTGAAGCAATTTGTATTCTGGATTATTTCGTAAATCTTTTGTTACTAGCTTGCCATCTCTTTTTGCTTCACTATAATTTTTGAGCAATTCTTCTCTCATTTTATCTTTGTTAGTCCCTGGTGTAGCAATATCTCCCTCGAAGAGCAGTGGATAGAGTGACTTTAGACCGAAGATATTGAAGCTACTTACATTTATTTTTCTAAGAAGGGATTTGTTTAAGACCGGAGAACTTTGAATAGCATCTTCTAATCTTTTCATAAACTCATCATTTAAAAAGAGTAGTAGTGCTACTGGATCTTCTAGAGGACCAACGATTGCGCCATTTTCAATTTTTTCTGCACCAAAAGCAAAAATGGATGCATCGACGATGGATGGATAGGCAAAGTTATCGTTACCTAAAAAATCTTTTCCCGCTGAGATCAAATTACCATCTTGAAAATTAAAATGTACTCTAGAAATCAATTCAGGATGCAAATAATCTACTCCATTATCAATAACCGCCACATCTAAAAATGTATTTTTGTGATTGTTCACGGATGTTCCGGATGTTTCGGATGTTTCGGATGTTTCTGATGAAGCTAGAATTTTTTCTTCAACTGTTTTTAAATCTACTTGAGGATTTGCTAATTTTTCAATTACCTTAGGCATAGTGGTTGATTTAAAAATTGTGGCCGGATCTTGTCTTTGATTTAGACAACCGACCAAGGTCAGAAGGCAAAATAAACTAAGTAATGTTGTGATCCTGGTAAACATAGAGCGTTCTCCTTAATTGATATGTGGTTTAAAAAAAAGCATACTAAATTTAGATTTTATTTAGATGCAAACGATATTCCAAAAATAAAAACTTTGTTTAATCTATTTTCTATAAGATACGCTAGATGTTTACCGACAGTTACGACATAGAAATTGGATCATGCATGACATATGTGTCATGTATGTGTTGTTTTGTGGATGTGTTCTTTTGTGGACGTGTGAAGACGTGTGAAGACGTGTGAAGACTATAGTAAACTGTAAACTTACATATCACCATCGTAGACGTAATAAAAATAATCTGGTTGCCAATTACTCCAGGATGTATATTTTTCCTTATTAAAATTTTCAATTAAAGAGGCATCCATTTCGGTTAGCGATGTAGTTGGTGAATTGGCAGGCCCATCTTTTAGCTTTAGAAGATAGTAATTAGTGAATGTATTAATTGCTTCGAAAGTTTCATCGATAGCTATAAAGTAGGCATCGCCTTTTATTTTAAAGATTCCCTTATATCCATTAATAGAGACAAATCCATTGGAGTTTTTTATCTCTTGATAGAGTTTGAGAGTTGGTTGTTGGAAAACGTAGCCAAGATCGATTAGTCCAGATCGCCTTTTAATGTAATCTAAATTTATAAACTCATCATAGCTACACTCCCAATTAGTAAATTCGAAATCTTTTAGCTCAGATTTAAAATTATTATGATCAATATTTTGTGGTTCTTTCCAGAAAACATAATAGGCACTTTTTAGTTTGAAGTTGAGTTTTGATATTAAGCTAACACTTTCAACATTACAAAGATGAGTGGCCAATGCAAGTTTGTTTATTTTTTTTTGTTGATATAGAGTTTTGGCAAAATCAATTCTGTATTCTGCAATTTTCCTCCCGATCTTTTGTCCTCGATAATCTTTGTGTACTCGAAATCCTTCTAACCAACCGGAACCATCATATAGGATGGATAATTTTCCAGTACCTACAACTTTATTTTTTACTGTATCGACCGCGCAGATAAAAACTCCTTCAGGATCATTAACCCATTGTTTGAAAACGTTTGGCATATAATCTGATCCATCCCAAATTCCCTCTGCAATATTAACAATATCATCATAATCGGATGCCAAAACTTTTCTTAAGGTGACCATAAGTTGCTCCTTGATTGATTATTTAAATTAATTTAATCTTAACAGAGGAGATATAAATTTTAAAGATAGTAGTAGCATTATTAGTAGGAGGAGAAATAGTAAGATGAAAAAAATTTTAACTGGGATAAAACCAACAGGTACTCCTCATTTGGGAAATTATTTGGGGGCTATTCGTCCTGCTCTGGAGTTTGTTGAAAATGAAAGTAGAAATGAAAGTAGAAATGAAAGTGGATTAGAATCATATTACTTTATGGCCGACTATCATGCACTTACTACCGTTCATGATCCTAAAGTGCTAAAAAATTATATTAGAGAAGTAGCGGCCACTTGGTTAGCATTTGGTTTGAATGTAGATAAGACAGTTTTTTTTCGTCAGAGTGATATTCCACAGGTGATGGAGCTATCATGGATTTTAGCATGCTTTACTTCGAAAGGATTAATGAATCGCGCCCACGCATATAAAGCATTACTAGAGCAAAATTCTTCAAACGAAGATGATCCAGATGCAGGAATCAATATGGGAATTTATACCTATCCAATATTGATGGCCGCAGATATTTTACTCTTTGATACTGATCTTGTTCCTGTTGGACAAGATCAAGTTCAGCACATAGAGATTGCTCGTGATATTGCAAAAGCATTTAATAGTCGTTATGCGACCGAAGGGGCCGTAAATACGACCGAAAATGCAGCAGATATTTTAAAATTACCGACAGCGCTCATTCGTAAAGAGGTAGCAGTATTACCAGGTCTTGATGGTCGTAAGATGAGCAAAAGTTATAACAATACTATTCCACTATTTTTACCCTCTGAAAAATTAAGAAAATTGATAATGAAAATAAAAACTGATTCGACGGATCCGAGCGCTCCTAAAAATCCAGATGATTCGCTCATTTTTACCATCTATGCGGGTTTTGCTTCAGAAGAACAAAAGAGTAAAATGAGAGAGAGATTTTTAAGTGGTATTAGTTGGGGAGTGGCCAAGCAAGAGTTATTTGAATTGATGGATAGTTTTTTACATGAACCAAGAGAAAAATATAATCTATTGATAAATAATCCAGATGAGATTGATAAGTTGCTACTAAAAGGAAAGGAGAAGGCATTGGTTGTTGCTCAAAAAACTATCGATCGTTTACGTTTAGCAATTGGTATAAACTAATACAACTAAGATTATATTTCTTTTTCTTTTCCTTTTTCTTTTTTTGCCTTTATCTCTTCTTGTCTTTTTTTCCAGTGAGCAGTAAGTGTTTTGCGATCATCATAGGTAAAGGCGCCATATCTAATATTATCAATATCATCAATGCTGTTGATATGATCTATGTGATCGACATTTTCGATTCTGTGATTTTGAATATTACCAATAGTAAGTGATTTGAAAATTTCTTCACCAACTGCCTTGGCCATCAGTGGAGGAACAGCATTTCCAATTTGCATGGATATTGCTTTTTCGCTAGTTCCACAGAAGGTATAATTGGGAGGAAAGCTTTGAATAACGGAGAGTTCTCTTAAAGTAAACTGTCGATGTTCAGTTGGATGATAGTAATGAAAATTATGGGTATTGATAGTTGGTGATGGTTTATTACGACTTAAACGATGATAGTGATTTTCTCTTAAGCGACCCTCTTTTATATTTTCCCAATCAATACCAAGACGCAAATGAGCTGGAAGTAACTCCTCTTCATTTTCTTTGTATCTTATGTAACGTCCCTCTGGAATATGTTTTAAGCGATCTAGATCGATTTGTTTTTTTATATGTTTTGCTTTTACATCATGTAATTCATATTCTTTATTTTTTTGTTGCTTATTTTCTTGCAAATAATTTTCTAGCTCTAACAAAGCACCACCTAAAGTTTTAGCAGGAATGTATAGATTGTTATGTTTGGTATCATAAGATGCGCGAGGAAATGTAAATGAGTATTCCTTCTTACATCCCACAATTAAAGTTCTTTTGCGTTTTTGAGGAACACCATAGTGCTGAGATTCTAGAATGCGAATATGCAATTTGTATCCAATACGTCCAAAAGCACCAATGATAGACTTAACAGTATTTTCATTTTTTGTGGCCACAAGACCAGTTACATTTTCAAACATTACAAATTCTGGTCGTAATATCTCTACAACTCTTACAAAGTGTTGGAAGAGTGAATTTTTTTTATCACTAGGATCACCTTTGCCGATCGTTGAAAATCCTTGGCATGGAGGTCCACCGGCCACCAAGTGAACTTTTTTATCACCAATATAATCTTTTAATTTTTTTTCGTTGATGAATTCAATTGGTTCGCATACCGCAACTGTATCAGGATAGTTTGCTCGTATGGTGTTGATGCTGTTTACATCTACATCATTTGAAAAGATGTTTTTAAGACCTGCCATTTCTAGACCGAGAGAGAGTCCGCCTGCTCCACAGAAGAGATCAATAAAATTAAATTGAGAAGATTTTGCAGAATTTTCTTTTGAAGATTCTGTTGAAGATTCTTCTGAAGATTTTTTAGATAGAGATGGTTTAATTTTTTTACTCAAACTTAAGCTCTCCTTACTTCCTAGGTATTTTTTTATTGGTGTTTTTTTATTTTAAATTAATCTATAATATTGGAGACAAAAAACCAAGAAAAGAAGTTGTTGTGTTGTTAATTCTAAAAATGTAAACTAAAGCACAGCTCTATGAGAGCATTAAGAATATTTTTTTATATTTTTTATATCTATTTTTTATTTTTATAAAAGAGGACTACTTATGATGGATTTATGTTTATATGCAATGAACGAAGCAGAGAGGCAGAAAGTAGAATACGCTGATATCCGAATTATTAATAGCAAAGAACAAAAACTCGTCTCTGAAAATGAGAGAGTCTACGAGGTAAAAGATAATATAGATCAGGGTTTTGGTGTAAGAGTTTTAAAAAATGGTGCTTGGGGTTTTGCTTCCAGTCCGATTATTGCAAAAGATGAGATTGCTAAAGTTGTAAGAAATGCTGTAGCAGTGGCCAAAGCGAGTGCCAGTGTAAATAGCAAAATAAAAGATAAAAAGATCTCTGTATTAAAAAATCCAAAAGTAATCGATAGTTTTAAAACCATAGTACGAGTTGATCCATTCTCCATTCCAATCAAAGATAAATTTGATTTTATGTTTGAGATCAGCAGAAGAATGTTGAAAGTTGATAAGATTAAAAAAGTTTACTCAGTTGCAAATTTTGAAAATGTCGATAAACATTTTGCAAATATATTTGGAAGTCAAATCCATACAAATGTAACTACAACCATGTTTGAGTATGTTGCATACGCGGTTGATGAGAGCACATCGAAAGATCGTAGCTATGGAATCTATCCTCAAACAATAGGATATGAAGCAATTTTAGAGAGTGATTTACTTGATAGATGTGAACGAGTTGCTAGTGAGGCAGTGATGAAATTAACTGCTCATAGAGGAGTTGAAGGCATAAAAGATTTAGTATTGGATCCAACTCATTTAGCATTAACAATTCATGAATCAGTTGGACATGCTACTGAGCTAGATCGTGCACTTGGAATGGAGGAGAGTTTATCAGGAAGAACTTTTGCTACCGTTGATAAATTAAATAAAATGCAATATGGAAGTCCAATAGTGAATTTAGTTGCAGATTTAACTTTAGAAAATGGATTGGCAACTCATGGTTACGATGATGATGGAACTAAAGGTAAGCGCTGGCATATAGTGAAAGATGGAATTTTTTCTGGATATTCTACAAGTATAGATACTGCTCCAGAAATTTCTATGAGCGAATCCAACGGAAGATGTAATGCTGATTCATGGTTTTCAATACCAATAGTTCGAATTCCAAATTTAGGTTTAATGCCTGGAAAAGATAATTTGAGTGTTGATGATTTAATTGCTGGAGTAGATGATGGTATTTACATTGAAGGTATGGGAAGTTTTAGTATCGATCAAATGAGAGAGAATTTTCAATTTGGTGGAGATGTCTTCTGGGAAATTAAACATGGAAAGATTACCAGAATGTTAGATAATGTAACTTATCAAGCAATCACTAGAGATTTTTGGAACTCATGTGATGCTATTGCTGGAGAGAAATATTGGGTGAAATCTGGAGTTGCAAATTGTGGCAAGGGAGATCCTATGCAGACTGCGAAGATGACCCACGGGGCAGCACCTGCACGTTTTAGGAATATAAAGATTGGTGGAGGTAATGTATGAAAAGTGTGAAAAAAAGTGCAAAAAAAAGTACAAAAAAAAGTGTGAAGAAAAATGTGAAGAAAAGTGTGAAAAATAAAGTTATAGCAAAAAAAGTTACAGATAAAAAAGCTATAACTAAAAAAGTTACAGGTAAAAAAATTATAGGTAAGAAAGTTACAACTAAAAAAGTTACAAGCAAGAAAGTTGTAAGCAAAAAAGTAACTACTGATCTCTACAACAAAGAAAAGTTGCAACGACTACTTAGTTCTGCTGTAAAACTTAGTAAAGCAGATCATGTTGAAATTTATTGTTCAATTGAGGATAGACAGGCAACTAGATTTTCAGACAATGCTATTTCTCAGAACTTAGCACAAAAAAATTTACAAATTAAAATTGCCTCTCACATGGGAAATAAGATTGGACGAGTGGATATTAATTCATTTGATAAAGAAATTATCGAGAGAGCAATAAGGCAGTCAGAAGAGATTGCTATTATTTTGCCAGATGATCCTGAGTATCTTCCACCTCTACAAAAAGGGGAAGGAAAACAATATCTGAAATCTAAGATAAGTAAAAAAGATGTTGATGATCATTTAAGCTTTGATCAAATTGCCCAAAAAATCCAAGAGGGAATAAATTCATGTAAGAAAAAATCTGCCAAATTTGCTGGCAGCTATAAGCACTCTCGCTATCAAGAGGCATACATGAACTCTAATGGGCTTTTTGCTCATGGGTATTACTCTTCAGTTGATTGGACTAACATTGTGGTTATGCCAAAGGGAGAGAGCGGATACGCTCACGGAATGTCTTGTAATGTGAAAGATTTGGATTTTAAGAGCACCAGTAAAGAGGCATTAGATAAAGCTGTGGCCGCTCAAAATCCAATTGATTTAGAACCAGGGAAGTATACAGTGATTTTAAGTCCAGAAGCGGTGGATGAAATTTTGATGTTTGCTTTTTATGGTGGCTTTGATGCCAAGAGAAGCGATGAGGGTATGACATTTTTAAGAGGTAAATTAGGTCATAAAGTCTTTGATTCTAAATTAACTATTGCCTCTGATCCATGTAATGTAAATGCTCCTTCTCTTGTTTTTGATACTCAGGGATCTGCATTTAAAAAGAGATTATGGGTAAAAGAGGGCGTGATTGAAAATCTTTGTTACTCCAGATATTGGGGCCATAAAAATAATAAAGAGGTAACTCTTTACCCTACAAATTTAATTGTAGAGGGAAATGATAAAATTTCACTCGAAAATCTTGTCGCTAATACAAAGAGAGGAATTTTAATTACCAGACTCTGGTATATTCGTTTTGTAGATCCAATGATTCCTTCAATTACTGGAATGACAAGAGATGGAACCTATCTTATTGAGAATGGAAAAATTGTTTCAGCAATAAAGAACATGCGTTTTAATGATAGCGTAGTTCGAATCTTTAATAACATCGAGACCATTGGCAAGAGAAGAATAAGTGGCGAGTGGTTTAGAAGTTATATCCCATTTATGAAAATTAAAGAGTTTAATTTTACCAGTAAAACTGCTTTCTAACGTTATTAATTAAACTTTTTATTAATCAAACTTTATTGTTAATTATTTTTTTTACTTATGCATTTTTATTATATGTATTTTTATACCATATCAGAGGAGATTAAAACAATGAGACGAATTAGAAAGTCTTTTTTAATGATTTTGATAATTATATCTACACAGTTATTTACATTATTAGCAGCTTTTCCTTGTTCTACATTTTTAATGTCAGATAATAACAACGCTGTTTTTGGAAAGAGTTACGACTGGCATATGGGACAGGCATATCTTTACGTTAACAAAAGAGGAGTTAAAAAACATGCAATTGTTACAGGAGAAGTATCTTCAACTTCAGAAGTGACTATTTTAGTACCACAATCTCCAGCAAAATGGACATCTAGTTATGGAAGTATAACATTTAATCAATTTGGAAGAGAGTTCCCCAATGGTGGAATGAATGAAAAGGGATTAGTTGTTGAGATTATGGTATTAGAAGGAAGCAAATTTCCTTTGAGTGTAGAGCGTGGTGAAAGTATCAACGAATTACAATGGATACAGTATCAATTAGATAATTTTTCATCTGTAGCACAGATGATAGAAAAATCAAAAAAACTTAATATCCTTCCTATGTATGGTAAGGATGGGAAGGTTCACTTCTTAGCATGTGATCGCAGTCGTGCTTGTGCCACATTTGAATATTTAAATCGTAAATGGAAGATAACCAGTGGTAAAAAATTGAAGGTAAAAGCATTAACCAATAGTACGTATGCTGAATCAGTGAAAAATTTATCTGAGTATACTGGTTTCGGAGGGGAAAGAGCAATACCAACAAATGAAGAATCTATTTCTCGTTTTATCCGTGCTTCTTATATGGCCATGCAATTTCCTACAAGCACGAGCACTCTTTCTTTAGCAATCAATTATGGTTTCCAAATTCTAGGTAGTGTGGCCATGTCTCATAATAAATGGCAGATACTTTATGATTTAGATAATCTTGGTGTTTATTTCAAAACAAGTACAAATACTGGGAATAAAGTGAAATTTGTTGATTTCAATGAATTTAATTTGTCTTGTAAAACTCCAGTGATGGCATTTGATATAGAATCAACAAGAGAGGGTAATGTTACTTCAATTTTTAGTCCATACAATCAAAACGATAACTATAAGCTTGTTCGTACAAGTCTTGCTAACATGCCACCTCTTTCAGTGCCTGATGCTTTAAATACTGTAACTAATCTACCACAGATTTTTGAGTGTCTTTAATTTCATCATAAAAAATCATCATAAAAAATTCATCATAAAAAATTGACAATAATTTATGTCAATCTTTACTAATTTATAGTTTTTTACTTTAATGTCTGCTGAAGGTGTTCTAAAGATATTAATAGGTTAATAAAAATAAATAAAAAATAGTATCAATAAATTTTACTTAGTGAATATAATAAGAAGGTAGTTAAGAAGAATATTAAACAATTTATTATATTATATATTTATTGGACCAAATGAAAACATTTTTATTTTTTTTATTTTTATTACTATCATTTAAGAGTGCTCCTGTTGTATTTGCTGCTGAGGAAAAAATCGATGTTTGGAAGGATGAAAAATATCGTTTGGTGGTGAGAGAATTTAGTAAGGAATTCGCTACGGTGTTAAGGCAAAATATAAATATTAACCAACAGGAGATTAATAAAAGTAATAAAAAAGAAGTTCGAGAATGCTTAAATATTGAAAATATTTTAGATGATAAAGATAATAATAGTAGATATCTATGTTATTTAAAAAATATTTCAGAGATTGTTTTAAATGATGATTTACTAAATCAATCTGAGATGAATGGTCGTGAAAAATATTATACTATTGTTAAAAATATTCGGGCAGCACTTTCTACAAATTTTTATATGGCAAATAAAGATTCTACTGATAATCAATGGATATCTTTAATACAGAATGCTTCTTTTATACTATATTCACAGATCAATATTCGTCCATTTGTAAACGAACTAACCTTTAAAGTTTCGAAGTATCCAAAAATAAGTTTAGAAAAAGTTAAAGAAGAAAAAGATTCTAAAATCAATCTACTAAATTATTTAGAACAAGTAGTAGTTGAACTTACTAGTGTTCATAAAAAGATATTAGAGGCACCAAATGAGGCAAAGATTGATCGGTTAGGAAAGATAAAACAAACGTTGATTGGTCATTTAAAAGATACTAATTTTGATCCGATCTTGCAATCGAATGTACCATATCAAAAATTGATTTATAAGTATAAAAATAATAAGGATAAATTGTGCTTACATCTGGGAACACCAACTATTAGAAATGATGAAAGTGCTGAGGTAAATCCTGAGTTTAAGGGTTTTTTAAAATTCTTAGAAAAAAATAATTTAAAGCATACTTATGTAAGCTTTCAAAGCAATATTCCTGCATCGATGTTTAAATGGATTACTCGTCAAGGAGATGAATCATATCGTGCTCACTGTTTGGAAAAGTTGTCAGCTGATTTAGAATTTAGAAAGACATTAACTTTTGCAGCATTAGATAAGGATAGCGATGATTTTTATTGGCAAAAATCTGGAGCTTTTTTGGATGAATATATTTATTCAAAAGATTTTTATAAGAAGTTTGAAGAGAGAGTATTTAATAGTAGAAATAAAGGATTTTTTCTATCAGATGCGGCCGTAAATCATAAAGATCAAATGATTTCTTTAATAAAGTCCTTAATGGACTCACTATATCCTAAGGGTAAATATCTTTCTCGAAGTGAAAGGAAAAATTTTATTGAATTAGCATATCTATTAATTATGGATAATTTGAGTAGTGATTCTTATTCTTTAAATTTTTCGTGTAAAGATGATATTGATCGTGGAACTGCTGCTAAGGCGATGTTATTTTTGGCCACATTTACCAAAGAGATATTGGATACTCAAAAACGAGGAGAAGATTATGATCCTAAATTATTTGTAGAAAAAACAAATCATTTTATTTCATCAATTTTTGCTGATGCCTTGATGGTTAGAAAAAGAGAGATAATAGATGAAAGGTTGAAGAGATTTCAAGAGGTGGCAATATTTTTTATTAATCAGATTAAAACAAATAAGCAATTTAAAGAATTTTTTATTAATAACTTTAATTTTACAGAAGTGTCCGCCAAGTAAACAAGTAAACACGTAAAGTAGATTAGGTGCTGGAAAATGGAGGTTTATTATGTATATGAATCTAAAAATAAATAGAGTGATTCTTTTTTTTCTTTTTACAACCTTAATTGTTAATATTAACAGTAGTTGTTCAACTAAAAATGAGATTAAAAGTTTACCTTCAAATGGAAATTCATCTGATTCATCCAATGCATCTACGACAACATCATTGAATGGATCAAATAGTGGCCAGAGTAATGGAGTGGATGCTGTTTCAACTTCAACTTCAACTCCAGCTACATCGACAACTCCAACTCCAATTGAAGCTACTGCTTCAGCTGAAGCTACTGCTTATCAAAATTTCACACTTAGAGAATTAAATATGGCGAGAACCAATCCGAAAGCTTATGCCAAAAATCGTCTTTCAGAGGAGTACAATGATGGTGATGATAATGGTGCTTACAATGATCTTATTTATAGAACAGCAATACCACCTTTGAAATTTAATAAAGCACTTAATCAGGCAGCATCCAATTATGCTAAATTTTTAGCTGAAAATAATCTTTTCTCTCATGAGGAAGATGGTACACCATCTTCTAGATGTAAAAGGGCCGGGTACCCTGGACTTTGTGCTGAAAATTTGGCATCAGATTCAAGTGATGATAACGATGCAACCATTAATGCAGAAATGGCGGCAATTAATTTTGTAAAACAATTGATAATAGATAGAGGTAATTTTACTCGTGGACATAGAAAAATTATTCTAGATGCTGATTATACTGTTGTTGGAATTGGTTATAGTAAACATGCCAATTTTTCATATGGAAATGTTACTGTTCAGAATTTTGGTGAATTTTAGTTTAGTGGATTATGGATTATGGATTATTGAGTTGCTCTTTTATAGAGTCGATCAACTGCTTGCCAACGATCACCATAATTTGACATATTATCTCTTGGCTTCATCCAAATGAAATCTGGATGTTCATCAAGAGAGTTTCCAGTCCATCTACCACCAATAATTCTTCCTTTTGAATCAAGTTCAATAACAGCAGTATATGTTGTGCTAGTTTGTGCTTCTGGATCTAGACCATACGGTTGCATACTAGAATCTAACTCTTTAACCCAATCTACCTTTAATTTTATACTAACTTCTCGTACAGTTCCGGAAGCGCTACCACTGCTAGCAGTTTGAGAATCTTCTAAAACTTTCAAACTATATCCAAAAATTGGTTGATTCCATACTTGAACATCAGCGGTTCTATCCATTACAAATCCCTGTTGGTTAGGAATAAGATTAGCAAGAGTTACTAAAAATGCTCCGGGATTAACATCATTAAATGATGTATATGATCTTCTGCTTGAGCTATCCCCTTTTACAGAACATCTTTCTCCTATCTGACAAACTTCCGCTTCACTAACTTCACCTGCAAAATAGAGTGCTAATGCTTTTAGATCAGATGAACCAAATTTAATTTGGATTCCATCAGGATTTGAAACTGTGATACAGTTTGGTTCTGGTCGATTAAGAGCCTCTTGGGCCCAACCATGACATAAACCCCACCATCCTTTATTAATACCTCGAAGAATTCCACAAGCACCTTTAGTTCTGTCGATCTCTTCTTTAGTAAAAGAAAAACTGTAATCACCCATATAGAGATCCAATTTTTCAGTTGGAGAGAGTTGAGCAATCTCATTTGCACTCATTCTCTTTAATTTATTTTTGGTTTGAAACATTAAATCCCAGCGAGTAGGTGCTTTGCCTGTTTGATATCTATTTCTAATACCACCATCAACAGTGGGGTAGTAGCTATCAGTCCAAGGCCTAATTTGATCCTTCAACTTTGCTGATGTTGCAAGAGAATCAAAATGATAATTAAATTTTAGTGGATTCTTTGCAAATTTCCCTGCAGTAGTCATTACTTCTGGATTATTGTCTTCGTTAAATCCAGCAGCAAATGAAATTGTAGTTGTAGTAATTCCAAAAAGAATCGAAACAGAAGTAACGGTTAGAAAACTTAAAATCTTTTTTTGCCAATGCATAGGTTTTCCCCTTGGTGTTTTAATGATGTTAAATAAATGCTAGTGCTAGCAACTTTTTTCTACTTATTAAATAGGGGGCCATTATAAATAATAATTGTTTTTGAAAAAACAATTATTTTGCTCTTTTGTGGAATTTCCATAAGATAGAATGTGCCAAAAAAAGTTGTCATATGAAGTTTAATAAAAAAGTGCCTCAAAAAGTTGGCACTTTACTTACTTCACATACTTCACATACTTCACATACTTCACATACATTACACACTTCACTACGATTTTTTACATTAAATATAGATATAACCGATACATATACATAATATTTTTTTTTAGGTAAACGATTGATCGATATTTTTTATTTAGATTAAGAAAGAGGAATGATAATGAAGACTTTACATAACAAAACTTTCTTTGCATTTATTTTATTGGTACTAACGTTAGATTTAAGTTTGCTAACATTTGTTACTTTTGCAAGTGAAGAAAAAGAAAAAGAAAAAGTAGATAGAGTAAAAAAAATAATCGATATAAATCAAATGATATCAAAGTTCACTAAAAAAAATAGTTGTATTCTTCTAAATAAAACAGAGGAGGAATCATCTATAGATACTTCCGATACTTCCGATACTTCCGATACTTTCGATATTTCATTAAATAACAAGCATAAAGGAATATATAGTCTATTAAACCAATCCTCTGACGAACTAGAAAAAATATTAAGTGCGCGATTATTCGAGTGCGAACTTTTGATGAAATTTAAACTCAAAAATAAAAAAAATATGAATAACTTATACGAGCAATGTATAAACTCTAATAACTCTGAAATTAAAGGTGTTTATTCCAAAGAGAATTATTTAACTAAACGTGCGGCATATGTTATTGATCGAATGTTACAATTTGACTTGATTCCGCCAATTGTGATTCATCGTGAATTAATTAATAGAAAAGCATCGAGTTCATTACAAATGATCATTAACAACACTATTAGTGCTAAAGATGCTAATCTTTCTCATAAAATCAGTTTACCTCTGCTACTGTTAGATTATATTATTGAAAATTGTGGTAGAGATCAGTCGAATATTTTGTTTAAAAAAGGTCATCCAAATCAAGAAATTGCTATCAATAATAATAAAACAACTGTCTTTTCTCATGCATATTGTGCTCTAAAATTTCGGAAAAAATATCGTGGTCAAATGCATTTGAAATTAGAAAAAGATTTAGAAAAATATGGTGGGGTTGCTTCCTATGAAGTGAAAAATTTAGTTACTAATATTATAAATGCTTTTAATTCTAATTCTATGAATACAACTAATAAAGAATTATGTAATGAACTAAAAAATGGCTTATTAGGCAAAGAAGAACTTTTACATTTAAATCGTCGTTTTGATCATTTACAAATAATGGTTTTTGGTAAAATTGTAATTAAAAACTATTGTACCAATATAGAAAAAAAGAAGTAAAGTAAAAGTAGAGAATGTGGCCTAGATTTTACTTACAATATTTAAAATATCTGTATATGAAAAATAGTGAAATCCATTAATCATTGTTTTATATGATTGACATGGATGATGTTGATGAAATTGATCGATAAAAGTTTTTTCTGCTTTTTCTAAGGTGTTACCCCTTTTTTGTGTTAACCATTTTCCCATAAATATATTTTCATTTGTATCATTTTCAGCACTAAAAATAGGTAAGATCTCTAAACTTTCATTAGAGGATTTGGCCAATAGTTTATCTAAAGTTTGAATTCTATTTTGACAATAGCTATAAGCATTCTTGAGATCTTGTACATAACAATGAACATATAATCGATCGATACCAATGGAGGATGATATCAATTGAGTTAGTTCATTATCGTCTGGAAAACCTATATAAGTGCTTAAGGAGAGTGTAGGTAATTCATTTTTTATTCTTTTTAATAATTTTAGATAATCATTAAAAACGTATTGTCTCTTTTCTAAAACCTTTTCATTCCAAAATTCTTTTTCCACGTTAATGGCATTGAACTTACCTTCTAATTTATTGGTTTGAAATTTTTTTATCATTTCAAATGCACTTTCATTTCCCACAATAGCTTCAACTAGATGAACTCCATTTTTCTTTAATTTAATTATAAAGTCAGAAAGCGCTTGAGCTTTCTTCTCTCCTCCATCAATAATTGTCGTTAAATCATAAATTGAAACAGCATTAATATCTAGTCCCTTTATACAACGAATTAGCAAATCTTCCTGGTCCTTATCCCCTAAAATTTTATGAAATCTATTTATATAAAGGGCACGTGTTTTATGTTTGTTTAATTCTTGTTCGATGATATCTGCTAGAGTAGATGACTTTTTATCTTTTTTGTCCTCAACTTTTTGTTGGTTAAGCAGTATGGCCGCACGATGGAGATATAGCATTCTTTTCTTTAAATCTTCTTTGATTTTCGATGCACTTTCAACATAATCAAAAGCTAATTTAAAATAGGAATCTTTTGCAATTCTTTTTTCAACTCTATTTCTTTCCTCACTGGCAAAAGAAATATTACTTAGAAAAAAGGTAGTAATAAAAGAAGTAATAAAAATAGAAATAAAAATATAAAATATTTTAGCATTCATTTTATTATTATATTACAGGTTTAGTTGTTAACAAAAAGATTTTTTTAAAAAAATCAAAAAATCACAGGATGCAAGTTTTTAAATAAAAATGGGTTAGTCAGTGTATTTACGGATTATATCCACATTGTTGACATCTTTTAGCAAATGGATTGTATAGAAAAAATGGTGGAAATAAAGATATAAAGAAAAAGCGTTTAGAGCATTTAGGGCAAAAAAGGGTCCATTGCCCCCAAAGTGAATATACAAAAAAAGAGAAGATAATAAAGAAATAGATTTCTAAAAAATACTCTGGCCTAATCTTTCCCCAGTAGGGGAGTAAAAATACCCACAAAATTGAGAGTAGAATAATGGATTTTGAGAGGATCATCCACGGTCGCCGTCTCATAAAGTAAAGTTTTTTTAGGAATAGTTCTTGTTCTTCCTGATTATTATCGGATGAAATTGAATTTGGGTTTGAATCTGACTTTATATCCATATTTTATTTTATGCGTTCTCAGTTTTGTTTATGTTATTATGTTATTTCTCTTTACATTATCTGCATATTTATAAATAATCCCATTGGAAATTAATTAGCTTTTATTGTTTAACTTTTAGTTTTTATATATATAGTTTATATACATTTTATACATTAGCTATCGAGATCAATGCATGACGTTTACCCTTCTTGTTGTCGTTATTATTTTAGCATTAGTTTTTGAATATATAAATGGTTTTCACGATGCTGCCAATGCTATTGCAACAGTGGTTTCAACGAAGGTTCTTACTCCTAGAATGGCAGTAATCTATGGAGGAATCTTTGAATTCATTGGAGCATTCTCAGGAACACATGTTGCTAAGACAATTGGTGCAGGTATTGTTGATGTTCATGTTGTAACTCAAACGGTGATAATTTGTGCACTATTAGGAGCAATCGTTTGGAATTTGATAACATGGTATTATGGATTGCCCTCTAGTTCCTCTCATGCCTTGATTGGCGGCCTAATTGGTTCATCGATGGCATTTGGTGGATTGGATACGGTAAACGTTCATGGATTTGTATCAAAAGTTTTTGTACCAATGATATCTTCACCACTTCTTGGATTTCTAGGTGGTTTTATTATTATGGCCATGCTCTTTTGGCTCTTCTGTCGTTTTCATCCCGATAGAGTTAATAAATATTTTCGGAAATTTCAATTGATCTCTGCTGCATTTATGGCCTTTGGCCATGGTTCAAATGATGCGCAAAAAACCATGGGTATAATAACTATGGCCTTAGTTAGTTATCATTTTCTAGATACGTTTGTTGTTCCTACTTGGGTTATAATTGCTTGTGCAACAACTATGGGTATGGGAACAATGCTTGGTGGTTGGAGAATTATTCGAACTATGGGAACAAAAGTTATCAAATTAAAACCTATTCATGGATTTGCAGCACAAGCAACTGCATCTTCAATTATTATATCTGCTTCTCATTTTGGAATTCCAATAAGTACTACTCATGTGATAACCAGCTCTATTATGGGAGTTGGAAGTACAGTGCGCTTTTCAGCAGTTAAATGGGGTGTAGTTGGAAATATTGTATGGGCCTGGGTTTTAACAATTCCTATTTGCGCTCTTATTTCCTGTCTATTGTTCTATTTATTAAATTGGATTGGTTTGTAGTTACAAATTCTGTTTTTTATCCCATTGATTTCTAATATTACGATCATAGATTAAGCTTTTATCTTTAATGATTTGTTTTGATGCCTTTTCTTTCGCATGCCAATTATTTAAATGATTGGCGGATTTATCATCCCAAGGACCACCTGTACGAAAGTTAAAATGCTCTCCACAATTAGCACATTTGACGTACGCACACCCTTCTGTTCGCTCAGACCAAGCTAAACAATAGGGGCAATCCATAAGTCCACTCTGTCTTAGTTTTTCATCTCTTTCTGCTTTATAAGTTTTGCAATTACCTTCATGATTTTCACCACACTCAAAGCAGTATGAATTACCACAAAAATTACATGAGTAATGCATGTTTTTATCACACTCTTTTTTTAGTATTTTATTTGCACAATTTGCCGTATGACAATTTTTACTATCAGGAAATCGTTTTAGGTGATAGGATAAAACAGTACGTTTTATAATATCAAGTTTCTGATTATTAAGTCCTAGTAAATCATAATCATTATCACTTAAAGCTATCTCTTCTCCACAGATGTCACAAGCTAAAGGATACCTGTTATCTTTTAATTGCACATCGATACTTCGCTTGTGACAATTCATACATCGACTACCCTTATAATCCTTTTGCTGGCATTTAGGATTTGAACAAGTATGAAAATTATTAACTGGATTATCACATAGGCACATAGGGCACTCTATTTCTTGTGTTTGATTATTTTCCTCTAGCTTTTTGTTCAAATTCTTAGCAAATCCTAAAAGAGAATATCTTATTTTACCATTACTGCTTTCATTCACGCAATTTCCATTTAGTTCATTGGCCTCACTAACAGAGATATCATCTTTGATTTGATTTTTTAAATGTTCTAAAGCAAGATCTTGATTCAATATCGTAATTGTTTCCATTAGTTTAGGATGATCTTTTTTTGCAAAAATATTTTTTATTTCATTAATTTCATTTCCAATAAAAGATAATTTTAATTTTATGAAATAGTTTTTAAGAAAATCTGTAAACGTATGAGTTGTATTATTAAAACTTCTAAGTAGCGCTAGTATATCCTTTTTAGTATTTGGAATATTATTTTTTAATGCCAAACCTGCGATATATGTTTTTTGCTTATTGGTTCTTGCTAATTTTATCAAAGCTAGAACATCTTCAAAGGTGGGCAATGGTTTGGAATTAAAAAACCAATTGGCAACCGACTCAAAAATAATATTTTCAAGCGCTTGTTCATTATCGTTAGTAGGTTTGTTGGAAAAATCATCGATACTTGAAAATAGAGTAACAAAATCATGAGGAGTTTTTACAAGATTGTATTTATTGTAGGCCATTCTTTTGATATTTATTCGCTGTTCAGGTTTTGCTAAATTGGTAAATGCTAAAACTTGTTCTATAGTTGGGGCAGGATTATTAAAACTTAAAAATTGAGTAATTATAGCATCATCTAATATTACATCACTTTTATTTTCATAGAAAGCTAAAAAGTTTTCAGCAAAATCTCCTTGTTTTAAAATAATTCCCCCATTTAAGTTTAGTGTCCGATTTCGGATTTCATCTTTTTGTTTCTGATCAGATGACATTGATATTAACTTCAATACTTGTTTTGTAGTAGGATATGGATTTTTAAAAGAAAAAAACCAATTTAAAAAGTCGGCGGAAAATATCTGTTTCTTATCTTTAGTATCTTTACTAATAAAGTCTTCTGGCCCCTTTATAATTCCAGCTTGAACTGCCTGATCCATAATCTCTTCTTTTTGTGGTGATGAGATTAAACTAATAAAATTTAGAATTTGTTCAAGTGTTGGTTTGAAATTCAAAAATTTTTCTATCACAGCTGTAGATATTTGTTTAAACCTGCCTGGTTTATAGAGATCAATTATATTTTGAGAATTTTGAGGAATATTTTTTTGAATTACAATACTTCTAATATGGTTTTTATTTTCAATGGATGCTAGTGAAATAAGTGTTTGAGCATTTTCAAATATCGGCGAAGTAGGTTTGGTATAAAAGAATTCAAATGCATCTAGTAAAGATTTTTTTTCATTGATCGGATTAGCTTGTGTTAACTTAATAAACTTTATCACATCTTCTCTTGATGGTGATAACTTATAAAACCAATCACTGATTAAATTAAATGTTTCTTGATCCAAGGATTTGAGATTCAAATTTTCATCAGAGAGTTCAAGAAAATCTTTAGGAGTATTGAATTTATTTTTTTCTAATAATTTTTGAATGAATTTGTTAAATAATAATGGTTCTAGTCCTGAAGCAATTCTATTATCGTGTATATCTTTAATACTATATTCACTATACTTTTCTATAAACAAAGCAGAGAATTCTTTTCCGCAACGATGGGCCTTAGAGGTGACATGATCCACACTATTATCCTTTTTATAGCGTACAGAGAATTCGATTGGTTTAGCATGATTAATTAATATTTTTACAATATTATAATCACAATTATTAATTGCTATATTGATAGTGTAAAGTATATCTGGGTCAGCTCCGCTATTTAAAAGCATTTGTACGATTTTAGGGCGTTTCATTTCTACTGCGTAAGATAACAAGGTTTTTTTATTCCAAGAATTTCTAAGAGATGATTTTGTTTGATTAATTCTAGAAACACCTTGTTTATCTTTTTTGTCTTTTTTATCAAGGATGGTTTTGAGAATAGATTCGAACGTATTATCTATATCATCTCCCTTGGCAATTGTTTTAAATAGTTTTGTTCTTGGACTATCAGAAAAGAAACCAGCATAGCTCGAATTTGTCGTCATTGTTATTATAGATGTCAAAAATAAGATCGACAAGCTTAACATCAAAATTACATTAGTAAAGAAAGAGACATGTATTAATTTACAGATACTGTTTTTACAAGTTTTAATAATCATAAATACAATCCTTTGTTCAATTATCAAACATGATTATATCTTACCAGGATTATGTTTTGTTTTTTTAAAATTATTTTTAGTTAATGAGTTTTTTAATATTTATGGTTGATAATAAATATTTTTTTATTTTTTTATTTACCCATAACATTTTAAATATGGCCCAAAAAATACACACTTTAAATTTAATTAATTTTACCTAAAATTGATAACTCTTTGATTGTTTAAATAAAACAATTAAATTTTATTTAAATTACAATAATTATCCTATTATTACTTAAGTAGGTTACCTAACTAAGTAGTTCAATTAGGACTTTTTAACAATCCAATATTTTTTAAAACAATGAGGTTTTTTAAATGAAAAACACACGAATTAGAATTAATTTATTTTTAATGTTATTTTCAACCTTTTTTTTAATAGGTACAATATCTAGTTGTAAACCACCCAATCCTCCACCTGTAACATATAACAAGTGCCTTCCATTAAACACTACGGTGACTAGCAACGGTTTTATACAGATACAACAGATCGGTGGATTTAATGGCAATCGAGTTTTCTTTTGGAAACTACAAAAGAGTAATACCACTTCTGGTGAATATTTCATAGTTGAAGGAAATAATGTAACTTCCGAAAAAGTTCATGATAGTATCATAGATGAGATACCTGCGAATGGATGGAAAGTTCCTAAAGCATTTTGGTTTATGTCTAACACGAACAATAGCGATGGAGGAATTTGTAATGAAAGTACCTTTCTTCCATGGGTGAAATATGGATATTTGCCTGCACCAACAAGTGCCAATTGTCATTGGAGCTCACAATACGGCACTCTCACTTCTGATTCAAAAAATTTTGGAGATATTTGTCCAACCAATAATGAAGTTATCAATGGACGCTATCTTTGTATTGCTTGTAGTACATCATCGGCCAATGATCAATTAGAACCAAACTCGCCATACCCTTTGAGCGAAGGAACATATTATCTGATAAGAGTACTTAATGTTACTGGATATAATATCGTTAACGGCACAACTTCCAATAATGGTTGCTATCAAGGTATTGTTCAATATAAAAAATTGCTCTCGCCTAATTGTGGAATGAATGGTTATGAGGATCCTCTAGGTCAATGTACTTGCCTTTATGGTTATTATGGACCGTCTTGTGTTAATAATGCCCAAGATTGTTCCTTTCATGGCCACTACACTGAAGCAGGTTGCGTTTGTGATGAAGGTTATCATGGTGAATACTGCCAATATTCAGATGTGTAAATTACTTATTACTTTTTTAAGGGGCCGTCCCGAAATTAAATGTACATTTCCCTCGATAAAACTTGCATTTACGAATGAAAAATAAGTGAATTTTGTTGAAAAATACTAAAAAATAAAATTTTGATTATTTTCATTTTTTTTGCGGA
>JADFZW010000031.1 GCA_015232355.1 Oligoflexia bacterium
TCGATAGGAAAAAGTAGATAATTAAAGTCAAAAAATTATTTCTATGCTTGAGTGAAAAACATAACGACAAAGTCGGTGAAAAATAAACCACTGACAAAATCGCTGGAAGACAACACATACTCAATAAACACATACTCAATAAGCCATACTCAATAAGTTAGTGTTGTGAACTTATTGAGTATGCCCTGAAAAGTTGTCACTACAACGGAATTCATTAGTGGCACAATGAACATCACCATGAAATTTATGATAGATGACATCCTCTATGAAATGTGGAATTTGTTGTTCTTTTTCAAAAGAAGTTTTAATTATTTTTTTAAATGGAGAATATAGAGGATCAGGAATGATCAAATCCTGACCAAGTACGGTCATGTTAACACTACCAGGTAATAAGCTTCTACAATTGGCCGGTAGATTTATATCAAATCCTTTTGGACAATCATAGAGCATTGGAATAGAAACAATTTTAATATTTTTACACTCTGGAGTTTTTTTTATGATTTTTTCTTTTAAAGCGTTCACATTGTCATCAATTATCTTGGCCACCGACAATTGTTTCCCTAACATCTGATATGATTTATCATTTGTGTTGATTATATTATTTGAAGAGGATAATGGAATGGTTAAAGTTCCACTTGAGTTGTTTTTTATTTGTAAACGATTAGTATTTAAATAATTGTGAAATTCCGTAAGTATTTTATACATTCTTTCAGATTTGAATTTTGAGGGGAAGTCTTTGTAACTTTCTTCTCCTAAGGAAAGTAAAGTATCTATTGCTAATTTTGGATCAGCTTTGACTATGGCCATACCGCAAGGATCATTGGGTTTAATAATCGTAGTGATTTGTTCGTCAACATGAGCGACCTGTAACCAATTTGTTTTCATGATAACTATGTTATCTTGATAACCTTTTTCTTTCCAAAATTTAATTAATTCCGAAGAACTATTCTCTCCAGTATATAAAATATTGTTTGCGGTTACTTCGATATTTCCACCATGATCTCCGCCATAACCTGGGTTTTGAATATTAACTACAAAGGAATTATCCCAATATTTTGATAATTTTTTTGCTAAAATCGATATCCCTTTATCTCTGTTAGTATCAATTATTAATGTTTTTTCTTTGTTTTCTCCTTTAATTTTAACAATAGCAATCTTACAAAAGTCACGCATCCAGGGATCATCATCAATCATTTTTAAATCATCAGTTGGCAGACAAACACTTTGGGGCAATTTTCCGTCGGGCCAGATTTTTGAAATTTTGGAAGAGGCAAGATTTACGATTCTAAGTTTAATTTCATCTTTTAGATTATTTTTATTTTTACTTAAATTAATCTCATCAATAATTTCCGATAATGATTTAATAAAGTTTATATTGTTAAAATTTAGATCACTATCAAGCAAGAAGGCAAGTAATTCCTTGGCAGGATTATTATGACCTAATAAAAAAATATTTTCAATGTTATTTGGGTCGATATTGCAATTGCCATCATTATCTTTTCCTGCAATCACTAAGGTATTGCTTGATAAACTAATAAGTATACAAATAAAAATCAAAAAGATATTTTCTTTTATTATATTCATATTATTCCTAAACAAAAAACTAGAATGTTATTGTGATTATAATTAGTATTAGTAACTGGTGGTTGATAGAAAAAGGAAATCTCATTTTTAATTTTCTAAGCTCTCTTTGCATTCAGGATTATATCTAGGATTATATCCAGGATTATATGGAGGAGGTCTTACGTTGGTATTGGGATAGTACAATGTATTATCAAGATACTCTTTATCTACTTCTAAATTTATATCTTCGAATAGGGGATCTTTGTTATTTGTAACTTCTTTTTCTTTATTGTTTGTATTAACTGCTAGTGTGTTATTATTGTTGTTGCTATTCATATTTTCGAGATTATTCCAATCTCCCTCTTTCATAGTAACACCAGCGTCTTTTGCTAAATCACCAGTAAGAAGATCTAGAAAAACTTTATGCAGATTTCTAGTACTCCGTCCTTTGCTTTTATCACATAAAGCTCCATTGTTGTTTCCCTTGATAATAATTTCTTTAAGCTTTGCTATCGTCGGTATCTCTTTTATCTCTTGTTCTTTTGCTTTGCTAATCAACTTATTATAGAATTTCTGTATTGGAATTTCTTTTTTAGCTGTCTTTTTTTTCATGATTCTTGCTATTTCAGCACACTCTTTTAATTGAGGATATTTTTTACAATTCTCAAAACTAATTTTAGGATAGTTCTTTGTAAGATAATGAGAAAATAACTCATCATAAGTGTAAGTACTTCTGATCAAGCTTCTATATCTTTCATACTTTTGTTGATGATAAACTATTTTACCTATAGAAAACAATCCAATTGATGCTATAATCGGCACTCCAATTGGTGGAATGATGATCGTTGAAAGACTCATTCGCGTTAAACCTAAATATCCTTCTTTTAAATTTTTAAAACTTTTTCTAATGTTCTCTAGGCAAGTACCTGCAGATGTTAATGTAGGAATAAAAGTGCTACAAGTAATACAAAATAACAAAGCATACAATTTAATTAGTTTAAATTTCATAATAATTAACTCCTTATTAATAGACCATTTTTTTAAGATCTATTAAGTAATAGTAGTTGAATACATATTGCTAAAACCGATATCTTTCAATTTTAGTCTGATTTGGTTATTACTATAGATCGAAAAAATATTTTTTTCGTCTCTAGTGAGAAATTCTAAATAGTTAATTTAAATTAAATTATTTTTATTTTTAATTTATTTTGGCCAATTTAATTGTCAATTTGAGGACAGGGTAAACGCATCTTATTTGCGACCCCGAGTCTAGACTTACTAAGTTAATTTGTTAGAATTAATTCTTTCATATTTCGGCCGGGGGATGAATATGCAAGAGAAGGACTCTATTTCTTTAATAGAACATTTGTCGATTATAAAAGATCCTAGAATTGAAAGAACAAAAAAGCACAAGCTGATTGATATTCTAATAATTACTGTATGTGCTGTTATATGTAGGAATGATACTTGGAATGATATCGAAGATTTTGCATTGGAAAATGAAGAATGGTTTAGCAGATTTTTGGATTTGGATAATGGCATTCCATCACATGATACAATAGCAAGAGTTATCTCTCTTATAAATCCAAAAGAATTTGAAAGAGCTTTTTACCAATGGACCTCGAGTATTAAAACCATATTAAATGGTGAGCACCATATAGCAATCGATGGTAAATCTCTAAGAGGCACTTTGAAAGGTGAACATAAAACATCAGCTCTAAATTTAATCCATGCTTGGTCTGTAAATAATAATGTAGTATTGGCCCAAAATGCTACAGGAACAAAAACAAATGAGATCACTTCAATTAGTGAGTTGTTGTCATATTTAGAATTAAAAGGATGCATTGTAAGTATAGATGCAATAGGATGCCAATCTGAATTTGCAGAAAAAATTAGAAAAAAAGATGGAGACTATGTTTTGGCACTTAAAGGGAACCAAAAAATATTACATGATAAAGTTGATAGAATATTTCATGACTTTTTAGAACGTAATCATACAAGCATTCCTTATGATCAATATCATACAGAAGAGAAAGGTCATGGGAGGAATGAAAAAAGAAGTTATTATTCATTTTCAAAAAATATTTTTAGTGAACTAGATGATGAGATAGTATGGATGGATTTCAAATCTGTTACAGCAGTTCATTCTACTAGAGAGATTAAAGGGCAGTTTCAGAGTGAAATTCGTTATTTTATCAGTAGTTTAAAAAATGATGCTGCCAAAATAGGAAAATACATTCGTGAACATTGGCATATTGAAAATAAATTGCATTGGTCGTTGAGGAACAGGAATTGCATTTTGTTGTGCAATTCCTGTTCCTAAGATATAAGTTTTAGAGAAGATCATAGTAGAATTAGAAGAATATATTCCGCTCAAAATTTATCATTAATAAGAAAAATAGCATTAAATATATTAAAAAAAGATTCAAGCAAGATGAGCACCAGCAGGAAAAGGTTAAAAGCATTAATGAGAAAAGATTATCTAGAGGAAATGCTTTTTTCATAACAAGATATTTTTTTTATTTGTTTTATGATTCAAAGGTCCTGGCAAGGACATTATGACATTGATAATGCCGTTACAAAAATGGTCTTAAATAATTTCATTTTTCATAGGCGAAATTCATTTTATATAGATTAAAATATGTAGACTTTTAATCAGATTACTTGATAGATTTAATTATTAATGAGAAAGAAAAAAATAAAACAAAATAAACTTGCTCATACTACACGAAAGTTTGTTAAACACAAACCTTTGCATGTAATT
The DNA here is from genome assembly GCA_015232355.1 of Oligoflexia bacterium. GTDB lineage: Bacteria > Bdellovibrionota > Bacteriovoracia > Bacteriovoracales > Bacteriovoracaceae > JADFZW01. The sequence continues at coordinate 4,328 of JADFZW010000031.1, forward strand.
GTTAAAACATTAATCAATATTTCATTACAAGAAAAGAGTTCTCTCTCTCAAATAAAGAAACTTATCTTTGAAGTGGAAAAGAGGTATTATGTTAACATTTTTCAATATTATATAACAAAAAATCATATCCACTTCTTTATCCTGGCACCCACAAAGGAACACTTATCGAAATCTATGTGCTATCTGAAATCTAAGTTGGCAAAATATTTCAATAATATTTTAAAACGTACTGGAATATTCTGGGCAGATCGCTTTTTTTCTTCCATAAAATGTAGTTCAAAAGAGATCATTAGAACGATTCACTATATTGCTAATCAAATAAAGTTGTCGAATCTATTCAAGAGTAGATGTTCCTCTATGGGAGATTTTCCAACTTACCCTTTTAATATTCCGAAACTTATTTTAAGTTCGATTGGAGTTGGTAAGTCAGAAGAAAAATTAATCAGTATAATTTATAAAGGAATTTTACCGTATAGTAACACTATAAGACCAATTAAAGACAGTCGATCAATTCAACTCACGTTATTTTAATTTACCTGAACAACTGTAGTTGGACGTTTGTGCTGACGCTTTTAGTGCCATTTAAGAAGTAATCTTTCAAGCGTGGCCATGAACATTGATGTATTTTAATCAGAAATTATTCTCTAATAGATTTTCAAATAACTTCTAAACAAGATGCGTTTACCCTGAATTTGAGGAGACAATTTAGGGAGACAAAATCAATATTTTTAATTGCTTTTATTCTCATTTATAGATTAGATCTAAACTAAAATGAGATCTAATCTATAAATCAGATCTAGCAAAACGAAAACCATAGTTATCCATCCAGTTTGTGGTGTTGGGTGAATTGTAGTTACTGTGGCTACCAACTGAAAACTCAGCAACAGCACTGTCTGAACCGTTTCCACGTATTACTCGTTCATTAACAATATCTGAATACCACTCAAAACACCATTGCCATGCATTTCCGTTCATATCATAGATACCAAGTGCATTTGGTGTTTTTCCTTTTACATCATGAGTGGCAGAGTTACCTGCTGTACGCCAGGCAACCACTCCTGTAGCATCGGCATTGTTATAATTTGCAGTGGCACCACTAGCATAATTTCCAGGAGTCCACCAGTAACTACTTCCAACCGGATATTCGTATGCACTGTTTGAAGTATCACTTCCCTTATAGCGTGCGGCCAGCTCGTACTCCATACTAGTATGTAATCTAAAACCAGAGGCAGTTGATTTTACATAAGGTGCATCCTGACTACCTAAAGTATTACGAGTAATCGCACCACTTGTTACTGTTCTTATCGGTGTTGTATAAGCTGCATCTGAATAGTATACACACGAATAACTTGTTCCATTTTTTGCATTAAACCACTCTGTCAGAGCATTCGTCCACATCATGGCATCACGCCAGCTAACATATGTTACTGGATGTTTTTTATTAGCACCAGGTACGCTGCCGGCCCCATTTCCAGCAGCATGTGCACCTGAACTTCCTTCTGCTCCGGTGAAAGCAAATGTATATCCATTTGCAATTCCCCAAGTACGAACTGCATACCAAAGTTCATATGTAACTGCTGTTTCAGCAATCCAATATGCATTGGTGACAGTTGCTATTCCCTCATCATCATTTACACCAGTTTTAATACTTAATCCCCCAGGCACATAAACCATCTTGAATGTTATATCCTCTCCTGCAAAAGAGGATGTTTGACCGGCCAAACGTGATACGCTTACCACCCAGTTTTGAGTAGAAGAATCTTGTGCTGTCACCGTATAGGTTACAGATCCTACAAAATTTTGGGCCACACCGGATTGTGGACTAACTTGGGCCCCATCAGATACTGTTATAGTTGGTGTTAGTGAATTTAAAACAGTACCTGCAGGCATAGTAAGAGAAACAGTATGTGAATCATTGTTTATCACACTAGTGCCTATTTGATTGCTAATAGAAAAAGTTAAAATTTTTGCCTGATTTGATATTGAGGTTGTGGGATTATCACTTATGAAAACACTTGCCTTTGCAAAAGTAGATGACCCCGTTGATGAAGAAGATGTGGAGGGTGCCTTGGTTGCAACTAAATTACTAGAGCTACTGCTATCACTTAGGCCATCACTAATTTTATAAATTTTATAAGAAGAGCTGCAAGTACTATCGGTGTAAGCAAATATCATCGGATTAAAGGGTGAGTCTGTTGTCTCTATACTACCAACTGGTATTTTTAAATCTGTATCTACATAAGAGGTGGAAGCATCTGATGATATTGTAAAACACTTACTTTTAAAATTTGTTTCAAGTAAGTAAGAATAATTTTCAACATTATTATAACTGGCCTTCCACTGCGCTATTGTAGAGTTATACAATGATTTTGTTGTAACATTTTTTGTAGTCGGAAAAACTACTCTAAAAGAGCGAATTGACCCCTTGCCTTGATTGAGCGTTTGACCATTAGGATTGTTACAAAGCGAATCGGCAGTAATCTGATTTTGTTGTACAGAGTAACAAGTGATCACTCTAAGTGGATAAAAATAATTATTTGTACTTACAGAAAAATAATCAGATGGAGCAAAGATAGAATTTGAACAATCATTTTTTGTTAGATACAAATCCATGGCCATATCATTATCACTATCTGTGATGGTAATGTTTTTAGCGGAAGAACAACGAACAGTTCCTCCCATGCTGCCTAAACTACTTTCATCACTATTTGTTGCTGTCCAAGAGATAGCATAAAAAGTCCATGAACCACTTGAGACCTCAATTTCCGTATGTGAGTTATTAGAGACTGATTTAGTGAAATATAATTCTCTATTATCGCTTGACTTACCATGGATTAAGATATTTTGAGAGGTGATAGTTGATGATTCCTCAGAAATGTTAAGTTTTGATGAAAAGGATATTTTTATAGTTTTAAGAGGAAAATTTTTATTACTACAACCAATGAATAAAAGTACGAATGACAGTAATATAGATAATAAAAAAACACATGTAATATTTTTCATATTTAGTTAGTCCGTTGAGATTGATTATGGTTAATTATAATCGTATTTCAAAAGCTACTCCAATAAGATGTCTTCTATAATCATAACTGTTTTTATCTCGTGAAACATTTCTATTGTATTCATAATTAAATTTTACTTCAAAAGAATCTTTAAAAAAACTTTTTGATATAGAAAATGATGGTGAATAATTTGTTTCATATCCTCTAAGATCTCGCTGTCCTTTAGTATCTATTATTGCAAAACTAAAACCTATATTTATCTCCAGTAAATCATATATATTAAAAATCCATAGATCGTTTCTTAACAAATATGAATTTTGGGAATAGATGGAGTTTTTGTAATTACTCGAAAAATCGGTGTTAAATATAGATATTAGGAGAAAGTTTTTGGATAATAAAAAATTTTGCATCAGCAATGTTGAAAATATTCTTGCATCCTCTTCTTCTTTTCTGGAGTTATGAAAACGCTCTTTTATTTCGATACTACTCTCCCCTACAGAAAAGAAAGAAAAAGTCTCCCTAATATAGATGCTAAATGTTCTTGTGTTAAAAACCAACTTGGAGTTTTTATAGAAGTCACTACTTTTGTATTTATAATCAACGCCTAAAAGAGTACTTGCGGGTATGTTGTTAAATAAAAAATAGGATTTTTGAGAATCAATTATTGGATTTATGTAATAGGAATCATTTTTTTTTATATTTGGATAATCTCTGTGAAGTGAATGATAGAGATAGTTTAACTTTAATTGTGGAATAATTAAATAATTGTTACTTAAATTAAATTGTCTGCTAATTTTTAGAGTATTATCGTGGTTAATTGATGATTGATATTCGGCACGTGCAATAGGTTGCTCTGCTTGATAGATTACATTGCTGTCATATTCATCTTTTTGTTGAAATACTAATTTTAACTTATCTTTATTGGGATAATGTTTAACTGTCGGTTCAGCATTTTTTAGAATTTTATCTATGTGAGCAATATAATATAGAGATTGTTTGGACATAAATTTTAAATAATGAGAGAGTTTAAAAAAAGTACGTGATAAATAAAATTTTTTTAGTGCAAAGTATGCTTGGGCAGTTTCATAAAAGATATCCTCTCTTTGGCAATTATTATTTAATGCCATTTCAAAATATTTAATTGCAAGATCATAATTTTTTAACCTGCTATAACAAAGTCCTTTAAGATAGTAGCTGACGGCCAGGTGGTTTTGTTTAAATACAGGATCATTTTCTAATAGAGAATCAATTTTACTTATCGTCTGTAGATAATTACCGCTACCCCAAATAGAGATTATTTCCTGATATGGACTTTTGTTTTGAGGATCATCTGCGTGGATATTCATATTACATACATAGAATAGTAGTAATATCATTACGATTGTATAAACGATTTTATAAACAACTTTATAAACAATTTTATAAACAATTTTATAAACAATTTTATAAAAATTTAAAATTAACCATGAATTATTCATTTTTTTTTCAATCTCTTGATATGACATTAATGGATATTAGATGAGTTTTTTTAATCGAACCCTCTAATCTGTTTTGTTGAAAATTCAAGAATTTCTGGTGATTTTTTTCTTTAATTCTTTCTATCAACAGATTAAAATTACTATTTGATTTATCCACATCATTAATATTGAACTTCTGTTTTTCAGCAATAAAAACATTTTCCCAACCAAAAATTATCCTATCTATGTTTTTTACATCTCTAGACTGATTACCATCAAAAATTTGGTCTAAGTTTTTTTTAATATCCAAAACATCGTTTAGTTCCAGACCGAAAGGAATAATATTTTCGATACTATTGTTATAATTATCATTATTGTTGGCCATAGCATGAAAAGTAAAAGTAGTGAACAATGAAACCAATGGCATTAGACTGAACCAAAGCAAAACAGTCAACAAAGCATTTTTTATTTTCATTAATATTTCCCATTAAATTAGTTTATATGCTTTTTAAAATCAAGATTTATAATCAATGATATAAGTATATATTTATAAAAAAAATAAAAAAGTTGAAAAGATTTTAAAATATTTTTTTGGAGAAATTATGACAAAATTACATTCAATAGTTATTTGTTTTTTTATATTCACTGTCTCTCTTGTTATATCAAGGTCAAGTTTGGCCGGCAAATGTGAACAGTTTGTTGATCCACTAATTAATGTTATAGAAATTTGTGCTGTACCGGTCCCATTACAATTACCTAATGAGTATCTTTCCACTCAAACAAAAATAAGAATAAAAGAACCATCATACAGTGATAGATGCATTACTCTTATAAATGAAATTAATCTGAAATTGAACAATAAAAATACGATCAAGGATAATAAAGATAAAAATTGTATTTCTGAAAATATTTCAGGAGAGAATAATGAATTAATAAAATTTGCTCCAAAGTTAGAAAAACATAGCATAAGTAACTCCAAAAAATCATTTAAAATAATGACAAAAAACAAGTGCACTGGATGTATAAAAAAGATTTTGAAAAATTTAAAAGAACTACACAAGTTATATTTTCTTAGTGGTGTGGGAGCAGGAGGATTATTGGCAAATGAAAATAATTTTTTAAATATTTTAATTAACAAAATCGATACTGAAGGAATTTGTGGAGAAAAAGTTGATCTAAAAAATGATACTAAACTCAGAATAGTGGCGGGAAAAAATCTTGTAGATCAATCGTTTTGTCAGGCAATTAAGAAAGGTAGTGGCAATGAAAATTTTGTTGTAATCACTAGACCTGTTAATCCAGCATCGTATGCTTATTATGTTTTTGGTTTACCAACTAAAGATGTTCATCAAAAAGGCAAAAGCTCTCAAAAATCCCTTATAAAAGGATTAATTCCTGTGGATCAACGACTAAGTAAATGCCCAAAAGATGAAATTGAAAAATACAATAAAATAATTCAAGAATCTTTAGATAAATCAAAAGATAAATACTTCGGTGCATTATACAAAGTAAAAAGTAAGAGTGATAACGATAAAAATAATGAAGAACAGATGGGAATTTATTGTCAAATAAATGATAAAAAAGATAATTCAAATTTTAAACTCTGTCTTATACCATTTAATGAACATAATCAAAAATGTTATGACAAACAATCACTAAGTAAAGAGATTGAAGGAGATTGTTATGAATTGTCAGAAGAATGTATGAAAAAAGTAGAAAAAAAATATCATAAAACATGTCAAGCGATCAAAGTAATTGCAGATAAAGATGGTAACTATGTTACTGCTGATGTAGATCTTTTGTCAGTTGGAGTACCCACGAATGATGATGGAATAGAGGATCCATGTATTCAAGAGTATACCCAAGATTACGGACAAATAACAAAAAAAGAATTCAAGCTTATGAAAGATGTGAATGCAAAATACAAAGAATTTGTAAGTAACTTTACTACAAATTTACAAACTAGTATTGGAGATATTATTCGACATGGAGCGGATTCTCAATTTACAAAGACAAGTTCTAGGGCCAAGGACCTGTTACCAGCGAGAGTATATTTTAATCATCAAGGAATTTGTCGTATAGGTGTAATTGAAAATAACTTAAATGAGATAGAGCAATTTGCAAAAAGATTAGGAAAAGAAAATATCTATCTTAAAATTAATCCTCAATGGGAAAAAAATTCAAAAGAGTAGAGATTGTAGTGATTGTAGAGATTAAAGAGTGTTAATAACAATAATTTTTATTAATATTTTTCGCCACATTTTTTTGTCACTATCAATGATTTAAGATTTGAGTGTTATACTTATAAAACCTCAAGTTGCCTGCGGCACGTCCACTCATGTTCCAGCTTACCCATAAATATAAAATATTTTTTTAAAAACTCTATCTGCTTAACAGGAAGCATGGGTATATCTCACATCTTCTTTAGTACGTGATTGGAGAGCGTTGTTATGAAAACACTAAAACTAGCACTGAAACTAATGCTAAAACTATTTACAATTTTAATTTTGTCTTTTGGACTTAGCTCTTGTGGAGATCCATTGAAGGCACTCTATAAAGAGATTTCTCGCTATGGTTATATCCTCTATAAAACTCCTTTAGAGTTTGCAGGACCTGGAACTTTAGTTGGTGGTCCACCCACTAAAATGTATTTAATTTCAGAACCACAAACGTGTTTTCCAAAATTTTTACAAGATGGAACCCCCACAAATATTTATAAGTATGACAATACTACGATCGCTACTCGTAGCTATACTATAAAAATGAGTGGTAAATTAAGTCTTGATTTACTTGGAAAATTTTTAAAGCTGGGAGGGATATCATTAAATCTAGGCGCTGGTATGGAAGCGTACAATGTAACACAAATTGAATTAAAGTTAGATGGTGTTCATATTGAATATCTTGATTCCATTAATCTTGTTGATCATTATGTAAAAAACATGTCTCAAACATGTAAAGATTTTTTAAATCAAGTGGGATTTATTATTCAAGCAATAAAAGTTGAGAAGATGTACTTTAGGTTTGTCACAAAGAGTGGTGTATTACTTAAATTAGATCTTGGTATCGTTGAACAATTACTTAACTTCTCTCCTAGTATCGAATTTAGTGTTGAGCAGGGTTCAGTATTAAGAGTAGATACACCTCGATATCTTGGTTATCAACTTGGAAGATTACGTTACAGTGATAAAGGGTTGGCACTTTTCCGTGCTAGTGAGACTAGAAAAATTCCTGATTCTTATATTTTTAATCCTATCAATATCTTTGATTATTATTGCTATCAATGGTTTGGACATACTGTATGTGTTCCGAAAGATCAGTTAAATAAGAGTAATATTATGAGCAGTAATGGTAGTATTGTTGCTGAGAATGGAGAAAAGTTGATTGAATTAAATAGCAAAGATGATATTAAAGAGTTGTTGATAGATGAGAAAGATACCATAGATCACAATGCTATTTATAATAGCGTTTATAAGAGTAGGAAAAAGCATAAGGAATAAGTTAAAAATTCGGAAATAAAAATTCGGAAAAAAAGTCGGCCGGCACCCATCTAAAAATCCACTTTTAAGTTTTTATACTTAATCAATGGTTTAAATAATCTTAGCATCGCGGTTCGGATCTGTTGCTTTTTATAATCCTGGTGAGATGCCTCACCGATTGTATTTATCTCATGATTTAATACATCGGTGATTTGAATTTCAAAGGGATAAAAGAAGCGAATATCTTTTCCTATTGAGGAAACATCAAGACCTAAAATCTTTTGTGCTAATTTATTTTCTCCTTCGGATGCTAGAAGATTTTTTGCCTGCGTACGAAGAGCAGAAAATTCAGTCATAAAAGGATTTTTATATTTTATTAATTGCCTACAAGTAAATTGAATTGCTCGATATTTTTTAGAGGTAAATTCATTTCTTACGTTTGATCTCTCTGGAGGAGCACACTCATTTATTAGTAAATGAAGTTTTTCTAAAAATTTATCTTCAGGGTACTGCTCTCTAATAGCACTTCTTATAAGAGCGTGATAGGCATCTTTAAACTTACTCATATCCACTAAAGAATTAAATGAACGACTAGGTTTCATATTATGAGGAATCACAATATTCATATTCTGAAGAAACTTAATTACCTTTAGTGCATCTAATTTGGTAAAGGTAACAAAACGAACGCCTACTCTATCAAATACCTCTTCGGCAGTATTTTCTGCTTTGTGAAGTAATTTAATAATTAAACTATCACGATTTTTTTTTGCTTTAGTTGAGAATGAGTGCAAAGGAATTCTAGTCTTAACATCCTCTCCTAAGTAAAGTCGATCATCATCATCTCTACTTAAATATTTATAGAAGCGATCAAATATTTGTTGTTGAATGATTGGAAAATAATTTTGTCGTAGATCCTTATCAACGTGAGCAAGAGTGTGCATGATCTTCAAAATTACCATCGCCCACAATCGCTCCTCGTAGGAACGAACAAGCGGACTCTTCGGCCACACCATTAAGAAAAGATCAGATGCCTCTGTTATTGTAGAGAAGGCAATTGGTATTGTTATATCAAGCCCATCCTCTTGATTATTTTCTTTCAAAAAGTAATGCTTAATAAATTGCATTGCCTCTTGAAAATTCCCAAAGAGTTCAGCTTTCAAGACTGGATCATCTTGTTCAAAACCATAACTCTTAAGAAAACTATTAACCTTCGCCTTTGAACTAACGTCAACCAAGAAGGAGCGTGCGTCTAGGGCAGAGAGTCCGCTAACGATCACGTCCAACACATCCCAATCAAAATGATACTTGAGAAGATAATCTGGTCTTTTCATTTATTACTCACGTATTTGTTACTCTCTTATTTGTATTGCAAACGTAAAATATTTCATTATTAATTTATTTTTTTATTATATAAATTTAAATCTATTTTATCATTTCTACTTTCAATCTTTGATGGTAGCTTTTTTTGAACATGTTTATCTAGCAATTTCTTGTTTCTTATTAATTGTTTATTGTTACCTATTAATAATCACTTTTTTACATTTATCTAGGAGCTTCTATGAGTATTTTCATAAATCAAAACACTGCCAAAGAAAAAAACCCTCATGAAAATGATGCTAATAAAATTAAAGCGCTTGATTTAGCGCTCTCAACGATTGAAAAAACCTTTGGAAAGGGTGCGGTTATGAAGATGGGTCAAAATGTAGAGCCGATGCAAATTGGTGCAATTTCTACTGGATGTTTGACTCTCGATTTAGCATTAGGAGTTGGTGGTATTCCAAAGGGAAGAATAGTTGAGATTTTTGGTCCTGAATCTTCTGGAAAGACAACTCTTACTCTACAGATAGCGGCAGAATGCCAGAAAGAAAAAGGAACAGTTGCGTTTATAGATGCTGAACATGCACTTGATGTGAATTATGCAAAAAAATTAGGAGTAGATATTGCGAGCTTATTAATCTCTCAACCAGATAGTGGTGAACAGGCGTTAGAGATAACTGATATGTTAGTTCGCTCTGGTGCAGTTGATCTTCTGATTGTTGATTCTGTTGCGGCACTTGTACCTAAAGCGGAACTAGAGGGTGATATGGGTGATTCGCATATGGGATTGCAAGCACGACTCATGTCTCAAGCTCTAAGAAAACTTACTGCCTCTATATCAAGATCAAATTGCTCTGTGATTTTTATCAATCAGCTTCGTCAAAAAATTGGTGTGATGTTTGGAAATCCAGAGACAACTACTGGTGGAAACGCACTTAAATTTTATAGCTCTGTAAGAATTGATATCCGAAGGATTGGATCAATCAAAGATCAAAATGGCGAAGATGTGATAGGAAGTAGAACTAAAGTAAAAATTGTTAAAAATAAAATTGCTCCTCCATTTAGAGAGGCAGAGTACGATATCATGCATGGTGAAGGAATTTCACGAGAAGGTGATATATTAGATTTAGGTGTAAAGGAAGGACTGATTGAAAAAGCTGGATCGTGGTATTCATATAATAATATGAAAATCGGTCAAGGAAGAGAGAATGCAAAGGAGTTTTTAAGCAAAGATCAAAACATGCTTGCGGAAATACGCAAAATCATCTTGAAAAAATATGGGTTGAGTGTTGGTTCAAGTTCAAGTTCAAATTCAAATTCAAATTCAGAAAATTCAAATGCTACATCTGCAGCTATGGCCGATAATAAATCCTCTGATAATAAAGCAGATAAATCTGAAAAAGCTCAAATAAAAAAACACTAATCAACTAATCAACTAATCAACTAATCAACAAACATCAATCTCTAAACATCTTTGATACATCTTTGATTTTAAGTAAATCTATGTTACTAAAATTATCATTGGAATCTAATTTAAAATAAAAAAGGTAAATGAAAATGATGATGATGAAATCCAAAGAAGTAAGAGAAAAGTTTATTGATTTTTTTAAGAGAGAGGGACATCAACACATTCAATCCTCCTCGCTTATTCCCCAAAATGATCAAACACTACTATTTGCCAATGCGGGAATGAATCAATTTAAAGATTACTTCACTGGTCAATCAAAATCCCCATTCCCACGCGCAGTCTCTGTTCAAAAGTGCGTTCGTGCAGGTGGAAAACATAATGATTTAGAGAATGTTGGTTTTACGGCCAGACATCACACCTTCTTTGAGATGCTTGGTAACTTCTCCTTCGGAAATTATTTTAAAGAGGATGCTATTCGCTTTGGTTGGAATTTCTTAACCAAAGAATTACAGATCGATCCAAATAAACTCTACGTTACTGTTCATTTAAGTGATGATGAGGCATATGAATTATGGAACAAGATGATCGGTGTTCCAAAAGAAAGGATATTTAGAAAAGATAAAGATAATTTTTGGGAGATGGGTGAGTTTGGTCCCTGTGGTCCTTGTAGTGAAATCTTTTTTGATCATGGACCTAAGTTTGCTACTCCAAATTTTAAACCAGGTTCAGGACCTGGTGAAGATATTTTAGATGATGGTTTAAGGTATGTTGAAATTTGGAATTTAGTTTTCATGCAATATGAAAAAACAAAAGATGGAATATTTAATTTACCAGCACCCTCAATCGATACGGGAGCAGGGTTGGAGCGTTTGTCAGCAGTAATGCAAAATTGTTATTGGAACTATGATACTGATTGTTTCACTCCGCTTATTTCTAAAATTGAATCGCTAACGGGAAAGAGTGTGACTGATCCAAAATATACTTCTAACATTCGAGTTGTCTCTGATCATATTCGTAGCTCTACTATGCTAATTACTGATGGAGTAATTCCATCCAATGAGGGACGTGGTTATGTTTTAAGAAGAATCATTAGGCGGGCCATACGGCATTTGCGAGAATTAGGAGTTAAAGATAAAGATATTTTATTTCACAAATTAGTACCGACTGTTTTTGATGTTTTAGGGGACACCTATCCTGCAAATAAAAACAATATCTCTCTGGCGCAAAAACTTTTAGAGCTTGAAGAATCAAAATTTTTGGAGACCTTAGATCAAGGATTGCGCTTCTTAGAGGATGCTTTTGTTAAAGTAAATAATAAAATTCTTCCTGGACAAGTTGCCTTTCAATTATACGACACCTTTGGTTTCCCTCTAGATTTAACGGAAGTTATCTCTAAAGAAAAAGGTATAAGTGTTGATGTTCATGAATTTGATTCTTGTATGAAGAGGCAGCAAGAAATTTCAAAAAAATCATGGAAGGGTGGAGCAGCAGCGCTGTCATCTCAAAATCAAAAATACAGTGAGATCTTTGAAAAATTTGGGGCCACTAAGTTTTGTGGTTATGAGAAGATGAGTGATAAAGGTAAATTACTAGAAATAGTTGAGCTCCCATCTGAATCACAAAAATCACAGTGGGCCCTTATCTTTGACAATACTCCATTTTATGCTGAATCAGGAGGACAAGTTGGCGATCATGGAGTGATTTGTGATGGTCACGAAGAAGTAGTGGTAGTGGCCAAAATAAGTGATACTGTCAAACCAACAGTTGCATGTACAAGTGCTGAGGGATTAATAGTTCACATTGCAACGGAAATTGATGCGAGTAAATTGAAAGTTGGCAATTCTTATACTCTAAAAGTTAATGAACAAAAGAGGCAATTAACTCAAAGAAATCATACTGCCACTCACTTGCTACAAAAAGCACTAACTTTAGTTCTTGGCGATCACATCAAGCAAGCAGGATCTGCAGTAACTCCTGATCGATTGCGCTTCGACTTTACTCATTTTACAGCAGTTAAAGATGAAGAGTTAAGTAAAGTCGAAGATCTTGTAAATAAATCTATAAAAGATGGATTAGCAGTTAACATTCGAAACATGTCTAAGGATCAAGCGATAAAATCAGGAGCAGTGGCACTCTTTGGAGAAAAATATGCTGATGTAGTTAGAGTAGTTAGTATTGGTAATAACATCAACAATTACTCTACAGAGCTTTGTGGCGGAACTCATGTGAAAAACACTGAGGAGATCGGCATTTTTTCTATTATTACTGAAAGTGCACTTAGTAGTGGAGTAAGAAGAATTGAAGCGCTTACATCGCTTAAAGCGATTGAACGCTTACAACATAGATCGCTTCTTTTAGATAAGATTGAAGTAATCACAAAAGTAAAAACCGATGATATTCCAAAACATATTGAAGGACTTAAAGTAAAAATTAAAGATATGGATAAGGATATTAAAAATTTGCATGATAAAATTCAAGATTTTGAGAGCGCTTCACTCTTTGATAATCCTGAAAAGATAAAAGATAAGTATGCATTTAAGCAAATTAAAACCACAGCTGGCCAGGATTTAAGAAAATTATCAGATAAGTTTATGGATAAATACTCCAATGGAATTTTAATCCTCTATAGTGTTGAGCGATTAGATGGGGCCGGGACCGCAAAAGATAAAATTTCCGTATTATTGCGAGTTCATAAATCAATCATGTCATCATCATCCACATCATCCACATCATCCACATCATCCACATCATCCACGATTGATTGCTCTACTATACTAAAAAAATTATTACCAATGATAAATGGCAATGGTGGTGGCCGAAAGGATTTTGCTCAAGGTTCAGGTGAGGTGGAGGATAGCAATAAATTATTAACTAACTTTTTATCAGAACTAAAAAAATCTGTGTTGGATGTGTTAAATTAAAATTGGAAAATATATGAAACCTCCATTATTATCTTCTGTTTTACCTCTGGTGATGATTTTGTTCGTGAATTCAATTATGATTTCACTGATGATTTCACTCTCTTCATGCGACTTTATGAAAAAGAGTGGACCAAATATCGCTCGCATTTCTCTCGAGAGTAAAATTACTTCTCTAGATCCTGCTAATGCTTATGATTTAGTTTCTGGAAATATCGTTTATCAAATTTATGAAACACTCTATGAGTATCATTATCTAAAACGCCCATACACTATTCAACCGCTTTTAGCGGAAGCACTTCCTATCATCGAAGATAAGGGTAAAAAATATATAATCAAAATAAAGAAAAATGTTTTATATCATAACAATGCCTGTTTTAAGGGTGAGAAGCGCTTTTTAAAAGCACAAGATTTTGTCACTGAATTTAAGCGATTGGCATTTGCTCCTACAAATAGCAATGGAATGTGGTCATTTAGTGGTGTTGTTAAAGGACTTAAAGAATTTCGAGAGTTGGCCAAAAATGATTTTGATTTATTTAAAAAATTAAATATCGAGGGAATTAAAACTCCTGATGATTACACTCTGGTGATAGAGCTAACAGAGGCACTTCCTCAATTTACTTTTTTGCTAGCGATGTCTCATGCCGCCCCCATTCCGCTAGAGGCATTTGATTGTTATCGAAATGATTTTCAAGATCAAGATCTAGGAACAGGACCATTTTTTATTAAAGAATTGAATAAAGAAGGAATGATTAAACTTGAACGCTTTAAAGATTATCGTAATGAATATTATCCAACCACAGGAGATCGTTGGTCTCATGATCATGATTTACTAAGAGATGCTGGGAAAAAAATTCCATTCCTGGATGGGATTGAGTTTTCTTATACAAAAGATTTTAAAAGCAGATGGGATCTCTTTATTGATAAAAAAATTGATATCATCGATAACATACCTAAAGATCAAATCAATACCTACATTACTCCCTCTGGTGACTTGGGCCCAGAACTGATTAATAAACATATTAACTTCATGGTTTCTCCTTCGCTGATCTATTGGTGGCTTGCATTTAATATGAACGATCCAATCGTAGGAAAAAATAAAAATCTTCGCTACGCAATTGCTTACGCAATTGATATTGATAAATTAATAAAGCTTTTCACTCACAATATCGGTCAACGGGCCAACTCCATTTATCCACCATCTATTGTCGGTTATGATCCTCGCAAACAACTTAACTTTACCTACAATTTAGATGTTGCTAAAAAATATTTAAAACTGGCCGGTGCCGGTCATGATTATAATGAGAAAAAACCACCTCTAACTATAACTTTTGATACCAGAGGAAATGATACTAAAAATATTTTGCAAGCAGAATTTATAAAGGCAGAACTAAAAAAAATTGGTATTGAAGTGAATATTCAACTTAACTCTTTTTCTGAATTTTTAGAAAAAGCACGTAAAGGAAAACTACAATTTTGGCAGGGAGGATGGGCCTTGGATTTTCCAGATCCAATAAATGTCTTACAATTGCTTAGCTCTAAAAATTTTCCACCTGGACCAAACAACTATTTCTACAACAACAAAAAATTTGAAGAGTTGTTTAATAAAGCATCCAAAATGGAAAATGATCAAGAAAAGTTTATCCTTCTTCGTGATATTGAAAACATTGTACTGGAGGATTTACCATGGATTATGACTTACTACGATCGCAGATATGTTCTTTACAACCACACTCTTAAAAATTATCGCCACTCTGATTTAGTATACAATTATTTGAAATATGTAAAAATTGCCTACTAAAATCTCCTTTTTGCTTTTTATTTATTTTATTTTTTAGTTTCTATTAATTTTGACGATACAACAATTGCAAACCTGCAAACCTGTAAACCTGTAAACCTGCTGGAGGAATAATTAAAAATTCCTTCAAAAAAATTGAGAGTAATTATGAACGGCATCCATTTTTATCTCAAAGTGTATTCGTATACTATTTTTTTGTTTTTGATTTCATTTTTGATTTCGCTTGTGGTTTGGTCTCCACCCAACAATTATCTGTGGGCCAACGAATATGTAATCTTTGCTATTCATCAGGATGTCTCTATGGGATATAAGGATGAAAAGCTCTACAAAAATTTTTATATCAATATGGGGCAAAACCAAGGGATTAAAAAAGGAACACTACTTGATGTGTATCGTACTGTATCTCAATACAATCCCTATCAAAACAATGGCCAATATGACAATTATCGTCTGAAAATTGGAGAATTAAATGTTATTAGCTCTGATGAAGAATCGTCTGTCGCCAATACATCCTCCTTTTATAAAGACGAGAAATCTCCATCAATGGAAATAAAAGATTTTATGATTGGGGATCAAGTGCAAATTCACATTGAATAAGTGGTGTAAACAGATCTACTAGGCTGCAGCTGATGGAGTACCTGAGTTACTATCAGAACTATTTCCAGTTGGAGCTGCTGTTTTTGGAGCTGCCGCAGGAGTCGCTGAAGCTGTGGGAGCTGCAGGAGCTGCAGGAGTAGGTGCAGGAGTCGCTGGAGTAGCAGGAGTCGCTGAAGTAGTTGTAGGGCCACTACCTGTGCTTTCTTCTGCTAAAGCAATTAAAAAACTTCTGTGTTCTCGAATCATATCCGCTATTAAATTAAGTGCATTCATAGACCTCTCTAACTTATCTACCATCTTTTCATCAATTGGTTTTCCCTTCTTAACTGCACTCAAAACATGCGAACCCAAACCGGAACTAATCAAAATTTTATTGCTAATATCGTGTAAAAATTTTCTACCTTCTTTTACTAACGATTCTATTTTACTGTCTGCCATCTATCTTCATTCCTTTCTTACTAAAGAATAAATAATAAATAATATATATATATGAATATTATTTTATCATCTTTTGCAAAACTATCTATAGGGAATATATTTTTTCAAAAACATTCAAAATAAACTAATCGACTCAATATTTTGATATTTCAAAATAGTACCTAATAAAAATCCTTTACTATCGTTATCAAAACCAGTGACCAAAATTTCCATCAAATAATCTTTTGAAAGCTCAAAATTAAAATCAACATCAAAATCAAGTTCAAGATCAGAATGAGAGAGTAGTATTTCATTTACTTTAATTCCCTTATAATAACCCTTATAATGAAATCGAAGATAATTTTTTTCATTTTTCTGATTTCTAATCTGTTTGCTTTTGTATTTACCCAAAAATTTGCTAATAATAATTACAATTTCTTTCTCACTCATACGCTACTTATTTAAAGATACATGACATAAAAAGTCTTGTTTTGGCCCGGTGTTCTCTGGGGTGACGTGCCAAGTGTGTGTTGCGAACATTCCAAAATTTCTAAATACCCTATTAAATAATTTATATTTGTAAACAAGTTAAATAATGTTATAGACAATTTCATAAAAATATTTCTAAACTGCATTTTTACAGTTTAAAATGATTCATGACTAAAGAATTTTGAAATGAATCTCCCAGGAGGGATTAATTATGGCCAGAATTACTATTGAGGATTGCCTAGAAAAAGTAGAAAATCGTTACGAGTTAGTACATCTCACTCTAAAAAGAGTGAAACAATTCCAAAATGGTGAAAAACCATTAATCAAAACCAAAAATAAAGAGATCGTAACTGCACTAAGAGAAATCGCCGCTGGCAAAGTAAGACATGTGACGATTAGTGAGTATGATTCGGACGAATTTTAATCTTAATTCTATATTCTATATTCTATATTCTATATTTTATACTCTATTTATCCTTCTGAAAGACCATTCCCCCTTCTATAAATTTTCTAGTTAAGGGGATGTCTAATCCTGATAAGCTTTCTCCACTTCCCATTATAAAATAACCTTTGGGTCGTAAAGCATTATAAAATTTTTGAACGATAGCTTTTTTATTTTCTGCATTTTGATATATCAATACATTTCGACATAAAATCACATTATACTCTGAAGAAGGAAAATTATCTGTGAGCAAATTAAGACGACTATAACTAATGAATGGGCTATATGCCGATTTGATAGTCCAAGTATCATCTTCTTGTTGTAAAAAATATTTGAGCAGCGATTTAGTAGGCATCCCTCTTTGAATTTCCAAACTATCATAATTACCTTTTTTCGCTTTAAGGAGTGCCATGCTTGAGATGTCAGTAGCATCTATGGTGAATTTTAAATCAGTGAATGAATCTAAAATTGTCATCAACAAACTATATGGCTCTTGACCTGTACTACATCCAGCACTCCAAATATGTACGCCTCTTCCCGCCCTGCTATCTTTTTGTAAATCTGGAATAATAATTTTTGTAAGTATGTTGAAATGAGCAGCGTCTCTAAAAAAGTAAGTCTCATTATTGGTTGCGACCTCCAACAATTTTTCATGCATATCTTTTGATAAGGTATTTCCACTATTATAAAGTTGAAATAATTGATCAATATTACTTAATCCAAACACCTCATACAAGTGTTGTAATCTTCTGTCTAAACGATAGAACTCATTTTCCGCATAGACGATTCCTGTATACTTATAGATATAATCAGCAAAAAATTTGTAGACGATATTATCAACCATAAAACTTCTTCTCGTTAAATACAGACATCTTTATAAAATTTTTACAATCATAATTAGCTAATCGTCGATAATGTAAAAAAGTTAATATTTTCAAGCTCTTTTCAAAATCTTTTTAAAATAAAGTTTTGCTGATTTAAATAAATTTTATTTTCTTTTTATTTTCTTCTTACTTTCTTAGGGAGTAATTTTGAGTATCAAAGTAATTGAATATATCATTTTTATTTATACTATGATCAGAATTCTGAGTAGGATTATTGATGTTGTTGAGATCTAGAGTGTTCTTATTTGATGTTGCTTTTTTACCTCGGCAAAGCTTACTTAAACCTTTACTAGGTGATGATGGATCAACTTTTTTTAAACATTGAACGCTACCATCAGCATAAGCTGCATAAAGTTTTTTGTAGTAATTATCTAAATCAATTTTTGTAAAATTTATAATGTCCTTTGAAAGTAGTCCCTTTATCATCATAGCACGTTTGAATAAGTCGTAGGGTGGTTCAATGTCTTTTTTTCTTACAAAAGATGTTGTACACTTAAATAAGTGCAAACAACTTTTGCCTTTGATCTCTATCATCTCTAATGGATTGGTTGAACTTTTTATGTAGCTATCTAATATTTTCTCGCTCAATTGATTATACTTATTAAAACACTCTTTAAGTGGTGTATTGGCATATAAAAAATAGTTATAATATTCAATGCCATCTTTGGATGATTCACTTTTTCTTATCAATCTTTTGCCTGTAATCTCATGAAATCTTTTTTCATAAGTTTTATAAAAATTATCTTGCCATTCTTTAGCTTGATTTGCAGTTAACCATTTTGGGTAAGGCATCTCTTGAAATAGTTTATAAGGGATAACAAATTCTTCGAGAATTCTATTTAGAAAGCCAGTGTCTTTGAGATCGTACATTGCATATTGATCCAAATAATCTCTAAATTTTTTATCTTTTTTTGCTACCATCTCATCAATATAGTAAACATCTCCAAAATCTTTTAAAATTACTTTTCCACTGGGAGCAAAATTTTCATCTAGCTGCAAATAAAAATTTTGTGAGTGTGGTGAACTGGGCATAGTTCCAGTTAAAGCAAAGAATTCGGCCATTGCTTTAGCATAGGGTTCAACTAAATTTTTATTCCAAAATCCTGCAACATCCTCTTTCTCTTTATTTATATAACTGATCATTCTTCCAACATCATCATGAACAACTGAAAAGCCGGGAAGCATTTTACTGCCATTAGTGTATGGTCTAATTGATCTTATCAAACCACCATGCTTAATATCTTTTAACGTAAAAAAACCATTCTCTGTTAAAATTTTTAAGCTCTTGCGCTTTTTAGCATTAGCAACCAACAAAGCAGCAACATTATCATCAACAACTTTTTCATTAAAGATAAACATGCTATCAATTCCCTTATCCTTGTAAGGGCCGCCGGTGCTATTAGTGCTAACTTTCATACTAAAAATTGGATAGTAGCGATGATCTTTAGGAGCATTGGGATCCTTTAGAATATAACTTCTAGAGGATGTTCGAAAAGCTGTAAAATATTCTTTTGGAGTATTATCATATCCATTCTTAGATAAGAGTTCTTCTACTGCTTTATGATATTTTTTATCATCGGGATTTTTTATCCAACGAAAAAAGTATTCATTGTCTTTTTTGAAAACAAAAGTTTTCAAGATGTCTTGATCCATCCTTTGCAAAAACTCATTATCGCTTAATTCACCCATCTGAATAGCATCCAAAGTTGCAAAACTTTGCTTAAGATCAAGAGAGGTTTTCTTATTACTTTGAGTTACTCGATCTAAATTCTTCATCAACTTAATTGGAATATCGTAATGTGGAATCTTTACCACCTGGTTATCGAGCAAAAAATTTCTCTCGTTTTCTACGGTCTTATTATTGAAGTATTGATTGCCTTCAATTTCCCAATCGATTAAATCCTTAATTGAAACAGGCATGGTAGCAGTTGTTTTGGCCAATTTTATTCGACGATTTTTATCGCTATCATTTTTAGGATCACTAGTTTCATTTTGAGCATGGACTTTTGTAACTCCAACCCCAAATTGTATTATCATAAGAACAGTGAAAATAATAATTGCATTGATTATCATTAATCTTTGTAATCTTTTTGTTGTTAAATTTGTTTTAAAATTTGCCATCATTTGCTCTCTTCTCCATTTCACCTTATATTTATATGAAGATAAAACTTAGAGTAAAAGTATAATGGGAAATCAATCTTTAACTAATCATTTTTTAAAAATTTGAGGAGAAAAAAATATATTTTATTTAAAATTGTAAAAAAATTAGACATTATAATTTAATAATTAAATAAAATTTCTTTATGTTTTTAGTAACTTAACAGATATAAGTAATTGGCGGATAATTTATTTTTACCTGTTACTTTTTTAAAGTGGCACAAATTTGTTGTCTATACCAACTGCCAATATTTGGTGCCGGCCGACTTTTTTACTAAAGGTGAGTAATTGTACTAGTAGTTGAAATAATTTTTTGTTAAAATTTTATTAGTGAACATGATTATATAGAAAGGATTTCACTCAATGACAATAAAGCAAGATGCCAATTCATCTAATAATAGTTTTGTTGATAATAAGAATAATACTGAAACACTTAATTCGTTAAAAAACCGAGTAGCAATCACCACTATCAGTGAGCTAAAAACAGGAAAAATTGTATTTGCAAGTCAAGCATTGGCCGAACAATTTGGGAGTCCTTTGAATGAAATCATTGGTAAAACAGGTGTTGAAATTGGTCTACTAAGTGAAAAACAACGAGCAGAAATAGCTATTGAATTACAATATAAAGGAGAAATTAGAGGGAAAATAATTACTGTAAATAGTAAAAGTGGTAGAATTGGTTATGCATTGTTGAATGCTGTTGTTGTCAAAAATAATATTTCAGGATTGATATTATCAAGTGATGATTCATTGTTAATATCAAATGTGATAAACGTCACCGATCTTGTCGATGTTAAAACCAAGCTGGTTACATCAGAATCCAAATATCAACTTCTATTTGATCATATGAGCTGTTGTTGCGCTATTTACAAGGCAATCGACAACGGTGAAAATTTTATTTTTATTGATTTTAATTCAGCTGCTGAAAAAGTAGAACATATAAAAAAAGAACATCTTATTGGCAAAAGTATCTATGAAATTTTTCCAGCAGTAAAGGAGTTTGGATTATTAGATGTTATTAAAAGAGTATACAGTAGTGGAACTCCTGAGCATTTTCCTCTTACACTCTATAAAGATAGTCGAATTTCAGGGTGGCGAAATAATTTTGTTTATAAATTACCTTCTGGAGAAATAGTGACGATTTACAACGACCTCTCAGATGCAAAAAAGCTTGAAGAAGATATTAATAATCAATTTCAAAATTATCATCAAATTCAAGAGGGGATAGCAATATTAAGGAAACAACAAGAAGCACAGATTGAAAATCGTTATAATGTATCTAATGTTAAAGCATCTGGTATATATGATATTTTAGATCAAGCACTTGAGATGATCATTAGTGTGACTAAAAGTGAGTTTGGCTTCATTCAACACTATGATGAAGAAAAACAAATATTTTCTTTAAATTCTTGGTCCAAATCTGTAATGAAAGAATGTTTAGTGACCGAAAAACTAACAACCTTTCAACTTCAAAATTGTGGATTTTGGGGAGAGGCTGTTAGACAAAGAAAAGAGATCATTGTTAATGATTTTAAAGCATACAACCCCCTAAAAAAGGGATGCCCTGCTGGACATGTACCTATACATAAATTTTTAGCAGTTCCCTTAATCATGAATGGTCGAATTATTGCGGTAACAGCGCTCGCAAACAAGAGTGAAGATTATAATAAAATCGATGCTCAACAAGTAAGATTATTTTTAGAGAGCATTTGGCCAATGATTGATCATGTAATTATTGGAGAACAAAATAAACAATTAGAATCTTTACTTATGCAATCTTCAAAATTGGCAGACATAGGTCTCTTGGCATCTGGGATAGTTCATGAAATAAATAATCCTCTGGCCATAATGAGAGGTAATCTTGATTTGCTCCAATATGCAACTGAAAATCTTTACAATCAATTACAAGAGATCTCAGATAATCAACAGAATTCACAACTGTCACAAATATATTTACCAATAAAGAAGAAAACAGATGATTACTTTAATAAATCTTTGCTGTCATATCAGCGTTGCTTTAGTATAATTAATCAATTAAAGAATCTCTATAGACATAAAGAGACTCAATTTGAAGCAGTTGATCTACATTGCTTCGTTCAAGAAACAGTCGACTTTGCCAAAACAATAATTACTAAAAGTAAATACGATATTACAATAGAGTTAAAGGCAATTGATCATGAAGTTTATGTTGATAAGGGTAAACTTAATCAGGTAATCTTGAATATGCTTAACAATGCTCAAGAAGCATTTGAAAATTATCACCCTTATACTCAACCACAGAATGCTCATACTCCACATATTCGCATTGAAAGTAAAAGTGATCCTCATCGAATTTTTTTACAGTTTTTTGACAATGGGCCTGGAATTTCTCAAGAGGATTTGCAAAATATCTTTAATCCATTCTTTACATCAAAAGATAAAGGCACTGGTTTAGGGCTTTACATATCTCGCGAAATTATTCGTTCCTTCAATGGGCAAATTTACGCTGACTCAAAACCAAATTATGGAACAACATTTACAATAGAATTACCCCTAATTTGTGCTTATCCAAGAAGAAAGTAAGAAAAAAATAACTTTGATGTAAAGATCTTTATGTGAGATATATTTAAAAAAAAGGACATCTTTGAATCTTTGAAGGACATCTTATGAATTCAAATTCTACATCTACATCTACATCTACATCTACATTATCGAAGCAACCGTATAAAGGAACAAGAGACCTCTTTCCCCCTCTGAAACGTGCTCAAGAATTCATGTTTACGCATATGAAAGAGGTGGCACAATTATTTGGTTATGAACCATATGATGGTCCACTACTTGAGGAAGTAGAGCTTTATAAGGCCAAATCAGGTGAAGAATTAATCAACGAACAGATATATTCTTTTACTGATAGAGGTGATCGCTTTGTAGCAATCAGACCTGAGATGACACCAACGCTTGCAAGAATGGTAGCTCAATCACACAAGGAAATGGCAAAACCCATACGCTGGTATGCGATTCCAAATCTTATGAGATATGAAAAACCACAAAAGGGTCGTCTTCGAGAGCACTGGCAATTTAATGTAGATATTTTCGGTGCTCCTGCACTACTTGGAGAATTAGAGATATTAGAATTGGCAGTTGTGCTGCTTACACGTTTTGGCGCCACTTCGGATGATTTTGAAATTCTTCTTAATGATCGACAAGTAGTAGATGATATCTTTAAAAATTTACTTAATCTAAATTCAGAGACCATTCACAAACTGTATAAGATTATCGACAAATCTAAAAAAGTTTCAAAAGAAACGCTCAATCATATGATTGGCGAATTAAATATGGGAGAGAGGGAAAATAATTTATTTATAAATTATTTGCAGATAAAATCATTTGATGAATTATTTGACTTTCTCGATAAAAATAATCTTCCAACCAGCAAGACAAACATACATAAATTCGCGCAGCTTTTGAAAGATATAAATATAAATAATTTTATCAAGTATGATCCAACTATCGTTCGTGGTCTTGATTATTACACAGGTATTGTCTTTGAGATATATGATAAACATCCAGAAAATAGAAGAGCACTTTGTGGTGGAGGATCTTATGCAAATCTTTTACAAATATTTAATGAGTCGCCACTTCCGGGAGTTGGTTTTGGGTTAGGGGATGTAACATTTAAAGAATTTCTATCTCTACACAAACTCTTACCAGATTTTAGTAAACCCACGATGGATCTACTAATCTCCTTTCAAAATGCAGATGGAGAAAAACATGCTCTACAATTGGCACAGAAAATACGAAAGGCAAATATAAAAGTAATCACTAATTTGCAAGCAACTAAAGTTGCAAAATGTTTTTCCTATGCAGAGAGAGTAGGTGCTCACTTCATTGCTTTGATTGGAGATGATGAAATAAAAAATAATTATATTACTATTAAAAATCTACAAACTCAGCAACAACATAAATTAGATTTTCTCTTTTTGAATGAGAATGAAAGTGACAAGATAATTGAAATAATTAAATCATAAGTAAGTAAGTAAGTAAGGTTCTGACAATGAATACACAAACACAAACACAAATACAAAGTGAACTTCCAAAAACCTACAATCCAAAAGATGTTGAAAGCAAATGGTATCCTAAATGGAAAAATGGAAAATATTTTAAAGCTAAAAAAGGAAAGCTTAATAAAACATTTTCGATTATCATGCCCCCACCAAATGTTACAGGCAAACTACACATGGGTCATGCTCTAGACAATACTCTACAAGATGTACTTATTAGATACAAGCGAATGAAGGGTTTTGAAACATTGTGGATTCCAGGCGTAGATCATGCAGGCATTGCTACTCAGGCAGTTGTTGAAAAGAAAATTTGGGATGAGCAAAAAAAGAGTAAACATCAAATTGGTAGAAAAGAATTTTTAAAAACAATTTGGGAGTGGAAGGATGCTCATCAAGGTCTTATCATTGAGCAATTAGAAAAATTAGGGATAAGTGCTGATTGGGATTATTTTGTCTTTACAATGGATCCAATTCCCAATGAAGCAGTAAGAAAGGTTTTTGTGAAGTGGTATCAAGAGGGATTAATCTTTCAAACAGATTATATTATCAATTGGGATCCTACTATTCAATCTGCTATTTCAGATGCAGAAGTAGAGCATAAAGAAGTTAAAGGTGCATTTCACTATATAAAATACTTACTGAAAGATGCTACATCTGCGGCCGCAGATGTAGCTGTAGATCATCTTATTATTGCCACCACTAGACCAGAAACTCTTCTTGGTGATACTGCAGTTGCAGTTAATCCAGATGATGAGCGTTTTAAACATTTGATTGGGAAAAAAATTATTATCCCAATCGTTAATAGAGAGGTTCCCATAATTGGTGACAACCATGTTGATATCACTCTAGGAACTGGTTGCTTGAAAGTTACTCCAGGTCACGACTTTAATGATTTTGAAATAGGCAAACGTCATAATCTTCCAATAGTAAATATTTTAAATAAAGATGGAACCATAAATGACGTGGCCCTCGACTATCAAGGATTAAATGTAATCGCGGCCAGAGCTAAAATTATCAAGGAATTGGAAGAGCAGGGATTATACATAAAAAAAGAGGATTGCATTCATCAAGTAGGTCATGGCCAAAGATCAAGCAGTATTGTTGAACCAATGGTTTCGAAACAGTGGTTTGTAAATGTAAAAAAGATGGCCCAAGAATCAATCAATGCAGTTAATGAAAATGAAATGCGCTTTTTTCCTAAAAATTGGGAGAACACTTTCTTTTCTTGGTTACGAGAACCAAAAGATTGGTGCATCTCCAGACAATTATGGTGGGGACATCAAATACCAGTTTTTTATTGTGAAAATGAAAACTGTAATCACATTTGGGCCAGTGTTGATGATTTAGAAAAAGTACAAAGTGATGGTTGTCCAAAATGTAAGGGCAAAATCCATCAAGATCCAGATGTACTAGATACTTGGTTTAGTTCTGGACTTTGGGCGCTATCCACATTGGGTTGGCCTAATGAAAAGGCGATGAAAGAAAAATCATTTGATAAATTCTTTCCAACTTCCACACTAGTAACTGGATTCGATATTATCTTCTTCTGGGTTGCCCGCATGATGATGATGACTTTAAATAATACTGGTCAAGTTCCATTCAGGCATACCTACATTCATGCTATTGTAAATGATAAGCATGGAAGGAAGATGAGTAAATCACTAGGTAATGGAATTGATCCTCTCGAGTTAATCGAGCAATATGGAACCGATGCTATGAGATTTACCATCACCGCTGGTTCAGGTTACAATCGATATTTAAATCTTGATCCCGCTCAAACGGAAGGATATCGTAACTTTATCAATAAATTATGGAATGCTTTCCGTTTTATTCACCCTTTCTTAAAAGAAGAACGGGCGTTGGATTTAGAGTTACATTCAAATAACCATGATTTGAATAATTTTTTAACTCATCATGACCGATGGATATTATCAGCACTAAACTCTGTCGCTGATATATGTAATAAGGCAATCGATGAGTATCGCTTCGACGATGCATCTCTTGCAATATACTCTTTTGTTTATGATAAATTTTGCTCTTGGTATATTGAGCTTTCTAAACCGATACTATATGGTGCTGACGTTGAAGAAAAACGCAAACGCATCTCAATTCTAAAATATATTTTTAGAAAAATCTTAGCGCTACTTCATCCGATGGTTCCCTTTATTACAGAGGAGTTGTGGGAAAATTTAAAAGAGGAAGGTGAAGATTTACTTATTGTTCAAGAGTATCCAGAGAGTAATAAAAAATTAGATTTTATTTCTGATCAAAATAATATGAACAAATTCATTGAAATTATATGTTCGATTAGAAATTTACGTCAAAGTGTGAATGTTAAACCAAAAGATGAAGTTGATATTCATATTTTTATTGATAATCCTGAATTAAAAAATTACTTGCTTCAAAATGCTTCCAGCTTAAGTGATTTGGCAAAAGTTAAAGCTCTTAACTGCAATTTACTCTCTCAAAAGAGCACTCAGAATACACCTGCAAAATCCATTTCGTTGGCCACCAGTGATTGTGAAATCTATTTACCTCTTTCTGGTTTAATTGACATAGAAGAATATGTTGGTAGATTAAAAAAGGATTTGCAGAAGACTGAGGTGGAATTTGGAAAATTAAAAATGAAATTAGAAAATAAAAACTTTTCTGAAAATGCTCCTTCTGAAGTGGTTGCAGAAGTAAAGGATAAGGCACAAGAATTGGAAAAGAAATTGAATTCTTTAAGGTCAATGATTGCAAATTTATAATTAATTTCAAGATATGAAATATCTGGATATAAAATTTCCGGATATAAAATTTCCGGAGCTAAAATTTCAGAATCTAAAAACAAAGGGAAATACAAATCATGAATAATAAAAAATTTTTCATAACATTACTCTTTTTTTTAATTTCGCCTTTATTCTTCATCTCTAGTTACTCTGCTTATTCTGCAGAAACTATCACCATTCGTTCAGATAATTGGATGCCATATAATGGAGATCCAAGTGATAAAAATCCTGGTTATATTATTGAATTATTAAAAGAAATTTACAAACCATATACTATCACCATTGATTATCAAATCGTTCCATTTACTCGTGCTCTAAAGGAGACTCGTGAAGGAAAATCCAATGCAGTAATTGGTGTATACAAAGAGGATGCTCCTGATTTTATTTTTCCTAATGAACCGTTATGTTTTGGACAAGATGGTTTTTTTGCACTTAAAGAACAAAAAACCAATTGGAGTTTTAAGGATGCTGATTCAGTTGCCAATGTTAAAATAGGATGTGCTTCAGAGTATGCTTACAGTGATGAAAAGATTATTCAAGCAATGAAAAAATATCCTGCAAGTTTTGACTGTATTAAAGGTGAAGATCCATTACAAACCAATATTAAAAAATTGTTAAATAAAAGGATTGTGGCCATATTGGAGAATAGATCTGTGATGAATTGGATGATAGCTAAAATGAATCTTCAAGATAAAATAATTTGGGCCACAGCTGTTGAAACAATAAATACACCTATGTTTATTGCTTTTTCTCCAAAGAGTAGCAAGTCAAAGGATCTTGCTAAAAAATTTGATCTGGGTATAAAAAAGCTACAAGAAAATGGTGTGATGAAAGAATTGCAAAAAAAATATCAAATTCAATTGAAGTAATTGAGGTACTCAAAATACTTTAATATTTTTTAATTATCAACAACATCAAAAAACTTATCACCATCATTATCACTTTCATTATCACTTTCGTTACTATTTCCGTTATTACCATCATCTTCTTTATCATCATCTTTACTTTTATTTCCAAGATAATTACTTCTATTAGCTTTAACAATCTTCCATCTTTTTTCTCTCTCCACATCAATTAAACTCGAAATTTTATTAGCTTTAAGCGATGGACCAACGAGTCCCCATAATCGATTTGCTGTCATCTTTTCTTTTAATACCAATAACTCATCACGATCTTCATCGCTAAAGTCATCTTTAAGTGAGCTTAAACTAATAAGTTTCAAAGCATCTTGTTTGTTATTATTTAATTCACTCAAAAGTCTTTTCTTATATTCCTGATGATAAACTTTATTCATCAATGGATCTGCATTTATTTTTTTCTCCTCATCCTTAATTGACTTTAGAAGAGCTATAACTTTATCATAGCGTTTAATAATGCTATTTCTTTTTTCACTGTTGTTATAGTTAATTGTTTCCTCATATTTATTTTGAAGTAAAACTAAACGTTGTTTAATATTTAAATTTCTTTTACTTAATTTTTTATAAATCTTCGCTTGATCCTTTAAGCTAACTTTTTGTTTATCTAGATCAAGCATTCCAAGTAGTGTCTCACGTGCAGAGATGAGAGCATTTCTTCTGGTAAGTTTACTCTCTCGATTAGCACTAACATCTTTTAATAAATCATTATCGCCAACCAAATATGGATCATCTTCTACATCTTTTAATCCTTGTTCAATATCAGCTAATGTTTTTCTAACATCTTTATAAAATTTCTTAATAGTTTTACTATCATTTTGGGGAACAATTTTACTTTTACGATCACCATGACCGGCCCATTTAACTGCTAACAACTTAGCATCTTCCACAGGTTTACTTTGAGAAGTGGAAGTGATTTTAATCGTTAAATCTCTCTCATCTCCTCCTAGTAATAAGTGAATTGCTCCGAATGCTTTTATGCCTGAATGTCCTTTGATGATATTTTCTAGATTGGAAACATTATCAAAAAATTTTCGTAAAATCTCTGCGCGCTGATCATTACCTCTTGATTCCAAATCAGTTATTAATTTATGTAACATATTTCGTGGAATATTAGTTTTACTGTGAGCAAAGCTAACATGTTGATGGCCCTTTTGAACTAATTTTTCTAAGTCCTCTGCTCCCAATTTACGTTCGATTGTAATGTTAATTCCTTGGCCATGGCCTAGATGTTTAAATTCAGAAAATGAAGTGTTAAAATAATTATTAATTGATTGTCTTACACTATTGTGTGAATTGAGCAAAACATTGTTGTCATTAATTTGTGCTTGTAAAACCAATCCTCCAAAACCCCAAATATGTTCTTCATTCTTGTTAGAATCACCTTTCTTATGATTTCTTCTAGAAGTTGCATAGACTCCCTTGGTTTGTGTGCCCATAAAAAGTTTTTCAACAGTTT
Organism: Oligoflexia bacterium; assembly: GCA_015232355.1. Lineage (GTDB taxonomy): Bacteria > Bdellovibrionota > Bacteriovoracia > Bacteriovoracales > Bacteriovoracaceae > JADFZW01. Next base: position 33,874 of record JADFZW010000031.1, read on the forward strand.
TTTCAAATTGTTCTGTTTCTCTACTGACAGCAATTTCTCCATTGGTGGCCACTACTTTGGCATTGGCCTTAAGAAGCGAGATAGAGAGTCCTGCCCATTTTTTAATGTATGTGACTATAGGAAGAACTATTCCTGCAAAAAATTTATAAGATGGTATATCAATCTTTTCTAGATATGTTCGCTTAACTCCTATTTTATTTAAAATCAATTCCTCTTTTTTAACTGAATCAAGTAAGTGTTCTGCCTCTCTATCTCCAATGATTTTTGGATCAGAAAGGATTCCATTTGGTAAAACACCATCTTCGATTAATTTACGATATGCTAGCCTTGCTTTGGGATTACTAAAATCAAATACAAATGATTGTCTTAAAGCTAATGCTACATCTTTGGCCCCACTAAGAGATAAAAATTTTAAAAATTCAACAAAAGCGCCAATCTCAGTGATCTTCTTCGGACTTATGCTTACTTCTATTTTGGTTCCACTTTGATCGCCCTCTTTGCCTTCTATTTTTCGAACGGCAACATCAAAAAAACCACTCACTGTTCCCGCTAGACCCGCTTTTACATTCACAAGTCCTTTAGCAGTACTCACTCCTAAAACAAAAGCACCACTCATAGATTTTTCATTAGAAACAATTACCTCTTCTCCAACATGCCACAAATGTGGATTATCGATATCAGGAATATTTTCTAACTTTTTCCCCAAACCAAGAATACGAAGAACTCCTGGAGTATCATCTGCTTCTTTAATTGCTTCTTGTACTTTATCTAAGGAAACATAGAAACGATGAATATCTTTATGCCCTTCATTTGCAGAGGCGCGAACTCCAGCATCTACACTTACGTAGTTGGTATCAAGGCCAGCAGTTAAATCAATACGACCTCCATTTTTACTTCGATCAGTAATCTCAATTAAATGTAAATCCTTTAATGCTTTATTGGGTCCATCTTTTGGATAAGGGCCTAGATATTTTACTGCTCTATCCTTGGAGATACTAATGTATCCACCAATTCCAAGTTCAGCACCAGAGGGTAAAATCATTTTGGCATTTCCGCCAACACCTAAGAAATCCTTTGCACCGGCCACCGAAGCACCGATACGAAATGCTCCTCCCTCGGAAGTGGCCCACAATTGCCCATCTTCTAAGTTATGAGTGTAATCTAATCCCGCCCCATACCATCCTGGAGTACCACTAAACCACATACCAGTTTTATTTCCGTTATCGGTATGAGAGATTCCAATGTCAAATGTCTTATTATCAATACCAATACTTCCAGAGGTATTAGATGTGGATGATAATGAGTGGCCAAGATTTCCTGATAAGGTTAGAGCAAATGGAGATGAAAGTTTTAAGTATGAGAAATCCATTTTTGTATCTGGTTTACTTGATACTTTTCCAGATCTACTTGGTGGTGAATGCCATACTAAAAAATTATCTATGTAAGTTGGAACAAGACCGGTTAAAACATTTGGCACTTCTTTTTCAGAAATTTTTTTAACATCTGTTCCGCCTGCTTTTAAAGTTATTACTTCTCCTGTGTGGCCTGAGGAAATCAATTTTACAGCATCATCAAAATTAATTAAATTTCGTTTTATGGCCTCACCCAGAGGTAAATATTCTGAAGTATTTTTTTTATCTTTGTTTTTTACATCATTTTTAACATCGATTTCTATTAAATAATTATTTAAGGTGGTAAACGCATTTGTTATATCTTCAACAACCTTATTAACTTTACTAACAGTATTAACATCACTTACATTAACAACTGGAGGTGAACATGAATCATTATTCTTTGAAGATATTTTATCTTTATTTTGTTCTTCTATTTTTTGTTCTTCGCTAGCTAAAATTTGTTTAGTGTTAATTATTGAACCAATAACTAAAAGAGCTATAACAACAACAACAAGAACAACTGTTTTGTTTGTTCTTGACGTACTACTTTTGATTGTACTTCTCATCCCCTATCTCCAAACATGTAATTTTTTATCTATTTATAAATTAAATTAAATTAAAATTAAAATTAAATTAAAATAAAATTATCAAGCTAAACATTTTTAAATAATAGAGTGATTTTTTCTAATTTTTCTTATTTACTTCAAAATTCAATACTTCTGATTCATTTTGGAGATTGATAAATGTGAATAAAAATTATTTAAGTGCACACAAACAAGGGCATACTCTACTAAAGCCATGCTCTACTATTATTCTACTATTGCCGGCCAGAAGATATCATGATAACTATCTTCTCTCATTAATGAACGATTAATATGCTATTTAATCAACAAAGGAGTACTTCTATGAAACAAATTTTGAATCACACTTTGAAACACACTTTTTTTATTTTTATTATCTCCCTATTTTGTATGGCAAATCTATTCGCCATTACTCCCACAATAAAAAGCGAAAATACCATTCATGAAGGAGTAAAAAATTATAACGTTCATTGGAATTTTTGGGTTAGAGTTGATGGTCAAGTCACCAATCCAAGTGATAGTTTTTTTAAAGATTACGAACAAATTCATCCCGCAATTACCAAGCTTATAAATGATATCGGCGCAGGAACTGCGACTGCCAAGAGCGAAGAAGAAGTTTGGATTAAAGTTCAAAAGGTTTGGAATTTTTTAAGTCAAAAAGTACAAGTTAACAATCAAGATTATGCAACTCTCGTTGTAAATGGCAATTGGCCATCACTTCTTTTACATGCTCAATATTATCAAACAAACAATAAATTGGTTTGGGCCGCATGTTTTTCTAAAGCACATCTCTTTGCAATTCTCCTTGGAAGAGTTGGAATTCCAAGGTGGAGAATAGCTATTGCCAATGCTCATCATAGCGAAAATGGAGCACCATCTACTGCTACTCATGTGTATGTTGCTTTTTATACAGGCGGAAAGTGGTTATATTTAGATCCTACTTGGGTTTATTCAAAACCTACTCTGCCATCATATGAGAGTAGAACTTCTGTAGGCAACTTTCAAAGCGTTGATTACAAACATCCTTACAGTGTTTTGCCGATTCCACTTTCGGGATTAAATCTTGTTCCGTTGTTAAATTAAGCAAAAAGATCTTCTAGGGTTATTATGCATTGTAGATTGGTAACAGCTTTGATTTTAATCTCGGATTTTGTCCTATTAAACAAAATCCGAGATTGAAATAGCTTTTTTTTACTGAACAGTTCGATTTTTCTTCAAACCATAAATAACATTTTGTCTTAGATAATTTCGGTAGGTGCAAATTCTGCTAGGATATCCAACATCATAGTAAACACCACTAAAATCAACATCTAATTTACTAATTGGATCTAATCCTAATTCAGTTCTTATTCTGTTCCATTCACTCTTTGCTTCAGCACCATCACACACTTTCCAAATATCTCTTCCAGTGGAAATTCCTATTCTATTACTAAGTGGTAGTGATAATAAAATTGCACATGCCTCTCCATATTTATCATAGTATTCTCGGTTGTAACCATCCTCGCTTAGATTAGCTATCTTTCTCGTGGCGCTCACGATGTTTTCTCTTAATACATAAAAGCGAACAAAGACATCCAAATTATCTCTTACTACAGTTTGAGCAGTTTCACGTTCTTTGATGGCCTGATTGTAATTAACACTATCGGCACCTTGCTCATCCATTAAACGTAAAATCATATCTTTTTCTTTTAATATTAACATCTCTTCTTCTTTGGGAGTTAAGAGTCCTAATTCTATCCGTGCTTCTAGATCAGACTTTAATACTTCAGTAACTCTTGCAAGTAAAAATAGAGTCCCATCAGTAGAGAATTTTAAAATTTGTGCTATATTTGTAATTCTATTTTTTGCAGAATTAGCGTTATTGTTTAGGTTGAAAAGTATTTCATCTACTTTTTGTTTTGTTAGATATGTTAGTTGAAGTTGTATTGGACATCCAGATTTAGTTTTTAGATATTTATTTTGAAACTTATCTTTAAGTTTATTTAGTCCATATTTAAGATTTACACTTTTGTAATTTTTTTCGATGTTACCTAAAGTTAAAGCTTGAATACAGGAATCTTCACTGCCATCATATTTTAAATATTTTCTGATTACATCGCCTGCATCTTTAAGATAAGAAGAAATTTTCGTAAGTCCCTTCTCGGCCGAAAGTTTATAGGGAAATTCTGAATTTTTTGCCTTATTTAAGAGGACTTCAGGATCTTTAATTCTTCGCTTGTTTAAGTCATTATCAATATCAGCATTTACTTTAGCAAATATAAAAGAAATCCTTTTGGAAATTATATCTAGAACTAAAGTTAAAGTTGAATCATCAATTCTATCACCATTAACTCCATAATTTTTTTTGATATACTCAAAGACTAATTTCTGATGACAAGCACGTCCTTCGTAACTAGAACAGGTAGTGATTACGGCAGGGATATTTTCATAATTTTCTCCATCTGGTTTAGTAATTAAAATATATGGAATGTAATCTGCTAAAAATCTCGCTAAAAAATATGATTGCCCCAATTTTAAAAGTATACTTGATGGATCATAGGATCCACTGCCACCATCACTATTTCCTAGTGATGATCCACCCATTAATGCTGAAATTTCTCCTAGTGAATTGTAGATGAGATTATATTTATCGCCAGTACCGTCCTTAAAGGTCTCCTCTAATTTTTTATATTTTCCTATAACTTGATTTTGAATCATCTCTGCAGAAGCAACTTTTGAGAGGAGTTCATTTTGTTCTTGAGCATCGCTGGTAGATGATGGTGGTAATCCTCTCTGAATTGTCTTGATCCAATTTTGAACAACAACCAATGCTTTGGCCTCAATCTCATGTCCTGGCCATACCTGAGCATTGTTATAAGGATTTCCCATTTCTAATCCTTTCATTATTCTTTTTATTACATTAATTTCATCTTTCTTTTCACAATAATAATTTCCCTGCATCTCAATCATGCACATATAAGAGTGATAGAGTATTTCTTGATCTAATTTGCTTATATATTTTTCCCAACGATATTTAACAATAAAAGAAGTTAAAGTAGTAACTAAACTACCTACAACATTTCCCACACTTCCCCATATAGGATTTGTGGTTGCGACCGATGCAACTCCTCCTGCTAAACTAACCATTCCTGAGATTACATTGGCCGCCACTTCTGGTTTGGACATAAAACATTGATTAAGCAAATTAGCAGTGTCCATTACCCGACTCATCTCTCCCATAACATCATTTAAAGTATACTTTGCAATCTCATCAGCAGCACTAACTCCACCAACTGTGATTTGTGCATGAGTTGCAATTTGATTTGTTTTGGCCTCGATAATTTTTGTCATCCATGCGACCCGTTCTTCGTCGCTGCCAGAGGAATCGTAGGCCATTTGGTATTGCTCTAATTCAGCATTATATCCAAGTAATTCATGTTCAAAATTTTTATTTTTTTGATAGAGAGTAAAATATTTATTAACTCTCTCTACTGCTTGTATAGAGCGATCACTGATTGGACAATTCTCTTTATCTCTAAGAGCGCGCATATTTGCTAATAAAATTTCTGTCTGTTGTAAGGCATAGGCAGTATTACTTCCGACAAACGAACAACTTCCTGAGTAAGCAAAACTCTCTTTAGAAAATGAGATCATTAATGAGATCATTAATAAAAAGGAAAAAAATAGTATAGACAATGACTGACGTTTCATATTCATAAAAATCTCCAATCATCTAAATTTAAATTAAGATGAGAATGCTAAAAGGTTCATTTAATTCTAAAATCTTAGTGAACTTAAGTAAATTATTTTTTTGTCAACTTATTGTGTGCTAGTTGAAAATTTATTAACATTTTATTACATTGATAACTTTATATTAATAACTTACTATTATTTGATGTCAGAGTATGGTGATTTGTTTTCTACACCTTTACAGGCAGCAGGATTTAATTTTTCAAGAATGTCGTGACTAGCATAAATTCCAGCGGCAACGATATGGTATTTACCTGTAATTTTATCTTTATCGCATTTCATTGAAAAAGTTATTTTCTCTATTTTTTGTTCTGTTTCTGGCCTAGTCCAAAGATATGGAGACCAACAACCCTTTGGATGAACAGTGGCCGCATAGTTGAATTGTTCACCCATTTTATATCCATTTCCAAAATCATAGTGTGGAGTTACTACTTTTTCTAGTGCTGGCTTTACTGGATGTAATACTACCATTTTAAAATCCTGATGTGAGGTCGCAGTTAATCCCTCTATATAATAACCAGCAAAGACATAATTGTCCTTACAAAAGCGATGTTTGTTCATTTTGCTTATTGCAGAGTTTGGATCCTCTCTCGTGCCTAAACCTATTTCGCTAATCCATTTACATGAGGTCTCTACTGCTGTTCTGGCGGCCACTATTTGTCCATCTCTTGAATCACATTTTTCATTAGGGTCGAATGCTGGTGCTTCAAATGCTTGAGCTGGTGCCGGAGCTGGAGCTGGGGATGTAACAGGAGCAGCTGCTTGAACAGTAGTTAATACACATATAAAAAGTGAAAGTGTTGTTAACAATAAAACAATTTTCATCCTTGATTTTCCTTCTATAAAAAAATATTTTATTAACATTAGAAGCTATAGCCAACATTAAAAACATATCCTTTAGTTTTACTTGAGAATAGATATGTAAATCCTCCTCTTAAATACCTGATCAAATCAGCTCGAGATTTTACACTTCCTAATGAAAAACCAAATTCATTATATTGTTCAAGATATAGTTTATCTCCGAAGAAACGAGTATCGACTACAAATATTTCACTTTCAGAATCCCAAGTAGAAATTTTATGAGGAATAGAAACCATAAAACCATTTCTAAAAACAGTATTTGATAATTTTGGATTGGATTCATAACCTGCAATTTTAATTTTTATAGTTTGATAGTACCCTAACATATTTCCTAAATTTAAATGAACTTTTTGTAAATCCCAAGTGTAACTGCTGGTCATTGATCCTGAAACAATTTGTCCAACTGATGCCATATCAACTGAACCGGCAACACCAGTTCCCATTGATGGAGTTAATATCCAATTATCAATTACTGGAAATTTGAAGCTAGCAGATATACCTACATTGTAGCTTTTTGCATCTTCAACTTTAAGATAGTTAAGAGGAATATCGAAGATTAATTGTTTGCGAGGATCACTAGCAAATCTTATTGTATATGATAATGGTAATGTGTAGTTGCTTGCATTTAATCCAGATGCTTTATATAAACCATATTGAAGTCCTATTCCAAATAAATTGCTTGTATCTTTTGCTCCACCAGCAGTTGTAGTTGATGATGATGGATTAAATCCTCTATTAAAATCAGCAGTAACCATACCACCCATCAAGCTGGTTGGGTTTCCGGCAACTGGATCATAAGGTGAAAGTTCTGCCATTTTTTTCAAGATATCATTTAAGGTAGCTTGGCCATCTTTTTTCAACCAATCTTTAAATTGATCATTAGTAGCATCTCTACTTGTACCAGAAAAAGTTTTATTGATTCCCATTAAAGGAACACTTAGAACTAAATCTGTTGAACCGCTAGCATAGCTTAATGACATCGGTAATCCACGAAAATCAAGATTGATTCCTACACTACCAGTGCCAGAATATCCTGGAAAATTATTTGATATCTGATTTAATTTAACTGCTGAAAGCACATCTTCAAATTTTGAGTATCCGAATTGTTTTGTAACTCCCTCTACTGTCATAGTCAAATTAAAGACATTTGCAAAAGCAGAAGGTAAAAGCAATATAATAACAAGACAACACCAACAAAAACTAAAAATTAATCTTGAATTCAAACTAAGAAAAAATTTACCTCTCTTCATAAACCTCCCTTCCATTTTAATTTTAATTTTTAGACTTTTTTTTAGTCTATAATTTAATGTATTCTAAATTAGTACGTACTTTATATAATGCCTTATTTATGAATACTTCTGCTACTTTTTTCTTTGTTTTAGATTTTAAAGCATCAAGAATCAACAAGTAACTAATTAGAATATCGACTCCCATATCACAGAGACGACGGGAGTGATAATCTAGGAAGCTAAAGTTAGAATTAGAATTAGAATTTATACCTAATTCTGAGATAGCAGTATTAACTGAGGTAAATGCTTTAGAAATATTTTTACTTTCACTGTATGATTTTACGTGAGCTACTGCCAATTCCAATGAGGTTCTCATACTTCGAGCAGTTTCAAACATTTCGGCCATAGCAGAAAATGCTTCAGATCCAATTTCAGATCCTGCTTCAGATTCTGTTTGAGATTCTAAGGCAATAAATTTACTCTCGTATTCATTTAGTCGTTCAAAGAGTACTCCTCCAATTATTCCACCTATTGCTGCAATAACTTGTAACTGAGAAGTGCCTTCATATATGTTGGTAATTCGAATATCCCGATAAAGTCGCTCAACTGCAAATTCATTGGTGTAACCAACTCCTCCATGTATCTGAATGGCATCATAACAAATCTTATTTCCCATCTCAGTGGTTGCCAATTTCACCAATGGAGTAAATAGTGATGCAAATTTGTTGTATTTTTGTAAATCTTCAATCACATCCGCTTTTGTTTCGGGATGATGTTCTAAACGATCATCTAATCCTTCCTTGATATCTACTATTCTTGCAGTTTCATAGAGGAGTGAGCGCATACCTGCAATATTAACACTCATATCTAACAACATTTCTGCAATAGGAGCTAAAGATTTAATTGGTTTTTTAAATTGGATTCTGTTGTGGGCATATTTCAAAGCTTCTCTGTATGCTGCCTCTGAAATTCCTACTGCTTGGGCCGCAACTCCGAGACGAGCACTATTCATTAAATATAAAGTATATTTTAACAAACCAAAACGACGTTTACCGAGTAGTTCTGCAGGTGCATTGTTAAATTGCAATTCACAAGTAGGCGATCCATGAATTCCAAGTTTATGTTCAATTCTTCTAATTTTCATTTCTGGAGTTCGTTCATAGATAAAGAGAGAAAGTCCTCTACCATCGCTACTTCCATCTTCTGAGCGGGCCAACACTAGAGATATTTGAGCACAACCGTTGGTGATAAAACGTTTAACTCCATTTAATCTCCACTGCCCGCTACCGCTACTGTTACTGCTATCAATACTAATACCACTACTATCTTGAGTGGCCTTTAAAGAAACTGCTTGCAGATCAGAACCTGCATCTGGTTCGGTCAGGGCCATCGCACCCAACACCTCACCAGATGTAAAACGTGGTAGCAAGCGCTCTTTTTGTTCATTCGAACCAAATTTGCAAATGGTATCTGCTATTTCTTGCAAACCAAAGATATTCATCAGTGAAGCATCGGCCCTAGAGATAATTTCTATCGCCATAGTATAAATTATTTTTGGTAAATTTAGTCCACCGTACTTTTGAGGAATAGAAAAACCCATCAACTCTGCTTGCTTTAATGCTTTGATCGCTCGAGCTGTAGCAGCAGCATATGCTACCTCTCCATCACCATTAATTTCATTTTTATAAAAAGTTGCACCCTCTTTATCTACTTCATCTGCATATGGAGCAACAGTATTGGCAGCAATATCACCAATGATTTTTAAAACGTGTTGATAATTTTCTAAAGCTTCTTCTACATTTTGAGGGGCCCAAGCATATTTTTCCCATGCTGAAAAATAATCTTCTTTGAGAGTTATTACTCGATTTAGATCCATATTTTTGAGATGAAAAATAATATCTTCGTTATCATTAAAAAAATTATTCAAATTATTATTGGAATTATTATTAGAATTATTATTGGAATTCATTTCACATATCCTTTCTTTTTCTCGTCGTCTAAAGTTTATTTTTATATGCAGAAATTATTTTTGGTATTACATCCATTACATCACCTACGATACTATAGTGAGCGATAGAAAAGATGGGAGCATTTGGATCTTTATTGATGGCCAAAATTCTTTTTGCTTCTTCCATTCCAGCTCGATGTTGAATCTGTCCAGATATTCCACAAGCAATGTAAAGAGTAGGTCTCACCGTAATTCCAGTTTGGCCTACTTGATGATCTTTAGTTAAAACTCCTGCATCGATTACGGGCCTTGAACCGGCAACTTCTCCTCCCAGAGTACGTGCTAAATCCTTTATCAAAGTAATGGCCCCCTCAGAACTGGCACCCATTCCAGCAGCAACAATAATCTTAGCATTCTTTAGATCGACACTCTTTTCTTTTAAAATAATTTCTACAACTTCAGTTTGAAAATCACTATCAAAGACATTTAGATCACTTAATTTTTCATTCACAATAATTGCTTTTTTGTTAGGGTCTACACTATTTAAGCGCATTACTCCCTCTCTTACGGTTGCCATACTTGGTGATGAATCGGGTGAAACAATTGTGGCCATAATATTTCCTCCAAATGCGGGCCTTATTTGCAAGAGAGTATTTTGGTAAGTTTTATTCTTGATTGTATATTCACCCAGTTGCAAATCAGTACAATCAGCAGTCAATCCGCATTTGAGTTCTGATGCAATTCTTGGAGCAATATCTCTTCCTGTAGTAGTGGCACCGAAGAGAACAATGTTAGGATTTAATTTTCTAATCAATGCACTAATTGCTTTAGCGTATGGAATGGAAGTAAAGTGTTTGAGTCTAGGATCATCGATAACATAAATTTCATCAAGACCATAGTGTGCAATATTTTCCAGCATTTCATTTTGAAGATGAAAATTAAATCCTAAAATTACTCCACAAACTTTAACATTCAAAGTTTTGGCCAACTCTGTTGCTTTGGAAATCAACTCCAAACTTACTTGTAAAACATTAACATTAACATTAACATTGCCATTGTTGTTTTCTATAAAAACTAAAATATTATTTTCGCTCATCTATTTCTCCAATATCTCCAATATCTTTTTAACTTAAAATATGCTCTCTGGTTAGTTCACGAACTAACTCACAAATATTCTCATTTGTATTTGCAATTTGCTTAGATTCTGAGACAGTTAAGACAACATTTTGTATGCTTTTAACTTTTGTAGGTGATCCACTGACTCCACAAAGATTTATATCGGCCCCAATATCATTCACATTCCAAACTTTGCACTCATTATGTTTATCTTCTTTTGTATCTGCTGCATTCGAAAGGTAAGATAGTTCACTCTCTTTAATCGAAAAATTCTTATAGATCATAACTTTTTTTGCGCTAGCAGGTCTAGGTGAGTTGGCAGTTGCCGTAACTGTTAACAAGAGTGGAAATTTAGATTTTAATATCTCATAACCATTCTCAGTTGCTCTCTTAACCTTAAATGTTGTTGTTGCTGTTGTTGTTGCTGTTGTTGCTGCTGAACCGTTGGTAATCTCTAAAATTTCTTCTACGTTTGTTATCTGATTAATATTTAATTTTTCGGCCAGCTGTGGTCCTACTTGTGCTGTATCTCCATCAATAGCTTGACGACCACAAATTATTAAATCAAAGTGACCTAATTTTTTTATCGCGAGAGATAGAACGTATGATGTTGCAAGAGTATCTGCTCCAGCAAATTTTGAATCTGATACCAACACAACATCATCGACTCCTCTATATAAGCTCTCTTTTAAAACCTCAACTGCCTTTGGTGGTCCCATCGTCACCACTGTAATTGATGCCGATGCTGATGTGCCAACACGAATGTTCTCCTTAATCTTTAATGCTTCTTCTAGCGCATTTAAATCTTCGGGATTAAATATGGCCGGAAGTAGGGCCCTGTTGACAGTACCATCTGCTTTCATGGCATCACCTGTTATATTGTGAGTATCTGGAACTTGCTTAACGGTAACAATAATCTTTAAGCACATAAAATAAGCGCTCCTCTCTTAAATAAATTAAGAAAATAAGTAAGAAATTTAATTTTATCTTTTATTCTTTTAAGTATTTTTATACTGTATTTATCTATGTATTTATTGATCTATAACTTAAGTTAAAGTTTCCTGTCAAATGTCAGGATTTTGTTAGCTATTTTTTTAGGTGTTTTATCGATATGAAAATAGTTATTCGCATGCCTAATTGGTTGGGTGATATCGTCATGAGTATTCCTTTCCTTTATGCCTTAGCGATTACAAATACTAAGTCATCACTCATTCTTATTATTAGAGAGGAGTATGCGCCACTTTTTGAATATTTGAATTTTAAAAAAAAAATTGAAATTATAACTTTTAATAAAAAAAGATATAGTGGAATTAGTGGACCATTTCGTTTTGTAAGAGATTATAGATTTTTATCTAACGCTGATATTTATTACACACTTTCGACATCGTTTTCTTCTGCGCTAATTGGGTGGCTACTTAAAATTAAATCTCGTATTGGGTACTCTAGTGATTTGCGACGTTTATTGCTTACAAAATCCTTTACCTTTTCACCTTTTAATCAAAATATGAAACATCGGTCTCAAGAATACATGGATTTATTGTTATTGCCGACTTTAAATTCATTTAACATCTTCCCTGATGATATTATTAAAGTCAGAAATGAAATCAATGATGGAGATGAATATTACTTGATAAATGCTACATCTGAAGCACCTTCCAGACGTATGCCGATACAAAAGTGGGTAGAATTAATAACTCAATTCCAAAATACTCGGTTTATATTTAGTGGATTAGAGAAAGATTTTTCTTATATCGAAGCATTGATCGTTGAGCTTACAAAAAATAACAACAATAACAACAATCAATATATAAATTTGGCCGGTAAAACTGATTTGAGGAAATTAATATTACTTATTTCAAAGGCAACATACATTATCTCTAACGACTCTGGAGTTGCTCACCTTGCTTCACTACTCTCAAAACCATTAGTAGTATTTTTTGGAGCAGGAGATCCAAATAATACAGCTCCAATCTCTTACAATAATCGTAATGTTAATAACCATAACATTAGAATAGAAAAATTAAATATTCCCTGCTCCCCTTGCTTGAAAAATTATTGTTCTAAAAAAGATTCTTCTGCTTATATGAACTGTCTTAAAAACTTAAATTTAAATCGGCAAAAACTAAATTTATAACCTAATCCTAATCAGATTTCAATATATCAGTAAGCGAGAAGGGTCTACTTGCTAGTAAAAAGGTCATCTCTTGCTTATCCTCTCTTGTTCTATCATCCTCGTCATCATCTTTTGAAGAAATCATTTCTCTTGAATCACTGATTTCATTTACAACGATATCTAGTTTAGAAAAAAGAGTTTTTAATTTTTTTTCTGAAAAATGTCCTCTCAAAATTCTAATATATTCACTTTCTGAATTAAATTTAGCTTTGAAAAATTTTTTACTCAACGCTGTGGCGTAATAGCTACGTAAAGCTCCATCAGGGATCCATAAAATATTAGGTGGGACCATGATTTTTATTTTTTGTTCAGGATGTAACTCTATTAACTTAATTTTGTCTAATTTAAGAAGGTAGTTGTCTAACTCATTATCATTTAACTTTAATTTAATTTTAGCATCTTGAGCTGAATGATTATTCATCAACATAAAAAAGAGATAAAAGATATTATCATTACTAGTTAATATCTCCTCTTGTTGTTGAGTAAAATATTTTTGAACGAAGGCATTTTCTTCTTTGGCCATTTTCACTAAATCAAAAAAAGTGATTTGTAAAAAGTCACAACATTTTCCTAAACGTTCTAACGATATATTATTTTTTTTGTTACCTTTACTAGAAAACATCTTTTTGATAGTGGGTAAAGATACTTTTAAATATTCTGCCAACTGTTCATAATTTTTATTTTGATGACGAATCTTTTTCTTTAATGTCTCTATTAACAATCTTTCTACGGCCATGGATATCTCCGTTCAAATAATTATATAAATAAATTTTTATTAATGTTTATTTCTATTAATTATCTATTTAAATCCGATTTATTAGAAGTAATCGATTGAAAATATTTTTTTAAATATAAAAAAAATAGTTGGATGTTTAATTTTTTCAATTAGTTAAATAAAGAAACTTTTTTTTAGCTGATCTAAAATAATTTTTGTGATAGGGGTCGATAGATTTGAGAGTGCCAACATTTGTACACACAAATAGATTATATTTATACTGCTTTATTGTTTTTATAGCATTTTTTTGATCCTAAATAAAATTATGTTAGAATCATTTATTATGAAAAAAACAATCAAAAAATTAACTTTTAAAAAGGTTCTATTACATCTACTACATCTTCATTTTGTACTTATATTTGTTTATAGCTATGCTATTTTCAATACTGTTTATGCTGGTGAAAAGGAGATGATAGAAGAGATTATTAAACTATCCAAACCTCTACCATCAGATAAGATATTTTATACTTGGACTAATAAAAAATCTGCACAAAGACGTATCAGTGAAGGTGTATTTACAGATCAAGAGTATCAAAAAATGTTGGAACGAGCGAAAAATGATCCTCAAAGAGGCATTCATAATAGAGCATTAGCGGGAAGTGGAATATATATTGCTGAAGATCCATATTCATCGTCCATTTATGGTTCAGAGATATATACAGATGAGGGTGCTTTATTAGAGGTAAAAGTTGATAAGGGAACACCTTATATAGATCTTACAATGGGTAATGTGGTAAAAGAGTTAAATGAGAAAGGTATTAAGGTTGAGGATGTGTATAAGTTAAATCCTGCAATACTGGTTAAGTATTGTTTAGAAAATGATTGGTGGGTGGTAAAAACAAATCAGGGTATTCATTTTCGAGAAGTAACTGGCCATAATTTGACTGAAGATGATTTAAGTAATTTACCTAGAGAATTTAAATATCAAACACCGAAAGCTATTTTTAGAAATGCTTTATCTAAAATCAGTCAACAGATTAAGGAGGAAACCTTTGAACGATCTATTGAGAGAAATGCATGGAAAATTTGTAAAAAGAGAAATGGAGTTCGTAGTTTACTTCACAGTATAGATATAAATTTAACTTATCCTGGAAAATCAGAAAATTATGGGAGTAAAAATAAAGAAGAGGGTGAGGGTACTTCTGAATATGTTATAAATTATCCTCAATATGATTTTCAGGGAAAAAATTATTATTTAAGTGCAGAGTCTGATTTTAATGGAATATGTAAACATTTTGGATACAAAATGGCAAAAGATGGTGAGGAGAGTGTAAAAACGGGATTAAGTTATGGGGGAATGTTAAAATCTATTTTTGGTGATTATTCAAGTGTAGTTGTAGATAAAAGAGGATTTACTATATCGATGATAGAGAATACATCTATTGTATTAAGTATAGTTTGCATAGGATACTAAAGTTATTTCTTTCCGGGCCCTAACGATCGAGACAGCTTTCGCTTGCAGGATATTTTTTAATAGAAGACATCCATTTTATTGGTTTTAATCCAATAACAATATGAGCAGCATACATTTTATCAACAAGCCAGTTATTTGCTAGACGAGAATAATATTTAAAATAAGGATCAGTATTGGTATTCATGTGAGCGTATTCGACAGGTTCAGAGCAACTATAATCAAAATCATTTACATCGATCTTTTTTATTCTTGAGTGTTTTTTGTCAATGTAATTAATTTTTTTGTTTTTTATATCATAAACAATACTCCATTGAGTAAAGCTAAAACCCCAATCGCGATCGAAAAGGTTAACAGTTGCATTTGATAATACGTCAAAAGCATCTGAAATAAAATCGTTCCATCTTAATTCATTTATATACTCGCTAGTATTTTTAAAGCGATCAAGTGAGTACCATTTATTTTTTAATGGTTCTCCATTAATATCGAGTACGCTGTCAGGATCAGAAGAAGCTGCATATTTGCTGGCGTCTTCATAGGAGTGATTGGTTAAGACTTTTGCTTGATCTATTTCGAAATATTTTTTTACTAATTTTCCTTTTAAATACTCGAATGTTCCACAGTAACCATTAGAATCACATACCATATAGTGTACTTTTGCAATAAGTGGATTAATTCTTATTTTATCAATGTTTTTTATAAGTTCATCAACTGTCTCGAAGGAATCCAAAACATATTGGTTCCATTGTAACTCTCCAATGACTTTAGATTGAGATTCATATTTAGGATAAATTGTTGAATGTAAAACTAAGGTTTCTACAGTCAATCCTTTTTCGTTCATTCCACCTACTGGAAAGCCAAAACCGTGTTGATTAAATGTTACACTTCCATATTTTGAAATCCACTCTAATGGATGATCTTCAAGGTTGATATCAACTAATGCTTTTTTTTGAACATTTCTTTTATTTACATAGATTAAAGCATCTCGAACGAACCAATCATAATTTTTTCCCATGATAATAAATTTTTTGTCAGCTCCAGTGAGACTAAATGCTGTACATGAATAGATTTCATTTTGGATACAAAGTTGGGTAAAAAAGAGAAGAGAAAAAAAAGAGAAGTAAGTGAATAGTAATTTTTTTGATGGTCTAAAATTAGAGAGATTAAACTTACTTGTTAGATTTAGCATGATTTTCTCCATTAATCATTTTTATAATTGAATCATTTCGCCATTAATAGCTGGCGAATATTATACTAATATCCATTTTAGGTCAATAAGTTGTTAGCTGGTGGTTGATTTTTAGGTTTTGAAATTTAGTTGTTTGAAAAATTTACACAGTCTTTATTAGAATTGGAATTGGAATTGGAATTGGAGTTATCAACTAAATTAAAGTGGTGGGGAATATTGTCTCGAAAGATAAAATAATTAAGCATGGTGTTCTTATTCTTAAGGGGAACATTATATTTAAAGAGTAAGGGTATTTTTTTTGTACTAACAATTTCGTTTTTTGTAATTGTTGTAGGCAAATAATTTTTCCTTAAATTTTTCTTGATCTGATCAAAGTTATCATTTCCCATATCAACACATTCTACCTTATCAAAAGATATTTGATATAGGCGTTGATTTTGTTTCATTAGGGCCACTTTATTTTTAACATCAGAAATACTCTTTTTATCTAATAAAGATAATAGCTGAATAATTTTTATACTGTTTGTACTATTAAGATCAGAAATTATTCTTTTTTTATCTTGTGATGAGATAGTATTAATTATAGCATCGATTAAATTAAATTCTTTTGCTTTTTGCAATTCGTATAGATCATATAAAGATGAGATAGCACTACTCTCCTTTTGAGAATTGAATTTATTAAAAGTTGTTTCAATTTGCTTAAGATTTTTAGCAGAAATAATCTTTTCTTTAAGCAATTTCTCTCTTTGTTTATAGATGTTGGTTAATAACTTTATAGCTCTTGACTCCATTATCTTATCAATTTCTATTTGTTCTCGATCATTTAATTCAATTTGCCTTTGCAATGAAGCGCCTTCGATCGAATCGCTTAAATATAGGCCCGGCCCATAGATTTTTGATTTTAACGGGAAATTTTTAAATTTCTTAAAGTAACGATTTTCATATTGCTCATTGATTTTTTCTTCTAATTTCTGGCTAATTTTGCCGATATTTCTTAAAGCGTAGGATCTAAGCTTTGCGGCCGCAGAATAATTTTTCCAAATATAGAATTTATTTTGAGAACACTCTTTTTTTGTCTCAACGATAGAAGATTTTTTCTGGTTTTCAATTTTTTTGCTAATCTCTGACCTAGTTAAAATGTGTAACTCATCATTTTGCGCTAAAGCTGCAAAAGCAAAATTAAATAAACATGAACATAAACATAGACAATAAATTAGAAGAGGTGTTGTTTTTATATTAATTAGTTTCATTATGTGCTCCCAACTATTCGCAGGTGTTTGTTTTATTGTTATTAAGTGAAAGAATTTCAGCCAACATAGGTAACAGCTTTTGCAAATCCATTTCTTCTTTTGATGATTTTAATTCACTACTTATTTTGTTGAATTTTTTATTTAAAGTTTCTTGTTTGTTAATCTCTTTATCCACTGATTTAGCAAATGTTTGTAGAAAATTAAGATCCATTTTTATTTTATTTAAAAGCTCTTGATATACATATTGAAATGCGCTTAACATTTTGTTTTTAGGTAATTTGGAATTAATAATATTTTTTAAATTGTTCATTAATTCATTATATTGATAAAACATCATCTCTGCTCCGGTATCGAAATTATTTAATTGAATGTTGATGTTAACAAGAGTAAGAGTTTTACGTAAGATTTCGCTAAATATTTCAATCATCTCTTCTCTGGTTTTAGGTTTTTTCGAGAGTAATTTTGTGTCGTAAAGGTGTTGCTCAAGATAATTTTTCTTTTTTTGATTGAGCAATGTAATTTTTATTTGCATATCTTTTTCAATATTATCAAGTGCGAGAAGTAAAACCTCTTTTATTCTTTTGTAATATTCTGACTTTATTAAATAGGCATTATATAATTGATCTTTTTCTAGACCTAATTTAAAAAGTTGATCTTTTTCACCCGTAATTATTTCTTGTTGTCTTATCAACTCTGCTTGTAATAGCTTGCTAACTTTAATATCGTCTTGAATTTTTTCTTGTAGTTTAGATTGCTCATTGATGGCGTTATTTAGGCCCTCTTTGAGCTTTTCAATATCTTGCTTTCTAGCTCTCAACTCTAACCCGAGATCTTGAGTAGTTAATAATTGTTCTTTTTGAGAATTGATTTCGTTTAACAATAATTTATTATTAACTTTTTGTTCCGATAATTTTTTGCCTAGATTAATAACAACTTGATTTTGTTGTTGTAGAGCTTGCTCTGCCAATTTTGCTTCTAATTCCTTTTCTTTAAAGGATTCAGTTTGTTTAATAATTAAATTTAATTTCATCTCTAATTCTTGTGCTTGATTTATTTTTTGAATATTTCCTTCCATTAATTTTTGTAGTTCATTTTTTTTCTGTTGATGAATCTTATTTTTTGTTTCTAATAAATCTAGTTCCACATCTAGATTCGCTTTTTGTTCAGTTATGAGTTTATTTTGCAGAGAAAGTTGTTCTTGTTGATGTTCAAGAAATGACTTTAATTCACCATTTTTTCTTTCTTGCTCACTCATGCTATTTAAAGTTAACTCTAGTTGTTTTCTTTTAGAAGATAATTGTAACTCCATATCGCTGGCCTCTTTTAATGACATTTCGAATTTATGCTTTTTATCTTTTAACTCAAGTAGCGATTGTTCAGTCAAACGTAGCTGGTGAGTTTTTTCAAGAAGTAATTGCCGTTCACCATTTAGTAATTCTAGTTTTTGATCAAGTTCATTAACTTCATTTATTTGTGAGATTTTCTTTTTTATTAAATCCTCTTTTTCACTAACTAATCTTTTTAATTTTTCAACTTCTGCTGAATACTGTTCTCGTTTTTGATGGATATTTTTTAATTCGTTAGTTAAAATCTGATAATCCTTTCGTGATTCTTTTTCTAGAAATTTTAAATATTTCTCTTTTTTCTCTTTTTGTTTTTGTTCTTTGCTTTTAAATAAATCAAACCCAGCATAGGAATGGTCGTAGATGCAAGCGTTGATGCAAATGCTGATACAAACGATGCTAATAATGTGAAAAAAGAAGAAAAATAATCGATTCCTTGTAGCTATTAAAAACATTTTGTACCTCTGGTAATTTTATAAGAAAATTTAGTGAATATATTTTATTTGATGATTGCTTAAGTTGGTTTAAAAAAAATATAAAAAATAAGCAAGTATCTATAATCATGGAATGATAGCTAGTGGGCCAAAATAATTATGTGACATAAAAAGTGGGCATACTCAACACATACTCAACACATACTCAATGTGCGCCTAGAAAGCGTACTTTAACCGGTGGTGTAAGTCCACACTCAGAAGTGAACCCATCACACTGAGAATCGAGTTTTGAACTCATGGAGGTAACAAAATGGGTTAAGCGTAAACAGAGATAAACAGCAGGCCGTAAGGTTTCCTAAGTGATTGAGTCCCGAAAAATGCGCATACCAATCGACGACACCTTATTGAGATGTGGAAGTCTACATTAGTTTAAAAAGGATTGGGATAGACATCTAAACTAAGATTGGCGGGATCTGAGAACAGGGCATGCTGTGAAGGTTAAAGTTATGAACTAGGGATCTCCTATAGCTCCTCCATGATGAGAGTATTAACCGATCAAGTGTAAAAGCGAGGAAGTTAAAATGAGTTATAGGAAGTCAGCTGGGCCATAGTACCGATGAAACAAGTAACGACTGTGGAGGAAAGGGCCCTGGGTATTATCAACTTCAATGGAGAAACAAATGTGTATGAAACAAAGTACACAAAATTTGGAAACGAAACTAAAGAAGATAAAAGTTAACTCTGAGGAGAATCCAAAGGCGGAGTTCAAATGGTTAATCCAACACTTCAACAAGGAGAATCTTACTCTATGTTTTCAGGAGCTGGATGGAAAGAAAGCGCTGGGAGCAGACGGAATAAGTAAAGATGAATATGCAATTAAACTGGAAGAGAACATTGAATCGCTAGTGACCAGAATGAAAACTGGCAAATATTATCCAGCACCTGTTAGAGAGGTTATGATACCAAAGGGAGAAGGAAAATTCCGACCTTTGGGAATAAGTAATATCGAAGACAAAATAGTGCAATCTCTATTCAATAAAATCCTAAAGGCCATTTATGAACCAGTACTTACAAATATGTCACATGGATTTAGAGAGGGACGGGGATGCCATACGGCCATTAAGGATTTGCATAGTTTTCTTAGCTCGAAGAATGATGGTGTTATAATAGATGTAGATTTGAAGAACTACTTCGGTACTATCAACCACAGGAAACTAATCCTTCTATTAGAGATGAAAATTAAAGATAGATGGTTTATAAGATATGTGGTGAGAATGTTGAAAGCAGGAATTCTTAGTCCTGATGGATTTAAAGTTGGTGATGATGGTACCCCCCAAGGATCTATTGTTTCCCCAATTCTGTCTAATATATTTTCACATTATGCGA
>JADFZW010000032.1 GCA_015232355.1 Oligoflexia bacterium
TTACCGATTTCCATATTTTGTGTGCTGATTGTAAGTGCTTTAAGTTATTTTAGCATTGAAGGACTACAAAAAACCATTGAATTAGAAAGAAAATACTTGGAAATCCAGACCAGGGTTGGAGATGTCTTTGAGACATTACTGGAAGTAGAGTTACTGCATAGAGAATCATGGCAGAATTCAAGACCACCAGATTATTCCGAAAGATACAAACGTAAAATTCTATTAATTAACGATGGATTGCAAGCTCTAGGAGAGTTAATAGAAAAAGATTCGGTAATGAATGTTTTATATATTGATTTGAAGAGTAGAGTGGAAAAAAAGCTTAAAGATATGGACATCTTAGATGGTATTTATTCCAGACCAGAGGGACTAAGAAAGAAACTATTAGAGGAAAAAGGTGAATCTAAAAATATACTTGAATATAATTTAGAACAAAATGAGAGATTGCGATATGAGATAAAAGTGATTGCCGAAGATATTGATAAGATGGCCAAATTAGAGTTAAAGAAAAATGAGGAGAAGAGTAATCATAATGCTCATGAGGCGATTATTAGCATCTTTATGGGATCATTTTTTGGATGTGCTTTTTTACTTGTTTTTTATTATCTTATTAGAATTGAATTTAAGCGAAGGCATAAAGTAGAAGAGGAGTTGATTCATTCGAATAAAATGGCAATGGCCGCTACAAACACCAAGTCGCAATTTGTGGCGGCCGTTGGTCATGAAATTCGTACTCCTCTTAATGGAATTATTGGTATCAGTGAACTTCTGATTTCACGGGCCAAGGATCATGAATTAAAACAAAAATTAGACATTATTTATCGTTCAGGAATTTCACTCTTAAAAATTGTTAATGATATTTTGGATTTTTCAAAGATTGAGGCGGGTAGAATTGATTTAGAAATAGGCAACTGCTCTCTTATTGAGGTGGTTGAAAATGCTATAGAACTTTTGTACGCAAAGGCCAGAGAAAAAAATATTCATATCTTAAGTTATATCGATAGTGATATTCCGCAAATTTTGTTGGCAGATGGATCGAGAATTAGTCAGATACTTATGAATCTAATTGGTAATGCTAAGAAATTTACCAACAATGGACATATCAGCGTAGATGTAATGTTGAGTAAACAAAATGGAAATATTTATCAGATTTTATTTGAAATAACAGATAGTGGAGCAGGAATAGCAGAAGACAAATTGGATTTGCTTTTTAAACCTTTTAATCAAATTGTTAACAATAGAGTGGGAAAGCAGGAAGGCACAGGACTAGGTTTATCTATTTGTAAGTCACTTGTGACATTAATGGAAGGAGAGATCGGAGTTAGGTCAAAGGTTGGAGTTGGTTCGACTTTTTGGTTTTCATTGCCAATGAAATCAATTCATGTTGACAGTAATGTTGACAGTAATATTGACTCTAATATTGTAGAGGAGAGTAAACTTAAGATTAGATCCTACTTTGATAAAGTTTACTTAATAGATAGATCTAGGTGTGTGGCAATTTGGTTACAAAAATATTTAAGTGATTTTGCTATCTCTTTTCAAAACATAACTTCTGATAATAGCGTGATAATAAGTGAAAAAGATAGATATAAATATGAATATGAGTATGAATATGGAGAAAAGAAATTGTTAATTGTGGGTCCAGATGATGAGTTGAAAAATGAATATATAACTAAATTTGATAAAATATGTTTGCTGATTAATGATCAAGAAACCTGTTATCATTCTTTAGAGGATAAAATTATTTATTTGCGACTTCCATTAAAGAGGATGCAGTTAATTTTGTTATTGGAGAATAAGGGAAGAGAATTAGAAAATCAACATATAGTGGAGGATGTGAAAAATGAGTTGAATAGAGATATGTTGGCATTAATTGTTGAAGATAATCAAATGAACCAAATATTGCTTAAAGCTCAATTAGAAGAGTTGGGTCTTAGATCTCATTCCGCTAGTAATGGACAAGAGGCAATTGAGATGTGGGAGAGAATAAGATATGATCTTATTTTGATGGATTGCCAGATGCCAATCATGGATGGGTTTGATGCCTGTAGGGAGATTCGTTTTAGAGAGAGTGAGCGAAAATTTTTACGAGCTACTCCTATTGTGGCCATAACCGCCGATGCCTCCAAAGAAAATAGAGAGAGATGTATAAGCATGGGGATGAATGATTTTTTAGCAAAACCATTTATTTTTATGGATTTAAAAAAAATTGTAGAGAGATGGTCGCAATCAACATCATCTACTTCTATGCAACCATTAACTGATTCACTTAAAAAATTATCACACCAAACAACTCCTGCGGTAGTTAAAAAATTAATAACATCATTTCTCAAGACAATGCCACAAACACTGGATGAAATGCAGGAGATAATTAAAAGGGGTGAAGGTTGCCATGACAATCAATACATGATTAATGAATTTTCAAGAGTGGCCCATCGTTTGAAATCATCGGCCGCCATTTTAAAAGCTGATGAGATGGTAGAAATTTGCGAGAAATTAGAAAAAAAAGATAACTTAGATCTTGCAATGATCAATCATCAGTATATAAAATTGAAACAAGAGGCAAACAATTTAACCATGACTTTAACCAAAGAATTAGAAAAATATCATTAGAGGGGGTAAAAATATTATGGGAAGAATACTTTGTATTGAGGATAATCTAGAGGTGCAGATACTTGTTGAGGCGTCACTGTCAGAACATGAAGTTGTGATGGTAAAAACTTTAAAAGAGGCAAATGAAATAAAAGGCAGCAATAACTTTGATTTAGTGTTGTTGGATTTAGAGTTGCCAGATGGAGATGGAATGAATTTTTTAGCAACTCTTTCTGTCACCTTCACTCAATTACAATTACCTCCGGTTTTTATCATAACTGCGAGAACAGATATTGCTAATAAACTTACTGCATTTTCATTGGGAGCAGATGATTTTATTTGTAAACCATTTGATACTGTAGAGTTGAGGGCCCGCATAAATGCCAAGCTAAAAAAACAACAGGAAAATAGTAGAAGACAAGAATTGATTCGCTTGAAGGATTTGTCCATTAATTTAGGAACTCAGAGAGTCTATTCTTCTGCAGGATCAGCAGGATCTGCAGGATCTGCAGGAATGAATCAGGGAACTCAAGGTAATCATGGAAATCAGTTGATTGATTTAACTTCTTTGGAATTTAAATTACTGGTTACTTTTGCCAAATCGCCAGAGAGAGTATTCAATCGCGAACAACTTTTAAGCGTGGTATGGGGTAATAATTTTCAAGTGATGGATCGAACAGTTGACACCCATATAGGTCATCTTCGAAGGAAAATTCAACATTCAACAGTGCAGATTGAAACTGTTGTGAATGAGGGCTATCGACTTAGTTTCAAATCAATGTAATCAAAGTAAATAATATTTAAAGTAATAATTACATAAAAAAACAATAACAACTATCAATGCCATAGTTATATCTTAGTTACACCTTGCTTTGTTTCTTTATTCATAGTAAACAATCTCAGATTGTGTTCGTACACAAATCTTTTTGTAAACATTTTTTTTGAGGACGAAAATAAAAATGAAAATAAAGATGAAATTAAAAATCATGATCGTAGCATTATTTATGGCCACAATACTTAATGCTATTTCTTCCGATGCTTATTCCAATAGCAAAATTTATTCAGTAACAGACTTAAATCAAATAAAAAACCTTCAACAATTTGAGATTGAAACTCAACAAAAAATAAACAGCAATAAATCAATCATAGATTGGACGTTGATGATTGAATTTAAGAGCAAACCAAGTGCAGAAAATGTGCAAAAGATTAAAAAATATTTTTATAGTGCTGAGATCGAACTTTTTGATAATATCAAATCACCCTATTTTGAAAGATTGTATCGTTTAAGCTTTAAAGGGAGCTTGGAATTTAAAAATAATGTACTTCAAATACTAAAAAATGCCATTGGTACCAATACAATGGGCACCAATACAAATAATGAATTAAATATTTCTACCGTTGAAGAGAGTTATAAGATAGATGCTCAATCGATCACTCCGAACGATAACAACAGAAATCCGCTTATAAGTGATGATTCCTTTACTCCCTATCTTTGGGGACTTGAAAATCGTGAACAAATAATTTCAAAAGATTTAGATGATATCCATTTAGAAAAGATCAAAGGCAAAATCGGTGCAGATATCGGAGTTAAAAATATCTATACTAAACTTGATTCGCTAATAAAAAATGAAGTTTTGGTAGCAGTAGTGGATTCAGGAGTGGATATAGATCATCCAGATCTAAAAGATAATATTGCAAAAAATTTAGTAGAGTGTGAAAATGGAGCACTTCCTTTTCGTCCAACTGTAGATAAGGATAAAAATGGTTATATTGGCGATTGCATGGGTTGGAACTTTGTTTCTACCAAAAAAGATGGTGATGAGCGAGTGTATGATGATGTAGGACACGGAACACACTTAGCAGGAATTATTGCGGCCAAAGCAAGTAATAAACTTGGAGTTGCAGGAGTAGCACTAACCTCTAAAATAAAAATTGTTCCAGTGAAAGTTTTACAAAAAAATGAAGGACCAGCAGGAAGTGCTGGTGGACTGGCGACTGGTGGATTAAGTGATCGAATTGCGAAGGGTATCTTGTATGCTGTAAAAAGAAATGTTCATGTTATAAACTTGAGCATGGGTTGGCCAATTAGTGTGGATACTAAATATCTTAAGATGAGTATAATTGAAGCACAAAATAGAGGAATAGTGATTGTTGCGGCCGCTGGAAATAATAATCATTCAAGTCCGATATTTCCATGTGCTTATCCAAATGTAATTTGTGTTGGTGCTATCGATGCTGGTGGAAGTTTTGCAAACTTTTCCAACTATGGCGGACACATGGATATTCTTGCTCCTGGAGATAATATTTTATCAACTTATCCACAAAAATTAACTCCCGATTTTTTTTCAGTTAAAGGATATGAGATAAAAAATGGTACAAGCCAGGCAGCGCCTTATGTAGCAGCAGCAGTAGGAATTTTGATAGGAATTAATCCACAGATTTCATACAATGAAATATTGGCGAGGTTGTTAGTTAGTAGTATTGATCTTTCAAATTTTTCTTCTTCCGCTTCCGCTAGTATTTCAAGTAGTACTTCAAATAATATTGAAAAATACTCTCTCTATGGATTACTTAATATAGAAAAATCAATCAATGTAAATAAATCTTCAATTGTTATTCCTCTTTTAAAGAGAGTAGAGGAGATAATTGTTCAATCAAATACTAAAAATTTTACTTTAACAATTCCTGTAAAAAACCTATGGGCCGTTAGCAAAGATGTGAAAGTTAAAGTGGAGTTGGATCGAGAGGCGAGCAGTAGAGGGGCCAGTTTTAGTAGCAGTGAGTTTTCTCTAGGAGATTTAAAAGAGGGAGAGATAAAGGAATTTACATTAGCAGGAGATATAAAAAATACTGACTATGATAACGTCTTATCTTTTACAATTAAAATTTCATCACCATCGTTCGCGGTTACTACAAAAATTTTTAATCATCAGGTGAGGATAGTTAGTTTTATTGAAAAGGATCCTCGATTTTTAGAAATTGTTAAAGAAGTAATAGTCAATCCGGCGATTAAAAGACCTGTGGCGATGAGAAGAGAAGATGATGTTCGTACAACGTTAACGACTATATCTGACAGTTACTTTCAAAATCCATATCCACAATATTATATAGAACAAAAAAATGAAGTTGCACCTGTTACTCCTGGTACTCCCAGTACTAATAATAACAATGCTGATAAAAAAATTGATGTATTTATCTTCAAAACGACTCCTTTTGATAATAAAGGAGAATTTAAATCTGATTTAGTATTAACTATTCCAAATGCTGATTCACTACTATCAGTCTCCTTTCAAGATATAAACTATGATGGAAAGCTAGAGTATGTGCTAATTTCTATTGGCAAGGAAGGAGATGAAAAGTTTATTCAATACTCATATTTCAATCAATCAGGGGAAGCAACTTTTAAACAATACAATCATTTTCGATTTGTACCAGAAGCTGCAATTGTTAATTACCGAAAAGTTAATTTTATTCCATTTAGATCAACGCTGCTAAATGCTACTCTAGCGATTCCATTTTTCTTTGAAGATGGCAAAACTCCCGAGAAGGACTTAAATAAGGATCCATTTGAAGAACTTCCACCAGAGCAAAATTTTAAGGATTCTCATTTCTTCTATATCACTCCTACTAAGGTAAAAAATAAGAAGTTGTATTTTGAAACCAGAATTGTAGATAACTATCAGTGGAGGGATATAGTAAAAAAGAAATTGGGGTTGGAGTGGAATGATTTAGTTGAGGTGGTTGATGTGATTCCTCAGTCCTTGAGTGATTTTAAAAGAGGAATGGGGAAAGGGATAATCTCTGTAGGTAAAAACTATGTTCGAAATTATTATCTTATTTCGTTTAGGCCACAATATAGAGAGAGTTTAAGTGCTAGTGATATTGTGCTAGAACCACTTCGTACCAATGGAGTTCATTTGGAGGGAAGTTTCATCTTTCCAATAACCAATATGGATTTGAATAAAATGAATGCTGGAGCAATCTTTGTTGGTCATGAAACCAATACTAACGTAAGAATGTCGATAATGGATTATGAGAATAGTATTAATAATATTTTTTCATCACTTTACTCACATCCATTACAAAGAGATAGTGTGCTTAGTGCTTTTGCATGTTATAAAAATGAGGGAGAGTATTTTACCTTTTTGCAGACAAAGAGTTCACTTCTTTTACATCGTGTGAATGAGAATGGTGAAAGTTTTGTAAATTCTAGACCCATAACCAGATTTAGCTTTTTGCCAGGAAGTCTTTATAATGAAATATTCTATCCAATTTCAATCTCAAATCCTTCAAGACCAGCACTTTATGTTGATGCAACAGAAATAAATCGCAAGGATTTATATATTCTGAGTATCGATGAAAATAAGAATTTAATTTCACCAATAAAGTTAAATGTTCGCGTTCCTTCTAATTGTAAATCACTAAACCCATCTCCAATAGGTGAAAAAGCAGAATGGGGTCTTACGCTTCTATGCGAAGAAAATAAAAAGTGGTTCCTACACTATCTAATTCTAGACTAATTACTAGACTAATTAGTAGCATCGACAATAAAATAATCTCGAATATAGTTTTTATCGAATTTTACCTAATTTTATCGAATTGTATTTTATATTTTATTGGAGATGATCATCGTGGGAAATAAGAAAAAAAATAGCAGTAGCAACAATCACAGCTGTAACAATTGTAACTGTAATAATAAGAATAATGATAAATTTTTAGATATAGTACCATTGCCGCTTATTCTTGATAAAAATCCTCAAGATTTTACTCGTAAAGATCTTTTAAAGCTTATAGAAGTTCTTGGTATCAAACAATTAAACTTTCATTACAATGGACTTGATTGTAAATTTAAAGAACTAAAAATTCCTGTTAATTCTCTCGAATATGCTGATCTTATTTTGGCCCAAGGAGAAAGAATTGATGGCAGTAGTATTTTTAAAGGAGTAATTGATACTGCTAAAAGTGATCTATATATAGTTCCGATATATCGTTTTGCTTTTCTATCACCATTCGAAAAAGATACTCTATCTTTTATGTGTACTTTTTTGGATAAGACTGGGACTCCAACGGAGGCTTCTCCAGATAATGTTCTACTTAAGGCACATCAAAATTTTAAAAAACAAACTGGAATGGAATTAAATGCTCTAGGTGAATTAGAGTTCTATCTTTTATACGATAAAGAGAGCGAACGCTTTCCCAATACTACTCAACAGAGTTATCATCAAACCACTCCGTATGGTAAGAAAGGTCATATCATAAATCACATGATGAGAATTATCTCTTCGCTAACTTGTGCTGTAAAATATGCTCACGCGGAAGTGGGCTTTATTCCAGAGGTAAATTCGATATATAAAGAGATCAATGGTAAAGCAGCAGAACAATATGAGATTGAGTTTCTTACTAGACCAATCTACGATATGGGAATGTATCTCAATCTCTCTAAATGGATTATTAGAAATGTTGCTCACATTTATGGAGAAAGTGTCACATTTACTCCTAAACTACAAGAGGGAATGGCCGGAACAGGACTTCATGTTCATTTGGAATTGAAGAGAAATGGAAAAAATGTGATGGTTGATCCAAAGACAAAGGCATTAAGTAAAGAGGCAAAGCAAATGATAGCAGGACTTTGTAATAATGCTAAAAGTTTAACTGCTTTTGGAAATACGATCACTAGTTCCTATATGAGATTAGTTCCACATCAAGAGGCACCAACACGTATTTGTTGGTCAGAACAAAATCGTTCAGCGCTAATAAGAGTACCTTTAGGATGGAGCGATCTTAAATCAGCAAATCTCGCTGATTTGGTTAATGTGAATGAGAAAATAAGTAATAAAGTAAATAATAAAGATAAGTTGAATGAGAGTACAAATTCAAGACAAACAATTGAGATTAGAAGTCCGGATGGGTCGGCCAATATTAATCTTCTTTTAGCTGGTATTACAGTAGCAATTCGCGAGGGTATAGATGATTCTTATGCTGAGGATGTTGCAAATAAATTGCATGTTGTAGGAAATATTTTTAATAATGAAGAATTAAAAAATTCTCTTGATACACTTCCTGTTAATTGTGTGGAATCGGCCAAGGAATTAGAGAAGGATCGATTAGTTTATGAAAAGGATGGTATTTTCCCTACAAAAATGATCGATTATACGATTAAGAAATTAAAAGAAGAGATAGATCCAACTGAAGATTCAAAGTTTAAACATGCTAGTAAAGAACAACAATTAGAGACCTTTTCAAGAATTCTGCACAAAGACTTTCATAAATAGGCAAGCAATAGGTAAGCAAAAACACTAGTGTTTATTTTAAAAAATATTAGTGTTACAATCTTTTCTATAAGCACTTTTATTCTCTGACGAAAATATATTTCTTTTGTGAGTAAAAAATGGGACATGCCCTCATCGTATCAGATAATGATGTTGTAAATGATATTTACATTGTAAATTTTAATGCCTATGTCGCCACTAATGTAACTATCAAGAAAAGTCATGAAGAGGCGATTAAGCTTTTAGAGCAAAATCCCAGCATAGATATTATTATCTCATTGGCACAAATTAATGCTCAACCAACTGCTAGATTAATCTATGTGTTTTTAAAAAATAACAAGAAGAATATTCCGTTAATGTCTATTGGGGAAAATAAAGCATTCGCAAATGATGTTATAAATATCTCATCAGTGTACAATATTAAGGAAATAATTCGTTCAGTTGCAAAGTTGTTGGAGATTACTGCTAAAGATATGGTGGTGATGCCAGTACCTGATTATTTTCCTATTCCTTTGAAGATGTTTTTAACTCTATTAAAAGTTGAGTGTGATGTATTTTATCGACATAGTTCAAGCTCAATCAATCATGAATATATCCGCATACTAGAAAAGGGAACTAAAGATATTGCTAGTAAAGTAAATGTTTACTTAAATCAGAATATAACTACACTCTATATTCCGGCATCGGAGAGATTAAGGTTTATAAATTTGGCATCTTCATCACTTATCACTCAACTGGAATCTCAAGTTGTTTCCACTAGTGAGAGAGTTGATTTAGCTGAACAGGGATTGGAATTAATAACCAGTGAAATTTTTGAAAATAAAGTTGCATCGGAAGAGGTTATTAAAATTTCTAAACTTTGTGTGAATTCAGTTCAGCAGGTGATTAAGGAGAGTACCCGTTTTAACGATTTGTTGAGCAATTTGCTTAAAAATAAAACCAAGTATGTATATCTTCACTCAGTGTTGGCATCCTATGTATCCGCAGAGATGTTAAAACATATTTCATGGGGAACTGATGAGCAATCAGAGAAGATTTCTTTTGTGCTTTTTTATCATGATATTTTTTTAATGCAAATATTTGATGCCCATCCAGAAATTCAAACAGAAGATGAACTCTATTTTAATAAAAGTTTAAATGATAAAGAAAAGGATGTATTAATCAATCATGCCAGGATGGCAGCGGAAGTAATATGTTCTTTCAAGCAAATTCCGATAGGTTCTGATGTTATTATCAAACAACACCATGGCACTACCACAGGAATGGGTTTTGCGGCCGAATTTAAAGATGACATTTCTCCTCTTTCAAAAATTATGATTATAGCTGAAGAATTTGTGATTGATGTCTTAAAGGCCAAGAATAAAAAAGACAAAGTGAAATTTGATAAGAAAAAATCGATGAAACGCTTGACCGATAAATATACCAAGAGTTCCTATCGAAAAATTATCGAATCACTGGAATTTGTAAATGTTTAGTTTCGTTTAATTTGGTTTAGTACTTAAATGCGTATAAAGCAATAAGGAGGTGCTGGATATGCTCGAGTATTTAGTTCGTCCTCAAAATATTTTAATACTTATTCCCGCTGTTTTTATTCTACTAATTCCATTCTTTAGAAGAAGATACTTTATAAGTATTATTGGTCAGAATAGTCAGAATAGTCAGAGTGCTCCGAATTCGAAGATGCAAAAAGTAAGTACTAAAGTACAAAGTGAGAGATTTTTTTTCTATGATTTTTTAAAAGGGATTGGAATTTTAGCAGTTGTTGCAATTCATATAACCTATGTATATAAAGATGAATTAAGTTATTATAATACTGAAAATATATATTACTATATAAATAATATCTCAAACAATATCTTACGTTTTACCATTCCTTTCTTTTTATTAATCTCTGGCATATTATTAAAACCATTTAATATGCAATGGAAATGGAAAGAAGTTTATGATTTTTATGTTAAAAAATTTCTTCGGCTTATTCCTCCATATATCTTGTGTGTATTAGTAATTCATTGGGATAAACCAGCAGAGGAGATTTTAAATTTAGGAATTACAGGTAAAGCAGAAGTTCCCTTTTATTTTATGTTAGTGCTATTTCAATGTTACTTTTTTTATCCAGTACTAATGTATCTTAGAAAATATGCAAGCGTGACTATTTATATTTTGCTGATAATATCGATGATTTCAGCGATCTTTCCTGTTTTTTGGGATATTGATGATTTTCCATTATTTTTAAAATATATATTCTTTTTTGCTTATGGAGCTTACTCTCGAGAATATTTTCTTAACTACAATAATGAAAAAGTAAGAGGGAAGGATTTTTGGATTTGGGTTGGACTTCTTGGGTATTATCTAATCTATATATTACTTTCTTCTCATTATTATTATAACACCAGATTCTTTTTTGGATTGGCGCTATTTCATTTGGTCTTTTATTATCAGGATGTAATTTTAAAGGTGAAATTATTTAATAAATTTTTTGCTTTTATTGGAAAATTTAGTCTATGGATATTCTTAACTCATTATCAAGTATTGCTTTATTTCCAAAAATATTTTGAAAGGCCAGATATAGATTTTTATTTACAGCAAATATATACTTTTATAGCAACATTTATTGTGACAATTTTAATTTCATTTATTCTTGATGTTGCTTATAATAAGTTGGCAAACGTATTATCAAAGATTACTGCAACCAAGTGCTAAGTTGTGGGCAATAAGTAATAACGATCAAAGATCCCCAGAGCAGTAAAATAAATGGTAGGACTGAACGATAGAGTACGGTGATATTTTGTTTAAAACGAAAACTACTTATGAATAAATTAATACCAACAGGTGGAGTAAGATATCCAATCTCAAGGTTTGTTAAAAAGATAATAGCAAGATGAACTGGATTTATTCCATACTCTAAGGCCATAGGTGCAATAAGTGGTACAACGATAACGATAGCGCTGAAAATATCCATCATACAGCCAACTAACACCAAGAAAAGATTTAGTGCAATTAAGAAGATATATTTGTTAGAGATGTATGTTTTAATCAATGCTAACAATTTCATTGGAATCTCTTCATCCACTAAATAATTTGTTAGCGCCAAAGCACTACATACCATCAAAAGAATAGCACCAACAAGAGAGGTAGAACTTAGTACTACTTGACTGATATTTTTTAAAGGAACATCTTTATGAATAAAGCAGGCCAAAATAAAAACGTATAGAGCAGTAAATGATGCTGCTTCAGTAACCGTTGTAATTCCTCCATAGATTCCAACAAGGACACCAACTGGTAAAAGTATTTCAAAGAATGCTCCTTTGATTGCAGAAATTGCTTCTTCTTTATCAAATTTTTTTCGCTTAACCTCTTCGTTTTTTCGAATTTTTTTCATTGTGAAGATTGCATACAATGATAAAACAATAATCAAAAATAATCCGGGTACTGGTCCAGCTTTAAATAGAGAGTTAATATCAGTTCGAGAGATCAATCCATAGAGTATAATTGGAAGACTTGGAGCAAAGAGAAGACCAAGGGAACCACAAGTAGTAATTAATCCTAGTGCAAATCTTTCACTATATCCTTCATTTCGAAGTAGCGGATACATTAATCCACCGAGAGCAATAATAGTAACTCCAGAAGCGCCCGTGAAAGCAGTAAAGATTGCACTAACAGAGAGACAAATGATTGCAACTCCTCCTGGAAGTTGACCAAGCAGTGCTTGTCCTAAACGCATTAGTCTTTGAGGTGATTTTGATTCTGCAATTAAATAACCAGCGAAGGTGAAGAGTGGAATTGATAACATCATCGGCTGGGCCGCTACCTGGTAGATGGCAATGGATACCGAGCTGATAGAGATATCTGCAAAAGTAAATGCCACCATTGCAAAAAGAACCATGATAACAAATAGAGGAGTTCCAATTATCGCAAGAAATGCAATCAATAAATATATAGTTGTTGCTAGCAAAATTTACTCCATTATTTTTTAAATGAACTTATAAATAAATAAAAAAATCTATAAACCATTAAGGAAAAACCAAATGGAATAATAGAGACTAAAAAACCTTTATGAATACCTAAAAAATCGATTCCTTCATATTGAAAAGTTTCGCGAATAAATTTAAATGATCCGAAAATCAACCAAGTTAAAGTAAAGATACATGTGATGTAGATAATTCTTTCAAAAAAAAGTTTGATTTTTAATCGGTTTGTAGACTCCAGATATTTTGCAACAATATCGATTGCAATTAATTGTCTGCGACCTATGGCCAAAGATCCTCCGAGAAAAGCACTCAGGAATACTAGGTGGCGTACTAATGGATCAATCCATAGTGAAGTAATACTAAATAAGCGCATGACGATTGCATAGATTGTTAGTGAGAGCATAGTGAATATGGCCACAATCAGTGCATAGAGTGAAAATTTATATACAAGAGTATCAATATAAGTAAAAAATTTTAGCATATCTTTCCTACCTGAATGAACGTAAATAATAGAGTACATTACTACGTTACTATTTTTGCACATTTTTACATTTATCACATTTACTACATTTACTACATTTCATCCGAAATCTGTAGAAAATAATTAATTTGTAAAGTTATTTATAATATATCCGAATTAAATATTACGAATTATATGATCGTTATATGAGTGTGGAATTTATTTTAAAGGGAGGAGAAAAAATGTCCATTCATATTGCTGCAAAAAAAAGTGATATCGTAGAAACAGTGTTGATGCCAGGAGATCCAATGCGGGCACAGTATATTGCAAATAATTATTTGCAAAATGCTGTTTGCTACAATCAAGTAAGAGGAATGTTCGGATACACAGGTACATACAAAGGGAAAAAAGTTTCAATTCAGGGAAGTGGAATGGGAATTCCATCAATGTCAATTTATGCCCATGAGTTGATTAATGATTATGGAGTTAAAAAAATTATTCGAATTGGTTCTTGCGGTTCTTTGCAAAAGGAAGTCAATATAAGAGATATAGTTTTGGCCCAGGCCAGTTCATCAGATACAAATATTAATGGTAGAATTTTTCCTTCAATGACTTTTTGTCCGATTGCCTCGTTCAATCTACTTTTGAAAGCGTATAACAAAGCTGTAGAAATGGGAATTAAAGTGAATGTGGGTAATGTTTTTACAACAGATCTTTTTTATGATGAACCAAGTGATTCATGGAAAGTTTGGTCTAGATATGGTGTCTTAGCAGTGGAGATGGAAACTGCTGGATTATATACTTTAGCGGCCAGATACAATATAGAAGCGTTATCAATTTTAACTGTTAGTGATCATTTGATTACCAATGAGGCATGTACATCAGAGGAGAGAGAGAAAACATTTAATAAAATGTTGGAGCTAGCACTTGAATTAGTATGAGTTGCTATATTTTATCAGTAATATTAGCATTAATAACTCATCTTTTATTTTGGTGTGATTATTTTCGTATTAATCAAATCTATATTTTTTACATCTATTTGATCTCAGTTACTATTCCATTTGCATATCTTATAATTAACAAAACTCATGATTGGTATCAGTATCGGTATCTATATTGTTATATAGAGAATAAAAAAATATTTTTTTCTCTATTGTTGATAGCAATAATAACAAGATTTATTTTTTTACATAACTATCCCTTTGTTTCTGTTTGGGATCCTGTAAGAGATGGAGGATTGCTCAGTCAAGAAGTAGCAGAGGGAATAAGAGGAAATATCTTTGGTAATGGGCCCTACAATGGTTGGGGTAGAGTTATGTTGGGTTTTACTTCTCTCTCATATATGATTTTTGGGCCAGACGTATTGACCTATAGAATACCGGCCGCGATTGTTAGTGTCTTAAGTATTATTTTTGTTTATTTGGCCATTTTAAAATTTACTGGCAATTCAAATCTGGGACTCTGGGGAATGCTAATAATGATTTGCAGTCCTCAACATCTCTTTTTTTCTCGCAGTGAAGTTTTATTGGTTATTACTTTATTTATGAGTATTATTATATTACTGCAACTGCATAGAACATATTTAAATTCCAGTGTAGAAAATTATTTTCTGTCGGCCCTTGTATTAGGTTTTAGTTTTAATTTTCATGTCTCTATTTGGCCAATTATTTTATTTTCAATGATTTTTTTATTTTGGAATCTGTTTAAAGCAAAAAGTAAAATTCTTATTACACTTATTATGCTTACAGGTATTGCAGTATTTTTTGTAATTGGTGTAGGGCCAAGAATATATTATCTTAATGGAAATGTGTTGAAACAAAATATTGGATCAACAACTAAAATTGTGGCCATAGATCAAATTAAAAAAATATTTGAAGATAAAAAAAGTAGTAGTACTACTACTGCTGCTACTACGATTAAATCAAATGAAGAGTTTGCAAAAAAATATATTAAATCTTGGTTGGTGTATTTTTATGAGAAAGCATCGTTACATGCTGCTGATCCAGCACCTCTATTGCCTTTCTTAGTGGGTATCTTTTTTTTGATAGGATTATTTTATACCTATTTTGTACTTAAAAATACATTTTTAAAAATTTTGGGAATTTTTGTGTTTCTTCTTCCGCTAACAAACTCTGCAATTACAGATGGTATTAATTATGATCATAGAGTATTTGTGATGTTGCCTTTTGCGATTATTTTTGCAGCGATTGGGCTGAAATTATTAAGTAGGAGAAATATACTTTCAGTTATTGTCATATTATCACTTTTTTATATACCCTATGATTTTTTCATCAATGTAAAAGGTCACAAAGGTTTGAGTTCAGATGATTTTTTAGTCATGCATACGATGTATTTGCTTAAAGATCATTACCCGCTTATTTATGTTTATGATAAACGTGATGAGGTTAAAGATGTTAATGCTATGATCGCGACCATTACTGATAGTTTTGAAAAGAAGGATCAATTCCTTCCCAAAATGTGTATAAGTGCTTCGAGTATGCTTTATAAACATTTAAAGAAGAAACATGTAGAAGAGCAATTAAAATATTTTCTTTATCCTATAGAGGTAAAAATAAAATTTGATAATAAAATCAAAGAAGATACGCTTAGTATTTCAAAGAAATGTTGGGGAGGTACGGTAGAAGAAATGGAGTTAAAAATTAAAGAGAGCTATCGACCATGTGTTAAATATAATAAATGGATTTGTCCTATGCTTGGAGATGAGAGATATAAGGGGCAGTATCAACACCTGGTGGTTGAAATTGATAAGTCATTAATTAGTATATAAAGATACAAAATCAAATTTGCTTACATCAACTAATCCTAAATCAGTGATCTTTAATTTCGGAATAACTGGCAATGCAAGAAAAGACATAGTGATAAATGGATTGGCCAGTGGTGATCCCATCTTTTTTACTTCACTTAGAAGTTTTTCTTTTTGTTTAGTAACTTCAAAGACATTTTTTTTAGACATCAATCCTGCAATTGGAAGTGGTAGTATTGCACGAACTTTTCCATCAACAACTGCGATTTCTCCTCCCTGACATTCAACCAATTTATGTAAAGCAACTTCCATATCTTCATCATTAGTACCAACAATGATAATGTTGTGACTATCGTGAGCAACAGTGGAAGCGATTGCTCCTTGCTTGAGACCAAATCCTTTTACAAATCCAACTCCAACATTTCCAGATGCTAAATGGCGTTCGATTACTGCAATCTTTAAAATATCTTTTTCAATATTGGCATTAATATTTTTATTAATATTTTTATTTATATTTTTATTAACTTTTTCTATTGGAAGATATTTTTCTTCTTCAGTGATAATTTGGTTTTTAACTAATTTTATCACTCTAATTTTTTTACCTTCATTTTTTACTTTAAGTTTATTACGGTCAAAAAAACCAACGTTAACTGTACCTCTGATAAGTGATCCTTTCTTTTGTCTGCTCTTACCTACAAACTTATTATTTTCAGCAACTAATAATCCACTCCTAAATACTTTTAAAATATTAAATGCTTTAAAGTTGTCGAATATTACAAGATCGGCCCAATACCCAGGGACAATTGCTCCTTTACGATCAATCTTATAATGTTCAGCTGTATTGATAGTGGCCATCTTAATTGCAGTAATAGGATCAACTCCTAACTTGATTGCTTTCTTGATACTATAGTTTATATGTTGACCACTTACTAAATCTTCAGGGTGTCTGTCGTCTGTACAAAATGAAAAGCGGCCACAATTTTTATCATTTACTAAAGTAATAAGAGCATCTAAATTTTTGGCACCACTACCTTCTCTAATTAATATCTTCATTCCCTTTGCTAATTTTTCTTTTGCTTCATTTATATCAATACACTCGTGATCAGAGAGTATTCCGGCCGCTACATAGGAATTAAGATCCAGACCTTTTAATCCAGGAGCATGGCCATCGGCCCTTTTGTTTTTTGAAATAAGTAACTTTAACATTAGGTCTTGATTAGTGTTTATTACACCAGGATAATTCATTACCTCACCTAAACCTCGCACCCATTTTTCATTTATAAATGGTTCAATATCTTTAGCGAGTAGAGTGGAACCGGAGGTCTCAAGGTGAGTAGCAGGAACACAAGATGGTAGCATAAAATAAAATGAGATGTTGTGATTCTTACTAGATTCTAACATAAACTTGATACCATCTTGTCCGAGGACATTGGCAATTTCATGAGGATCAACAATAGCACTTGTAGTTCCTAGAGGAACTATTGCTTTTGCATATTCAAAGGGAGTCAACATGGAACTCTCTATGTGAACGTGAGCATCGATGAAACCAGGTGATACATATGCGCCGCTCAGATCAATTATTTTTTCAGCACGTTTGTATTCTCCATATTTGCCAATACCCGCAATCTTTCTTCCAACCAACATTAAATCTCCCTCTTCAATTTTAGAGGAGTAGACATTTATTATTTTGCAATTTTTAAGTAGAATATCACCAGCATCTTTTCCTCTGGCCACGTTGATTAATTTTTTATAATTTTGCATGCACTTTCCTTTTAGATTTTTTTGTCCAATCTAGCATGCCTGTGAGAATTAGTTAAGTCCTTTGATGTTTGCTTGTAAATAGGCCATCACTTCTTTGTGTCCTTTGCTTTTTGCAAAAAAATAGGCGTTTCGTCCCTTATAGTCTTGTGAGTTTAATGGGATTTTAAGATTTGCCAATTTCGAGAGAGTATATAGATTTCCTACACTGGCACTAAACATAATCAAATCCATTCCCTGATCCATCTTTAAATTTAGATGTGCTTCTCTTTGAACTAGGAAATCAAATATTTTGTGATGATGATGATTAATGGCCATTACAATTGGAGTTCTTCTTTTCGAATCCATTGCATTTATTCCCGACCCTAGATTGGTAAAGATGTTTACAATATCTAGGTTACCACCCATCGCTGCATAATGAAGGGGCGTTTTACCAAGTGAATCTTTTGCTTTAATATCGGCGCCATTTTCAACTAATAATTTTGCATTTTCAAGGCAGCCAAGTTGAGCAGCAACCATCAAAAGTGTTTTGCTATTTTTACTTCTTACTTTAATTAGTTCATCAATATTATCAGCAAATTTCCCTTTAACAACAGTAACTGCATCTTTAATACTTTGAGTGATACTTTTTATGACTGTCTTAGCATTTTCATCTTCTGGGTTAAGATTTTTTAGGGAAGCAACTTTTTGAACATTGTCTTGTAAAACCATAGTCACACCAGTGATTACTTCGATTTTATCACTATCAGGAAGGTGTTCTAAACCAGCGACAAAAAAACTGAGTTGTTTGAAATCATCAACATTAGAAGAGGAGATATGCTTTTTGAAATTATCATCTTGAAATACTCCAGAGATCACATTAACAGATGAAGCGATTCCTGTTAAGGATGAATCTCCAACTACAGCTTCTAATTTGGGTTCTTCATCTTTGCCGCCTGCTACAGTTACTAAATCATCAACTACACTACCAACAACATTTTCTTTACTTAGAGTTGGGTCCTCTTTTTCTTGTAAATCTCCAGTGAGAGCATGTAAAATTTCATTTACCTCTACTAATGCTAAAGCATCGATAATTTTTACCGACATATTATCAGAAAAATCCTTCTTTAAATCTTTAATCAAACTTTGATGTTGAATATTTTTTTCTTCTGTAGTTAAAACTTTAAATACCCATTTTTGTGTAAGGAAAAATATTTTACTGAGTGGAGTAAAAGAACTTATCTCATCACAAAATCCTCTACCACTAATACTGCCATGATGTTCTCTTATGATGGCCAAAGTTTCATTGGAAACTGTAGGTAGAATTTTTTTAACCACTGTCGTGATTACTCCCGCATGGTTATCAATGGCACTTATTTGTTGGGGAGTACATTTTTTTTGTTTCATATCATGTTCACTACGAACAGTTGCTAAGTTGTCATCTAATAAGATGTCATGAAAAAATGAAGCATAAGTTAAAGCTTGCATCTTTTTTTCTGTCCACATATTTAATAGTTTTAATACATGAAATGTCATATATGTGAGCAATTGAGATTCTTTTAGGCGAAAACTATTATCATTGGATAATAATACATTAATTAACTTAGAAAGATCGGTAGCATTTTTTGCTATCTCTATTAATCTTGCAATATTGATTTGAGACATATCAATTACTTCTTGATCTACGCCCACATCTTTTAATTTGGTAGATATTTTATCCATTTGTTTATTTGCATAAAATATCTTCTCTTTGGTAACAACCTCTTGAGTCTCATTTTCCACTGAAGAAAAGCGTAATTGTTCGCTAAAATTATTAACAAATTTCAAACGATATTGTGACAATATATATAGAGCTGGTTCCGAGGATATTGTAAGAGAGACCTGCTCATCATCTAGTTGAGTCCCATTTGCAAAGAGTAAAGTAAAATCACTACTGCCTGTTTGCGGATCTTTTTTAAAGATATCACAGGGAGCATATTGCAGATATTGAAGGAAGAATGATGGAATACTAAAGTAAGTTGGTAAAATCATTTCCGCCATTGCTTTAGAGGTGATTTTTAATAGGTCAGCAGATTTTTTTAAAACTTTTTTTAATTCTATTGGTTCCGTAACTATTTCCATTGTTTGATCTTCTGTTGTATTTTTCGCTGATGATGTCGCTGCTGGCGATGGTGTTGACGTTGACGTTGGGGCCGTTGATGGTGCAAGGGAAGAATTATTTACCGCCGAATTAATAACCAGCATTGGAGTTTTTAATTTTTTCTCTTGTAAGAGATCATTTATTTGTTGAACTAAATTATATCCATATATTTCATTGCGAGTGATGATTAAATCATAGGTGTTTATTTTTTCATGAAAAGAGGTGACATTACCTACATTTTTAACTACTTCTAATTTGCCATTGAGATAGACGTAAATATTTAAATGTAGAAGTGCTGTTTGATTTGGTTTGTTTTCAATTAATAAAATGTTTTTGGGTTTTTTAAATGATACCTCATCACTCTTTCCTACATCCTTAGGTGTTTCTGATGTTTTAATATTCTCTGCCAACGTATCCCCCTTTAACAATTTATAACAATAACCTATCCATTATTATACCCATCGGAAAATTTAATTAATGCTCAACTAGTTTTTTATGGAGAATAGATGAAAAAAATACCTTAAGAGTTACTAAATAAATTTCATACTATTTTCATAACTCCTAAGTGATCCTTTAGTTTTAATTCTTTTTGAGTGGTCTTCTCTTTTATATTTTCAACTTCTTTACATAAAATATCGATACATTTTGATACCTCACTGAATTTTTCCAGCGAAATATTGCTGATATCTTTAGTCTTCTTTGATTGTTCCTTAATATCACTTACAATATCATTAACTTTGGTTCCACTGTCATCTAACAAGGTGTTGATTTCCAAGGAAGCATCTCCACTTATTTTTGCGAGAGATGCAATTTCTTGTGCCACAACTGCAAAACCAGTTCCATATTCTCCCGCACGGGCCGCTTCGATAGAGGCATTAAATGAAAGTATTTTTGTTTCAAAGACAATGTCGTTAATGATTTTTGTTTTGGATTTAATTTGAGAGATGATTTCAAAAATACTATTTAAATTATTATTTGCGTTTTCAATAGATTTAACAGAAGTTACTACGTTTTCAATAACATCTTCACCTTGTTTATTACTAGATAGAATAGTTGATATGACCTCTCCGGATCTTAAGCTAAATTCGGTAGTTTCTTGTATCATCGCATTTAATGTTTTTTCGGCCTTAGAAACTTCATTATTAATTTTTAAAAAATTATTATTGATATTTTCTAAATCAACAGATCTTGTTTTGATTAAATGATTTAAATCTTGATTTAATTTTTGATTTTTTATAATTTCTATTTGAATATCTTGATAATTTTTTCCAGTGACAGTTATTCCTAGATAGGAAATAGTGGTTATTATCAAAATAGTGAAAAGAGGTGGTAGAAATGCTAAACGAGAAATTTTTATTGCTGTTTGATCAACATATAAATGTTTAGATAGTAGGTAAAAAGTCAGGATTGAACCAAGCATAACGATACCACAAAAGATTAATTGTTTTTTTGAACAAAATAACCAAGCAAAAGAGAGCACTATCAACATATAATATACATGAGAAAAGGATAGTATTGCTTGATCAGTGGTTAATTTACTAAAGTATCCGAAAACTACCACCACCATCATTCCATTAACAGCAAATGTTGTTGCGATATCATGATTCCCTAAACGAAGGAGATAGAGTGAAATCATGCAAGTTAAAATTAATGAGATCATCTGAACATGACCGAGAATTGTGAGAAAGTAAGGGGCGAAACAAAGTAATGTTGTATAAAACATAATAACCGAAATGAGAGCAATAATTAAAACATAGGTTAATGAGAGGATTTTGTGCCTGATTAGTTGAGGAATTGTATAAAGATGTGGATTAAAAAAATTTATTATTTCTGTAAATATCATACATTCATCTCCATATATTATTTCATTTTTATTTTCGGGATAATGTTTAAAAAGGTTAGAAGATAATTTAAGGATTTAAGGCGAATACGCGAGAGAGGAAAATATTACTTATTACATATTACGTATTGTTTGAAAATTAATTCTCAGAAGAAGTCGCATCTATTCGCATTTATTCGTATCTATTCGTATCTATCCGTTAAAATTCTCTATTTTAGTTACCGTTGTTTTTAAAATAGGAAATGTGGCCATTATATCTTTATAAATTGCTACTAATTGTCCATCTAAATAATCATGAGCTACTTTATTACGTAGAATTTTTATTCCCAACCATATGTTAATATCTTGATCAATAATATTCATTTTTGCCAATCGATTTAAACAATCTCGATAAGAACCATCATGAACTCCTTGAAGTAATAATTCAAAGGCTCTAAATAATCGATTTGTAATCAAATCAACAGTTCTTTCATAACGGTTGCAAAGAGCGTCGTATGGTTCTCGTTCTTTTGAGGTATAATTTATACTAGGATCATATGGTTCATATGATTCAATAGATGCTTCCAGAAGTGCTAACGATTTTTTTGTTTTATTTAAAATATCATTAAAATTATTCTGCAATTCACTTACATTCATCATCATGGTTGCTCCACAACAATACTTTTTTTTCAATTGTTTTTATCATAGGGTTATCATTTAAAGGAGTTTCAATAAGGATGTCAATTTTTTGTTCCCCAAGTGCATTTAGGAGTTCAATTTTTAATTTTTTTTCTATTGACCATTTTTCCATAGAGTCAATTTCTTCTTGAAGATTTAGTAATAAATCAATATCCCCTCCTGATAGTGCAAGATTTGTTCTTGATCCAAAACAATAAAGGGATGCTCGCTTATAATTTTTCAAACATTTATTCATTACTGTTTGGATGTTGTTTATTTCTGTTTGTTCTAAACGTACATCTGGTATTTTTTCTATTTTTTTCAATTATTAATCCATTCAATTACATTACTTCATCAACTTGGTAAATATTTATCATATTGTAATGGCAAAAAATCAATTTTGCAAAAGTTCAGTTGTAACATGTTCTGATGATAAGACTGCGATCATTTGGGAGGTTATTTACTAAAAGAATACTTTTCTTTTACTCCATTTTTTACTGTAATACGTACCATCTGCAGTCTTAAATATACCTGGACGATATCTGGTTAATTTTGGATTTTTAGTACACTCTATTTGAATGTCGACAATTTTTTTTAAAGTTTCCATAAGTACATTTTGTTTTCCTTGAAGTGTTTCGTATTTCCAT
Source organism: Oligoflexia bacterium (assembly GCA_015232355.1). Taxonomy (GTDB): domain Bacteria; phylum Bdellovibrionota; class Bacteriovoracia; order Bacteriovoracales; family Bacteriovoracaceae; genus JADFZW01. The sequence continues at coordinate 23,075 of JADFZW010000032.1, forward strand.
TTATCCAATTCATTTAAGAGATAGAATATAGATTCTATGGTACAAAGACAATATTTGGCCGGTTGCTGTTTGATTTTAAATAAAGACAACACCCCTGGTTCAAAACTTATTCTTGGTAGTCTATGCAAGTTGTGACTCTCTCTCATCATGGATTTAGCACAAGACCAAGTTCCATCAATGACAAAGATAAGTAATTTTTTATTTTCAAGATTGCCTTTAGTATGTTCAGGAAAATCAAAATTAGTGATATTATGAGAATTTTTCCCTGGGTATAAGATCATAGGTAAGTAGGTTTCAGATGCAAGAATCTGGTTCACAATATCATTGTTATTAAAATTTTCACCGATAATAATTTTAGAATTCAAGAGGCAAATATTTGCTAATCGACCAGTTCCGAGCTGCTCTTTTCGTGCCTCTTTTGGATGCATTAGAATTATAAATTCTGTATTGGTTGAAAAAGAAGAGATCTCATTGCAAAAACAAATTTTTTTAGAGCGAAAACATCTAAAACAATATTGTCGATATTTTTGTATTTCAGTTTGAAATGATATTTTTTTTTCTGCTTTTCTTTTTAAATATTGTTCTAGGTTCATTTATTGATCTAATTTATTCTTATGAAAGATCTACATAGTTGGAGTTGTTGTTAATTTTGATAAATCAAAACCTTCTTTTTCAGCGACAGCTTTTAATTCATCAAGAATGCTTTCATCTAAAGTAGGAGTTCTAGATAGTATCCAAAGAAATTTTCTATCGGGAGTTCCTACTAAAACATATTTGTAATCCTGATCTAGTGCTAATATCCAATAATCACCGGCAAAAAATCCCCATCTTTGAAAAAATGGAACAAAACTTACTTTAAGCTTTGCTTTTGTGACTTGATCAGCAACATACGCAGTACCTGTTGCCTCTTTAATTTTAGTTGGGTTGGATAGATCTTTACAGCGGTTTATTACAGAAACATAACCATTATCTAAGAGTTTGTAATTTGCTTCTGTAGCACCACATCCTTTTTGAAACCAGTTTGGATATTTTGCAATTTCAAACCAACGTCCCATATACTTTTGTATATCAACATTATTTACGGTTTGTGGTAAAGTATTACTGTCGGCCATTGCATAAGATGCAAAAATCAAAGATAGTGTTAAAAATAATTTTTGAATCATAAAAAATCTCCTTATTATGTTCTTTTCTTTATTACGAATTATGAAATCAAATTGTTTGAAATCATAATCAAAATATAAGGAAGATATAGTTTAAAGTAAAATCGATATATTTTATAGGAGTATAGTAATTTATTATATAAATTGTATTTTACAAAGCATTTATTTGTACGATAGATATTTATACGATATTTATTCTTAAAAAGTTAAAATGATAGAATTGGAAATAAGAAAAAAATGAAGGTTTTAATCTCAACGTATCCATTTGCAGAGTATGATAGATCTCCAATAAAACTTCTAGAAGAGAATGGATGTGAAGTTATTTTGAATTCCAGTGGTCATAAACTTTCGGCAGATGAATTAGCAAGTAAAATAGAAAATGTTGATGCTATTATTGCAGGTACAGAGTTGCTCGATCGAAAGTTACTTTCGAATGCAAAAAAATTAAAAATAATTTCTAGAGTAGGAATTGGATTAGATAATATCGATTTTACTGCTACAGATGAAAAAGGAATAATAGTTGCGTATACTCCCGACGCCCCCTCACTTTCAGTTGCAGAGTTGACCATTGGTCATATCCTGTCTCTTTTACGTTACATTGATACTTCCACAGAGGAGATACGTACAGGTGTGTGGAAGAGGCATACAGGTCATTTACTTAGTAATAAGAGAGTTGGAGTAATTGGAGTTGGTCGCATTGGAAAATTGGTAATAAAGATATTGCAATCTTTTAATACTACGATTGTTGCAAATGATATTAAACCAGATTTTGATTTTGCCCAAAAATATAATTTTAAATTTGTTTCCAAAGAAGAGTTGCTTAAAACTTCAGATGTAGTAACCATCCATATACCACTTTATAAAAAAACTTATAACTTTATCTCCGATTCTGAAATAGATCTAATGAGAGAAGATAGCATCTTAATAAATACTTCTCGTGGAAATATCGTAGATGAAAATGCTTTATTACAGGGATTGATTTCGAAAAAATTGGCGGGTGCAGGTCTTGATGTATTTTCAGAAGAGCCATACAATTCCGCTAGAGATTCAAAATTAGCACAAATGAAGAATATAGTTTTAACTGCTCATATGGGTTCTTGTACTCGCACAGGACGATATCTAATGGAATATGGAGCGGCCGAGGCAGTAGTTGATTTCAAATGTGGACGAAAATTAAAAAACTTGGCAAAGATCGATTAAAATTTTGGTACTCACTGTAACTGTTTCGTTTATATATCAGTTTTGTTACTCTGTTGATTGACCATAATAATTCTCACCATAAAAATACATAAAAAGTATTAACTTCCAATAAAAAGAATATTTTTCTTTTGTCGATTTTTATTTCGAGTGTTCATAGGAGATATTTATCCTTAAATTTCAACTAATTCGACATGAAAATAAAATATGTTTTAAAGGTTTTCAAAGATAGTAAATTGATTTTATTTACATTGAGAGAATTTTTTATTTTGCATATGAGTATTGGAGTATAATTTAAATCAGATATTAGGTTTTTAAATTTTTTTATCATTAATAAAAATAAAAATCATGGGTTAAATAATAATAATAAAGATGGGAATGAAGAGAGAATTAGAGAGCAAGAGCAAGAGCAAGAGCAAGAGCAAGAGCAAGAGCAAGAGCAAGAGCAAGAGCAAGAGAGAGAGAGACTATGGAAAGAATTAGATTAACATATTTATATTTGATTTTTAGTTTACTTATCCCATTGTCACAGGTTGTTTCGAGTGAGGATTTGAACAGTCAACTATCAAATAATAATGTCAAAAAAGAAAATGCTTTAGGTAGTACTTCTTTAAACAGTAATGTACCAAATATAAATGATGATCTTGATGCTTGTGATTTAGATGAAAAAACAAATAATCCTGAAACTAAAAATTCAGGTTTTTTTGCTGTTTTTAAAAAAATATACAATAAAATATTTAATTTTAATTCTAAAGAAGATAATGCTCCTGTGATTTTGAATCGTTGTGAAAATGATTTAGATGCTTATATCGAAAATATCAAGAGAGTTGTTCAGGATAGATTAGGCGGTGATTGGAAAAAAATATGTCCGGTGTTAAAGGCAGATGCTTACGGACATGGAACTATGGAGTTAATGAAAGTTATTAATGAGTTGCCAATTACTTGTGTTGGTGTAAGCACCAATGCGGATATTTATGCAATATCTAAAGCGATTGGTAGAGAGAATTTAGCAAAATTTACAATAATGCGATTGAAGTCTCAGGGAGTTGATTCCATTAGGCAGATAGCAGTAGATTATAATATTGATGTAAAAGAGGTAGTAGAAACTGTGGAAGATTTGATCAACATAATGTCAGTTGCAAAAGAAATTGATAGACCAATTGGTGTGCAATTAAGAGTGGATTTGGGTAAGCAAGATCAATTTAATGAGATGATGCCAAGATTGAAATCTTTAGAAAAAAGAAAAAAAATAAATATCTTTGGAATATTCTCCCATTTTGAAAGGGAGGGTTTGGAAGAGATGAAAATAGATTTAGATAATTTTAAAAATAGAGTGGGAAACCTTGTAAATAAATTAGGTAAGAAAGTGAGTGATTTAAAAATACATATGGCCAGTAGCCCTCAAATAGTTGCAGACTTTAAGGAGTCATATCTGGATTTTGTTCGACCAGGTACTTTGCTCTATGGTCAACCTAATAGAAATGGAGATGTTATTCCAGGTGTTGTGCCGGTAATGAAAATCATGTCTAAGATAAGCAAAATTGATGATTACAAAGAAGGAGAGAAAATTTCCTATAGTCAAAAAGAGGTGAAAATTGATAGTGGATTAAAAACTAAACGACTTGCTCGAATCCCCATAGGTGAAAAATTTGGTTTTAAAAATGCTACCGAAGTATTAATTAATGGTAAAAAATATAAAATTTACCATGTAGAAAATGATGAACTTTATATTGATTTGGGTAATGATAAAGGAATTTCTCAAGGGCAAGAGGTGATTTTACTAGGAAGAAGTGGCAAGGAAGAGATTGGTTATGTAGATATTACGCAAAAAATAACACCATCAGATCGGATAAGCTATGAAGCTGGAGGAATATCGTTTGAACGACGTTACTCAAAAAAGAAATGTTGGTAGAAGTTGCTAAAATCAAAACTAAATCAAAACTAAATCAAAACTACATTCCCATTCCCATAGAGAAACTTACAAAATTTTTTAAGAATTTATTGTTTATACCAACGATCAATCCTACTCCAGGAATAGCAATTTCTTTTAGATAAAGATAACTTCCAATTCCATAAGAGAAGAAATTTCTATCAGTATTATAATAACTATCGTAGATTGCATAATCAGCAAAGGGTGCTGCTATCCATGTTCCATATTTTGCTTTTAAAAATGGTACTAGATAGTCCATTGAGAGATTATTAGATCTTTTCATCCACAAACCACCACTTTGAACTCCTCGATAACCAATGCTACCTCCGGTTTTTATAGAATCTCTTAAATTACTATTTACTATGTTGAAACCAGATAATCTAAGTTGTAAAACGTGATCAAGAGTTAAATTGAGTTGATTGGCCCAAGAGTATTCAATACGTGCAGATTTTTTATCATTATCGGATCGTTGCAATTGCTGGATGTAATTTATGCGAATCTGATGTCCTTCGTTAAAATACAATTTGTAATTGCTGTCATTGTAAGTAAGCTCAGGACCAGCAGCAAAATAGCTAAAATCATTTGGTTGAACATAGGGGATCATCGTTTGATAGGAAAGATTTGAATGTTGAATTCCTAAATTTAAAGAGAAGTGATGATTGATATTTTGACCAAAGCGAATATGAATATTTTTAGCATTTTCTTTAATAGCATAGAGTTCATCTTTTTTTTGGTAAGTTTTTAAGTTGCGACTTCCTGTGGAAACAGAAAGATCTCCAGTCCATTCACTATAAAAGAGATTACGATCCTTGTAGAAAAAAAATAGCGCCCGTTCTACGCTACCAAATTTTCCGCCAACAAATAAAAGTTTGCCCATTCCCAAAAAATTGCTTTCAATAACGAAGACACCAAAAGATCTATTGTCGTTACTGAATTTAAGTTCAGGAATAGGTATAAGCGTCCATCGTTCTTTAACTTTAATAACATTTTTATCTATGGCCACAGAGGAAAATAAACGACTATTAAGTAAACATTGCTTAAGTTCATTTGTTGTTTCACCTTTATTATTTCGTTTACAGCGTTCAATTAGGAATAAGATATGATTGGTTGTGGTTTTTGTATTTCCTTCGACAGTGTATTTATCAGACGCAACAACGGTTACGTTAACGGTTACGTTAATTGTCAGAAAGCTGATAATTAGTAAAAAAAAAGATATAAACATCGTATTCCTCCCATTTCTCTCGTTTCTCCATAGCGGCCCATTACTAGTATTATAGATATTTTTTTGATAGATTTCAATTTAAAGAATTTTTATTATAGGATTTAGATCGGAGTAGTCAGACATGTCTCATCCATTAAAGGTTTGTTCGCAAATGTTAGATGAACTTAAGGATTATTTTATCGAGGATCCAAATCCCTTTGCAATTGATTTAAGTAAATCTCATGGAATGTGGCTTGCTACTGTCGATGGAGTTGAAATTTTTGATTGGTGTGCAATCTATGCTTCTAAGCTTATTGGATTTAATCATCCTCGAATGAGAGAACCACATTACATAGAAAAATTAATAACTGCCGCCAATAATAAATTATCCAACCCTTATTATTTAACCGAGGACTCCTTAACATTTTATAGATTAATTCACAAATTGAAACCAAAGTGCATGAGAGGTGAAAAGGTTAAGGTGATGACCACCAATTCCGGAGCTGAAGCTGTAGAAAATATGATGAAATATTTAATTACTCTTCACCGTAATCGTTTACTTCAAGAAAATAAAACAATAAATTGTCGTCGGTTTGTATATTTTGATAAAGCTTTTCATGGTCGTACTGGTTTTGCGATTAATGTCACGCAAGTTCCACACGATCCAATTATCACTCGTGATTATGGTGGAATAATCGCAAACAATATCATTGTTCCTTTCCCAGATGTAGACAATGATCAAAGCAGAGAAGAGAATTTAAAGCAAGTTCAGCGTGCTTTAGAGCATATTGAATTTATTTTCAAAGTCCATGGAGATGAGATAGTAGGAATCATTCTGGAACCAATTCAGGGTTCAGGTGGTCAGCGAGTGGCATTGCCAGAATTTTTTGTGAGCTTAAGTGAATTATGTCACAAGTATAATGTTTATATGGGAATTGATGAAGTTCAAACGGCCGGCGGTCAAACGGGTGAAATTTTTTGTATTGATCTATTTAACTTACCACACTCACCACAAGCAGTGGCGACCGCAAAAAAATTTGCTAATGGAGTTGTTTATATGAATGAACAATTAAAAGAGTCAGGAGCACTGGATTCAACTTGGTGTGGTTCTTATGTAGATATGATTAGATTTATGCAGGAGTGGAAGATTGTTGAAGATGAAAAGTTAATTGAAAATGTTGCTCAAAAGAGTGCTTACTTTGAGGAAAAATTATTGAAATTAAAAAAATGTTTCCCACAAATTATATCAAATGTTCGAGGAGTTGGTTTATATCAAGGATTCTCCCTCGCAAATGCTAAAATGAAGAGTAGAGTATTTGAATTATCTTTGAATAATGAAAATTTGTTTTTATTTCCTGCGGGTGAGAGGAGTATTCGTTTTCGACCTGTTTTGGATGTTACCATAGGTGATATAGACCAGCTTGTAGAAAAGCTGGAAAGGGTATTGAGGTCGTTATGATGAGGATGAATAATAATAATAATAATAATAATAATAATAAAATTTTTGGATTGGTTTTAGTTGGTGGTAAAAGTGAAAGGATGGGTACTGATAAGGGACAACTTAAACATCCTCATCAAGATCAACATCAACTTGGATATAGTTACGATTTACTTTCAAATTTTTGCGATAAGGTTTTTGTTTCTTGTAGAGAAGATCAAAAAGAGTTGCCATACCTAAAAGATTATCCGCAAATTCACGACCAGCATGAATTTACTTTAGAGGGGAAAATAAGAGGACCAATTGTAGGAATTCTTTCCTCTTTAAACAAAATTAAAATTGAAGTAAAAGATGATTTTTCCTTGTTAGTGTTAGCATGTGATATGCCATATGTTGATGAAAAAGTTTTGCAGTATCTGATTCAAAGTCATCAGCAACAACAACAGCAACAACAAGAGAGTAAAAATTTTCTTGTAAGTTGCTTTATTAATCCCGATACAGATAAAGCTTGGCCTGAACCACTATGTGCAATCTATGATTACTCAGCAAAAAAGTATCTTCAAGAGATACTATTTGAGCGAGAAATTAAGTGCCCCAGGAAGATGTTGAGTATTCTTTTAGAAGAAAAAAAATTAGTTAACATGATAAAACTACCGGCCTCGAGTGAGAAAGCTTTGCTAAATATTAACACCAAAGAAGATTATGAAAAACATAGAGAACTTAGAGATATGAATATTACTGTGAAAGTAAAATACTATGCAATTTTAGGGGAGAAAACGGGGATAAGTGAAGAAAATATTTTCTTTAAAGGCAAAAATTTACACCATCTCTATAATTTTTTGGATCAAAAGTATCAATTTTCGAATGTAATATCTAAAGATAAATTAAGAGTCGCTGTTAATTCTCGATATGTTGATTTTGATTACATACTCGAAGGAGCAGAGACGGTAATGTTTATTCCTCCAATTGCTGGTGGATAGACGGATAGGAGATGAGTCAGATGAAAATTATTACTGTAGAAGAGGATATTATTAATTTTTTATCGCAGATAGAAAACACTATAGAAAACACTATTGATGAAGTTGGTGGTGTAGTTATATTCGAAGGAAGAGTTAGAAGAGATCTTGATGTTCACTCCATAGAGTATCAAGGTGATAAAGAGATGATCTTTGTACAAGGGGAAATGATTTTAAAAGAAGCGATAGAAAAATTTCAAATTATCGATGCAATACTAATTCACAGATTAGGATATGTGAAGGTCGGTGAGCTATCAATTTGGATTAGGTGCTCGGCCAAACATCGCAAAGAGGCATATGCATCTTCACAGTTTATTATCGATAATGTAAAAAAATTGCTACCAATTTGGAAAAAAGAACACTTACAAAATGGAGAGAGTCATTGGATTATGTAAATGCGAATGCGAATGCGAATGCGAATGCGAATGCGAATGCGAATGCAAATGCGAATGCAAATGAGGAAAAATATTATAGACGACATATCGCTTTTCCAGAAATTGGCGAGGATGGACAATCTATATTAAAATCAAGCAAGGTATTAGTTGTTGGTGCTGGAGGAATTGGTTCGCCTCTATTAACTTATTTGGCAGGCGCAGGAATTGGAGAAATTGTCATATTTGATTTTGATAAAATAGAGTGTGAAAATCTGCATAGACAAATTTTATTTAATGTTGATGATATTGGTGAATATAAGGCATTGGTAGCGGCCCAAAAGTTAAAAAAATATAATCCATGGATTAAGATTATTAGTCACACAGAAAGAGTGGATGAAAAAATAATTGAGAAAATATTTAAGGTTGATTATGTTAACTATTTTGACTTGATCATTGATTGTAGTGATAATATTGCAACTAGATTTTTGATTCACGATAATGCTTATAAGTTTTCCACTAATCTACTTACAGTAGGGATAGATCATTTAAGTGGTAGTATGCAATTATTTCACTTTGCTGATTTAAATAAAAGAAATTTAGGATGCATGAGATGCTTATGGAAGGATTTTGATTATTCAATCCTTAACAATAATACCAAGGATACCAAAATCAGAGGTATTTTGAATGTTGTTCCAGGAATTGTAGCAACGATGTGCTCATTAGAAATTATAAAATTTTTATTAAAGCAAAAATGGAAAGAGAGAATTCTTAAGCAGACAGAAAATCTTTTGATTAATCTTTCTAACTTTGAAGTGAATCGTGTCCATTGGACCAAGAGGGTAGATTGTCCATTGTGTGCCCAGCAAGAATTTAAGTGATCTCTAAGCTATTTTTTTTGTTTTATTTTTTTCCAAATCATCTAAAGCTTTTTTTAGTTGTGCTAATTGATCTTCAGTTTCTTTTATACATTTTAAAAGATAATTTTTCTCGCTTTCACCTCTGCGTTCGAATGTAGATAATATTATTTTTTCAATAACCGCTACATTTTCACCATGTTCTAATTGATAGAAGTAAGCACGAAATTTATCAACTACGAAATAGTAGAAATCAATAAATTTTTCAGCAGATTTATCCTTAAGATTATCTTCCAAAAGAGCATCAAACTTATAAAGAAAGTTTGCTAAATTTTTTATGTCCATTGAAAGAGCAGAACCAATTAATGCATGAATTGACATCTTTAAATCTTCGATATGTTTAATTTCATTTGTATCACTGAAGTCGAAAATGTGCATTTCGAATTTATCGAGATATTGATAAGCAGTTGAAAAAAATTCTGACAAGAGATCTTTTTGAAAATCAGAGTTATTGATCTCCTCAGTTTTTATGAAGTGTTGAGATTTTAAATTTTTTAAATTCATTGATCACATCCTGCAAATGGTATTATATATGTATAAGGTATAACGCATAACGTATGTATTTTTTAATTTAATCTCTTATTCAATTCGGTTTTTTATTATGAATAGTTAGGAAAATTATAGAAAAATTATAGAAAATTGTAGAAGTTGTACAAATTGTAAGAATTTACATATACGATGATTAATACCTGACAAAGTTAATTAACATCAAGCTAATCAAACTAATATGATTAATCAGAGAGTTTCATTAGTGTAAGTTTGACTTTTTTAGTTGTTTCTCCTCTTAAAATAGTTAACTCTACAACATCTCCAACTTTATGATTATCAAGAATAGAATAAATGTCATCAAGAGTGTCCGTATTTACCCCATCAATAGCTAATATAATATCACCTAGATGATAGTTGCCAAAATTATCCCTACTTATTCCTTTTAATCCAGCGGCAGCAGCGGCAGATTTTTTACTAGCAACAGATCGAATAACCACACCATTAGGTATTCCCAAACTCACTCTAATACGATCTTCTAATGGTGATATTCCAAGACCAGGGCGAATTTCACGACCATGTTTTATTAATTGAGGCACCATTAAATTAATTGTGTCTACTGGTAAAGCAAAACCAACTCCCGCACTGGTACCCGACTTAGAAAAAATCATAGTATTCATACCAATTAAATTTCCTCGAGAATCTATCAATGGTCCACCTGAATTTCCCGGATTAATAGATGCATCTGTTTGAATCATTCCTTCGATTTTTACTCCTCCAAATCCAGGAATCTCTCGTCCTATGGCCGAAACTATACCTGTGCTTAAAGTATGATCAAGACCAAAGGGATTTCCTATGGCCATAACTTTTTGTCCCACTTGTAAATTTTTTGAAATTCCCAGAGTGATAGGAGAAAGATTACTTGGTTTATCATCTAACTTTAAAACTGCAATATCTTTGCGAGGTGAATAACCTACAACTTTTGCCTTATATTGTTTTTTATCTTGGTGAAAAGAAATTAGAAAGTGATTTCCTCCTTGTACAACGTGAAAATTGGTGACGATATATCCATCGGTATTCCAAATAAATCCAGAACCAGCTCCTTGAGGAATCTCTACCGTACTAAGATCGTATCGATTTAGTGCAAGTTGTACATTAGTTATGTTAACAACTGCAGCAGCATTTTTTTTATAAACATTGATAGTATTCTTCTCATATTCAAGAAGATCTGATGCTTCTTTTTCTTTTTCCGCGGCAGATGCACTATTTGTTTCAAGCGATGCAAAAGCTGCTGATGTATCTACATCGACAGAGGAAGTTACTTTTGGAGATTTATTACTTTTATTACTGGAAGTATTTATTATTAGTGCAATAGTCACTCCAGCAATTATCAAAGAAAGTGTAAAAAGCTTTGAAAATAAAATTCTTTTTCTTTTGTTGTTGTTGTTGTTGTTGTTGTTGTTCATTTTTTATACCTCTCTATCAAAATCAAAATATTGTTAGTTCATACAATAACACACTGTTTTTAATTATATATTTTGTCAATGTCTAGAGGAAAATTTCTAAATCGATCTAAATCAATTTGAAAAAGTTTAATGTTAATATTTTTTTAAGTTGGCCTTAATTAGCTTTATTGAGTAATAGTTTAATAAAATATAATAGAGAGAGTTATCGAGAGAGTTAATAGAGCAATGAAGCAAGCAATGAAGCAAAAAATTGCATATTATGATCGTAAATGTTGCAAGATGCAGGAAGAGAAAATCTATGGAGAAGCAACTTTACGATTTTTATATGAGAGTAAAAAGAGTAGACGACTAAGATTGGCGGATATTTTTTCACATCCTTTGATTAGTAAAATCTATGGCCTCTACCAAAACTCTTTTTTAAGTCGCAGAGACATTCCACTATTTATAGAAAAATTTGAGATAAAGATGGAAGAGTTTTGTGGCCATTACAGAAACTTCAATGATTTTTTTGTTAGACGTTTTAGAGATGGTGCTAGAAATATAGAGCGAAATTTGAATTTAATGGCCGGCTTTGCTGAGGGAAAGTATCTTGCTTACGAAATGGTTACCGAAGAAAATAGTTTCCCTGTTAAAGGACAGATTCTAACATCCAAACATATATTGCAAAATCCAGAATGGGAAAATGTTTTTAGAGGTGGTCCTTTAATGGTTGTGCGACTTTGCCCTGTTGATTATCATCGATTTCATTTCCCTGATGATGGAAGAATTGTTGATTACTACAATCTTCCTGGACGATTACACTCTGTAAATCCGTTAGCATTAAATAAAAAACATGATGTCTTTGTAGTTAATGAAAGACAAGTCACAATTTTAGATACTAAAAATTTTGGAAAGTTGGCGTATATTGAAGTTGGAGCACTAGGAGTTGGAAAAATAAAACAGACCTACGATTTTAATCAACCATTCAAAAGGGGAGATGAGAAAGGATATTTTTTATTTGGTGCCTCAACAGTTATTGTGATTGGAGAGAAGGGAAAATGGATGCCAGATGATGATTTATTGGCGATGACTAAAAAAGGTATCGAGACCTTTGTACGTTTAGGAGATCGTGTTGCACACAGATTCTGAATTTGAATTTCAATCTCAATTTCAATCGGATATCGACAATAGAAGTAGTAATAGTAGTAATAGTAGTGGTAGCAGTGAAAGTATAAAGCTAACAGCAATTGTTGATAGAGTAACATTTCATAATCCTGATAGTGGATGGTCAGTTTTAAAAGTTCATCCTATCGGATCTTTTAGTTCACCAGGATTAGGGTTTCTAAATAAAAATTTTAAAAATTCTAAAAATTCTAAAAATGATCTTCTAACGGTAACCATTCATCAATCTAAAGTTTTTGCTGGGGCGACATTAGAATTTATAGGAGAGTGGGTAAATCACTCTGAGTATGGAATGCAATTTAAAGCATTCAAGGTCATCGAAAAAAAACCGGCAACCATTTCTGCTTTAGAAAAATATCTCGGTTCAGGACTCATTCATGGTGTGGGCCCAAAGACTGCGAGTAGAATTGTTAAACATTTTGGAGCAAAGACGCTTGATATTTTTGAGGAGAGGATTGACCTCTTATTAGAGGTGAGAGGAATTGCTGATCAAAAATTAAAGATGATTAGCAATGCTTGGAGCGAACATCGAGAGGTTAGAAATATTATGATGTTTCTGCAAACTCATCAGATAAGTACATTGTTTGCTGTAAAAATTTATAAAACTTATGGTAACAAATCAATAGAGGTGGTCTCCTCTAATCCCTATCAATTGGCCAAAGATATTTATGGTATTGGTTTTTTTTCTGCAGATAAAATTGCTATAAGTTTAGGATTTGCAGTCGACAGTAAAGAGAGAATCTGTGCAGCGATAAAACATATTTTAGCGCAAAGTAAGGAGGAGGGACATTGCTATTTACTAAAGGAGCAGATCGAAGAAAAAATTAAAGAATTACTTGATATCGATATATCCGAATTGTTGGAAAAATATCTTAATTTAATGATTGATGGAAATGAGATAAAACTAAGAAGTATTGAACGAAATCAAAATCAAAATCAAAATCAAAATCAAAATCAAAATAAATTAAAGTGCTATTATTCAAAATCACTCTATTACGATGAAGCTTATGTGGCCAAGAGAGTGAGAAAGATGTGTGAGCAGAGGAAGTTGATGGCCAAGAGTATTGAAAGAGAGAGAGTTAAGAAGTGGGTAGAAAGATACACAAGCACTAAAGGAATTAATCTTAGCGATGAACAACAAGCTAGCGTAGTGGAGATTGTAGAGAATCCATTTTCCATTCTAACTGGTGGACCTGGATGTGGAAAAACTACAACCACCAATGTGTTAGTAAAACTTTTACAGGTGATGGGGCGGAAAGTTTTACTTGCGGCCCCTACAGGACGGGCCGCTCAGAGGATGAGTGAAGTAATTGGTATGGAGGCCAAAACTATTCATCGTCTGTTAAACTTTAATCCTGGTCTTGGTGGTTTTAAGGTTAATGAACAAAATCCTTTAGAGATGGACTTTTTAATCGTTGATGAAACTTCAATGTTAGATATTAATTTAACAGCTGATTTACTAAAAGCAGTTCCTGATGTTGAAAATCAATCAAATCAATCAAATCGACTTTTACCACAAGTTCTTTTTATCGGAGATGCAGATCAATTGCCTTCAGTGGGAGCAGGAAATGTTTTAAAGGATTTGATTGCTAGTAAGGTAGTTCCTGTTTTTAAGTTAACTAAAATCTTTAGACAAGCAGAAGAATCATTCATTATTCGCTATGCTCACGAAATAAATAAAGGATTTATTCCTCAGATTGATTCTCCTTTTAATGATCCCCAAATTTGGAAGAAAAAAGTGGATGCCCTTTTTATTGATAGTGAAGAACTTACCAAAGAACAAATCTCTTTTATTGTTAAAGCAAAACGTTTTATAAAAGATAGAGGTGAAGGGACAACTACAACTACAACTACAACTAATATCAGTGATAATGTTGATAATGTTATTGAATCTTTTAATGAATATGAATCGAGTAATGCTAGTTTTGTTATTCCTCCTAAGTTTAGACATGTAGACCTTTATAAACTATCATTAACATCAACTCAAGTGGAGGAGCTAAAGAGTATTTTAAAAAAGATTCATCCATGGTCATCACTTCACTATGGTTTGTGTGCTAGTGAAATGTTGCTTAAACTTTATTCAGAGATAATTCCAAATTATATTGGTAGGGATAAGGAAATTCAAATTTTGTCTCCTATGCTTCGAGGAAGTTTGGGAACATCACAACTTAATATAGAAATTCAAAAAAAAGTTAATCCTGCTCGCCCCGGATTGGCAGAGATTAAAGTTGCAAATAAGATAATCAGAGTTGGTGATCGAGTGATTCAAAAAAGGAACAACTATAATCTGGGAGTTTTTAATGGAGATATTGGAGTAGTTGAATCAATTAATATTTTAGATATGGAATGTGTGATCAGCTTTACAGACAAAAATCAAACTAGAAAAATTATTTATCAAAAAGATGATTTGTTGGAGCTGGATCTGTCTTACGCTATTACGATTCACAAATCTCAAGGTAGTGAATTTGATGTGGTAATAATTCCTATTCTTACTCAACATTTTAAAATGTTGTTTCGTAATTTGATTTACACTGGATTAACTAGAGCAAAAAAGATGGCAATTTTTTTAGGTACTAGAAAGGCATTGGCAATGGCGATAAAGAATATCGATTCAAGAGAGCGCCAGACAATGCTTAGTTTGCTTTTAAAATACTATCCATAATAATAATTTTATAATTTGTTGATTATCTTTGTTGATTATCTTTGTTTATTATCTGCACTTTTGTACTTTTGCACTATTTTGCACTAACAAATATATTTTGTTATAATTTAAAGATGAAAATACTTTATATATCAGAAAATCCAGAGGATACTGAGCACCTTCTACGATTATTTAAGGCACATTTCCCTAAAGTTCAAGTGGTTGTAGTAAAAGATGAAAAAGCTTCAATAGATGCTTTAACCATTGATGGACCCTTCGGTGTTTTAATGATTGATGTTACTTTAAGATTATCAGATCCATCACTACTGGCCGAAAAGTTGACTGATTTGAGTGGATCTAGACCAATTGTTTTTTTTGGTCCGCGATCTTTTGTCGAATCTAGAGTGAAGGATGTGATTTATCAAAGTCACGATGCCAATCAACTATTATATCGTCCTTATGATGGTTTGGAATTCAAACAAAAACTAGAAATAGCGATAAAATGGACAAAGACCGAGGATTTTGAGCAATCAGTTTTAGAGGTAAATAGAGAGGATTTCTTGCCGATAAAAATTAAGAATTTTTATCTGTATGATTCTATTCCCTATGAGGCATTTCTAGATATTGGTAATGAAAAATTTGTAAAAGTGTTAGCTAAAAATAAGAAATATACTCAAGCATTTTTGCGCCAATATGTTCAAAAGGATGTTAAAAATTTTTATTTGTATAAGGATGAGACTATTCGTTTTTTAGAATCAGCTATTTTGATGATTAATGAAAAAATTGAAAGAGTTTTAACTTTAAGTACACTTACTGATTATCATGATTCTAATTTTAATCATAAGGCATTGATCGATTTACAAATTGGAGGAGCACGACTGTTACAGCAAGTTATTAAAACCATCGGGGTGTTGGATTCAGTAAAAAGATTGACTAATAATTTGATTGCAACATCGATGCACTTATTTGATCGTACAAAAGATTTAACGAGAATATTAGCGGCATTTCCATACAAAGATAAGGATTTAGCGGTACATGCGATACTTACTAACTACATGTGTTTGGAAATTATCGAAAGTATTGGCTGGGATTCTAAAACTACCAGAGACAAACTAGGACTAGCGTCCATCATTCATGATACATTTATTTCTAATGATAAGATGGCCGCTATTTATGTTTTAGATGATCCAGCATTAAAGGATTTTACAGAGGAAGAACAAGAGGAATTTAAAAATCATCCAATTAAAGGCGCTAATTTAGTAAATTATTATTCAGGATATTCGGATGTGGATTTTATTATTTCACAACATCATGAGAATCCTCATGGGAAAGGATTTCCAAATCATGTCTCTTCTTTAAAGGTCACAACTTTTGCAGCAGTATTTATTTTGGCAAATAGATTTGCTTGTTTATTTTTATCTCCTTGGAGAGGTATTTCTGTTCATAAGATCATGAAGAATGCAATTAAGAAATTAGTGGTGGATTTTAACGTAGGAAATTATAAAGATCCATTGAAGGCTTTAGAGAAATGTGTTGAGAAGATTTTTTAAATCAAGAAACAAAATCACTAATTATTTTAAAGCAGACTTGACAGCTGAATAGGCATTGATTGCTCCATATCCGTAAGTGTTGTTAGGAATTTTATTTCCTGCAACTCCACCACAAGTTTCAGAGGTAGTTTTAGCAGTTGCTGTTTTTCTAACAATATTTACAGTTTCAGAAATTTTTCCAATCAATTTGTTATTAGCTGACCAGATAAGTGCTACTTCACCAACCACATGTGGACCGGCCATAGATGTTCCACTCCACATAAATCCAGAATAATTACCACCAGGAGTAGATGATCGAATATTTACACCAGGAGCAGTAACGTCTGGACCTACTCCATTATCATAAACAGATGGTCCACGACTTGAAAAACTAGCAATGGTACCTGAGCTGTGGTTGTGTGCTCCTACTGAAAGTGTTTCTTCAGAGTGCATAGCTGGAGGAGTTTTAATTGTACTGCAAGCTGAACCATCATTACCTGCTGATGCTACTACCATTATCCCTGCGGCCATTAGTGATTTTAAGACAGGAAGAATTTCAGCATCTTTGCAACCTTCACTACTATCACAACCCCATGAATTGTTAATTACGTGTGGTGCTTTTGTTGGATCTCCAAATGCCATTGGATCTTTGCCTTGAGGATAAGGGGCCAAAAACCACTCGAAGCATTCAATATAAGTTGATGGTCTTCCAACCCCAGCATCCATATTTCTACAACCAATCCATTTTGCATTTGGGGCCATGCCTATTTGATTACCATTTCCATCATCACCAACAATTGATCCCATTGTGTGTGAACCGTGACCATTATCATCGCATGGTGATTTTAAATTATATCCACAAGAGTTGCTTCCAGAACCAATTGCTTGTTTTATAGAGTCATGCCAGCTATAAGAGTGATCGGCATTAGCAACATTTCCAGTGATATTACCTCTGTATTGGCGCACAAGTGCCGGATGTTGCCAATCAATTCCTGTGTCTTGACCAGCAACTACTATTCCTTGCCCTCTTATTTTTAATTCATTCCATACTCTATCAGCACCAGTACTACTAATGTTTGCACCAACTCCCTTATGTTTAAAAATAGATATGTAATTAGGATCTAAGCTAGATTCTAAATCATCTAATTCTAAATCAAAGAGCTGTTCAAATTGTTGATCAAATTGTTGATCAAATCGTTGATCAAATCGTTGATCAAAATTTAAATCTACTAAACCTCGATCTGGTAATGCTTTAAATTTTGAATTTAGAGTGATCTTTGCTACATCTTCTCTTTGGGCCAATTGATAAACTATTTCTGGTGTGATGTCGAATAGTGCAATCATATTGGAAATATAAAATCTTTGAAAGTTTATTTTATTTTCAGACAACCATTTTACTAATGCCGGTTGCGAAGTTTTAGCAACATTCACAAGTATTTTGCGAACAAAAGATGTTTGTTCCTCTCTGTTTTTAAACGTTACCCCTTTTATCAAGTTAGTTAAGTCAGCTTGCTGTTTTAAATAGACGATTACTGACAAATCATCTTTTTGAATGTTTCTTTGAATGTTTCTTTGAATGCTGTCGCTAAAATTATTTTCCATTTCATTGAAGAGCATTGGAGTAATTTTATTTTTCCAAAAATCTTCCTGAGTAGGAAATTGACTAGTTGAATAGGCATAATTACTTGCGAATGTTAAAATAGAAGTAAAAAGAGCGACTACGAATGTAGTAATCATAAGTTGACTTATTAACTTTGTTTGTACCATTAAAATTCCCTCCTAATTTAATAATAATTATTAAACAAAAATTTAACGATAATTAAACGATAATACATTTCTAATTGCATTTCTAATTACATTTCTAATTATATTTATAAATATATTTTAAAACTAAAAAAATTTACCAAAATTTAAATTTTGAGAGAAAATACTATTAAGGATCTATGAGAATTATGAAGCAAAATTATTGGAGGAAAACAAATGATATTCAAGGAAGTTGTTAATTTTTTTAATCCTCATCTGCTCAATATTCCAAAATATGAGCGACATAAGGCCGTTTCTTTGACTTATCTTATGTTGGTAGCACTTGTATGTTTGGTTTTTTTTCTAATTTCACTATTATTTTTTGCTCCATTTGCAGTACTTAAATTTGCTTATATTCAAATTGCTTTTCTTATGTTTACTTGCTCGCTTTCACTCTATCTTTTACATAGAGGGTATTACAAAATGGCGCCATCTTTTACAGTTAATTTGCTGACAATGGCAGTGATTGCTGGATATTTTGGTAAATTAAATAAGGATTTTGCAGTTTTTTCATTTTCTCACGTCTATTACATGTTAATAGTATTATCTTTCGCTTGGTTATTTTGTTCAAAAAAGCAATTGGTTTTTACTGGCTCAATAATTGCTATCTCAATTTTTTGCTTTTACTATTTATCTCTAGATTTGTACAACGGCCCTTTAGCAATTCAGGTATCACGTCTTGCACTCATAAGTCCAGTTGCTGCAGTTGTAGCAATTACCATTATGTCCTATTTTGGGATAAGTATAACAGAGAAAAATTATGTAGAAATTTTAAATGAAAATCGTAAAAATCAAAAATTAAATAATGATTTAAATTCATTGATGAAGAAAAGATTTGTTGAATTAGAAGCGATAAATGCAAATTTTAAAAAGGTTAATGAAGAGATTAAACTAACTGAAAAAACTCTGGGGTACCTTATAAAAGAGACAAATGAATATAGTCAGAAATCAGAAAACACCATAAATACTATTTTATCTAACAGTAGGGAAGGTCAAGAGATCATTTCAAATGTGGTATCATCAGTTAAGTCTATAGAAAATGCTAATCATAATTTAAATAGCATTATGGAAATAATTTCTCAAATAAGATCTAAAACTACCATTATAAATGATATTGTTTTTGAAACGAAGATACTCTCTTTCAATGCCTCGATCGAAGCTGCACGTGCTGGTGAATATGGAACTGGCTTCTCTGTAGTTGCTCAAGAGGTAGGTCATTTGGCAAAGATTAGCGGGGATGCCTCTTGTGAGATTACAAGTTTATTGGAAAATAGTAATGTTAAAGTTAATGACATTATAAACGATATCAAAGAGCAATCCAAGAAGACTAAAGAGATTAGTAGTACATCACTTGATAAATTTAATGAGATCTCTAGAGACATTGCTGTTTTATGTACGGAAGTACAAAATATAAAACATAAAGCTTTAGAGCAAGAAAATAAAATTAAAAATCATCTTGAGGCCATGAAAATTTCATAATTTAACTTTATTAAAAAAAACCAAAAGGATTATCTATGCAAGAAAAACTCAAAGAGACAATTAATAACGATAATTATAAACAAGAGATTAATCAAGCTATGGATAAAATTATTAACGAAGTTGCTGATGAAGTTAAAGAGGTATTTCAAAAGATGACATTTCTTAATGCCAATGAAATAGAGATTGATTCTAATCCTAATAAATCACTTGCTCTTCCATTTTCCTACATTGTCTCATTTATTTCAGAAGATAAGAAAATAAGCGGAGATTTTATTATTGGTTTTCCAGATAAAAGAATGGCGGTTACATTATGTTCATGTATGGCCCAGAGCTTGAATCTTCCCTCAATAGACACCTTTGATGATTTTGCTAACGATTTGTTAATTGAACTAACAAATATAATAACAAGAAAAATTACTCTTAAATGGAGTAATTATAATCTAAATGTTAAGTTGAATCCGATAGTATCATTTGAAAATTGTTATATAGAACCATCTTCTGGCAATACTGTTAGCTATTTAATGAAATTTAATTTTCCATTCTTTAAATTAATTTTTCGAACACTAATTAACTTTAATAGTGAAATTAAAGAGGAGAAACAAGTTCAACCTCAACCTCAACCTCAACCTCAACCTCAACCTCAACAACAGGTTCAACAAACCCAACAACCGCGAAATATTTTAGTTGTTGAAAATTCCAAAACACTTCGTCATACGATTGTTCGTATGCTTAAAAAGAGCGGTTACGTAGTTGAAGAGGCACAAAATGGTGAAGAGGCATTACTTAAGTATAATTCATTTAGACCGCTACTTACTATAATAGATATTTATTTGCCTAAAATGGATGGCATAACTGCTATGCAAATTATACGCTTTTCCTATCCTCATGCTAAATTTATTGTCTTAAGTTCCAGTAGCAAAGAAGAGAGTAAGGTAATTGCATCGAATATGAATCTCTATTCGTATTTGGTGAAAGCTACCGATCTGAAGGCAATTCAAGATAAAGTTGATGAGGTGATGTCGATGATAAAAGATAGTACTTATGTGTATAATCGCAACCATGATAAAGTATTGGGCCTAAATTGAAATCTAAACTAAAATCTTTTTTTTCTTTACCAGGGAAAAAATTAAAAGAGTGTAGAAAATTTGCAATGCCAGATATGGGATGAATAAAAAAATTCGAGATGAATTAGTTAAATCTTTTAGAAAATATGCTCCAATTCCCTGAGTGAAAACAAAGAGTGCTTGAATTAAAGTTACCTTTAAATGAGAATATCCGCTACGATTTAATAATTGAAAGAGATGAGACCTGTGGGCAGTCCAAACATTTTCTCCTTTTATTAGTCGTCGTAAAAAAGTGAAGAAAGCATCGTAGATAAAGGAAAAAAACAGCAAAGGTACACTATAGATTGAGAGTTGAATAGTATGATCTCGAGAGATATATACGGTTAAACTAGCGATAAAGAAACCAAGGAATAAACTTCCGCTATCACCTAAAAAAATCTTACCTCTTGGAAAATTAAAGATGAAAAAACCCATCACTGAAAAGAAGAGAATGGAGGCCAGTTGTAGATAAGTGGAGTGGCCAGTATTTAGAGAGAGAAGGATTAGTAGAATACAAAATCCAAGTGCTCCAACTGAGGCGTGACCATTTAATCCATCCATAAAGTTAAAAGCATTGGAGAAACCAACAATCCACAGTACTGTCAGAATAACACTTACATATTTGGGCAATGATATTTCACCAATAGTAGGGAAAGAAAAGGAGATAATTTCTATACCAAAGGTTACAATAATAGTTGCTAAAATAATTTGAGCTAAAAGTTTTTGATAGAATGCTAACTTTTTTACATCATCAACTAGTCCAAAGATTCCCATCAGAATAGAGCAAATAATAATTGCAAGCAATGTGGGATCTTTAGTATCTTTTTGAAATGAGAGAAAAAATACGATTGCAAAGGAAAGAGCAACGCCAACTCCGCCAGCAGTAGGTGTGGGATTAAAATGTGATGAGCGTTGGTTAGGTACATCTTGAATATTAATTCGAATCATCATTAGCGATAATAATGATGAAATAAAAAAGGCCATTAATCCAAGTGAAGATGAAAATAAGTACATAATTAATTTTATCTACTATTTTCTATTCAATCAAGTTCAAATCAAGTTCAAGTCAAGTTAATTTTTAGATCTTTCTCCGCACTTAGTATCTCAACATTACCGCTACATTACTCTATAAGCGTAGCTTTTTTTAGTTTTTCCTCAATAATCTCTTTAGTGTACGGCTTTGAAACAAAATCTACTAGACCTACATGATTCCACTTATCAACTAATTCTTGAATTTTTTTTAGATCTTTCTCGGCACTTAGTATTACTATGGCCGGACCAACTAAATTTTCAGTTTTAAGAAGAGAGAGAAACATTGGAGCATCTACTTCTGGCATATGCCAATCTAAAAATATCACATCAATATTTTTGTTTTTATGAAGTACATCAAGCCCTTCAGCACCATTATTTGCAGATAAAACTTCATGGCCAAGTTTTTGTAGAAAAGTAGTAATTACTACTCTGGAGGTTTTTGAATCATCAACAATTAATACTTTCATAGTACTACACTCCACTTTATTTTGATTCTACTCTATTCACAGCATTTAGTTAATTCTATCACCAATTTTTATTGAAGTCGATAATATCGCCATTATCATTATCATCGTTATCATTGTAGTTTATAACATTCCGGAAGCTCTGATTTTAGGTTTGTGATGATTAAATTCAAAAATATTTGGATGCCAACTCTCTAAAATTTTTCCAGTCTCTGAATCTATTTTGGCATTAAAACTGTTGGTAATACCTTCTGGGGTAGTAGTGGATATAATAACTCTCTCTACGAACCGGCCAAGACCATTGCTGTCAAGTTGAATAAAAGAGTCATCTACTTCAATTGAATAATTTATATTGTTATTATTATTAAAATATAAATTTCTTAACTCTACTCTTAATTTATCTAACCATTCTTCATTGTAATTGTTGACCATATATAACTTGTGTTCACTATTTTTAAGATTGTGAACACCAAAACCTAAAACCCTTCTTCCATATCTGATAATATTTTTTTCTTTTTTCTCTCTTTTGTTTTTTTGAAAATCTCTCTCATTTTTATTTATGGTTGAAGATATTTTATCTTTGAGATTAAAATCTTTTGTGGGAATAGTATTTAATGTATTGGTATTAACACTACCATTTATATTTACATTTGGAGCATTAACCGTACTATTGCCACCACTACCACTACCACTACCACTACCACTAATTGGTTGCAACACCTCATCCTCATCTTTTGCAATTTGAAGTTGTTTGAAAATTTTGAAGATATCTAAAATTGAAAAAAAGAAAATTCCCATTAATATTGAAAAGAGTACAATATATGGTAAGTATGAAAAAATATTATTTTTCTTTTTCATATTCGCTCACTCACTCAATCACTCAATCAATCCGTTACCATAAATTTGAAATGAATAATCTGGAAGGGAGCTCCCCCAGAATACTCATAATCTAAATAATCATCGTTATCGCTTCTACTAGAATCATGCCAACAATCATCACAATTAGTAAATCTAGTGCGAAATCTACAATCGAAAGTTGTTCCTGGTGGTGTTCGCGGATTTACTTCGAAAATTGTCATGTGTCCAGAGTTGAACTCAGGTGCTGGAGAACCGGCCAGCACTAATGTTTTGCCCCAAGTACTTTTAGCATTTATCTTAGAAAAATATTGTGATTCCGCCCCAGGAATTACTTTTATAAAACAATCATAGGGAGAATCACTATATAAACATTTTTCTTGAGCAAGTCCTACATGCTTCATGTATGTTTTTTGAGAAACCCATCTGCTCTCGTTATCGTAACTTAATTGCACTAAACAGATAGGCATTAATTTAGTTTGTGTCTTTGATGATCTACTCATCTCATGATCACTCGATGTACATGGTGTTGGAGCTGGTACAGATGTGATCGCCAGTGAGCAATTATGAATTCCATTGGTTCTAGTTATGTATCCACATTCTCCAACTTGTGGAGTGCTCGTAGGAACTGGTGCTGCTCCCTCAGAAGAGAGTGGAAATTTATCTTCAAAGGTATTACATGGAAGCATATCTCCGCTGTAAATTGCATTGGGATCTCCTGAGTAATAATCTCCTGGTGTTACATAAGGAGTGGGATCCCATCCAGAGACAACTCCATGATGCCAATCATTTCCTAAAACTTGTACTCCGGCCATAGTAGAATTTGAATTATTATAGAGTGCAAATGATACACCTACTACCTCACCAGGACTTATGTTTGCATTGTTATTATTGAAAGGCAGAGTACTTGGAATCATTGATGACATTCGAGTAATTTGCCCATTACTTTTTAAGTTGTTTATTATTGATTGCATGTTGGTTTGGTCATCAAAGATAAAAAATTTACTTGAATTTGATTCTGGATTTAGGATTAAATATTTTTTGGGAATTAAAATACTTCTCTTGCGATTAGCAGAATTTACTTGTGTAAGCGTTCCGTAGTGACCGATAGGAGTGTGAGTAGGAGTTCCATCGTAAGGAGCATAACCATTGCCATTGTCATTATAAGTTTTAAATAAAAGTAAACCATATTTATCGAGTAACTTTTCTAATTTATCCTGTCCATAAGTACCACCAGTACAAGTTATCAGAGGAGCGCTTCTGCCTGAAGTGATAGTAAATAATTTAAGAAAATATTTAGAAAAAGTTTGAAAAAATTTGCGATAGTTTACTGGGTTTACAATATCAACCCACAATTTACTTAAGAGACGACCATCTTTATCTGTTAAATAACTGTGATTGATTCGCGACTTTGCAGGCAGATATGATTGATTATCACTTCCTATTGATGTTAAGTCTCCTAACTCAGCTAATGTTTCAATAATTATTCCGTAAACTACTTTGAGCGCATACGCTTGATCAAAACTGCAATTACTTATCAACTCGTTACTAAGGGCCACTAAAAAATGAGTAGCAGTTAATCCACCATTGTGACAGTCTTCAACTGGAGATGTAGGACTATTTGGATTATAATTTAAAAACATTGGATAGGATAATCTGGAATCATCATCGCTACTAAGTCCCAATCCTAATGGATGAATTCCATCTGTTTCAGTTAGTGGTCTTGCTCCTCCATAAAATCTACCAGCTCCCCATTCGGCAAAACGAGCTCGTTTGGTCATCATATAAGAAGTAAAATCTGCCAACCCCTCATTTAAAGACATCGGTTCATCTTGAGTATAAGTTCCAAAATCTACTCCTGTTACACTCGAAATTCCCGCATTTCTATTTCTTAAATTAAATAATGTATTCACCAATGCGTGACTTGATTCATGATATATCATTGCTGGATCTTGAGTAGAATTAAAAAAGCCAGCAATACTTGGATCAGTTCCCATACTAATTGTAAAATTGCTGGGACTAAAATAGGATGCCGCCATTATTGTGGCCTTAGCACTACCACCACTACCACTTCCCTCTGTAATTGTAGATGCCGGTGCATTTACATAGGTTTCTAATTCTTTGTGATACCAAAAAGCACCTTTATCATATAGAGATGCCGGCAGTGATGTTGTGTATGTTCCACCACCCGTACCACTCCCTGGCCCCAATGGATTTGCCATTCCATACATGAATGCAAGTATATCTTGAAATAAAGTGAATAATTTATTTTGATGATAATAAGTATGTATCTCTAAAAATTCCAAACTATTTGGATCATATCCCCACGTACCTGCGATCGGAAGAAGTGGTGTAGAATATTTAGTCTTCAAAACTTTGAAACATTGATTTAAAGTATAAGTAAGAGTAGCACTTGTAGGCCCACAAGAATTTTCTAACTTTGCAGCAGTAGTTATGAAGACTTGTTCTGCTGATAAAAGAGAACCATAATTTATTTTAGCATCTAATTTTTCATTATTACTTAATATAATCGGATTATCCTTGAGCACTCTACCATAACCAACACTAAGACTTGAAGGACTGTTGCTATTTCCACTGAATGCTTTTGATCTACCTTTAGAATTTTCACTACACGAGATAGTGATAATCACTATGCTCATCATAGCTATTACAGCGATTATAAATTTTTCTAAACTTCTATCTGAACGCACCAGCAGCTCCTCCTCCAGCAATTGAATTAAATTGTTGTGTTCCCATTGCTCCTGGCATACCTGGCATTTGTGGCGGCACTTGTGGCCTACCCGCCATCGACATCGCACTACACATTGGACTCGCCTGACTTTGTAGAGCGAAGTTTTGATTTCCATTGTGCTCCTCTTTTATCAAAGGGAAATTTAATGCTAGTGTGCGCATATGTGTTCCGATATCTATGGTTGTTCTTTTTTGTTTTTCCCCAGGTGTTGATGTTCCATTTAGTGGTGCTTCGACTACACCAGATGCGATATCCATACTTATTATTTTATTCATGCACTCAGTGATATCTACTTGTTGTGGTGGTGCCCCTGGATAAACTACAGGTTGAGGACACCGAGCTCTTATATTAGAATCACCATTAAGTTTACTATATAGTGAACTTACAACCTCACAAAGTCCTCCATCGCCGTCACCTCCTCCTGATGGTACTTTTTCTATTCCAGGTCTTGTTGTAGTTATGGTAGTTGGATTTTTGGTATCTGGTATTTCGTCATACTTATCAGGAATGATATTACCGTTAGTATCCTGGACTGGAACACGTAGTGTCTTGTATCTTGTCTCTTCCGATTTTATATTGGCTATTCTAAACTTTTGTTTAGAAGCTACATATAGATTTGCCATAGCTGTAATATATTTTCCAGTGGGAGTTTTTTCTAATTCGTTGACTTTAACACCTGCTACGCTTTCTACTTTACCATTAACGACATTTTTATCTCCTGCATTTCTAATCGATTGAAGGATATCATCATCCCAACTACCATTTGGAAATTGCATTTTTAAATTGTCTTTTACTCTAAAAGTGATTTGAGAAGCGAAATTAGTAATTAGATTTTCTGTGGCACCTATTTGTTTTTTAAGGCACAAATCAATATAGTTAATTTCAGTTAACCCCATTGTGAGAAGAGAATCAGGAGTTGTTGGGGCATTCTCTCCTATTCGACCGCCGGCGATCATATTACATGTGTTTAATGCATATTGAACTTTTTGTGCCTCTTGGGTCATTGCTATTCCAGGCATACTTACTTGAGACATAGCATTCATTGCTTCTCTTGCTTGACCTTGGCAGTTGCCATTAATAACTAACGATTGTTGTTGCATACAAAATCTCATCATACTTTCGTAGTCTCTTAACTGCTGTTGTTGTTGGGCCATCATCATATTATTTTGCATTTGAGCGAAACCATACACTGCTTGTAAACATTTATCCGCAAGCCCTGTCCAATATTGTTGTTCAGCTTTGTAGCGTTGATCAAGTTCAGCGATTCTTGAAGTAACTTGTTGTTGAATTTGCTGTTCTTGTTGCTGCATACTTTGAGTAAGTGATGATATACTACTGCTAATTTTATCCATGAAATTCACATCACCATCTCCTAACAAATCAACACCAAATTTTCCATTTCCCATATTGGGAAGATTTACTTGTAAATTAAATCCGGCAGGAGCGGCACCTCCAGCACCTCCAGCGATATTAAATTTTCCCCCTGGAAAATATTTATTTAAAAATTGAGCACTGGCCTTCACTTGTGAAACCACACTAGCAATCACTTTTCTTTGATCATTTACAATAGATTTAACTTGATTGTTATATTGAGTTGCCATTTTATCTAATTTTTCTTCTCTCTCTTTTACTAGTCCATCCGCCTTCTTTAAACATGAAATTAAATTATCTGCACATGTTTGTGCTTGACCAATACAAAAGTTTTCGTTGGCACTATCAGTTCTGGCCTGACAATCAGTATGTGATCTAACAGGCGGAACGCCTTCGCAATTTAAAATTCTTTTTTTAATGGTATCAACAATACTGCTATCACTTTTTCCTAATTCTTTTTGAAAATCACCCAATCCTGCCAACTCCTGATTAATAATATCTTTCATTGTCATAGATGAGCCAGGTTTGTGTGGTTGAAAATTAAAATTATCTTCGCAAAGTTGCTCTTTACTCTTTAAAATTTCTGAAACCTTCCATGCCTGATTAGTTCCTTCCTTCTTGTATAGACTACTCATAGGAGCACGAAAGCCCTTGTACTGTGACTCTAATGCTTGAATCTCTCTAATCTGATCTTGAATTAAAACATTAGGGCGTTTAAATATTGCCTGCAATTTCGTCTTGAAAATTTTCACAGTAGAGCTTCTAGATTGATCCATTATTCCGTTGTTATCATCCATCTGTACTACTAAATTTAATACATCTTCAGGTGCGATCATTTGACTTTTATCTGCCATACACTTTCTCTTCGCTTGATCTTTTAAGTACCCAAGCGTAGGTAAGTTTTGTACTTCCCTTCCCCTCTCCAATCCCGTAACATTTTCAGGCAATTCTACCTCAGGAATAGCAGCTCTAATTCGATCCTTTACTTGTTTATATTTAAATTCTAATTCTGATCTTTGATCCGCGTGAACTTTATCTGCCATAGGAAAATTAAGTGCAGTCAAAGGTCCGATGTCAGTTTTCTTTTTACGTTGAATTTTTTTAATATCATCATTTAACATCTGTTCAATTTTACCATTTTTAATATCTCGTATAATGTTAGATGATTTTGTTTGTTGTGCTTTTAATTCATCTCTAACAGTAATAAATCCTTTTCCAGATTCCATGCCGGCCACATCCATTACATTCTTACAATCATCATTGTCGAAATATTTTCTCATATCTCTTCTCTTATCATCGCGTGTTTCAGGTCCTCCACCTTTACCATCAAGTTCATTTTTAAGTTTGCTCATGGCCAGCTGTTGTGTCTGTAAAGTACTCTTCATTTTTTCATTAGAGTCGTTGGCCATTCCTATTAAGTCAGTTAATGATTGTCGTTGTTGATGAAGTTTATCCATGAGTCTCTTATTACTTTCTTCAATACATTTAATTCCAAAATTAGAAGCAGTACTACCTCCTTTCATAGTTACTAATTCATAATTTTTTTTGTAGGTCTCTGCTCGAGCATAAATTTGCAATGCTTGCATAGATGCTTCTTGTGTATTTGTTTTTTCTTTAGCACAAGCATCCGATGTAGGATGAGATTCTTGTGCTACCGCCGTATTACACTCTGGAAAGAAATCATCTTGTTTTTGCAGAGGAGGAGTAGGACCCATCTTTGCCATCATCTGTGCTAACATAGTATTCTTTTGCATTTCAATTGCTGTGTTTGCTGTAGAAGATACTGTCCCAAGGGCCATTCCTGCGCCCATCATTACTGATTGACTATTTACTCCAGGTATACCAAAAAGATTACCGCCAGTATTGCTGGTTCCTTGACCTGAAAGATAATTTGTTTGATATCCACCATAAGGCATTCCACCACCACCACTGGCCATCATCATTGGGGCCATTCCATACGGAGCTGCCATTCCTCCACCCATCATCATTCCTGACATACCACCTGGATATTGAGCAGTGGAACCATATCCATAAGATGATGGATATCCTCCATATTGAGCATATGCAATCTCAGTGATTGCTAGAGATAGAGCAGACCATACCACTATGAAAAAATTAAAAAACAAAATAAATTTTTTATAAGCATTTCTGATCAGTTGTTTTATACTCGTACATGCATTTATTTTTAATGAAATCTTAATCATTGTTCTATCCTCTATGAATATTTAGTTTGAATGATAATTTTGTTAGCACTGTTCTTCTTTTCGGCAATTTTTAATTTTCCTTACTTATTTTTAATTAATTCTAGTTTATAAAAGAAATTGCTTGTGGTTATTTTGTTGATCAAAATATTTTTGTTATATATTTGCAGAACAATATTGCTTGCCATGTGTTGTTTGGTTTAATTAACAATTAATTAATTTTTTTAAAACTTAGATAATAAATGACAATATTTGTTGAATAATTATTTTTTTAAAGCCACTTATTTTTCTTTTCAAAAGAGTAAATCTGATCTAATCTTACCAAACATTAAATTACTCTGAATTGTAATTATTAATCATTGTTGACGATCTAGGTTTAATGAATTAGGTTGTCAGTGTATGAAAATTTTGTTTACGGGGGTGTAGCTCAGCTGGGAGAGCATCTGATTTGCATTCAGAGGGTCGCAGGTTCGACTCCTGTCATCTCCACCAGAATAAATTGGTTATAAACAAGAAAGTTCTTTAATAAAAAAATATGAAGTATAGTAAATTACCTAATTGAAAAAAGATTAGGTAATTAAGAAGAGAAAGGTCCCAAAAAAGTCAACAAAACCTAATGAGATTTTGTT
>JADFZW010000033.1 GCA_015232355.1 Oligoflexia bacterium
CGATAGGAAAAAGTAGATAATTAAAGTCAAAAAATTATTTCTATGCTTGAGTGAAAAACATAACGACAAAGTCGGTGAAAAATAAACCACTGACAAAATCGCTGGAAGACAACACATACTCAATAAAGCCATTTAATAATTCAACATACCTTCCTTCACTTGAATTAGGTAAAATTGGAAATGCAAAATTAAAAATAGATGCTAAAAGTAACCTGAAGGATTATGTTAGTTTAGGAATAAAAGTAGGAGCATTAAGTGGTCTACAAATCTTAACTGGTCAAGAGAGTGTTACAAAAATAATCACCAGTGGTTCCAGTAATTCTAATATATTTAAAAATCGCTCTTTTATTGAAAATTCATCGATTGTAGGAGGAGCAATACTAGGAGGTGGTTATGGGTTATACAGTGGAGTTTGGCAGAAAGCAAAAATGTTTTTTTGTAAATCAAAAGTTATACCTAAATTGGAATTTGGAAATATTGGATTGGCAAAACTAGGAGTAAATGCAAAAAATAATATCACTGATTATGTTAAATTAGGTGCCATTGCAGGAGTAGCGAGTGCAGTAAATAGCACCTCAGGAGAAGTAGAAGTTTTAAAATTAATAAATGGTGAATCAAAAGAAAATTCAGAGGGAAAAAGCGGAGCACTTGATTCATGCAATTTTCACGAAACAAAAGCGGCAATTGCCGGAGCAGCTTTGGGAGGATTTTTGGGTTTATCTGTAGGAATTATTCAAAAAATGCAATATTATCAAAATGTAAACAGACTGTGCAAATAAAGGCGTTTCTGAATTGTTGTTTTATCCATTCAGCATGACTAACAGATTGTGTGGCCCTCATTTGTTTTTTAAGGTTGATTGTTCTTTAAGTCTTTCGATTTCAAATTTTAATTCATTTTTTTCTTTTTCAAGTTTAAGCATTGTTGTCATGTTACTGTCATTATTAATATCTTCAATTGTTTTGGAAATATTTGTTTTTTGTTTCTTAAGTTTTTTTAAATTTTTTTGTAATCCCTTATTGCCGCCTTTGGGTGGAAGGTTAGGGAAATAATTATTCCAGTTAGAGTGTATTGCAATTAACTCATCTATGCTGTTTAGTTTATTAGTTGCTTTCTCTAGTTTCTTAAATATAGGTGCATGTTTTTTTATTTTTCCCTCTATTTCTACTAGTAGATCTTCCTTTTCTTTTATTTGGGCAATTTTTTCTTTTTTCTCTTTTTCACTTAAAAAATCTGATCCTGCTATTATTTCAAATCGTACACTACTAGAACCCATTCCTTTAGTTAATTCTATTACTTTATTTACTTTGGCCTTTTCAGAAACAGGTGTATATATTTTTTCCACTAATTCAATACTAACGCTCTTTGATTTTTTCTCTTTTTCTTCTTTTTGAGGAACAAAATCACTTATTGCTTTAGTAAATGCTTTAGTGATGCGATCTTTATCTGGAACTTTCTTATACCATTCATAAAAATCATTTGCTTTTTTAGATGTGGCCATCTTTACTACAACTGTAGGGGGAGTGCTTTTATTATCATTTTCAATTGTAATTCCCATCATTATTCCTACCCTACAAGGATTGTTAACAATAACTGTCTTGGGATTTAAAAAATTTTCTATAGCATTTTTATAACTGAGATAACGACGAGTATGCAATTTCCCCAGTTTATGTTCTTCTTCTATGATTTTCAAAAGCTCTTTTTGTTCATAGACGACATTCATACATTCACCAAATTTTTTTTCTCCTTTTTTGCTATCATCTTTATTATCCAAAATACAGTCACATAATAATGATTCTAATTGATCCATCCGTTGTGCCACTTTATCCATATTAAAAAATGCAGCACCTTTGATATCAGAGGTAACTCCCAAGGCATCTACAATAGAAGTAACAGAACGAATGAAATTCTTATTTATACTTGGTGGTTTTGTTGTTGTTGTTAAACCTTCTTGATTTGTTAAATCAGTTTTAACGTAACTATGATTTAAAACAGATTCAAAAATTGCATTATATCCTTCTTGACCAAAACGATCACGATAGGTGGCCTCTTTATTTTTAATATAGGCAGCACTAAATAGTGGATGATCTTTAGAGGAGTTGAATTCTCGACCATTCCATGGTTTGGTGGATGTGACTTCGGTATATCCTAAATCGTGATCGATGATAACTTGTTTGATTAAAAGTTTTTCTTCGGGAGTCGCAGATGGAAACCCACTAAATATATCATTTGCTAATTTCATATTTCCTTCAAGAATGTGAATAATGCCATGATCGCTACCAAAAAGACCTTTTTTGTCTTGTTCCGTTTGATAAATTAATTTATCTATATTTTCTTTTACTATGTCACGGGCATTTTTTTCACACTTAGATGCTTGGGGGAGTTTGCTCCCTTTATTTTGTAAACAAAATTCATTGTACTCTTGAATAAATATTTTCATATGCTTATTGATGACATCTGCTTCTTCTTTTGTGATAACTCCATTGTTAACATAAATTTTTGTATATTCTTCGATAGAGTTCATACAGTCATTCTTTTTTTCGAGCATAGTTATGGTTGTGAGTGTGGTTTCGATTGGCGTGTTGCTAATCTTATTACAAGTGAGAATTCCGCTATCTAGAATTTGTTTATTTTTTATCCCCCATTCTTTTTCAATTTCTTTTTTTATTCTTTTATCTATATTAAAATCGTATGCACAAAGACCAGCTTTTTTTCTTTGTTGATTGTAACTAAGTAATAATTCAAATCCTTCGTTTTGAATTTTTTCAGGATTAGTCGATTCATTTAATTCCCACTCTTGCAGAAAATCTGTAATTGAAGCATCAATGCAATTTTCAGTTCCATCACTTTTCTTTTCATATTTACAAGGTGTAATACTGGCATAAACTTTCTGAAGATCTTCTTTGGTTTTACATGAATCCTCTCCTCCACTTACTACTGCATCCGATACGTTTGTTTTTTTTAAATTGCTTTTAGCAAGAAGTTCGAGAATCTTAGAAAGATTACTTAACGACTCACTACTTTTCTTACACAAGAGATCTTCGCTATTTATAAATTTTTTATTTTCTGTTGTTATGGTTGTAATTAGTGAGTTGAGATCTTGATAAAGCTGTTTTTTTGCTTGTGTTGAGACATTAGCGCTACTTTTTTCATTAAAATAAGAGGTCACTTTATCTGGTATTTTTAAAATAAGTTCAACAGGATTTTTAATTGTTTTTTTTGTAACAATTTTTTTCTTTGAATCACTGGGATCTTGGTCGGAAACATAATAATCACATTCAGCTTGCAACTGCTCGTCTTTAATTCTACATGAGCGCTTACTAGGTTCCATTTTTAGACAGGAATCAAGGACTCCAATGGTAAAAGATTGATCGACACTCACTTCGTTATCTAGAGATTGAATTAAGGGATGACATATTCCCGCAAGCGCTATAGTGGGATTAAAGGGAGTAATAATTGGTAGTGAGATTAAAATAGCTATAAATATTTTCATCATAATTATTCCAAAGAGTTTGACTGACATTTTATTTTATTACTAATTCGAGAACCACTAGCAGAAAAAATGGATTTGAGTGCTCGATTTAATGGGATTAGTTCAATAAAGTGTAGAGCGGTTGCTCTACATTTAAACCAACATGATGTTGTGATTTTCACCTTGAGCTTTATATTGGTATCCATATATTTATCTGAAATAACTTTAGTTATATTTGGATTATCGAGATAAAGAGTTATCTCACTGTCACTTCCTTTTTCCAGCAATATCACTGGTTGTGTAATTCCACTGGGATTTTTTTTAATAGTATATCTACCTTCTACAGTATATGTACCACAGTTGTTAATGTTTTTTACAATTTTAATTTTTTCTTTACCTTTAATTTTATCTTTGGCGTAGAGGGTATTATTCACAGAAAAAGATAAAAGAAGGAAAAGAATAAAGATGACTAAGTATAATTTATTTTTAATAATAATATTAATCATAGATACTCCCACTCACATTTTAACAGTGTTAAAAATTTTTGTTTATCTTCTTTATTTACTTTAGGATCATTGAAAAATTTGGAGATTAGATCAACTTGATTAGATATTTGATAATAAAATAAGATTTCCTTAAATGCTTTTTTGGAGTCCTCTTGTAACTTATCAAACTCTTTATATATCTTACCAAGCGATGATAACTTATTATCTTTGTTTTCTTTCTTTTCTTTCTTTTCTTTCTTTTCTTTCTTTGAGGATGTTGATGCTGTTAATTTTTTAAATCTTTCTTTTAAATGTAAGTACCGCTTATTGATTTCATCAATTTGAGCTAGTGGTTTTTCAAAGGTAAATCCAGAGGGTATCTTAGAGATTATGTTTTTAAGTGTTTTACTAACATCCTCAAATTTTAATTCATCCTCGATGAACAAACAGTTTGGATCATAATCGGAATCTGATGAATTAACCGAGACTAAATTATCTTTTGTAGAGAGTACGGTATTTGCCAAATCAACTATTGTTTCGAAGCATTTACCCATATCTAATCCGCTGAGTGCTTTTTTATTTTTCTTTATCACATATTTTCCTACTACTTCAAAATCTTTTTCAATCTTTTTGATATAGTTTAAAATAATTTTCAGTGATGGTTCTAGAGGTAGATTTAATGGACTTTTATAGTCGATCTTTGAAGTATCAAGCACGCTACTGTTTTCTTTCATTGGTAGTTCTTCCCTGGCAACTCCATCATATGGAGGTAGAGATAATTTTTTAGCAATAAATTCAAAGCTTGATAATCCACCAAGATTTTCGTTTGCATAGTCTCCTTTAAAAGCATCTAGCGCAAGTTCGGCCAGAGAGACATTTCCCTTGCTATCTTTTAATTTATTCCACCATATTTGAGAAAATGGTGACTCATTAGAATCACCTGATGATGCCACTGTAAAAAATGGTACTTTGGCAACGGTACAAATATTAGAGAACTCTTCAATTTGTGATAAGTAATGTGCTCCACCACCGAAGCAACTCTCAGTTACGATTTTTACATTTACATCTTTTAATCCTGGAACTGCGAGAGTGGAAATTAGATCACTCCAAGAGGAGCTATCTTCCCAAAAATTATAAGACGATGTTTCGGGTGAGTTTTGATCAGAGGGTCTACCTCCATGTCCGGTCATATATATTACTACATTGCCGACATCTTTTTGTTCTGAGATCTCATTTATGAGATTGGACAAATCATTCAAGCTACTGGCCGCTTTATTTATTGGAGGATACTCTGGTATTTGTGAATTAGAGTCTATGGTTTGTCCATTATTTTTTTCACTTACAACTACAACATCTTTTCTTAAATTAAAATCACTCATAGTATCTTGCGGTCCATCTTGTGATAACTTCCATGTTCCATCCTTTGCAAGCACAGTAACTTCTTTATCTAGAGATTTTAAAACCTCATATCCTCTGCGAATTGAATTATAGTAGCGATAGTAATTTGAGTTGCTGGTTCCTCCATCAATTAGAATAAATTTTGTTTTTTTTCCATCACTAGATTTTGAACCTTCGTTTTTTACAATATCCATAACCTTTTTCATGTATTCTTCTTCAGCTTTGTTAACAGATTTTTTATTCACTTTATTTTTTTTAAGAGGGTGTTCATCTTGTGCTGATAATGTATTTAATAATAGAGTACAAAGTGACAGTAGATAGAAAAGGAAAATTTTTGGATCCTTCATTTTATCTCATCTCCGATAAATAAATAAATAAATAAATAAATAAATAAATAAATAATGTTTATTATTAATAGATCATTTACAATTACATAAAGACATTTCGTAAATTTTTAAGTAAATCTTGAGGAGTGATTGTAGTTCCAGTGTTTTTATTGAGTATGTCCAAAATAATTGCTAGCTTTTTGCCATAGCTTTTTGCCATAAAAACTATAAATAAAAATTAGTCAGACACTTCTAGGTATACTTTTTTGCCAAAAAAGTATACTTGCGATTTATTTTAAAATTTTGAGCTATTCTAATATTAAGTGAAAATTTGTAATTCACAAATGTATGCTAGAAAGATGATTTTGAATTATAAGTTAAACTATTTTTTTTAAATTTTATTATTTTTATTTTTATTATTTACGAAAATTTAGCATGGCTTAGCGCCAAATTATTGTTTGTTATGTAAACAATATGCTTAAAATTAAACAAGGAGGAGCATTATGAAACTAAACTTTTCTGTGCATTTACGTGCACTATCTGTTATTGCAATTACTTTTATTACACTCACACTTACGTTTGCTTCAATTCAAACGACAATTGCTAGTGATGAGAGTAAAATTTCAGTTACAATTCCTGTACCAGTAATGCCAACAAAAAAACCTAGTTGGCCAATTGTCTTAAGAAATATTGCGGTATCCGCAACATGGCCAGTATTTGCGCCTACAGCAGTAATGGCCGTTAACAGTATTTCACATATGTTTTCGTCTGCGCCTTCAAGAAGAGAAAACATTTCTTGTTTTTTAAAAGCAGTGCCTGTGGCCTTAATTACTTGGCCACTAAAGATTGCGACTACACCATTTGAGATTGCTATGGATTTACATTCAACAAAAAAAGAATTTGATATGAGTAAAAAAAATTATGAAAATGAGATGAATGAACGTATATCTTGTTTAATGAAAATAAATACTGCTTTAGGTGAGTATTCAAAGAAAACTGGTAATAATGCGCCACCTGTTTTTCCTGCTAAATTAGATGGACAGACTAATGAAGAATATGAAGCAAATGTAAGTAAGCTAAGAAATGCCTTTTATGATATTCAAGCTCAGAATGGTTCAGCTCACGTAAGTGCTAGTGTAAATGATTCATCGAGATTTTCGAATAAGTCTATTGAACCTATAGTTGCATTAGAAGACCTCATGGGTGCTTCAGCTACTAGTATTTAATTTGAGTGCCAGGAGCACACTTTTTGAGTTACAGCGCGACTCATTTTGTGTGCTGGCACCCTAGGAAGACGTTAGTTTTTTAAATCAATTAAATTAAAAAAAGGGAAATCCTCTTCGTTAGTTATAACTAAACTTGTTAGAGGAAATAAATCTGCTGTATTTGATAATGATTGTTCTAATGCTGATGCATCTCTTAGGTTAATTATAAGATTATGTAAATCTGTAATAAATTTTTTTAAAGTTATGGCAGAAGCTCGATAGTGACTAATATCAAACAAAAACTTTTTTTTATCTAACTTGTTTGCATTAGGAAAATCGTTTAATGCAGTTTCTAGCATGTAGGTTGCCTCTTTTTTTAGCAGTGTTTTTGCAAGCAAACTTGGAGAATGGATACCAAATTTTCCTTTTTTAGAAAGTATGAATTCATTTTGATTATTTTTTTTAATGAGCTCAAATTTTTCTAGAATGTCTGTGTAATGCTTCAACTGCTTATCACTAAGTTTGTGCCTTATCATAATATCCAAAACACTTCTTTTGCAAAGATATAGTTCAAATAAAAAATATAAACAATCTAAATTTTTTGTAAAAAAAGCTTCTTGTTCTGCTGTTAAAGCAAATCTTTTCTCTGAAAATTTTTTATTCATGTTAACTAACTCTTCAAAATCTAAATCTACTATCTCACAAAATTCAAATAATTTATTCAGCGAAATGGAAGACGAAGAGAGTGTTTTTTTTATAGAACTTTCTGACACGTTCATTTTATCTGCTAGATCTTTGTAGCTTATATTCATTTTTTTAAGATATCTTTTATATGTATCTATTAATGAATGAACAGATGTTTTTTTTATACAACTCATAAACAATCCTCAAGTTCAAATATATTTTTTTACTCATAGTTATTTCGTATTTTTTATATTTAATATCCTTATTACTACTGGATTATCTTCAAAAAGTTTAACAATACCACTGTTTTTATTTGAAATAGCTATATCATATGGGGAATTACCATCATAATTTTTAATTAACTGTTCTGTTAATTTCCCTTTTTGTAATAACATTTTCACCATTTTAATATTTCCAGCGGCAACAGCAAAATGCAAAGCAGTTGATCCTCTCATTGGACTGTTGATTGTTTTTAAAGTTATATTTGCTTTCTTCTTTAATAATATTTTAAAAATTTGATGTTTATTCTCTTTAATGGCCTTGATTATTGGAAGGTCTTGAGAATCATCAATTCTTTTATTAACATCAGCACCATATTTCAAAAGCAACTTAACCATTAATTTATTATTTTTTTGGATAGCATGAGAAAGAGGTGTTATTCCTCGACTAGGCATATTCGGGTTAGCGCCATTTTGAAGTAATAGTTCGACTATATTAACATAATCATCGTTAATAGAATTAAAGAGTGGAGTAGTAAGAAACCCATCATTTACATTATGTTTGTTTGCAATTAAATACTTTTTTACAATATCAATATTTCCCGTACCACATGCTGAATAGATTGCATGCTTACCTCTATAAATTTTTTCTATTGGTATTTCTTCATTCGGGTTGGCCAATTCAAGATATTGAGCAAGTATTTTTCCAGAAGCAATTAAGTTGGTTGCATTGTCGCTTATAATTTCGGCCACAAACCCATTGGGGTCCATTAAGTGCATTGTTGAAATAGTAAGTTTCGTTGAATCTTTTTTGCATAGATAACGAGACATTCCTATCAAATTAGTTATGTGGGTTGGAAAATATAACATGATTACATGATTATCCTTTAAAATTTCAGAAAATATTTTAAAAACAGAATCATTATTTTGATCAATAGAAATATTATTATTTGTACTATTATTTGTTATTGATGAGAAATCTATTTCATTTATATAGAATTTAGGAATTTGTATAAATTCACTTTGTTTGTGTCTTTTTCCAACATAATTATGAATATGTGCTAGATGTTGATTTATTCTTTGTGATATTTTCGAAAAATTTTCTAATTTTGAATTAAACTTAGCTTTATTTTTACATATATTATTAACAAGATCACTATGTTGTATTTTTTCATGCTCACATTTTACTAGTTGGCCTTGATTGGCCAGATTAAGTAAAAATGCGGCCGGTATTCCACCCTCTTTATATTTTTTATTACAAATATTTCCTCTATAAATAGCATCGCTTAATGAAAGTTTATTATTTTTTTTCATTGGAGTTTGGTTTTCTATTTCTCTTTGTAAAGCAAATAATGAAGCGGCCGCATAGCAAACTCCATAGGAATACTTATGGGAATTTTGTAAACTCATTTGTGAAATATCTGGTATTGGTTGCAAATGTATTTCATCAATTTTATCACATAAGTATGGAGGAGGAGGATTTTTAGGAAATTTCGAACAATTAATTTGAAAATTCAAATTATTTAAATTGCCTTCAATTTCTGGAATGGCCCCTTCGATGATTTGTTTAAATGATGAAATCTCTTCTAAAATACAATCTGTGGCGCTAGCGCTATTAAAAAAATCAAAATGATTTAATAAGTTAAGAATAATTATTATTGAAATTAAAAATCTAAAAATCAAAGCATGCCTCAATATGAAAATAGTACTGGCTCGGAAAGAATATTATATTTTTTTTATTATATCTTTCGTATCGGAATTAAATGACATTCACTAAAGTTTATTGAGGAGCTTATCGAGGATGCTTGTAGTTTGTTCAATATACCCAAAAATAACCTCCCGAAAAAATAGGCATTAAATAAATAATTTAAATTAATAAATAAAAATTATTATCTATCTTATTGTTTTGAAATAATTAAATATCAAAATAAATTAAAGAAATTAACCAAAAGATAACTAAAGATTAGATTATACTGTTATCTGATATCTAAAAGAGAGACCAGTAACTTTAACAAGGAGAGAATAGATGTCTTTATTAAAGAAAAATTTGTTATTAGTAGTAATTATTATTGGCCACTTAATTATTTCATCTGCCGCCTATTCGGCCAATGAAAAGAAAAATAAGGAGAATTATAAGAACGGAAGTTTTAAGACAGTTGTAGATAACTATTGTGATGATAGTAATGTTTTTGTAGGACATTATCCATTAGGATTTAATAGTGTAACTGATTTTAAGACTTTTATGGAAAAATTAATTTCCATGCTACCTACTAAAGCTACTTTTTTATTTCAAGGAAGTAGTGTAGCTGGCGAATCATATCAGCAGAAAGGAAATGAGGGTGATAGCAAGGCATTTGATAAGGGTCGTATTAGCGATTATGATATTGGAATAATTAGTGATAAAATTTTTAATTGGGCCCAAGAAAAAAAGGTAAAGATCAAAAATGATAATCATACTATTCCATTAAAAGGGATTGATCTTTCTAAAACAAATCTTCAGAATTTATCGATAACAGCATCTAAAATTGTTAAAAAATATTCAACCTTAGATAGAGAAGTTAATTTTATTGTGTATAAAGATAGAGATTCAGCAATTAAACATACTGGACCGTCTCTAATAATTCATACTAAAAAAGAAAATAATAAAAAATTTGTTAAAGATGATGAAATTGACTTTACTGAACTTCAAGGAACTGTTTCTTTTTATAAGAAAAAAAAGAAAGGGAAAAAAGTAAAAAAAGAGATGTAAGAAAAGAAAGAAGAGAAAGAAAAGAAATAAGAACTCATTACAAGCACAAATTAAGCGCTCGCATATTCATTTTAATTGATAAATTATTAAGTGATGATTGATACCTAATAGGAACTACTGATTCTGATGAAAACATTTCCTGTCCTTTGTTTACAGAAACAAAATGATTTTTATTAGAAATGCTAATATTATTTTGATTGTTGGAGAAAATATTACTTAAACGAATAGTACTTTCTGTATCGATAGTACTATTGCCTCTATTTCCTCTATCTCCTCTATTATTCGTATCATCACCTCTAGCGAGCTCTGAATTATTGTTTCCATTTTCAGCACTAAGTGATACAGATGAAGTATTTGCTTTGTTAACGTTAAGCTTTTGTGAGTCATGATTTTTAAAACTGTTGTAAATATCAAATCCGGTTTTGGTTATGGAGACAGCGTCTTGAAAAGTATCCACATGTTCTTTTTGAATTATTCCCACTCCTCCTACAAGATCAATAACTCCAGAGGCAACACTAAACCAATTCTGAGTTAATATTCCAGTTGCTATTTGAACAACTGATGGCAAAATCTTTTTAACAAAACTTACAACCGTACTAAATACTTTAAATATACTCTTTAAGAAACCAAAAAAATGTCCACTGTGATCCATATACTTAAGAGGGTTGTTAACCACATATGAGTATCGATTTAAACTTTGAAGATTTGAGATATCGGGAACGATTGGGTCAGGAGTGATAAATCGGGCCAAGCTAGGATTATACATTCTTGCTTTATAATTATAGAGTCCGGAAAGATCAAGTTCTTGTCCTGTAAATCCATAAAAGATTGCGGAGTAATTTGCCTTTAAATTTTTATGCTCTCTAATTGTTCCAAATGGATCATAACTAATACTAGTTGTGACTTCGCCAGCAGCATTGGTTATTTCAGTTACAGAGTCAATTTGGTCTGTATGATAATAGTTGATTGATAATAATTTGTTATTGTTACTACCACTATTGCTATTACTACTATCATCTTTTACAAATGAGGCCACACGCTGTTCATTTACAAAAGCATTGTACACATGAAAAACTTTTCCTTTTTCAATAACTTTTTCATAACCACGATCTACGTAGATGATATACTTTTCAGGAGCATTTTGAATTACTCTATTTCTACTTTCATCATAAAAATAATTAATGGAATTAATGGAATTAATGGAGGAAGTAGCTTCTTTATCTGTGTCTTTGATGATTTTTATTTCGCTAACTTTATTATCTACACTATAAGAGATATTCATACCATTGTCAGAGATTAAATTGCCATTTAAATCATATTTAAAATTCGCTTCGCTCTTATTATTTTTAATATCAATACCGATAACAGCATGAGGGATTCTTTGTTCATTGTAGGAAAATAATTGTTCTACGATATTATCAAATTCTCTATATCTTTTCGCTCGAATATTTCCAATATCATCATAGCTGTAATAAAGACTCTTGCTAAAATTATTGTCCTTATTGTCTTGATTGACTTTATTGTTTTTATTATTTTTATAAATATTAGCTTCGATTAATCTATTAAATTCATCATAAGTAAAAGTTTCCTCTATCCCATCTTTAACATTATTTTTTTTAATCACATTTCCATATACATCATATTCAAAGTTCATTTGTTGAATAGCATGTTGATTAGCTGATTTAGTAAAAATAGATTTTATCTCAGAAGAGAGTGGATCGAATTCATACTTTGTTTTGGCCCCATTGCCCATTTGCATCTCAGTAGGGTGTCCGAGAGCACTAAAATCAAATGATTTCCATACTGGTTTTCCATCTAAAGTTTCGATACTTGCAATTAATCCATTAGGAGCTTTGGTGTTTGGATAACTGTAGTTATAAGTAAATCCAAAATTATTTGGGTACTTTACTCTTTTAATCCTTGCGAATTCATCATAAAAAATGGCGATAGTAAAATTATCCTCATATTTTGTTTCACTATAATCATTTATGGAAATATCAATTTTTCCAAGAAGATTGAGATTGTTGTATTGAAAATTTTTATTTATTTGAAAAACAATCTCTTCATTTGCATTGTTTACATTGTTTGCATATTTAGTAGTAATAATTTGAGAGGGATCAATTAGTTTGTTACTATATAAATAAACTATTCTTTCATCGATATTTTCTTTACTATACATCTCTTTTTGAACAATTCGATCAAGAGGATCATATTTAATATTTACAAGCTGTCCCTTATTATCTTTTTGTGAGATAAGATTTCCATTTGCATCGTAAACATAATACCAATTACCCATATCTGGATCTTGCATGGCCACCTTTCTTCCCGCTTGATCATACTCGATAGAGATAATATTGTTATTTGGATCTATAGTTTTAATTAGATTATTAAAAATATTATACTCATACTTGGTAGTAATCTCTTTGCTAAGATCATTGGAGATGGCGGTTATCTCTGTAATTCTAGACCACTCATCATACTTTTCACGTCTAATTTTATTCCCACTGCTGATTGTTTTGCTCAATTGCTCATAAGAAATTTCAGTCTTTAATCCTTTAGGATTAATAATTCCCACGACTCGATCACGTTCATCATATTGATAATAAGTATATGCTATCTGTTGTTGTAACTGCAACTGTGTCTGATACTCTGGAATAGACTTGGCCATTAATTTGTTGCCAATATATTTTGTATAACTATTTATTTCTCTATTATTGTAACCTTTGGTTTGTCTTTGAATCTCTCTTCCCATTCCATCATAGAATACTTTCTCGAAATATCCATTGTTGGCCAACACGGAAACGGAGATCTCGTTACTATTAGTTGTGTAAGTAATTTGCTCCCATCTCTCTAATACTGCATTTACTAGCTTCTCTTTTCTAATAATTCTACTAAAACCATCATAGAAAAAGCGTTCTTCACTTTGATCAGGAGAGAGAACTCTTTTTATTAAATGAAGAGTGTTATCATATTCAATCAAAGTAGATTGATTTAATGGATTGCTGTTTTTAATAGGAAGCAATTTATTTAGATCATATGTATATGTGGTGATTCCTCCATTGGCATTTTTCTTTTCTATTATATTTCCATACTCATCATATTTCATATAAGTTGCTATAGTTTTCAGATTACTTGAATTATTTAAAATTATTGCTTGATATATTGGTTTTCCGCTATCTGAATAGCGAAATTCTTCAATACGCTGAGTGAACTTCGATTGCTTTTGTTCTGGATCAGAAATTATTTCAATACGAGTAGGAAGACCAATAATCCACTTATCCATTCGATTTAAGTATTGCTTTTTAGTTATTCGCACAAGTGATCCAGCACTCTCGTGTAACAATACTTCATTTCCAAATGAATCATATTCATGCCTTGTTGAACTTATTAAATAAGGATTTCCTTTATCAAAGGA
This sequence comes from Oligoflexia bacterium, assembly GCA_015232355.1. Lineage (GTDB taxonomy): Bacteria > Bdellovibrionota > Bacteriovoracia > Bacteriovoracales > Bacteriovoracaceae > JADFZW01. Next base: position 13,951 of record JADFZW010000033.1, read on the forward strand.
GGTAGTATGCGAATTAGATAGAGATACAAAAACTCTACTATTTCCAAGTTTATTTTTCAGATACTCATTCTCAGTTTTTTCAAAGAGTCCATTGCTGTCATATTTTTCTTGAAGCTTTACTTTACCTTGAAAGAAATTATCTTTATTGTGAAAATAGGTTATGGTTTTTATTTGATTATTATTGCTAGAGCTTGAGACTTTTGCAAATCCTCTAAATTCTCGAGCGTAGACATCATATGCACCTTCGTCAAAATCAAAATAATTAATAATTGGTGTGTTCGCTGATTCTGATTTTCTATTCTTATTTATACTAGCGTAGGTGGTGAGTTTTTTTACTGTATAAAAAACATAAGGAAGATTGTTGTTATTTTTGTTTATGTTTTTATTTTCAAAGGAATTGGCATATTCAATCTCCGTTAATCCATTGAGCTCATTAAATATTTTTGTCATCAAATATCCATTTTCACTTCCTGAGTAATAGAAAGAGGCATCTTGCTTTACTTCTCCACTTATTAAACTTTTACGAGTGATCCTACTTAAAAGAGAGAGAGTTCTTTCGGTTGGACTTGCATACACAAATGAATACTCCATTATTGGAGTGTCGGCATTTAAGGTAACTATTTTTTGAAGTCTTTTTCTAATGTTTACAACAGCGCCAATTTCTCCGCTCGATATTTGATCACTTCTATTTTCAAAATAAAAATTGATTCTGCTTTTCCCACCATTATAGACAATACTTTCAAGATAATTATGATTTTTATCTTTAAGGTAATTAAAATCAATACGATTATTTCCAGTGGCATCTACTATTTGTCTTATATTCCACTGGTAGATATTTTTTTCAGTGACACCTATTCTGCTATTTGTAGTGTCTCCAAAAATATATTTTAATCCATCTTTGGATTCTAATATCCAGCCATTTATCCCACCATCATTTTGAGATAATCGTTTTAAGCGAAAAAATGCTCCCTCTAGTTTGCAGTAATAATAACCATCGTTTCCTAAACTGAGAGTATATGATGTGTTTTTTAAATCAAGTTCAAATATATCTTGATCATTATATTTAGGAACTCCCCATTTAGTTGATCTGTGAATAGCACCCATCTCTAAATCAAAACCCTTCCCAAATGGGCCACCTACTCTTCCACTATTGTATGTTAATATAATTTCTGGGGTTAAAGATCCTCGTCCAGAAACTGTATTTATCTCATACTTATAATTAAAAGTTCCGGAGTATGATAAGACGTTAACAGTGCTATTAAGTTTTCCATCACTAACTTCTTTGGTTTCATTATTGGCCAATGTGGGATTAAAGTTAAAGTTTAAGTTAAAGTTAAAGACTATGAACGATAAAAGAAAATAATAATGCAATTTCAGAAAATTCATAAATACCCCTCCTGATAAAATATGTTTTATTTTTTTTTATTTTTTTATTTTTTTATTTTCATGTTTTTTGTTGGTTTAGGCGCCATATTTAAATAAACTTTAAGCCACCCCTTACCTGTTGGTCTATGTGCTTCGGCGGTTACTCTATCTGGACGTCCATCTCCATTCATATCAATGATAGTAGCATAAATCCCTGTAGAACTCGTCAGAGTAGGGTATTGATACCAATCCTTGTTAACTACAGGAGTAGACCAATAGATTGCAGTTTTATTGAAACCTTCACCATTGTTTAAATATACTTTTAAAAATTTATTCCCTCGGGAGTTGGTAGAGACAGCAGATACTTTGTCTGGTAAACCATCACCATTCATATCGATGAGCTCTGTGATATTTCCATTATTATCGAAATTTATCACACCTTGATTTGTGTTCGAGTCTTCAACAGGATTATTCCAATCCAAAGGAACAGAGTCAAATCCATTTCCGTTATTTAAGTAGACTAATAAATTTCCTCTCAAATTAGCGGAAGCTGTTACTCGATCAGGAAGACCATCACCATTCATATCTATTATTGTTTGTCTTACTACACCATTTTGTGATTGCACATCTGTGATAATTTGATCCCACGAATTCATCGGTACTTCAGGAGTATACCAAGAGATTGGTACTAATGAAAATGAACTACCAGTATTTAAAGAGACTCTAAATTCCTCACCTTTAAAGGTAGAATTTCCTACCTCTACTCTATCTGGTTTTCTATCTTTGTTCATATCTATAATAGTTCTGTATACATTTTGATTAACCTTGTTTGTTGGAAATTGCATCCATCCAAAATCAATAAGTGGTGATGCCCAAGAAATTGGAGTTTGAGCAAAACCACTTCCAGTATTAAGATACACTAGCAAAGTATCTCCTCCGGCCACCCAATCTTTATATGCTACTCGATCTGCCTTACCATCACCATCCATATCGATTAAATCATAAAAAGTTCCATAAGCGGCAGATGCATTGTAGTTAGCTCTGATAACTTGAAAATCTTCATTTTTCACTCTAGGAGCATTCCATTTAATTTTATCATTAGTAAATCCATTCCCTGTATTTAGATAAACCCACCAATAATCTACTTTGCTAGCATTTTCAGATGGTACTGCTAAACGATCTGGCAAACCATCACCATTAATATCAAATATCTCATATCGAAGATATGTGTATGCATCTGCTTGTAATTGATATGATATATCTTGTGGCCAACCATCTTCTCTCGAGGGAGTTTGCCAGTAAATAGCTTTCTCGGAAAAACCATAGAATGCTTCGTTTGATTTTTCATTTGCATATACTAGAGTGTTAACGTCAGGTAATAAGAATAATGAGAATAAAGAGAATAAAGAAAATATAGATATTAATATTAATGAAACATGATTATTCATTATTAGAACCTCCTTCGTGTTTATAAATTGATATCAAGAAAATAAATTCTGCGCAAGCATCACAATTAAATGTAAGAAAATAAATTTCAAATTTTCATGACATTCATAAAAATACATTTTAAATTATGAAAATCAGTCATTTCAAAACAAGGAGAGAATTATGACTAAGCATTTTATTTTTTTTAATCGTGCAATTTTATTTTTATTTCTAATTTCTTTGGCCGCAACTTTAACTTTAAATCCAGCTTCAGCTTCAACTGAAAATTTACCTCAGTTAAAAGATTTCACAGCTAAAAATATTAAAACTAATATGGATGTTAATATGGTTTTCCACGAAGAAAAACCATATTTCACTCTTGATCCTGTTGTGTTAAATCGTGGGGATGTTCAAGGTTATATAGATTTTGTATATAAAGAAGAGTTGCCAGAGTATTATAAAAAATTCAATGTTCTTATGCAGAAAATTGATAAGCTTGGAATCATGGATGCTCCTGGTGATCGTTTGAGCATAACTAAACTTGTCTTTATAATTCCAAAAGTAAAAGCAAATAAATTTAGTGTAGATGTTATGATTGATGCTGCTTATGCAGCTGCTACAAATAAAGGCATTGCTGTTCTAGATCCAGTTTATGGTAAAAACAATTTACGTTTTTCGAAACGTATTCCTGTAATAAAGGATGCAGTTGTTGAATATCAACTTAAAGAATCTACACTTGAAAAACCTGAAAAAAATACCATCGATGCAACCATTGTAGCGGCCATTAATTCGGCCATAAATCCTGAGTTTGGTCCTGCTGCTCGAATTAATATCGCAGAACAAGTTGATACTAATTATACATTGATGACAAAAGTTGTTTCCATTTATCAATATTTTGATTTAGTAGATGATAGCGGAGTTCTAGTTGTAAATCATACGATAGCTTCACTTGACTATGATGAACTTGGAAGAATTGCTAGAGCAGTTTTTGAAAGAATTCCTGCAAGTACCAGGATAAATACATTTATTGAAGAGGGTATTTATACAGCTGAAGGTAATCGAAGTTTTTTCTAATAGTTTTTAAGCATACTTATAGATCATCTTTAAATATTTTTTCCCTCTAACAATATATCCTTTGAAATTTGTAGCAGTCTTCGATTCTCCAAGCACTCTATTTTTAAATGTGTACGGAATCTCAACGATGTAAAAATTTTTCTTTGCAAGCTTACAGAGCATATCTATAAAATATTCTCCATAATCACCATCAAGCAAACCTATATCAATTAAAGCTTGTCGCTTAATTGCTAAATAGCCACTGGTAATATCTTTAACTTTTATATGTAAAAACCATTTTGAGAGTACATAAAGAGTAAAGCTTAAAAATTTTTGAAAATGGTATTGGCCCTTTCTGGCATCACTTCCTCCACTGACATATCTAGAGGCGACCACTCCATCAACGTTTTTATGATCATTAACTCCATCTATTAGTTGGTTAATGATTGATGGTGGATGAGAGAGATCACAATCCATCCATATAACTATTTCCCCATTGGCACTAGAGATTCCCTTATTTAAAGCGCTAGTGAGACCACGCTCATTAATTCTTCTAATAACTTTTATAGATGGTGAAGAATTGGATTTTGAATTCGAATAATCTTCTACAATTTTCCAAGTCAAATCTTTTGAATCATCATCGACTACGATTATCTCAAATGAACGATTACGACTTGTCAGTTGATCTTCAATCTCTTTAATGAGGGTAATTATATTTTGTGATTCATTTAGAGTTGGTAATATTACTGAAATGGTACTCATGCTTTTTTTAATTTTTAATTTTTAATTTTTAATTTTTAATTTAAGAGAAAATTTCCTTATCCTCTTGTGGTGATATGTATGGGCCTTGTTTGATTTCGATTAATTCACTTGCTTCAAGAAACTCAATGCCATGTCCACCACTGGCCAACAAAATTAAATCAGGGGGATTTAAAATAACTGCTTTTATAAATTCTTTCTTTCGATTAAATAAATTTACTTTAATTATCCCACTTTTTACTACTAAAACCTCTTGGGTATAACTTACTTCTCGTATTACTAGATTGTGAATATGAGGTTTAACTAAATAACCTTTCGGCCTTGAGAGATATCCTAGTTGTTGAGAGAAGGAATTAGGGGTAAAGAACTTCGCACCTTCATCATTGTATGAACCGCGCACGATGATAGCAATTATTTGTTCGTCATCACTATCATTATCTTTGATAAATTCAATCATAAATAAATTAAATAAATTTTTATACTTTGACTAACCTGTATGTACTATTTTAAAAAAGTATATAAGACAAAAAAATAAATGGGAACAAAAATTTATTAAAGGATATAAAAGGACATCATATGATTCCTATCGCAGTAAATGAACCAATTCTTAGTGGAAGAGAGAAGGAATATCTAATCGAATGCATTAACAGTGGATGGATCTCCTCTGAAGGGCCCTATGTAAAAGAATTAGAGCTGCTTCTTGCTAAAAGAGTGAATCGTGAATATGGAATTGCGGTGGCCAATGGCAGTGGTGCCTTGGATATTGCGGTGAGAGCGTTAGAAATTGGTAAAGGAGATGAAGTAATCATGCCTACCTTTACAATTATCTCATGTGCAAATGCTATTTTGAACTCGGGTGCTACTCCAGTATTAGTTGATTCATATATTGATACTTGGAATATGAATGTTGAGCAAATTGAGAGTAAAATTACCTCTAAAACAAAGGCCATCATGGTTGTTCATATTTATGGACTTCCTTGTGATATGGATCCTATTTTAAATCTAGCGCGCAAACATAATTTAAAAATTATTGAAGACGCTGCAGAGTTAATTGGTCAGACATATAAGGGAAAACCTTGTGGAAGTTTTGGTGACATAAGTTGTTTTAGTTTCTACCCAAATAAACATATTACAACAGGAGAGGGTGGAATGCTATTAACCAACGATGGAAGATTGGCCGAGCGTTGTAGATCACTTAGAAATTTATGTTTTCAAGAGGGCAAAAGATTTGTTCATGAGGAGATGGGATGGAATTATCGAATGACAAATCTGCAAGCAGCACTGGGAGTGGCCCAAATAGAGCGATTGGATGAGTTTGTTCAAAAAAAATATTTTATTGGAAATTTTTATCATCAATTATTATCTGATGTATCCTCAGATGCAAAAATCATTCAATTGCCGGCCCCAGAAAAAGAGTATGCAAAAAATATCTATTGGGTTTTTGGAATTGTCATTAATGGTGAATTCAATGCATCTGATGTTATGAAAAAATTATCAGCGAGAAAAATTGGTACTAGGCCATTTTTCTATCCAATGCATTTACAGCCAGTCTTTAAGAAAATGGGATTATTTTCAAATTCAAATGAGCAGTATCCTGTCGCTGAGATGTTGGCGGAGAAGGGATTTTATATTCCAAGTGGATTATCATTAAATGAAGAAAAGATGCAAATTGTAGTTAAAAACTTAAAGGAAGTATTAAATGAATGCAGAAATGGTTAATGATAGTAGTGGCGTTTTTAAAGAGTATGCTTACTATTATAATCTTTTATATCGAGAAAAAGATTATGCCAACGAGGCAAAGTATATCAAGGGATTAATAGATAAATATTCTCCTTGTAAAAGAGTAGAGCATCTTCTTAATTTAGGATGTGGTAGTGGCAACCATGATTTTGAACTCTCAAAATTAGGATTTAAAATAACTGGAGTAGATGCTTCCAAATCAATGATTGAATGTGCTCTAAATAAACAAAAAAGTGATCCTTTGTTTTTAGAAAATATTAGATTTAAACTTGCAGATATTTGTAGTTTTTCTTTTTCTAATATGGAACTTACAAACACCTCATTTGATAGTGTGATTTCACTATTTCATGTTAGTAACTACTTTACATCCAACTCTCAACTATTAACTTTTTTTAGACAAGCATATCGAGCGCTTAAAGAGGGTGGTATTTTTATCTTTGATTCCTGGTATGGGCCTGCAGTTTTAAATCAACAACCAGAGGCACGAATTAAGAGGGTGGAGGATAATAATAATGTTATTTGGAGAATGACTACACCAGAACTTAAAGTTAATGAAAATGTAGTTGATGTTAATTACACCTTAATTATCAAAGATAAATTAAGTAAACAAATTAATGAATTAAAAGAGCTTCATAAGATGAGATATCTATTTTTACCAGAGATAGAAAATTATTTAGATGAAGTTGGTTTTAAGCTTCTCTCCGCTCATGAATTTTCAACAGAGCGTGATTTAAATATTAACACTTGGAATTCCTGTTTCGTGTGCATAAAAGAATAAAGTTTAATCATCAGCAGATCCTTCTTACATTCATATTGCTAGCGATGAGTATCTATGTTTATCGCGCCTTTATCTTCGATCATTTTTTGCTTGCATACTTAGATTGTGGAATTGATAGCTACCATGAGACCATTCCAACTATAGCACTTATCTCTGATTATATTAGATCTGATGGTTTTCCTAGATGGACTTTTAATATTGGTTTAGGCCAAAACATCTGGGGATATTATGTTACTGATATTTTTCATTGGCCGCTTTTTTTAATCAAAAAAGAGTTGGCCGCATACTACTTGGTTTACATTCAGATAATAAAGATTTTACTGGCGGGAAATCTATTCTATCTCTATCTGCGGCTTTTTAAAATTAAAAAGTACGCGGCCGTTCTGGCGGCCATTACCTTTGCTTTTTCTGCTCCAATGATTTTACGCTCTCAATGGCCTTTTTTTATTAACATGCCCATTTATTTAATTTTACTTCTCTACTCCTTTGAACTATTTTTTCTTAGAGGTAAAAAATGGCCTCTTCTTTTGAGTATATTTTATATTGCAATTAACGATACATTCATATTAATTTTATACTCATTTTTACTCCTGTTTTATGCAAGTTCACGCTTGTATAACTCATTCTGGCGCTATTCTTTTAATTTAATAAAAATTTATATTGCTGCAATTATTTTAAGTTCAGCAATTTTTATTCCTCAACTCTATTCACTGCTATCTAGTACCAGAGTAAGCGGAGACCTTTCACAAAGTAGTAAGTTTATTGTTTACTCAATTTTTAACATCGGATCTTTCTTAGAAATTGCTACTCCTTTTTTACGCCTATTTTCTAATGATATTTTAGGAACCAGTACCTTTTCTTACAAAGGTTATTCAAATTATATGGAAGCTCCTGCTTTTTACTCAGGATTGTTAACTCTAATTTTAATTCCCCAAATTTTTGTTTTTAGATCTACCTCTATTTTTAGATCCAAATATCTTGGTCTACTACTGCTTTGTCTACTCTATGTTCTATTTCCATATTTTAGATATGTAAGTAATTTTTTTGCTGGTGATTATTATCGTTATACAACTTGGATTAATATTATTTTAATCTTTATAGCATTTGAGGCATTAAGTTTAATTGAAGTACATAAATATCTTTCAAAAAAAGTTTTACTTCTTACTGTGACTTTTTTAATTACTTTTCTTCTTATTGCAAAATTTTATAGTCCTTCTTTGTCTGCTATCATTAATACGAAAGTTCTTTATTATGATATTGGCATTCTCTTCTTGTATGCACTTTTACTTTTCTTTTTTACAAAGAAGCTAAAATATTTTGTTTTTCTTCTAATGATTTTTGAGCTTACAAGATTTGCAGATATAACTGTTAATAAAAATCGTCATCGATTACATCGAGATACCTATGAAAAGAGCGATCAAAGTTATCTTGACTATACAAAAGAAGCTCTAAAATATATTAATTCCATCGATAAAGGTTTTTTTAGAGTAGAAAAAAACTTCCACTCAGGATCTCTAAATGATTCCTTTTTTCAAAATTATAAGGGAGTAAAATCCTACTTCTCCTTTAATGAAGATTCCTACCTATCATTTAGAGCGGCCCTAAAAGAATCGCTTGGCCCTAATGGCGTGGTTTTGGATAGTTTTAAAAATTTTGCCTTAAATGATTTTGTGGGAGTAAAATATTATTTAAGCTTGGATACTGTAGATAAAAAACTTCTCGCTTTGAATAAGCAATTTCAATTTGTAAAACAAATAGGAAATATTCATATTTATTTAAATAAAAATGCACTTCCAATCGCTTTTACCTATCCTATTAACAACTTTATTTTAGAGAGTGATTTTTTAAAACTTACTCCAGAAAAGAGAGTAGAACTTTTAAATTCAAAATATGTTATTGCAGAAAATATGATCAAATCATCAACAGATAATCAAAATCAATTGCAACCATTATCAATATCGTCATACGATAACAATCAAATAGTAGGGAAGATAAAGATTGCAGGTGCTAAAGCTAAATCTGAGAGTGAAAATGAAAAGATGTTATTTTTTTCTATCCCCTACAATAAAGGATGGCAAATTGAAGTCAATGGAAGATGTGAAGTTATTTATAAGATTACATTTGGTTTTATGGGTGTAAAACTTAAAAATGGAGAAGGTGATTCTGATACTGGAGGTGAGTATAATATTCGATTATTTTTTAATCCCTACCCATTCTCAATGTTATCCAAGTAAATCATTTGAGCATAAAACTTTTGTAGAAATAACAGCGAATAACGATGTCACCTATAATAGTAGAGTGATTCGTTTTTTATATATTTTTTTTGTATAATAATTTTCATCTAAATATTCAAAACCACAAAACATCTTAATTACCACCTTATTTTATAATTAAAGTAAAAAACATATATGTCGAAATATATCTTTGGAATGTGTGATGATTGATAATCAGTAATAATGAATGATGATCAATTTTTTTTTTGATTATCAAATAATACTAACAATAACTAAATATGCTAGTTAATTTTTAAAGGAGAAAAACAATGATGGTTACTAAGAAAATCGAAATGAAAATGAAGATTAGTAGAAACTTTTTTTTAATGCTTTTCTTCTGCGTTCTTGTTGCTAATTTATTTACTTTTACTTCTACTGCTACTGCTACTACTGCTGAGACTCAAAGATTTGTTGTAATTTATCCCCCATTTTTAAACGTTGGATTTAGACCATTAGTTGCAGGGGGAAATTGTGCTGGAACTACTTCAGATTATGAAATAATTATTCATGCACCAAATATAATGGTGTACGAAAGCCCTGAAGGTTTCTTTTTTAATCCAAACGCACCTAGAACAAAACTTACTACCGAAGGACAAAAAAATATAGTTGTAGTTGAATCATGGATGTGCACTCAAGTAGGAGGAGATCTCGAAAAACAAATGGCATTTCAAGCAATATCTGACTGCTACAAAACAGCACTCCTTGCATCCAGTATAGGAGCATCACTTGTTATAACATTTATGTCTTCGCAAGCAGCAGAACATATAGCAAATGGGTTAGGGGTATGGATAAATAAAGAAGTTGGTTGTTTAATTTCCTATTCGCCACCAAAATAGACTAATTAATAAAACAAAAAAAATGAAATAAAATAAAAAATGAATTGGAGAAAAAAATGAGGCATGTAAAAAATTATCTTATCTACCCTAAATTTCAATTAATTTTGATAGCAGTTCAAACTTTAATGATTATCACTTGTGTAGCAACTTTTTTAATTACAGTGAAAATTGCTTTTGAACAAATGAGAACAATTGCTTTGAGTGCTGGCCTTTCAGAAGCACATCCTTTCTTTGGACTAATTAATGCCCAAGAAAATTCTATCTACTTTCCATGGGTGATAGCTGCATCTATCATTGCAATTATTCTAGGATCACTTGTTTCAATATATATATCCCATAAATTGGCAGGCCCTATAGTGAAAACTGTTGGATATTTTCAAAGAATTGCCAAAAATGGTGAAGTCCCAGAAGAGTTAAAATTTAGAAAGTATGATTTTTTTAAAGAGCTTTCAAGTGCAGTTAATTTGGCAATGGACGCAGTAAAAAACAAGAGTGATAAAAAGGAGAGTTAATAAGTATGTGTTTACTAAAAAAAACTTATATTCTATTTTTACTTTTTACTTTATCAATACTTGTTGGATGTGTTGGAGGAAGCAATCAAGGTAGTAAAGGTTCTGGTTCTGCTGCTACTTCTTCTACCTCATCTGCATCTACTGATCAATTATCAAGCTCTAATAATACTCTTACACCAACACAAAAAAGAGTTTTCGGCAATGGCAATGGCAATACAGGTACTAATATAAATAGTGCTTGTGTTAGCAATCCCGCTCTATGTGCTTCAATGCAAGTGGTGGCCCAAAGATGTTTATTCGCAGGAACAGTTAATGGTACAAACTGTTGCACGATTTTAGGTCAGAATAGTGTTGAGAATATCCAAAAATGCAATCAACAATTTACAGCTAAAGTTGTTGGAATATTAAATGCTCAATAATTAATAATAATAGTAGAAAGAGAAGGACTGCACTTTACGCACTTTTCGGAGGGATATTTATGAATTTTAAGATTTTCAGCAATTTCAATATTGTTGTTACCATTATGAGTGTTTGCATCTATCTGGCCACCATCAGTACTCTTTTTGCGGCCAAAGAAAGTTCTAATCCTAACACTGAAAATACTCCAAAGAAAAAAACAAAGAGTGAACTTTATAAAGAGAAAATGAGAAGTAGACTCACAAATTTAATGGAGAATCTTGATAATGAAGATAAATTAAAACAAAAAAAATATAATCTTCATAATTCCGATTTGGCCCACGGTACTACCTCTGCAATTCTTTTAATATTTACAAAATTTGGTAATAAATCAGGAACTCTCTATCCAACAGGAACGTTGTATGAGCAAGGAAAAATTCCATTCTCAGGTGAATTGGGTGACGGAATTACTGGTATCTTTAAAAAAGAAAAATGTGAGAATCAAGATAGTGGAAAACCTTTGGATGAGAAAAAGATAAAAGAAAATGACTTCAAAGATATAATAGAATTTTCTAGTAAAGAAAAGGGTGTTAATCTTAAATATATTTCAACAGTTAATTTAAGAAGGAAAATGGATTCATCAGAAGCTCTAGATGATGCTATCGGATATGCTCAAGCAAAGAAATTTGCTTGGGATCCTAACAAAAAAGGAGATGATAGCAAAATACAAAAAATGCGTTTGGATAATTGGAAAAAACTAGAAGACTCTGAAAAAGAAATTATTTTAAAACCATTTCCTGTTGTTGTAGGAATAAAATTGCGTGAGGATCACAAAAAAAAGAAGGCTGAAGGATCTTCTATCGATGGTGAAATTTTAGTTGAAAATGCAGTTTATCCAGATGAAATAGAAGTATTGCTTGTTCCAACTGATAAGGTGCAATTTGTAAAAAAAATAATTGAATCTGCTGGTTTTAAAAACATCAAAGTAGAAGGATCAGATCTTAAATTTCAATAAGAAATAAGTAATCTCGCCTCGTCTTCCTGCCCCTTAATCATTTCGGATATTCATCAAACCGACAGCAGAATTGAAAATCATGTAAAAAATTCTTATAGAAACATTAATTAATAAGTTAAATCACCGATATTAACTAGTAGTCCCTGCAAATGGATTAAAAATAACATTACTAATTTCGGAGGAATTAAGATGAAAAAATGTTTCGGCATCCTAACAAACATCCTGACAATTTCAACTTTAGCATTCTTAACTTTTGGATGTAACAATCCACTTACTCAGTACTACAAGTATGTACAAAATTACAAATATCTTCCATTCACATTACCAGTGGAAAACTACGCTCCAGGTTCGATAGTTTTTGGTGATGTAAAAGATCCTACTGTTATGCCACCATCAGATCATGAAGGATCATGTTTCCCTCTCCTTGAAAAAGCAATTAAAGAGGGTCTTCTTAGTGTGGGAGCAACTGCACTTCCATCTATAACAACTTCATTTGAAATAAAAGCATATGGAAATTTTGATTTATCAGTACAAGGATTTGATGTCAAAGCAGGAGCTGAGTTTCATATTGGTAAATCTGTAACTATGAAAGTAGAAGACCCCAAAATTGTATCATTTGATTACTTTGCTTTAAAAAGTCACATAAATAAAATGTCCGCTGATTGCCAACAGGAATTGCAAAAAAAACAAATGGTAATTCAAGGACTTTGGGCCAGTGGTGCTCGTTTTATTTTTAAAAATTCCGCAGGAGAGAGTTTAAGTGCAGAATTTGCCGCCAAAGAAATATTAAAGATTGGTGCAGGACTTGGAGAAAAAGTGAGCTATGAAAAAGAGGTTGAATTGGTATTTAAACAACCATTATTTATAGGAATGAAATTAGGTAAATTTGATAAAAATGGAAAGTTAGTAGCAATTGCTAGTACAATTAAGAAAAATCAGTGGGTGTTTGTATCAGTTGATAAATATCTAGAGGATAAATCAAATTTTGTATACGACACCAAAGATGGTAATTCAATTGTAGATGAATCATTTATACAATTTTTAGAGCAAATGAATAAAGAGGCTGATAGTAGTGATGGCCAAGAAAATGTAGATGTAGCATTTGATGTAAATGAAGGTCTAGATGCCTCTGCAATTACCGATGTTAGAGATGCTACAGATGCTGAATTAATAAATGATACAAATATGGATGATATAGGCAAAGATAAAGGTGACAATGAAGATATGGTTATTGATTGAGTATTTTAGTATTATGCTGAACGCAAGGAAAAATAATTTAAAATAGTCTTTGTGGTTGAAACTAGTTCATCATTGCATTTTGTTTTATCAACAAAAAAGATGTTATCAGAGGAGGAAAGTGCGGACTTAGCATCGTCGACATATCCAGTAAAGAATATTACTGGGGTTTGATAACTGGCCCATCTGCCTTCTCTTAATTCATTAATAAATTCACTTCCTGATGATTCTGACATACGAAAATCAGTAATAATAAGATCAAAAACCTTTTCTATTGAGATGTAGAAAGCATCAATACCATTATTGGCAATAACAATTTCACAAGGAAAATTATCTTTAAGAAGATCAGTAACAATATTAATTATCTCGGGTTCATCATCAACTAATAAAATTTTATATTCCATACGAACAATTCCTCTATACTATATACTTTTCATTTCATGTATGTATTTATTTATTTTATTCTCTCATATATGGGTTTAAAATTAAATTAAAAAAACAAAAAATGGAAAAAAAATGAAACTATTAATTAAAAACATTATTTATTTTGCTTTAATTTCAGTTCTGGTTAACTTTATCATAACTATATCACTTATATTAGTTTGCTTGGCATCTGATAAAAACCTCAATCCTAAAGATAACCAACTTGAAATATACCTGCAAAAGGGTGGGGTAAAAGACAATTCAAATTTTAAAGATGAAGATTCCTATTTAAAATGTATGGATCAGCAAAAAAAACCTAAAATTGTAATTGTTGGTTCTGGTAGAGGAAAATTTTTCGATACAGATAACTACGCTCAAAAAGTATATGGAAACAATAAGTATAATTATTTTTTAATAAACTATATAGCAAAAGATGATAATGAAGGTTTATCCAAGCGTCCTGATATGAATCTTGATATAAGAAAAATTTCTAAATTAAAAGAAAACAGCTATGATTATTGTATCTTTGAAAATGTTGATTACTCTGTTTCTTTCACAAAAGAGGCAATTAGTGGAGCTATGAAAATTTTAAAACCAGGTGGAAAATTAATAACATCGGTAACACCTAAAATTAGTATATTTTATAATGAACCTAAAAATATGAAAAGTATCCATCGAAATTCCAAAAAGAATTTTTCTAATATTTTAAAATTATCTAATGGATATTTCTTCCTCTATAACAAAAAAAATGAGCTATGTGATACTATCTTCAACAGTAAAATAGATACATTAATAAATGATGTTAAAACATTAGGTTTTTCAAATACAAATGAAAATATTCTTCTAAAAAATAGCGATAAAATACTTAAGTTTTTATGTCCAGATGATAATTGTGCTAAGATGGAGTTTGTTGTATTTAATGAACAAGATGAATTTCTTTGGCCACAAAATATCTCATCGGAAGTACGGGCAATGATTATTACTAAGAAAAAATAACATAAAAAAGAAATGAGTTTATTTGTAATCTTTTAAATGTTTTTGTAGCTCTCCAGGAACATTTATTCCTAATATCTTGATGATTTGTTCATTTATTTTAAATTCAGGATTTGGATCTAAAATAACTGGAACATCTCTTTTTTTATTATTTTGTTCGATATCTTTTAACACTTCTTTTGCTAGTGCCTCTCCTATCACTTTATAGGAGGAGACAGTTCCAAGTAGTGCGCCTTTTTTAAGCTGATCTTCGATGGCGGCGATTACTGGAATTTTAAGTTCTTTAGTAACAGTAGCTGTAATTATATCCATGTTAACTGTTAAAAATGTATCAGGAGGTAAATATAGTGAATCAATAATATATTGTTTATTTTTAATTGCACTTATTGCAATATTTAAACCTTCTACGTCTGGTCTTACTGGAATATCAACTAAAGTAAGGCCATGTTTTTCTGCAATCTTTTGCATATTTTCTCTTACAAAATTAGAATTAATCTCTTTTGGATTAAAAATAAAACCCAACTTTTTAATTTTAATTAATTTAGAAGCGTTAATTATTTGAGTCTCTAAATCAACAACATGTTTAGCAACAATTTTATTTATCCCAGAACTCTTAAGATCTGTAGTTAGGGCCAAAGCAATGGGATCAGTAACAATGGTTGCGATATGCCTAATATTGTTATTGGGAATAGCATTTTTCACTCTAGCAGTAATGGTTGAACCATAGGTGTAAACATAATCAAATTTTTCTGCCTTAGCTAAAAAATCTTCACGTAACAAATTAACAAGATCATCAGTTTTTTGTTTAAAATCCAATTCTACTAATTCAAATTTTTTATCCGACTTTAATAGTACATCTTTAAATCCTTTTTCTGCATCAGTTTCACCACGCCATTCAAGCATCCAAATTTTTACTTTTGAACTAGATGAATTTTTTTCTTCTGCGCAGATACTGTCTATACTGACAAGTACGAATAGAAAAAAAATAAGAACTAATCGATGTAAAAAAAGTTGTGAATATATATGCCTCACAATCAACCCTCCAATTTTAAAAAAGTTACTAAAAAAATCATTAAAAACAATGATTTTATATATATCAATAAGTTACGTTTAAAATACTTCCTATAATTAATATTATAGGAATAATTATATAAGACCAGTTTGCAAAAAAAATGATCTCACTTAAACATCATTTAAAATTATAAAACTAATTTCATCTTTACAATCCATAGAATTATCGGATTAATTTAAGAATAACTTGAGTATATTGATTTACTATTTTTATTATTTTTACAAAATTTCTATAAAACCATCATCTTGAGATGTTAATTTTAATTTATTCAATAATTTCAAATCAACACTGTCATTTAAGTAGATATCCATTCCGCAGATAAATTTCAATTTACCAATCATTATTTTCCAATAAAAATGTTGATGCTTATTTTTAAATCCACTTGCAGTTTGCATATCAATATTGGCACTACAGACATTAATAGGAATATTGATTCTTAGGTGTCCACATGCTACAGTCTCTATAAAATTTTTAAATTTTCCTATTGTAAGATTACAAAATTCTTTTGTACAGTCATCTATTTTCGATGAGGGTATTATTCCAATATTAGATGTGTTGTATTGTTTGATGATTAGTGCTCTAACTAATTCTTCTATGTCATGCTTATCGTAAATAAATTTAAAGAAAACATCCAGATTTAAAGATGTCAGTGATACAAGGGTCATTTGTTTATTAGTCATATTATCAGTTAATAATGTCGAATGATTGATACTTGAAATTAATCCAACAGTTTTAAAATAAATATTAAATAATTTTATTATAAAAAATTGGCATTCATTAAAAAAAGGGACGTATTCTAATTCATTGTTTTTCATTTTTTTTATCACTCCTAAAAACTTCTGAAATGTAAATTGTGGAGAGTGATGTTTGATCTATGCTGCAAATTTCTGATTTCTGACTTTCCTCTCTCCATTCACGATATTCATTACGGTTTCTGTAAAAGAATCAGCATGCATTGGTTTTAATAACCACAAAACCTTTTTAAATTTTCTTGCTTTTGATCTCATTTCACTACTTGTTTCAGTAGTGTAAATAATAACGGGCGTCTCTTTCATCTTTGGATGTTCTCTTATTAGTTTTGTTAGTTCAAGACCATTATATCCGGGCATATGATAATCAATAATAAAAAGATTAGCATCTTGATTTTCTAATATTAATTTTTGTCCACTTTCTCCATCAATTGCTTCTTTAAGGAGCAAATTTTTTCCATTTAATGCTTCTTTTATACTATTTCTAACTTCATTTGAATCATCAATGATTAATATTTTTTTTACTTCATTATTTTTATTAGTCTTATGTTTACTCATATATAAACCCCTTTATAAAATTTACTTTAATTTAATTACGAATTTAAAATTTCTAAGACCTTCTCTTTTTTTATCAGAAGTAAATACTACATCAATGCTACCTTCACTACGCTTTAGAAAATCTCTTACAGCATCTAATCCTACTCCACGTCCTGAAATGTCAGTAACCTTGGATGCAGTTGAGATACCAGATGAAAAGATTATATTAGCAATTTGATTATCATCGAGATTATCACTGGCCTTAAATATTTTATTTTTAATACCAATCTCTCTTAATTTATTTAAATTCAATCCTTGACCATCATCATAGAGGTGAAGCTCAACCACGCCATTATTATCTAGTACGGTTAAATTAATTTGTCCTCTTTCATTTAATCCTTTACTTTTTCGTTGGTCTGGAGATTCAATCCCATGGTCGAGAGAATTTCTAAAACAATGCATGAGCACGTCTCTTAAAATGGAAGATTGTTTTTCGTTTAATTGAATGCTTTTTCCCTTTAAGATAACCTCAGGTGTTGGTTTACCTAAATCTTTTGCAATTTTTTCCAATCCTTTCTTTCCTTCTTCTGCTAGATCATTAATATTATATACTCTAGCTCCATTAGGTGCATTAGTGGCCGTCGAAGTATTGACAAAATTATTAGAATCTACTCTATTTCCTTCAAGAGATTTTAAAATATGATTATAAACTTTTTGATATTCAGCGATTGATGCTTTGATTTTTTCTGCACCTTTTTTTAGCAGATCAAGATCAACATTTTTATTTATATCACTTCTTAAATCATGATACTCTTTTTCTTCGTCATGAATTAAAGCAGAAACAAAGGTTAGACCATAAAGTCGATAATTTCCTTTTAGAGTATGAAGTATTCTAAAAGAGTGATTTACAAATTCTTCTCTGTTTGAATGATTGTACTTATTAAATAATTCAAACAGAATTGCAAGTTCTTCCTCTGATTTTCTAATTACATCTTTATAGCGATCAATAGGTATTGATAATATTTGTTGTACAATTTCCATTTCTCGTTCTTTTTCCTCTGTTTTCTTTTTAAGTATTCGTACTTCAGTTACATCTCTTAAAATAACCATGATTTTTTTGACAATATTTTCATTATTATCGTTAACTTCCACTATTGGTTCCCATACTGCCTCTAATATTTTTTTCTCTCCGTTTTCAGAATTAACAGTAAATTCTGTAGGAAGAAGATGTGCGTTTAAATCAAAAGCATAATCCTCTTCACCAATGATATTGAGTAGTGCTCCGGTGATTTGGTCGATTTCATCACGGCCAAAAGATGATTTATTAAAGAGTAAGGTGATAGCATCTTTGTCTGCGATATCTTTTGTCTTTAATAGAAATTCCAAATAAACTGAGTATTCATGATGAACAAGGTTGTGTTCCAAAATTGTAAAGATACCTTGTCGCATATTTTGTAACATGTTTTGAATATCATCAGTTTTTTGTTTAAGTTGTGCTGTACGCTCTTCAACCTTTTTTTCAAGATTTTGGTTGGCATCTTCCAATGCATGTTTATTTTTATCCAGCGTATGGGCCATATCATTAAATGAGGAGGCCAAAACTCCCATTTCATCTTTGCCTAAAACTTCAATACGATAATCGAGATTGTCTTTAGTAAATTCTTCAGCACCTTTAAGTAATTGCCTTATTCTGGAAGTTAGATAATTGGACATCCAAATGGCCACAAGAACAACCAGGATAATTAAAAAGATTGTAGAGCCGATTAGATTATTCACCATTACCTTAATATTTTTTAGAATCATATTTTTACTATTTTCAATAGTGGTGGCAACTTTAGTTGATTCTTCGTCCACAACTTTTTTAATTTTTTCTTTGGTAGTAGTTGCTGCTTGATGAAACTCATCTACACTGGCACCGATAGTGACAAAACCAAAACCTCTTTTACTTTGCCCATATCTTCCAGTGAAATATGGAATAGCTGCAGCGGTAGTAAGCTTCCAAATACCACTCCAAAGAATAATAAATGAACCACTACCACCATCTTGAGTTATCTGATGCCAACCCTGACATTGAGGTGCAAAGTTTAGATATCTGCAATCCAAAGAGACGTATCCTGCTTTGACTTGATTGACATTTGGTTTTTGTTTTGAAAATGATTGATTATCAAATTTAGGAAATGTCTCTAAGAATTTATTTAAATCTTTTTCTCCTGATTTTTCCCATTTTTCAGCAATGTCTTTGCTAATCCATCCAGGAACTCTTTCTCCAGTTTTAGGATCAAAACCAACAATAGAATATTTTCGAGGATGAGCAATACTACGTCCTTGATAATCCCAAATAAAAGCATAATTTCCAGCGGCAGCATCGGAAATTTCACCATAATACTCACCAGCTTTTGGAACGAGATAATCAGTAAAGTCCATTATATGAGCATGATCTAAGGCTAGAGTTAAATAACCTATTTTTTCATTTCCTCTATAGTATGGAGTTACAAATCTAATAATCCCTTCAAATTTTTTCCCCACTGGATTTTCCAATCCTGCATAGGCTGAATCTTCAGGATTAAAAGTAACTTTTTTTTCAGTGGCCAATTTTTTAGTATATGGTCCAATAAAATGTGTTCGTACTGCTGCTCCAATTACCTCGGAGACCCAGATTTCATTCTTCTTGAGATTGCTCGCTTCTTTAAAATAAGTTTCTGCTTTGATATAAGTATTTTCTTTGACAGAAATATTTTTTACTTTTTTATCAATATTAGATATCTTATATTTTTCTACACCATTAAGATCATAAAAGCTAATTTCTTTATAGATAGGAATTTCTTTTGTTGGGTATTGAACACGTAATGTTTGATGAAATTCTTTACGATTATCTGGGAGCACATTTTCAATTTTGATTTTATCAGCAACATCATATTTTTTAGTAGTAACCCATCCATTTTTTTTATCATCATATACAAATTTTTCATGATAGTGAATTTTACGTTTTTTAGAGTTAAAAAAGTTTTCCATTGTTCGTTGATTTATATCTAAATTTGCTAGAAGTAATAGATCTTGATCTCTTTCGTTTAGAAAATTGGCCACACTGCTGGCAACTTGTTCGGTTAGTCCTTCTAGATTTTGTTGAGATTTCGCATCTAATGCTTTAATACTTTCATCGCTTGCTTGATCAACCAAACCCTTTAAGATACCTTGAGTTTTTTTCACAACCTTATTAGAATCTTCGACAAAAAGATTTCCAACTTTATATGTCCCAACAACTGCAATATAACTAACCAACGCTAAAGGAAGCACTTTTATGAAAATAAAAATAAAAATTAATTTCGCCTTAATTCCAGTGTTGTTGATTAATTCTTTTAATTTATTAATTGTAGGGCCCTTCACTTTTAAAACCTCCGTTATTAAAAATATATCATTGTTTTATAATTCAAATATTATATTCCAATTTTTTTTATTACATTTAAAACAGCTTGTGCTTCATATGGTTTACTAATCCATGCCTTGATTTTAAATTTTTTTCCTCGTTCCTTTTCTGCTGGAGATGTTTCGGTTGTGGCCATAAAAATAACAATGGAATCATAGTTTTTATTTTCTCTGATCTTTTCACACATAGAGATTCCATCCATGTTAGGCATATATAAATCAGTAACAATTAATTTTATTTCGGGATTATTATTTAGAATTTCTAAACCGATCAATCCATCTCTGGCCTCTAGTACTTCATAATCAGATTTTTTTAAAAGATTTACTAACTCACAGATAGCAGATTCATGATCATCTACTAATAGTATTTTTACATTACTCATAGTCAATATCCTCCACAAAAACAATTAAACAAATCGGATTCTTGTAAAAGATACTTTAGATATAAAAATAGATATCTTATCTCACATCTCACAACAGAAATTATTTATAAACAAAAAACACTTTTAAAAACACAGTTGTTATCAATGTAAAATAAATAATTTTTCTTCACAGATATAATTATTCGATATCATTGAACACAATTTAAATTATATACAGATTCAAAGTAAGATTAAAAATTTATTCCAATCCTCTAATCCAGGCCTGCTAGTATCACCTTACTATACTTTATAAAAAATGGTTGATCGAAAAATTGATTGCTGTTACATCAGTCACTCATGAAAACAACAAAATTTTTAGATCAACCATTTTAAAACATTTACAAGGAGAATTTTATGAAACATTTACTTTCAGTTGCTTTCTTATTAATTGCTACTTTTCAAACACCTGTTGCCCATGCTGAAGGCGACGGTAGAGCTTGGGGCCAATTATTTAGTATGCTAATCACACCTCCTATAGCAGCTTTATCCACACTCTTTGGTGCCCCTCGTTTGGCGGTAACAATTCCACATCCAACTACTATGTGGCATAAATCCGAAATCGTTGAAAATTTTCTTAAGAGTGAAAACAAAACGATCTTAGATCTTACAGAATATAATGTGAATGCATCTGATCTTTATTGGATAATAAATGCTATACCTGAATCATCTCGCTCTCAAATAAGATGCTACCTTTTAAAAGAGGTTCCAGTGAACACCGTTCTTGCTAAAAAAGATATGGAAGAAATCGAAAAACTATTTAATGATCCAAATTTCAAATTACTTAGTAATGCAGAAAAAATTACAAAGATATTAAAGACAGTTCCACGAATTGCTAGTGTTTTTGGTAAATTTTCAACCGATATGACTTGGTTTGCAGCGGTACTTTATACTCAAGGTTATTTTGGAGTTATGATGAAACCATTTAGGTTTGTTGATAAAAATACCGAGAATTTATCTAAAATTTGTAATTATTAACAGTTCTTTATTACATCTTCATATACTTCACGCAAAGATACCCCGGACCTTTCTGCAGCTAATTTACATTCCTCATATTCAGGAGCATATTTTATTATCTTATCATTTAAAAAACCCACTTTAGCTTTTACAGATCCAAATTTAGATTTAATAGCAATAGTTTCTCTTTTTAATGTTCTTCTGGATACGGAGTATTTTCTAATACCAAAGGTAGTGGTTTCTTTAAATAAAAGCTCCTCTATTTTCAAGACATCCTCACTATTACATAAAACACTTACAGTAATTGCTGGACGATTTTTTTTCATAATAATATGGGTAAAAAATACATCTAGTGCTCCATTTTCTAATATCTTCGGCATTAGATAGGAGTAGATTTCTGGGTTCATATCATCGATGTTTGTTTCCAATATAATACAATTTTTATCTTTTTTATCTTTTTTATCTTCAATTTCTGTAGTTTGTGCCAAAATAATTCTAAGCATATTGGGAATAGTAAAATCTTTTTTTCCTAGGCCATATCCAACAGAGAGTATTTGCATCTTTGGGAGTGAAATAAATTCATCTACCAGTGTTTTTATTATGGCCGCTCCCGTGGGAGTAACTAACTCTGAAGAGATATCTTGTGCGTATATAGGAACACCACTTAAAATTTCCAATGTGGCCGGAGCTGGTACTGGTAATAATCCGTGAGCACATTTAACCCATCCTTTTCCTACATGTAAGGGAGAAGAATATATTTTATCTATATTTAAAAGATCAATGCAAATCGCGGTACCAACAATGTCGATAATTGAATCTATGGCCCCAACTTCGTGAAAATGGATTTCATTTATATCTTTAGAATGAATTTTTGCCTCTGCCACCGCTATTTTGTTGAAAATTTTTTTGCTTAATATTTTTACGTTTTCTTTTAGAGATGATTGCTCAATGATTTTTTCAATATCTTGCAAATTACGATGTGGATGTGAGTGATGATGATGATGATGGTGTTGTTGTTGGTGAGATACTACAGAGACATTAAAATCAGTGCCCGCGAGACCCATTTTTTCTTTTTTACTAATGGATATTTTATAGTCATCAATTTCTTCAATAGTAGTAGTAAGTTTAGATAATTCTTGCATGAATAATTCATGATCAATGCCAAGATCGAGTAGTGCTCCCACACTCATGTCACCGCTAATACCAGAAAAGCAATCAAAGTATAAAACTTTTTTCTTTATTTGATTTGTCGAACTCATCTTTTATCTCTCTTGTAATCGTATCTTTTGTGATATTATTATTTGTTATCTTATTTGAAAAACTTCTAATAATAGTACATGCTAAGTAAGCGGCCCCGAAACCATTATCAATATTTACTACTGCTATACCACCAGCACATGAACTTAGCATGGAAAGTAGTGGCGTGATTCCCGAAAAATTTGCTCCATATCCTACACTAGTGGGCACAGCAATCACTGGTACATCTACAAGGCCGGCAACAACACTTGCAAGTGCACCTTCCATTCCGGCCACTACAATAATAATATCTGCTTGTTTGATAATATTAATTTGTTGAAAGAGCCGATGAATTCCTGCTACTCCAACATCATAAAGTACATCAACATTAAAACCAAAAGAGCGAGCAGTAACCGCCGCTTCTTCCACTACAGGAGTGTCGGCAGTTCCTGCACTCATAACTAATATTTTCTTATCATATTGTGACTCTGACTTTGACTGTGTTCGAGGTGAATTTTTATTAACTACATCAATAAAAATAATTCTTGCTTGATCAAAGTACTCTACTCTATCGAAATGTTTACTTACTTCTAAAAATATTTCTTTCGAGCATCTTGTGGCCAAAATATTTTGATTGGAGTTATGTAAAGTTTTTATAATATCAATGATCTGTTCTATGCTTTTTCCAGGGCAATATATTACTTCCGGAAATCCATTTCTTAATTCTCTATGGGTATCTACAAATGCATGTGGAAGTTTTTTAAATGGTAAATATTTTAATTCATTTAATGTCTCATCAAGAGAAATGTTGTTATTTTTGTACTTTTGTAATAGGTTTTTTAAATCTTCATGATTCACTTTTTGCTTCTCACTTTCATTAATATTGATTTATTATCGATTGATTCATTTTTCCCATTGAGTATCCATCTAGATCTAGTGCTACAAATTGAAATCCCAATGTTTTTAATTTTTGAGAGATAGTGTTCATTAAATCAATGGAAAATATGTTTTCCATCTCACTTCCCTCTATCTCCAAGCGTGCAATTTGGCCATGATGGCGTACTCGCAGTTGAGAAAATCCTAATTCATGCAAATACTCTTCTGCTTCTTCTATCATAGATAATTTTTCTAAAGTTACCATTTCACCATATGGAAAGCGCGTATAAAGACATGCTAGTGCAGGTTTGTTCCAAGTTGCAAGTCCTAAATCTTTTGATAACAATCTAATCTCATTTTTTGTAAACTGTGCTTGTTGTAGTGGTTGAATTATCTCTAATTCCTTAAGTGCTTGCATACCTGGTCTATAATCAGAGAGATCATCGATATTAGAACCATCAAAAATATTAAAGATATTATGAGTGGCCGCCTCTTTTTTTATTTTAGAAAAGACATTAAGTTTACAAAAGTAACATCTTTTAGGAGAACTATTTTTTACTTCCTCAACATCGATGTCAGGAGATTTAAGAATAATTTGTTTAACTCCTATTTGCTTGGCCAGTGTTACTGCCTGATCAAACTCTTTTCGTGATAATGATGGTGAAGAGACTGTGATTGCTATTAAGTTTTTGGTTAAAACATCACTGGCCACTTTTAATAAAAAAGTGCTATCTGTTCCACCTGAAAATGCTACAGCAGCACTGGGGTAAGAATTAATTATCTCTTGAAGTTTTTGGTATTTGCTAGTGTAAGATTTAGTGTTCATAAAATTACTTAAAATTACTTAAAATTATTTAAAATTATTTTGATAGTTCAGGATTAATTTGTGGATGTTTCTTGCTCTCTTTCTCAATGTCTTGAAAAAATTCGCTCTCTTTATCTAAATTATCACCAGAGATATTCCAATGTAATTTTCTTTCCTGAGAGTTCTTGTCCATTTTAGAATAAAGATTTAAAAGATCATAATTTAATGGATCCTTATCTTGATTTCTAAAATATGCATTTAATCTAAGCTTGAGAGCTTTTTGATCTTTTTCATTTTCAATTAAATGTTTTACTGAATAATAGGATAAAATCATGGCCGCTACTTCTTGGGCATAAAGATCTTTCGAAAAAGTTAAGGCCCAATCTTTTTTATTAAAGGTTACATTTGGTCCTACATCTGGTCCCATGTTAGTTATAGTAGCAATATTATCACCTAAGTATCCCATGGTTTTTGTTTTAAGTATTTGTGATATTCCATATGCAGTTTGTGCCATCTTTTCAATAGAGTTTTGGTTACTAGTTGAAACAATCTTCCATACACTAGCATGAGGATCATTTAAATTATGCATACTCTTGCGATCACTATTTTGCATTAATCCTACAAAATTTTTAATATTACCTGTGATTGCAGATATGAGATGAGATTTAGGGTGAGCAGTGAAGAAAATACCGCTAAAAAATTTTTCATCTAGTAATGCTGTAGGAATTGATATAGTTGAATTTGGATATGCATTGAAGTGTTCGGATTTAATTGCAGAATATTTATTTAAGTGTACACCATCTACAGTTGAAAGCACTTTTGGTTTTTTTCCACTAAAATCAATCAACCCTTGATTAAAAATCCAAAGATGGCCACCAGCTCTTTTTACAGCATCTACAATTCCTGATTTTTTCATATTGTTAAAAGTATCTGGAGATTCAATTCCAGATTCATCTCCCACCCATGCCTCAGCATTTGCTTCTTTTACAATTTGAACAAATGCTTCTACTACTTTGGGATTAGAAACAGAAGGATATCCAATCACATCCCATGAAGGATTAAAGGCACCACCAGAGGTAAGCGCTTCTAATGGTTTTAATACCAGTCTTGCAGTTTTCAAAACAAACTTAAAAAGAGCGGGATTATATTTTTTTTCTAATTTATCATACTTTGATAATTCACTATTAACCTTACACTTTACTTCGTTATCGATAACAAGTTCAGAGTTGTTATCATTAGATGTACTTGTATTTGATATATTAGATATGTTTTTATCTAATTCCGAGAGAGAATTTTTAGGATTTTTTTTCTCTGGCAGTTTTTTGGGAGATGCAAACAGACCTTTTATAGATTTCATCATTGCACTTAAAAAAGAAGGAATCTCTTTGTTTTTGTCAACATGATATCCATCAACACCGGCCCCATTATTATGTGATATTTTTAGAAAATAACGTTTACCTGGTTCAAAGTGGACTCCAGCTTTTTGAAAAATTTTTTTCATTGATTTTTTTATTTCATTAACGCTTTTGTCTTGTAAAAAATCACTATAGATTTCTTGTTGTTGTTGTTGTTGTTGCTGCTGTATTTGTTGTTTATTAACATCATTAGTATTAACTTCATTAGTAGCAAGAGCGAACTTATTAATGCTAAAACAAATGATAATAAATACAACTAATATCACTTTACTTACGCCACTCACACCAATCCTCCAGATTATAAAAATTTAAAATTTTTTACTTAATGATTATCAGATCATCTAAAATTAAGTAAATTATTAATTTATTAATTAATTTAAGTAATAAAAT
This sequence comes from Oligoflexia bacterium, assembly GCA_015232355.1. Lineage (GTDB taxonomy): Bacteria > Bdellovibrionota > Bacteriovoracia > Bacteriovoracales > Bacteriovoracaceae > JADFZW01. Next base: position 40,634 of record JADFZW010000033.1, read on the forward strand.
ATTAACAATGAGGTGTTCATCATGTCATCAAAAAATAAAAATAAAAATAAAATTAAAGATAAAAACAAAAATACTAAAGACGGAGTGCTAGCACGCTTCGGTTTGGCACTGGCCGCATGGAGTGAGAAATGGTTTCCTGATTCTTGGATTTTTGCTTTAGTTGGAGTCGTTGTTATATTTATTTTTGGTTTATTGATAGGCGAGACTCCTAAAAAATTAATCACAGAGGGGGGCAAGTCATTTTGGGTTTTAATTCCTTTCACTATGCAAATGGCATTGATTGTTATTGGTGGATATGTTGTTGCAACTGCCCCTGCGGTTTATTGGATTATTAAAAAAGTTGCTTCTGTTTCCTTCATTGCTAAAAATCCTAGAGCAGCGATTGCTTGGATCGCTTTTTTTTCCATGATAACTTCTCTCATATCTTGGGGTTTAAGTCTTATTTTTAGTGGACTATTAGTTCGTGAAATGTCACGTACGATTAAGGGAATGGATTATAGAGCTGCAGGGGCCGCTGCCTACTTAGGATTGGGGGCAGTGTGGGCGCTTGGCCTCTCTTCATCTGCAGCGATGATGATGGCCACTCAAGCAACAATTCCTCCTAAATTATTTGCAATTAGCGGATTAATTCCTTTAACTCAAACACTCTTCACCTTTCAAAATTTATTGATGATTATAATTTTAATTGCAGTTTCAGTTTTGATTGCATATTTGTCGGCACCAAAAGCAGCTAATGCAAAGACAGTGGAGAGTTTTAATTTAAAACATAATCTATCTTCTGTGACTGATGTGACTGATGTGAATGATGTGAATAATGAAAGTGAGTTACCTCAGAAACCAGGTGAGTGGTTGGAATATAATCCAATTCTTATTATTTTAGTTGGTGGATTTTTAGCTTATTATTTATTTGATCTATTTACTAATGATTCAAAGGGTCCCTTAGCGGCACTTGATCTTAATAATTACAATTTAATGTTTATTACTATTGGGATGTTACTTCATTGGCGACCAAAACGATTTCTTAAAGCTGTAAGTGAATCTATTCCTGCCACGGGAGGAATTATAATTCAATTTCCATTCTATGCAATGATCTTTGGTATGGTTGTAGGAACAGGAATTAATAAATGGCTTGCAGATTTATTTGTAATGATCTCAACTAAAGAGACCTATTCATTGTTAGTAGCAATCTACTCCGCAGTTTTAGGAGTATTTATTCCCTCTGGTGGAAGTAAATGGATAATCGAAGCTCCCTATGTTTTACAAGCATCGATTTTACATAATGTAAATCTTGGTTGGGTTGTACAAATTTACAATGCTGCCGAAGCATTACCAAATTTATTAAATCCATTTTGGATGTTACCGCTACTAGGATTATTAAGTATTAAAGCAAGAGATATTGTTGGTTATACAGTACTGCAAATGATTGTTCATATACCAATTGTATTTTTCTTGTGTTGGTATTTTGGATTACATTTACCTTTTGTAGCACCTGTTTTTTGAAGTAAGTGCCACGCTACAAATGGGACAAATCATGTCGGCCAGCTGAGTCCCAAAAGTCGCGTGTCACTCAGAAAACTGGCAGTAAATAATTGTTGTTGAATTATTATTGAATGCTAACCATTCAAATTTTCAGATATTTTTATTTTTTATTGATTCTAGTGATTAAAATCCCTCATATGATAATAAAATAAATTATCAGCTATTAACTGATGAATAATGAGTAGTGAATAATAAATAATCATAAGAGCATAAAAATGGCAGTATCTTTAAAAAAATTAAAAAAAATCATAGTGATTGTTTGTGCAATTAATATATCTATTAATTTTTCCATTCTACCGTCGTCACATTCATCATGTTATAAATTAATCGATGAAATCGAATCTCCTAAAGAGGTAGAGAGTAATGTATCCACTACTGGTGGTGGAGTAACAGATTATCTTTGGGGGTTTGTTTACTCTTTTTTGCCAGTACCTAGTGTTGTGAATGAATCTGGGAAGGGAGTATATAATGTTTATAAGGCGATAAAAAAAGTAAATGAACAAACAAATATAAACTACTCTAGAAGAACATCATATTTATTGCAAGATGCTCAAATGTATCTTCGTAGCAAAGAGAATAATCATAAAAATATTGTTTTAGGATCTTCATTGAAAATGTTTTATGCGGAAACTGCTGCTGCTACTGGACTTTCTCTACAACAAACTGCCAATTTACTTTTAGAGAGTAATCACTATGAATTTATCTGTAGTCACTCAAAACATAGTTATAAAAATTTTGATATATTGATAGAGCAAATCAAAAATGGTGATTTTCAAAAAAGTTTAAATAAGCTTAAAGTATTTACCAATGATAATGATAAAATGAACTTATATCCATTACCTCAAAAATTAACTTTAAACCAAGAAAATTTTACTTCTAATTGTAATGGAACGGAAAAAGAATCATTATTGGGATTAGGGTTTAATGTTCTTGGTTCATTAATTAGTAATACAACCAGTATCGCTTGGAAATTATCTACATTGCCAATTAGAATTCCCTTTAAAACAGCAAAAGTCATGTATAACGGAACTACTGGTGCGATATCAGGAGTAACAAAAGTTGCAAAACTTGTTGGTAATGTTTATAAAACATATTCGACAGGAAATGGTCCTACTCAAAAATCAAATCTGATTTCAGAGGATCAAGATCGAAAACTAAATAGCAAAGAGATAGAAGAAACTTTAAATAATATTGTTTCAAAATCTGAAGTAGTCGATGATAATTTATATAGAGATAGTGCCATTAATGAATTAATGGTAGAGGCAAATCTATATGATATAAAACGAGAAAAATATAAAGATTGTGATAGTAATTATTTTCTTTGTTTACTTAGTAGCAAGACTAGAGATTAAATCAAGAATGTAATGATTCTAAAAATAGAAGATAGTCTTTACTAAATTGATAAACTCAAGATCTAAAGAAAGTAAAGAAAGTGCCACGCTACAAATGGGACAAATCATGTCGGCCAGCTGAGTCCCAAAAGTCGCGTGTCACTCAGGAAATTGAATCTAAGAATTATTATGTAATAAATACAACCATTGATGAATAATCAACTGTTGTATTGAGATTTAAAACCGACCATGGTAAAATACTCTCGATTAATTCGTTTCGATTATTCTTTTTTAAAATAACCAATAAAAAACTAAATTAGACGGTGAGTATAAGTATGATTAGTCGTATGAAAGCAATTTCAATTAGTGTGATGATTCTAATGATTTTTACACTATCTGGCTGTGGAATCAAGGGAGAGGGCCAACAAGTACGAAATGATTACGCCACTTCAGAGTCAACAACAAACATTAATAGTAAAACCATTTCAGATAAGATCAAGGAGTATGGGTATACAATTAGTGGAACTATAGAATTACCCCTAAATGAAAATGTTTATCTATTTTCTCATTATATTGATCTTGTTAGGACGAAGCTTTCCAATGCAGAAGATAGCAATATTGTATCCAATATAAATACAATCTTGAGTGATCAATATAAGTTTAAAAGGGATTTTGCAGAAAAACATCAAAACATACTTCCTCTCGTTGATAGTAGCGATAACTCGATAATTGAAAGCAATGTTAAATTTTGGATCAGCAAACAACTAAAATTCACAACAATTCCTCTGGCAAATGCTAGTAAGAAAATGATGTTGACATTAAAGGATGTAACCATTGATAAAACATCGGTTGTCTTTAATAGCGATCAAACTATCACTGTTAAATTTCAAGCAAACTGCGATGGTATTCGTGAAATAGACCCTAGAGACACCACCACTATTTCCGACGATTCCGACAAGCTTATCAAAGAGGGTGAAACAATAACCGTGCCTCTTAATTTATTTAAATTATATTATAAAACTGTGGAGATGGAGGATTTTTATTCACGCAATATCGATTCATTTCTCAGCACACATGTAGGACCAAATGTTGGAGCTAATAATCGTCAGCTTCTAGATCTTTTTCAAAACATGAAAGATAAAAGATTAAATGGTAACAGTGGTGATTGTTACACTGAGGGAAGTTACTTTTCACCCAATAATAATTTTTATTATTTCAATTACAACCTAAATACTTGTAAAGTAGGTGAGGCCGATTTGACTAAATTGGTAGTGACCAAGTCTATTGTTAAAAAACCTGATTACTCTATATTTCCTGAATATCATCGCTTGTTTGCCAGTGGTAAAACCGATGTATTTATATTTTTTAACAAAGTAGGTAATGAGGCCGCTCCCAATACCAATGCACTTATAAGAAAGCTATTGCAAAGTGGATATACAAGTAATGATCCCAATCTACCAGATTTTATAAAAGTACTTTTAAAAAAATTGCAAGAAGTTGGAGATGGTAGTGGACTGGGAGGTTTATTGGGAGGATTGTTTCCCGTGGGATTATCTCCGATTGAACAAGTCATTAATTGGATAATAAAAAGAGGGGAATTTAAATTTACCAAATTAGTTGAAAATTCAACTGATCACTCTAAAATTGCACTAAATATTACAATTGTTTTAGCAGAGAATTTTGAAAGCAACAATGCTTACGAACTTTTCACAAATGCCATTGCCCGCGATGATATAATATTTTACGACGGACACGCAGGTTATGGAGTAAATATCAATGAATATTTTACTAAGGCCGAAGGGTATCCTAAAGATAAATATCAGATAATTTTCTTGGATGGATGTGCTACTTACTTTTATGGTGTATCGGAAATTTTAACTGCCAAGGCGATTCGTGATGCTGATTTTTTAAATCATAACGTCGATCTGGTCAGCACCTACAGCAGTGCCTATATGTTATGGAGTATAAAATATGATTTTATTCGCACACTGGAGTTGGCGGCGATAAATTATAAAAAACCTGCCACCACTTGGACAGAGGAAACAAAAAAGGAGTTGAGTTGGTATAGTATAATTTCCAGAATCAACAAGCTCGATACTGCCAATGCTCACTATCTTGTGAGTGGAGAACAAAATAACGATTATAAACCAGGAAAGGTAAAATATGAGAGAGAAACTACCAGTGCTGCTGATAATCTTAATTTGTTAAGAGATGCAATTTTTAATTCTTCTCATAGCAAGGAAGAGAAAAGAAAATTTTTTAAATATCTTCTTGATCAACATATTGATTCGATAGCTGCCGCCGCTGCCTCGGTCGCCGCTACTTCTACAGAAACAGGAAGTACATCTGCCCTTGTAACTATAGATGAGTTGACAAAAAAAACGACAGCTTTTTGTAAAGAATTTGTGGCCAAAGGTGGAAGCTATCTGCTTGAAGAACATTTCTATACAAATAGTTGTATTATTAAAAATATATCTTCAAGATTTGACATAGGTTTGGATGGTGATAGAATTTTGGCAGGATCAGATTTTACATTGAATGATCAGGGAAAAATTGCATCCGTAAAACTTACAAAAAACACTACGATCCAAGGTAAAATTTTCAGAGCAAAAAGTACTGTTAACTTTCATACAAATGGAAAAGTGAAATCAGGACAATTAGCAGAAAATATAAAAATAATTTCAAGAGATGGTCTTGAGATTGAATTAAGTAAATCGCAAGATGGATATGGTAATGAAATACAATTTTATGAAAATGGTATGATTTTTACCGCTAAATTAGCTAAAGATATCACTCCTATCGGTAGTGATATTAAATTTCTGACAGGACATCAGTTATACTTCCTAGAAGATGGTCAAATTTCTCCACAAACAAAACAAGATGGTGTCTTGATAGTCGACAAAGTTTTGAATAACAGATTAATAAAAGCGGGCACGCGCTTCAGATATAATGATGGTGAAATTTTGGTAATTGAGAACAGCTCTGATATGACAATTGAAGAGATGATTATTCCTGCACAATCACAAATTAATATAAATAAAAATGGTAAAATAGATAGGATAAATCTTTCAAAAAATACCACCATTCAAGGCAGAGTATTTAAAGAAAAGAGTGATGTTACTTTTTATGATAGTGGAAAAGTAAAAAGTGGCCTGTTGTCAGGAGATTCGAAATTCACGCTGACAGATGGTAGCGAAATTGAAATAAGCACAGGCGATTATAATACAGTCTATTTTTACGATAATGGGATAATTTCATCTGCTGATTTGGCCAAAGATGCATTTGTTACCGCTGCCCGTGTGCCTCTGAAAAAAGATACTATAGTTACGATTTCACCAAACGGGCATATAATTAGTGGAACATTGGCTTCAGATTTTGCACCGGCCGGACAAGGTTTTAAATATGTGGCCAAAGATAATATAATCTTTTCTTCCTACAATAAAATTATTTATTTTCTAGAAAATGGCCAAATCTCCTCCAGAACAAAAAAAGAAGGTATTTTGACGGTTGATAAGGTTTTAAACAATCGACTATTTAAGGCGGGAACACGCTTTCGTTTTAATGAAGATGGAACACTTAATGTAATGATAAATTTCTTTTTCGAGATGACAATTGATAATATTGCTTATGCCAGAAATAGTACTTTGAAATTTTATCCTAATGGTGCCGTTGCCGAAGGAAAACTTGCTCGAGATACCAAATATGCTGAAGGAATAACACTTGTTGCAGATAAAAGTGATGTCCATTTTCATGATAATAAAAAAATTTCAGAAGCGTACATAAAAGAAAATGAAATACAAGGGATGAAAATAAATCCAGAGCAAAGAGTTTCATTTCATCGTAATGGTAAAATTCAAAGCATTTGCCTGCCCCAGAACTCAACCGCAACTGTAAATGGTATTAGGTATGGAAATACTTCGTATTATTCGCAACTTCGTTTTCATGATAATGGTAATGTAGCAGAAGGAATGATTGATCAGGATCTTCTTATTCAAGATATAAAAATAAAGAAAGGTCAAACAATTCAATTACACCCAGATGGTACTTTGGCAAAAGCTTATATCGATAATTATAGTACAGGAGATGAATTGGAATATTTTGTCTTGGATGGAATGCGCTTTATGAAAAATAGAGAAATTAGTTTTCATCCTAATAAAAGAGTTTCCAAAGGTTATCTTTTTGAGGAGATGATTTTCGACAATATTGCAATTAAAGGACAGCACTACCGTGAATTGGAACTATACGATGATGGTCGACTTAAAAGTGGGACTTTGCTTAAGAGTATTGTGATCGATGGTCTTCAACTTAAAGCAGAAGAAGTGATAGAAGTTAGTCGTGAAGGAAAATTGCTATCTGGTACTTTGGATAATGTAATTGTCAAGAGAGGAAATGTTGTGGATTATTGTGGAAGTGAAAGTGGCGGTAGATATGGAAGCAGGATAAGTTTTTACGAGAATGGTAATCTAAAATCCTGCAATTTGGTAAAAGTAATGGAATTAAATATTTCTGATGTTGTAGAGGAAAAAATGAAGGTACATAAATATATTGAATTTTATCAAGATGGTAAAATAAAAACAATTGTCCTTGCTGAACCAAACATCATAGAACAAAATTATATCTTAGCTGATCAGATGGTAACCTTCGATCAAAAGGGCCATATTTTTTAGTACAACTATTGAGATAATACAGTAGTGGATCGTAAAGAAAAAGCGTCTACTACTCAGTAGAGAGTGCGATGAGCGCCGGGGCCAGCGGTAAATGTCATGGATTACATATGAGTAAATGTCTTTCGAACCTGGCCTGAACCTGCCAGCTTTTTTTGCTATTATTTTAAATTCATTAAATCAAAAAGAGAATTTTTCAAACGTTATTTCAATAGAATAAGGATTTTTTCAAAATAAAATACAAAATAATATTAAGTCTAGTTTAAACTTTATTTAGCTATTTCTTGTACTTTATCTTAGGTGTTTTATCATTATTAATTATTTAAAAAAGATATAAAGAGATACATATGGCGTTTGTTTTGTTTTTTTTTATATTATTCTTTTCTTGTTCCATTTTTGCAGAAGATTGTGCTAATTCATTATACCAAGAATTCAAACGCACAGACTGTAAGTTATTATCTGAAGAAAATTATCAAATTCCATTATCAAGTGATGAATTTAAAATTTCTCAGCTACAACAAGGACCACTAGGTGTCTGCTATTCTTGCACGATTAAAACCTTAATTGAACACTATCTTAAAAAAGAAAAAGTAATCTCTCCAGAAGATGAGATTGATCTTAATGATATAATTAATAAAAATAATGGAGGATATTTTATTGAAAGTAATTATACAGAACTGGCCCTGGAGCAACTTAAAAAATATGGAGAAGTAACATTGAAAGGAGATGATTACTATCCATATGAACAAATCTGTGCATTAAGTGGTAAATCTCCTTTAAAAATATATTTAAATGAAGTTAATAAAATTAAAGAACAATTTAAAGACAAGGAATTTGATGAAACCACTTGTACATTAATGACAAAAAGGTTAGCGGCCGAGATCGGAGTTCCAGAGGATTTTTTACATCTACGAGAAATGGTTGAGGCCATAAAACAAACAAAAATTTTACACCCATTTTCGTTAGAGTCGATCAAAGGAATTACTGGCCATAAAAATCCTACATCGAAAATGATGGCCCAATGTTTATCTCGAAATATTCAACAAAGTACCACTACCACTACAACGGCAACGACAACTACAACCAATACAAAAAAAAGAGTTGTAGCAATTCCTCCGTTTAATACAATCTTGAATTGTTATAACTCTAAGAGCACAAACAATTCTATAAAACAGAGTTTACTATCTCAATTATCTAAGGGAATGCCCATGGGAATTTCTGTTAGTGGACATGAAATAGTCTTGCATGGATATAAAAAAATGTTATGTGAAGATTATAAAGGAAATAATAATATCGTCGAGTTGCTTGATATTCGTAATAGTTGGGGTAATTCATGTTCTGGTACATATTTAGCAACACCGTTTTATAACATTTTAAAAGAATCCAATTGTTCTGTATCAATTGAAAAATGCATCCCTGGTAAAACATGTTTATCATACATTCAAGTTCAAGATAATCAAAGCTGGAAGGCCCTTTATACTTTAGCATCTCTTGGTGATATAAATAATTATTCAAGATATAAAAATGAACGAACATCATTTGATAAAAGTGACTTTACCTTTGGAACCATGTTAAAAAATGCAGTTCAAAACAATCAGTTATCTATGGTAAGTTTCTTGATCGAAAATGAAACACAAGGCAGGTCAAGTAAAAATATATTTAATGGATTCGCTGGAACAACACCTCTCTTATTAGCAGTAAAAAATAATTATTTTGATATAGTTAAAACACTTCTATATTCCCCTTTGATCTCCGGAACTAATAAAATAGATCAACTAGATATCTTATATAGTATAGCTATAGAAGATAATAATAAATTGCAACAAGCATTTAATAAATATGGAAGTAGTATTTGTAATCTTGAATTGCTTGACGGTACTACTGCCGTGATGTTGGCAGTTGCTAGTGATAATCCAAAAACTTTAAAAATGGTTTTAGATAACTGCAATCCCAATATTATTGGAGAAAATGCTACTGATAAAGTTCCACCGCTCCTTTTTGCTGCTAGAAATGGACAACTTGAAATAATGAAACAATTATTAGAGCATCCAAAAATAAATCCACTTTTAAAAGATGGCAGTGATAATACACTTTTATTAGCAGCACTTGAAAATGCCAATAAAAATATTGATCTATTTAACTATCTAGTATCTATTCCAACAATAACTTCTACTCAAGTTAATATAAAAAATAAACAAGGATTAACGCCGCTTTTGAAAGCAAGTACCATAATTGATAAGAAAATTTTAATATCTCTCATTACAGCTGGAGCAAAAAATATTGAAGACACGAATATACAAGGAGAGACTCCTCTTCATTTGGCATTAAAAAAAGGATTTGTTGCAGTAACTCGAGAGCTACTAAAACTTCCAGGAGCAGTGGATATTTTTTTTAAATCCAAAAATTCAGAGGGAAAAACGCCTTTGCAATTGGCGGTTGATGTTCATAAACAAAATATGATATCCGCTTTGGCCAAAGAATTTTTATCAGATCCAAATATGCTAATTCCTCAAAGTGGTGAATTCGAGGAAGCATCTCTTTTGTTTTGGGCCATAGACCGTAATGAGCTTGCTGCTGTTGAAATGCTACTCAGCTTGGAAAAGATAGATCCTAATATCGGAACAAAAAGTGGAATAACACCATTGATGCTAGCAAAAAAAAGAAACAACATTGAAATTGTAAATCTATTAGAAAAAAAACTTAACTAGAATTCTATATTCCTACAATTCTGTAATTCTCTAATTCTATAATTCTATAATTCTCTTTTAGGATTAATTAAAATATTTCCACATAATAAACCACCAACAATGATCATTGCAATAATTCCAACTGATACTGCACCTTGAACACCAGTTATAACATCTTTATTCGCAATCAAGTTTAAACTACGATAACTGACAAGACCTGGAACTAAAAATAAAATACCTGGAAATTGTATAATAGAAACTGGTCGTTTCATAATCCTAGCAAATAGATTACTACCAGAACTTACCACCAAAGCTCCAATGAAAGCGGCCAACTGAACTCCTCCGTAAAAATTTCCAATTTTATATGCTATAGAGACTGTAAATGCAGTGATAATAATCCATAACATATCTCGAATGTGAGCGCGAAACAAAATAGTAAAACAAATTGCTGATAAAAAAATACTTACCCATTGTGACCAGTCTGGAAGAGATTGCTCAAGTGCAGTCGAAAGCTTCAATAGAGTTGGAAAAGAGTGAAAAGAGTGAATTGAGAGTGAAGTTAGTGAGGTTACTCCAGGAAAGTAAAAAGAGATCACTCCTGTTCCACCAATCACCCCTATAAATATTTTAAGTAAACTCATAGAAGCACCAACGAGGCGTGCACTTCCGGCAACATAATTTTGAGTTGCTAATTCAACGGTAGCAACTGTTATGGATAATCCCGGCATTAAATAAATTAATCCTGCCAATAATACAATCTCTGGAGAAATCGAAGGAAAAAAATGATGTGAGATCCCTGCAATCAGTGCTCCAAAAAAAGCACAAATAATGTCACTTAGATGAGATAATTTTTTAATCCTATCAGATAGCAACGTAATAGTACCTACAATCAATCCAATTACAAAGGAAGGAATTAAATCAAATCCCTTGGCCCCCAAAACAATACTTACTGATAAAGATGCTAGTCCAAAAATAAACAACATAATCCATCGAGAGTAACGTTCAACTTGTACCTCAATTGCGTCCAACCTTTTAATTCCCTCTTTAGCGTCTATGTCTCCAGATGCTACATCATCAGCAACGTCGTTTATAAGACATATTCTCTCTAAGTGAACACTCCCTGGTGCGCATCTTTCAAGAACTCCATACTCTTGATCTGAAAATTTAAATGAACCTATTAAAGATGTTGGTGTTGAAAAAAATTGTGCCTCTAATCCCAAATTATGAGAGACAATTTGTAAAATACTCTCAATTTTATGAGCATTGGAACCATAAGCGTGCAATGCTCGACCTAGTTTAGCAATGAATAAAATTTTATTATGATCTTCTTGTGTAATACCCATTATGTTTTACTTCTTCTCTTATAACATATAACAAGCACTTTTAATCAGCACAAAATTTAAGTATAATCTCTCGATTCGCTCCATCCTCTCGAAATTCACATAGAAAAATTCCCTGCCATCTCCCCAATAGAATCTCTCCTTCAGAGACGATTGTCGCCAGTGATTGATGTAGTAAAAGCGATTTCATATGAGAAGGAGAATCATCTCGTCCCTCAGAGGTATGTTTGATAAATGATAGATTTGTTGGTGCCAGATGATCCATGAATTTTTCTAAATCTAGTCTCGCACTGGGATCAAACGCTTCAGAAATAGCAAGAGCACAACTTGTATGCATTACAAAGAGATGAAGAATTCCATTACTAGAATCAGCAATGGAATTTAATTTTTCATTCAAAATATCGGTGATATTTATAAATCCAATACCTTTTGTTTTAATTGCAAGAGTTAAAATATTATTTGTCTTTGTTGTTTTCATATTAAATTCATTGTCTGTGTCTGCGAAAAGGAAAAGGGAAAAGTGCCACGCTACAAATGGGACAAATCATGTCGGCCGGTTGAGTCCCAAAAGTCGCGTGTCA
>JADFZW010000034.1 GCA_015232355.1 Oligoflexia bacterium
AAATTCTTGATAATCCATTATCCATTATCCATTATCCATTATCCATTCCCCCTATAATTTTTATTTTAGTGTAGCAATTTCAAAATGCTTTTAACACTTCTTTTCCTGCACTTTCGGGATAGTGACATATTTTTTGGGCAAAACCGGCCAGGCCAAAACCGGGGAAGCCAATGTCACGAGTCCTTTACATTTGCATTCTTTTTATTTTGAAGTACTCTTTCATTTCTTTTAATACTGGAGACCATTTAATTACCAACATAATTTGATTGTAAAGATTTTCTTTGTTTATATATCCTAACTGATTGGCCCAATCTTCAGTGATAGTATCGAAGAGTTTAGTTTCAGCATCACTAAAGCTAATTCTGATAGAACGATTTTCGTTATTGGAGGCCTCTTCTAAAGGTTTTTCAATAAAAATTTTACCATTTTCGTAGTCTATAATAAACAACAAGCGAGTGCCCCCATTTGGATATGGATAGAAGCTTTCAAGCATTACTGCTGAAGATGCTATGGCCATAGGTTTTATCACTGATTCCATTGGATTTAAAATAGTCTTTAATGGAAATTCACGTTTCATGATCTTATTTTCATTTGTATTTTCCAGCCATTCAATTTTAGGAGCATCCTTATTATCCTTATTATCCTTATTATCCATATTATTTTTGCTCAATGAAAAACTATTGTTATCAATGCAAGTTTGTTCATTATCACTTATTTTTATTACATCTATAAAAGGCCAGCCAGGATCTAATAAGGCATAAATATTTTCTGATAAGGATACTATACATGCTACATGGTGATAGATTGAATTAAATTCGTAGTAAGGTTTTCTGTCTTTACTAGTAATAGTACAAGCGATCTGTTGAGCATTATACTCCGGTCTTTGCTTATTAATTACTTCACATAACTCTAAAGAAGAAGTAACACAATGGCGACTTTTTACTTTTTCATTAGTTTGTGTGATTTGGGGATTAAATGATTTATATGCTTCAAATAATATCGATAAATCTGAAGCGGTTATTTTATTTTCAGCATTATTGGCCATGGCCTTCAATTTAGTTTCTTCAAATTGCGGATGTCGATTTTTTATAACATTGATAAATTGAATTAAATTTTCAAGTGAATTAAAAATTTTATTTTCTCTGTAATTATTCATTGTTTGTTGTAAAAATTGAATAGCTTCTGCATGTTTATGCTTTGGTATTTTACCAGATGGAATGGAAGATTGAGAAAATTTAGCTGGTGGATATAATATATCGCCATTAATATTTATTGGTGCATCTATAGCTATTACTATTGATTGAAAAATAAATGAGAGAAAAAATATTAAGGATATAGAACGAATTGAATAAAATTTATTTGAAACTGCCATGTTATTATACTCCTATTATTTTATTTGCTATTTACTTTTATTCCTTGGCCTGATTAATAAAAAGAGAGATTACTCGGCCAGCATTTTGGGCCGCTTTTTTACTAAATGTTTTGTAGTCAGTTATTACTCCTGATTTAGGATTGTAACGATCAGAAATAGTCTTAAATGCTACAAAAGGAATTTTTAATTTTTTACACATTTGAGCAACTGCCACAACTTCCATATCAACGGCATAAGCATTGGGCACTAATTTGGCCAATCTCATTTTTTGTTTTGATGATCCAGCAAAAGAACTTCCGGTTAAAATCGTGCCTATATGAACTTGATTGTCACTCTCTTTATCAAACATATTTTGAGTAATACGAGAGAGCAATTGGAAATTTTGTTTATCTGGATACAGCGCTGGATCTGTTGGTCCATCGGGGGTATCGGCGACAAAAAATTCTCCTGGGGCCATCAATTTTTTTATGGAGTCTAATTTAGTTGATGATTGTGATTGTTGACAATCTTTGGATGTATCCTCAGATACATTTGTATCTGAAGATACAAAAGAATCATGTTGAATAAGACGATTTGCAATTACAACATCACCTATCTTTAATTTTTCTTGTAATGAACCAGCAACTCCGCTTACTATAACAAGGTCAATTTTTTGTTTTTGATTTTTGTCGTTAAAATCTTTTATTATTGAGTATAGATTGGTAGAGGCATTTACCATACCTACTCCAGTATGAGATAATATAATTCTTAAATCTTTATCTTTTGAAGAACCATTTATGATTGCCATCTTATATTTTGTTTCAAGAATATCATCTGCAACTATTTCCTTAAAAGGAAGATGAAGTTTTTCTATAATTGCATTTTCCTCTAATTCCATGGCGGTTAAGATTAAAATTGTCTTTAATTCACTCGCATTTGAAGTAGTAGTGTTTGCTAACAGAGAGATTAGAAATATTAGTAAAAAAACATACAGCTTACAAGCAGATGAAAATGATAATTTGTCAGCATATGTGTTCATGTAAATATTTTTTATATTCATATTTTATAGTTGTCCTTGCTTTTTATTAGGAGATAGTATTTTTTTACTGGCGATATCTCTTGTAGTAACCTCATGTTCTTCATTTTTTATTTCAGCGATATTCTCCATTCGTCCATCGTGAAAGGCCACTACTGTATCGTTATTTTTAATGTATTCAAAAACCAGCTTATTTAATGTTACATTGTGATTTTTTACCTCTTCTGCTTTTTTGAATAAGTGGTGTCCGTCGCCTCCGTTAATCAAAAATTCTATAGTTGCTATATTATAGTATTTATCGAGATCAATGTCGTTACCAGATATTTTTACATCAAATACCTTTCTACCAACTGGTGCACTTAAATCATATTTAAGTCTTAAACCTGCGATCTGTAAAATACCAACTGATCTAGAATTATCAAAACTATGTGCCAGTAAATTAACAATAGTACTTCCTTTCATTTTTGCCGTATAAATATAGTTTGTGTAGGGTATGCTCTTTGCTAATTTACCTATGGTTATTGGTCCTTTATTAATTCCTTTCAAAGTACCAGAATTAATAAAGACCACATCTGCATTTGTTTCTTTTAAAACCATGTCGCAAACAAAGTTTCCAAAAACACCTTCTTTGGCAATCTCGTATCCCATATCAACAAGAGAGTGGCCTAATGTTCTTCCTAAATATTCTTTTTGTAGAATATGCATATTACTGCTTATTATTGAAGAAATTTTATCATCAGGAATCAGATGCTTTGAATTTATAGGGTATAATTTCCATTCGTTTGAAACTATTTTATTCTTACTACTTTCTATTATAAATTCCATAGCACCTAAATATTTTGCACTTCTAGAAATTTTAATTATCGGAATTGATCCTACATAGAGAGGTTTTTCAAATTGATCTCCATATTTTGAACTAGAAACTATTAAATTAATATCGTTATCATACCTGGTTGCTAAAGCTATTTCCTCAGCAGTATTCCAAATACTAGACATAATGATTATAAAATTTACTCGCTTATTTTTTAATTCTTGAATGTAGTGTTTTGTAACTTCCATAATAGGCATAAATTCAATCTCATCCATCAAACCTGGATAACTTAATTTTAGAATATTAGGATTAATTAGACCTATGATACCCACTCTTACGGAAGGGTAATTTATTATAGTATAAGGTTTTAAAAACTCAGGAATCTCTTTTTTATTTTTATATACGACATTGGCACCTAGAAATGGGAAATTTGCTTTTTGAGATAAATCTTTTAAGGTTTGAACGCCATAATCAAACTCAGTACTACCAATAACGGAAGCATTAAATTTTAATTGATTCATTAAATTTACAACCATGGACCCATTATTTATTATTTCATTCTTGTTTACACCACCTCCAAAAAAAGTATTACCGGTATCCAATAACAAATCATAGCTTTCAATATCTTTATTATTATTTTTTTCACGTATTGCTTTTATTTGTGAGGCCATATAACTCATTCCTCCTTCGTACCCTTGCTCCAAAGGATTTTTGTCATCAATAATGGTTTCTGGTAAAATTTGTCCAGACAATACATCATTGTGAATAATGGTTAATCTCACATATTTATAATTAAATTTGTAATAAGCAATGAAGAACACTGCTGACATTAAAGCAATGAGAAGGCATAAAATTATCCAATCTTGCCAGATGATTTTGATATTAGCAAATCTCGATGATGAATAATTTAGCTTTTGTTCATCTCTTTTCATTTCTTACAAGTCTCCAAAAATTAAATTTACAAAAAATAAATTTTATTGTGTGCGGGTGTTTTTTTAATAAAAAAAATACTACAACAATCAACATTACAGACAATTTAAAGGATAAGGTCATAAGTAACTTTATGCAAATTTTATTAGCTTAATCTATTAGATTACAAATGATTTCAATATTTACACTATTAAAGAAATATTATTTACTAGCAAAAAGATTTGCAGGTTCGACACTTAAAATGGTTCTTTACGTATTTTTGCAAGATAGAGTGTGACATTAAAAAAGAGATGAATAAATATTCCTAGGAAGATGAAGGCCAGTAATTGTTGAATGGCAATTCCCATATAAAAATAATATACTAACACACATCCAATGGATGAATCTGCTTGATCAAATATAATTTGAATTATTTTGTATTTGCTATTAGATGTTTTCTTTCCAACAGCAATACCTAAGCGACGTTTAATAAAAGAATTTGGTAATTCTGAGAGGGTATATCCAAGACCCAAAAGTGTTCCTAAAATAATTTGATTGAAGTTATTTAAGTTACTAAACCCTAGTTTTAAGGTAAGTAAATTATCGAGAGGTGAAGCTGCATATACACCAATTATGGAAAAAAGTGACATTAAAATAATACCACGGTATGTTTTATTTTTTCCAAAGAGTTTTTCGCTTAAAGGAACTTTAAGAAATTTCAGAAGATCTAATTTTACAAAGATCATATGTAAAATGCCTGCGATGGCCAGAGGAAGAATCATTAGTAGAGAGTGGAGTAGGTATGTTGATATCATTAGATATTCCAAATATTCCAAGTTAAATAGTCCAGTTGAGTTTAAAGGTTGTTCCTTTGCTAGGAATGCTATTGATTGTTAAATTACCACCTAATTTATCCAGTTGTTGTTTAACAATGTCAAGACCGATCCCTCTTCCTGAATATTGAGTCGCTTGTTCTTTTGTAGAAAAATTTGGAAGTAAAATTAATTTTAATATCTCATCTACAGACATAGAATTAATTTTATCTTCGCTTATAATGCCTTTATTGATTACTGATTTTTTTATCATTTGAATGTCAATGCCCTTACCATCATCAGAAAATAGTAGTTCTAGCATTCGCTTTTCTTTTTGGTAATCTACTTTTAAAGTAATTAATCCTTGAGGATTTTTTTGTTGCTCTATTCTGTTACTGGGTATCTCGATACCATGATCGATAGAATTAATAAGTAAAGGAATGGTTAAATCCTCAATAAGTTTTAATCCCTTTAGCGGAACGTTTAAAGAAATTTTTAAATCCAGAAGGACATCTTTTTCCATACGAGAGGAAATATTTTTAATTGCACTTAAAAATTTATTATTATATTTTTGAATAATATTTTTTTTAAAGAGTAGTAATCTTTTTTTCTTCAACTCTTTAAAAGTTTGCAGACGAGGGATAGTGATAGAGGTAGAGGGAGGGATGGAGATAGTATTGAAGATATCCAATTCAAACTCATTTTCAATTGCAGCATCCCAATCGCACAAAGAGCTATTTTTACTTATGGTTTTAATCATTTTTTGTAGCTCTTCAATAATGTTTTTGAGAGTAAAGACCTCTTTTTTTATTACGGCCCTAATTTCGCTGTAATCGACTATTCCTTTCTCTTCTCCTTTATTCCATTTTATCAGTTCTCGTAGTTGATCTTCACAATAGTGAAAGCGTTTAGAGATGTTGGTTAGTCCGACATAATTTGCAAGTCCTTTAAGGTCATGAACTAAAGTATATCCTCTAGTTAAAAATAACTCTGAATCTGCCTTTGAATCTGAATGTTGTGGTTCGATAATCTCGGTCAACTCTTTTAACCTTGATGTGCAATCCTCAATGTAATCTAGAAATACATTTGGATCTAAGTTAAGTACCTCTCTTAAGATCTCATTTTTATTTTCTTGCTCTAATTGTACTTCTTGTAACTGTTTTTGTGCAACTTTTTCGGCAGTAACGTTATTGATGGTGATCATCAATTTTTCAACTTTATTATTTTTTAAAATGGGATGATATTTAACACTAAGATATTGCTCTCCATTTGTGGTGTTTGCTGTTTTTTTACAGAAATCATTTATTCCAATATCTCGAAGTAATTCCCAATTTTCAGACATGGTGAATACACTCTTTATCCACTCTTTCATTAATACATTATCTGTCATAATACGAATCTGATCACCAATTTGATCACGCATAAGTAAATCGACAACATTTTTTTTGTGAAGATTTTTTTCAATTAAAATCTCTTCGCTGACAATGGAATACTCACTGTTTATTTCAGCTAAGGAATTGACTGTTAAGATTGCTTGGCCAACATTATTTAAAATATCTTGGATCTCATCTCTAGATGAACTTACTTGTTTTTGTAGTAGATAGATATTCATCTTATGTTGCAAAGAAGATACTATCTCAGATACTAACTTTTGAATGGAGAGAGTGAAATCTTTAGCAATGCGATCGCTCTTATTATATAGTTCACCAATACCCCAAATCTGATCATTTAAAATAATTGGAAAGGATAGCGTTGTTTTTATCTCTTCTGGTAGATGTTTGTTTTTTTCTACTCTATTTTCTTGAGTGAAATCAGCAATATTTAAAATTTTCTTATTATAGAATACATAGGTAGCAGACCATTCATCGCTACTAGTGATTTGATGACTTTTTATATTTGGATTATTACTGTGAAGTAACTGCAACTGCATATCATCTGCGTTTGCAGATGTGTTGATATAGAGTGAAAAGAATTCTATATGTAAAAATGAACTCATCATCTCTATGGCCGAAATTACTTTCTCTTCGAGAGTATTATGACAATCATCAAAGATTGAAACAATCTCTTTTTCTTTTTCCATCCAACTGTTTCTTATTCTTAATTCTTCATTTATTTCATCTAATAATTTTGCTTCTTGGGATAATTGTTCATTGGAAGAGATTGCGAATTTGTCGGTTAAAGTAATGGCCGCATTAACCATCTCTTCTGCAATAATGGCGGGGTCGTAGTTTTCGAAACTGAGCTTATCAATTACTCTATTGTTTAAAATTTCAATAATCCTTTTATCTAGTTTATTAAAATCACAAAAAACGATAATGATCAGCTTGAAATTTGTAGGAGCATCCCCACTTAAGAAGGACTCCAGTTGCAAAAGATCATCACTATTTTCTAGAATCCAAGATAGAATATGGATGGTGTTTTCATCTTTATCAAGAGAGAGTGCTAATTCTTCCAATGTTGAAAAGGGTGTGATTTTTTTTATAGTATCTTCTGCAATAAAGGAGTTGAAGTTTTCTATGCTGAAAGTTTGATTGCTTTTATTTTTTATAAGTGCAATTGTATTTGTAGTATTAGTATCACTCATTTTTAATTACTTGTAGCGGTCATTTTTACAGTAATGGTAGATAAAAGTTTAGGATCATAAATAACTCTGGATTTTTGAGAGTCTTGATTTTTTACATTTGGAGAGAGCGCGATAGGATAAACATTTTTACTCATATTAGAAAATATTGATGAAAGCTCAGAGAATTTTTCGGCCGCCACCAATTTTCTATAGATAATATCAAAATCGTTAGCGATGCGTACGATTTTTGCTAAATGATTAATTTGCATTCCTCTTATGGTTCGAGGAAAACCACTGCCATCGAAATTTTCATGATGTTGAAAAACAATATCTTTTACATTTGGATCTAGACCTTTCTTCTTAGTTTTGTTTTTTACTATCACATCTCCATCATCATCATCTGATCCTTGTTTTAAATCAAATGGACTGGCACCACCTGCCTCACCTAACATCTCAAGTCCCCATTGAGGATGCTTCATAAACATTTGGTAATCTTCATCGCTAAAAGGAATGTTATCCAAATATTTGGATGCTAGTTGATCACCACTTCTAGATAATCCTAAATCGTGTAGTAAACCACCCATGGCCACAGATTCTAATTCTTTGGAATCAGTTACTCCAGAGAGCATAGCAAATAGTACTGATAAGCTACTAACATTTGCAGAGTGAACCATAAGTCCACTACCAGTCTTTACCATTTTATTAATCTCATCAAAGAGATTGGAAAAACTTTTACTTGAAACGTTGGTGATAATATTTTTAGTCATTCCACTACAGTTTTCCATTAACTGTTGTGATTCTTCAATGCTAGTTACTTCATTTAAATTTTTTAATGCTTTGATGGTATGGGTTTCCAGCATTGCTTGTTTTTTTTCTAAAGATAATGAGTCGCTTTTAAGTACATTTGAAAAGGTTGTTGATTTATACTCATAAAAATTGTCGCGCTCTTTTTTTAGAATGTAGACGTAGTTGAGTCCCTTGCTTACGAATTTAGCGTGCGCCTCTTGATTAAAGACCTCACCTGCTTTTACGATAGCAACCATTTTGTTATTGATCTTAAAAAAGAGATGAAGTGCAAATGGCAATTCAGTATCGACTTGGACTTCTTTTAAGGGAGTAGGAAAATATTCAGATAATAGATTCATTAGAGTTACCTTTTATTTTAGTAATATGGATTTTTAATTAATTCAATTAGTTTAATTAAGGCCCCAAGAGAGCATTTATTTTAGTTATCAATTCATCTGTCTTCACAGGTTTAATAAAATATGCACTTACACCAGATTTAACTGCTGTTAGTAAGTTCATTTTTTCAGACTCATTTGTTAGCATAATAAATGGTAAGGTTAGAAATCTAATATCTGCACGGACTTTCTTTAAGAGATCAAGACCATTTAATTTTGGCATATTCCAATCGCTGATAACACAAGCAACTGGTTTAGTTTTTACATATTGATCTATGAGTATTTTCCAAGCTTCTTCTCCATCAGATGCGCGCATAATATTTTTAAATCCCTTCATCGTTAATAAATTACTAGTTAACTTTGAAGTGGTGGCCATATCATCAATTACCAAAAATAGAGCATCTTGTTTCATAACTCATCCTTTAGGGCAAACCAATGAGTAAAATAAATAAAATAAGTAAAAAAAGTAAAGCAAGTCTTTCCTAAATATTAGTGTAATTGAATTTTGATTAGATTTAAATAGGTAAAAATCTAAAGGAATTTACTCTTCTTCAACACCGTAGTAGATGAGTCCGAGATGATTGATGATTTCTTCATTGGTGAAAAAGCGTAGGGTATTTTCTAATTTTAATAATTGAATAGATAGATCATTTTCAGGACGAAGTCCTGGGTGGGCCATAGGTGCTTTAAGATAAAAAGATAACCACTCTTGAATTCCATGCATATTTGCTCTCATGGCGAGATCACTAAAGAGTGCCAGATCTAGGGCCACAGGAGCGGCCAAAATAGAATCACGACACAAAAAATTGATTTTGATTTGCATAGGGGCCCCAAGCCAGCCAAAGATATCGATATTATCCCAACCCTCTTTGTTGTCACCTTTAGGTGGATAATAATTTATTTTTACTAAGTGATATAAGTCACCATAGAGTTCTGGATAATCTTCACCAGATAAAATATCTTCTAATACACCAGTCTTTGAAACTTCTTTAGAGCGAAATGATCCTGGATCATCTAAAACTTCGCCATCGCGATTGCCTAAAATATTTGTACTATACCAACCAGCAACTCCAAGCAAACGATGACGTAATCCTGGTGCTACAATTGTTTTCATCAATGTTTGGCCTGTTTTAAAATCAGATCCTGATATTGGAACTCTCATCTCTCTTGCTAACTCTTGAATGGCGGGAATTTCTACAGAGACATTTGGTGAACCATTAACGTATGGTATACGCTCTTTCATCGCTGCATATGTGTAAATTTGTGAAGGAGATATGTCGGGATCATTATTTTTCAAACCCTCTTCAAAATCTTTAATAGAGGAGTGGACTTTTTTGATAGGATTATATACTTCAGTCGATGCACACCAAACCATCACTGCTCGATCAAGTTCATTTTTTTTAATGAAGTCTTTGATATCTTGACGTAACAACTCGGCCGCGTCCATTTTGTTTTTATATTTTTTTACATTGGGTCCATTTAAATTTTTAACAAAGCTATTATCAAAGACTGCACTCATAGGAGAAATTTGAGAGAGTGACTCTTTAATCTCTTTGTTTTCTAGTAAGTGATGGTCAAGTACTTTTGCTTTAGTGGCGGCCTCGTAGGCGTTCTCAGGAAATAGATCCCAACCGCCAAAGACTACTTGTTCGAGTGGTGCCAAAGGAACTAAGTCTTTTACTTTTTTGTAGCGTTTTTCAGAGCGCTTGCCTAGGCGTAATTTTCCCATCTGAGTGTAGGAGCCAATTGGTTTTGCTAGTCCTCTCTTAATTGCTTCAACTCCTGCATAGAGAGTTGTGGAGACTGCTCCAATTCCAGGGGTTAAAATACCTAACTTTCCCTTAGGAAGCTGGATATTTTTTAAGTGCTTGTTGTGATTCTCGTTGTGATTGTGATTGTCGTTTTTTTGTTGCTCCATTTTTTTATCCTTTTTCTTTATTTTTTAATAGGTTTTTATAATAGGTAGCTAATTATTTCCTTTTTCGATTCATTGTTAGCAGAATTGTAAGCACTCTCAATAACTTTGATACATCTATAGGCATCGATTATTTCTTTGTTTAAATAATCGTGTTCAATTATCGCCAATTTAAATTGTTCAAAGAGTGAGTTGAACCATTCGATGTGACTGGAGTCCATCCACTTAGAGGAGATATTATAATTTTCAAAGTGCCAATTAACGGAAGCATAACCGAAATTTTGATTTTGATCATCACACTCTCTCATTGTGGCCACTTCCATTTTATCATCTTCTACTGTGATTGCACCTTTAGTTCCTTGAATAGTGTAGATTACTTTTCTAACTCCTGCATTCCAAGTGAGATTAATTTGCGCCAGACCTGCATTTGCAAAGTGTAGGGTAGCAAAAAAATCATCCTCATTTTCAGAGGAGAGAGTGCTCATAGAGGTAGAGGCGGATGCAGAGGCGGTGATAGATGTTGGATATGATTTAAGCCATTCGAAGAGTAGATATAAGCTGTGTGATCCGTGGTCCATGGCGATGCCACCACCACTATATTTATTATCTCGTCTCCAGTTTGTATTCCACTCTAAAACTCCTCTGGCATGTGTATTTCTAAAGGTGTTGATAGTAACTGATTTTACTCTACCAATTTTTCCATCTCCATCTCCATTTCCAATAATCTCTCTAATGGCCTTAACAATAGGAGCGTGTTTGTAATTGTGTACTGGAAATAATACTCTCTTCTCTCTTTGGGCCAATTCAATTAACATTTCAGCATCTAAGCTTTTGGTTACGAGTGGTTTTTCACAGAGGACATGCAGTCCATTTTTAAGAGCGTATTCTATAATATCAGCGTGTGCGTAGGGTGGAGTGGCGATATCAATAAAATCTATATTATATTTTTCTTTGTCGATTAAATCTCGATAGTCGTAGTAAGTGCGAAATGAATTTAATCCATTTTGTTGTGCTATTCGAAGCCGGTCGATATTAAGATCGCAGATTGCAATGATCTCAACATCACCATGATCAACTAAGCGCTTTTTATAACTTGGCCAATGCCCATTGCCAGCTATAAAACCAAAACCAATTATTGCCCCTTTTAGTTTTTTTACTTCTCTCTCTCTGATAGATGGTATAGATAATTTACTATTACTATTCTCACTAATATCTATAGTATTCATAATAATATTAACCTCGGTTATTAATTTCAGTTCAAGATAGTTTTTAAACGATGGATTGTAAAATTAAAATTAAAATTAAAAAAATCTCATTTCTCATATTACTTGTTAGTGCAGTTAGCGCAGTTAGTGCAGTTAGCGCATATGCGGATAAGAACTTTGAAAAATATCTAAAGGAAGCGGATGAGATCTATAAAAAGAGAAGGGATTTTTCGCAGGCGCGTTTAGCTTTGAAATCATATCAAAAAATCAGCGAGAAATTTTCCGATCGATATGAGATCTATTCACGTCTTGCGATGGTTAATTATTTTGTTGGACATCATAGTGATGATTTGAATGAAAAGATTCAGCACTTTAAAGAGGGAATGAGTAACGCTGAGAGGTGCGTGGAACTTTCAAAAGAAAAATCTGCAGAGTGTTTTTTTTGGTTGGCCACCAATGAGATTTTATATCGCCAAGAAAATGGCAAGCTCAGTATGGTTTTTAATATCTCCTCAGTTATTTCCAATTATGAGCGTGCTTTGAAGATCGATCCACAATATGTTTATGGTGGATCATATCGTATGCTGGGTATTTTATATAATAAATTACCAGGGATTTTAGGAGGAGATAACAAGCGCTCTGAAGAGTATTTTATTAAAGCGATTGAGACTGCACCTGATGAGCCATTAAATTATATGTTCTTATCTAAACTTTACTCTGAACAGGGGAAAAATGAATTGGCATCAGAATGGGTTAACAAGGGACTAAAGAGAGTGAAAGAGTTGCCAGATGAACGTTATGAATCCCTTGGTAGTTTAGAGGAATTAAAATACTTTGTTAAAAATGGGAAGTGGCCTTAGAAATTTAGTAAATTCTTTTAAAATAAACAATTAGTACTAAATTTATCCAATTTTAGGTATGCTATTATGATGGTTAAATCCAGATCCTCCACCGGCCGGTTTGTTAATTGGTCTATCATTTCTATCAAAGTGTGGGCGTGGTTTAGGTTCAAATGTAGGTCTGCTATTAGTAGATTTGCTTGTGTTTGGTTTGCTTTGGCCTCTACCACCGCTTACTTCATATAAATCTTTTTCGCTAAGAACTAATAAATTATTTGATAATGTTTTCATAGATAAACTCCTTTAAAATAAAATAAATAAAATAAATAAAATAAATAAAATAAATAAATTGAATAAAAAAAGTATTACTATTTTCCGCCAAAACTAAATGAAAAACCACCGCCAACATGAGCTTCACAAGATGGTTTTTTGCTTGTAGAAGCTGAACAAGATGCTCCACCATCTACATGGCCACTAAAGCTTGAAGTTGGTTTAGATGTAGGTTTGCTAGTAGGTTTGCTTGTACTTGGTTTACTTGGTTTGCTTGGTTTGTGTTCGCCTTTACCTTTACCGCCACTTACTAAGATTAAATCCTCTTCGCTAAGAACTAATAAATTGTTAAATGAATTGTTGTTAGATGCTTTCATAAAAATCTCCTTAAATAAAATAATAAATGTTTTTAAAAATTTTCAACAACCTTTTGTTGTCTTTAATAAAAATATCTATTGCAAGACAAGTACCAACTTTTTAAATAAGATTTTTTTTGGTAGGACATAAGAGGATAGATAAGTGGTTTTTCACTCTGAAAACAATGATAATTTTTAAGTGATTTAATGATTAGATTGTATGCAAATTATGTATAGATCGAAGGTTAGAGAAAGGTTAACGAAAGGTTAGAGTGTTGAATTTGAAAACGATTTGTTTTCAAATGGAAACATGTAGGTTTGTTATAAAATCAAAGCTAATATCTCGTCTGCCGTTTTATTTAAACCATTGTAAATTAGGGAACCAAAGAGAAAAGCTAATGATGATGATAGTGATGCCTCATTTTCATACTTAACGCTAGTACTAGTTGGGGATGTTTCAGTTATAGTCCATTTTGAATCCATAGTGTAAAAGATAGAGTTATGATCTAGTGAAAATTCTTCTAAAATAGGATCACGTAAATCACTATCTACTAAATGTGATTCAAGATAATATGTATTATCTGAATCCTTTTTATAAGCGATAACAACATAGAGTGAATTAAAATATTTTACCTGTTTTACTGATTGCCACATGTAGTGTGCATCGATAATAGTCATTCCATTTGCTGCAATTCCATTTGCAATTTCCTTTTTCCATGGTTCAAGCTCCGAAGGTGTTAATGGACGTAAATAAAGCATTTCCTTCAATCCAGTGATGTGATATTTGCATGTATCACATGTATTTTTATAATCTTTAAGAATACTTAAAATCTCTTTAGCGCTTATCTTCGATACAACAGATTTTTCAACATTAAAAACACGCTCTGCTGCTAGGGCATTAGAGGTAGTTATAAAAGTAACAAGAGTCATCATAGTTAAAATAAATGCTAAGGATAAAGATAAATAAGATGGAGAAAATATTTTTTGTGTACTCATAATTGAACTCCTTTCGTTTTTTTGTTTAAAATGATCTAAAAGATCATAATATTACCTTTATCACACACGGTTTTGATGATCTATTATTTTAAATTAATGGATTGATAGGTAAAGACTATAAGAAGTATATTACGCAAAGGTGCCGGCCGACTAATTTTATTGAATATTCAATTATCAATGGATTTAAATTAAAAGTGTAATGATAAACCTATGTGTGCCTCACAAGAATGAAAATATCTATTTTGTATATTAAAGACAGAGGTATTGTTATTTTTTTAGAAACACAAGGAGATAAACCATAACTTCGTGCCTTTTTCTGGATATTCCGCCAAAACTACTGTTGAAAAGACATATTTGGCGGAATATAATATATTCAAATATCGCCAAATATTGGGTTTTTGAGCAACATTTGGCGAAAAATAAGTTACAAATAATTTATCGCTAATTAGTTACAATTTAAGAGGGAACTTTGATGAGCAAACAAATCATAGGGAGAATTAAAGAAATCCACAAATTAAATGCAATACTGAACTCTTCTCAATCAGAATTAGTAGCGATATATGGAAGAAGAAGGGTGGGAAAAACATTTTTGATTCGCAAAACATTTGATGACAATCCCAAGTTATTTTATTTTGAGGTCAGTGGTGAGAAAGAAGGAACATTTTATGATCAATTAGAAAATTTTAGAAAAAATTGTGAGAAATATTTCAAAATAGATGTGCCAATTAAAGAATTTGCAAATTGGAAAGAAGCATTTGCCACTTTTACTAAATTATTATTGAAAATGCCTGTATCAAAAAAGATAGTAATTTTTTTTGATGAGCTGCCATGGTTGGCAACTCCAAAATCAAAAATTTTACAGTCCTTGGATTATTATTGGAATAATGAATGGTCTAAAATTGATCGTTTAAAATTAATCATCTGTGGTTCGGCAGCGTCCTGGATGCTAAAAAAAATAATTCATGCAAAAGGAGGTTTGCACAATCGTTTAACTCAAAAAATTCACCTAACACCTTTTTCTTTAGATGAAAGCAAAAAATATTTAAGCTCTTCAAAAATTAATATTGAGAATATTGAAATCCTAAAATTGTATTTATCAGTAGGAGGAATTCCTTATTATTTAAGTTTAATGGACAAAGGAAAATCTGCTGTTGAAATAATTCAGGCGTTACTATTTGCTAAAGAAGGGCCGTTGTTTGATGAATTCGATATCTTGTTTAAATCATTATATACTGAATCTGAAATTCACGTAAAAATACTTTTAACTGTGGCCAAGAGTCGTTATGGCATATCTAGATCAATGCTACTAGAAGAAACTAGCAGTTCATCTGGCGGTGGAATTAATGACAAGATAGAAGAATTAGTTGCTGCTGATTTTATCGAAAAATTTATTCCCTATGGTCGAACAAAAAAGGATTACTACCTTCGCCTCGCTGATGAGTTTATTTATTTTTATATAAAGTGGATTAAAAACAAAAAAGAGGCAATTAAAAAAACACCTGATTATTGGTTTAATATCTTTAATAGTAGCTCTTATGAAAGTTGGGCCGGATATGCTTTTGAAAATCTATGTATAAAAAATGTTGAATTGATAATAAAAAAATTAAAATTAGAATCTCTGGTTAAAGAGGTAGGAAGTTGGCGTTATTGCTCTGAAAGAACATATGAAAAGCAAAAAAAGACACAATTTAAAAAAAGCACAAGCAACAAAGGTGCTCAAATAGATTTATTAATTGAAAGAAAAGATAATGTCATAATACTATTCGAAATAAAATTTACTAATAGTAAATTTACAATTAGCAAAGCATACTATCAAGAATTAACAAATAAAATTGATGTTTTTAAGAGAGAAACCAATTGCAAAAAACAAATTTTTCTAGCAATGATCACATGGTGGGGTTTAAATCATAATCAGTATTCTCAAGAGATAGTATCTTTTGATCTAACTGCAGAAGAGATATTTTTTTCTTGAAAAGGTGCCGGCCGCCGAAAAGGTGCCGGCCGACTAATTTTATGGAATATTCAATGATAATGGATTTAAATTAAAAGTGTAATGATAAACCTATGTGTGCCTCACAAGATGGTTTTTTATTGGTAGATGCTGAACATGATCCACCAAAATCAACTCTTCCACTTAGTGAAGGTTTTGGTTCAGGTTTGGATGTAGGTTTACTAGCAGGTTTGCTTGTGCTTGGTTTGCTTGCACTTGGTTTGTGATCGCCTTTACCTTTACCACCACTTACTAACATTAAATCCTCTTCGCTAAGAACTAATAAATTGTTAAATGAATTGTTGTTAGATGCTTTCATGAAAATCTCCTTAAATAAAAATAATAAATGTTTTTAAAAATTTTCAACAACCTTTTGTTGTCTTTAATGAAAATATCTATTGCAAGACAAGTACCAACTTTTTAAATAAGATTTTTTTTTGATAAGATATGAAAGGATAAATAAGTGGTTTTTCACTCTGAAAATAGTGATAATTTCTTAGTGATTTAATGATTAGATTGTATGTAAATTATGTATAGATCAAAGGTTAGAGAAAGGTTAGAGAAAGGTTAGAGAAAGGTTAGAATGTTGATTTTGAAAACGATATGTTTTCAAATGGAAACATACAGATTTGTGATTTGAGCAGGTTTTTCAAAACCCCGTAACGTTTAATTCTTAGATCTTAGATCTTAGATCTTAGATCTTAGATCTTAGATCATAGTTTCGATAGACAAGAGAGATTAGGGAATGTGAGAAAATCGTAATGCTTCTTTTATACTGTTAATTAAATAATCAATGTGATCAAAAGTTAGATAACCGATATTGGCCAATTGGAATGCTTTTCCAGCAATAGGCCCTTTACCTCTATAAATAATAATATTTTTATTTCTTATATAGTTATGAAAGTTATCAACATTAATATTTTGAGGATAATAAAATGTTGTTAGTACTCTAGACATGCACTGTTCATCATCAATAACAGTTTTTAATTCCATTTCTTTGGCGGCCAATCTTATTTTGCTAGCATACTTTAAGTATATTTCTTTTCTTAGTTCTAATCCATCAGCTTTTAACTCTTTTAAAGCTATATCTAGAGGGATTGCTAATCCTATTGCGGGAGTATTTAATGTTTGAACTTTTTCACGATGTATTTGTGCTTGATTATTGAGCGCCAAATATTTAGATCCGGATTGGTATTTTCTCTCTCTAATTAAATCCAAATCGCTAGATCGAGCGCAGATAATTCCAACTCCAGGATCACTAAGAAGTGCCTTTCCTGATTGAGTAGAACAAAAAGAGATATTAAATTTTTCAACATCGATTGATTCAGCACCAGCACTGCTTACAGCATCTACACACATAAATATTTTGCTATTAAATTTTTCTTCGACTAAGCGGCAAATAGCTGCAACTTCTTTTATGGGATTTAATTGTCCTGTACTTGTTTCATGATGAACCATCATTAGCACTTCATAAATATTAGATGAAATCTTTTGTTCTACTACATTTAAATCGATAGAGTTACCCCATCCAAAATCAATTTGTTTGACGTCAAGTTTATGAACTATAGCAGTTTTGACTAGGGCCTCGCCAAATATTCCATTGGTAGGGATTAGAATTTTGGTTCCTTCTTTAAATGAAGAGATAATACTTTCATTGGCGGCAGAACCTGAACCACCGATAATGGTAACAATTTCATAATTATTATTATTGGCCACTCCAAAAGGTATTTTGGCATTTTCAAGTATACTTTTTAGTATTGTTGAAAACTCTTCTTCTCTATGTCCTAAATCTGGATGTAACATTGACATTTTAACAGCATCAGAGACACGAACAGGTCCTGGGCAAAAAAGAAGGGGGAAATTTTTTTCAAAACAAATTTGTCTTCTTTGAGAAAACTCTACTGTTCTAGGATCATAATTATCAACATAATTATAAATTAGTTCAATGGCCTTTTTTAAATTTTTCAAAGTTATCTCCATATATTTAATTATCTATTTTTTTTTGATGAAGCTGAAGAGCTAGCTAAATTAGGTAAATATTGTAGAGTTAATATAGTTGTATCATCAAAAGCGGGTTCACCATCAGCAAAATTAATAACGGATTCAATTAAATGTTTAGTTATAATTTCTGCTTTAGGTGACTTATGCTTTTCAAAAATCTTAATGACTTCACTCTCAAATCTTTCTGGACTATAGAGCTCTTTATTTTTATTGTGGGCCTCAATTAAACCGTCAGTGTATAAGATTATGTAGTCGCCATGCTGAAGTGTGGTCTCTAATTTTTCAAAAATTGCATTTTCATTTACTCCCAGTACTACTCCAGGAGGAAGATCTAACCATGAGAGGGTAATGTTAGAGCTATTAGTGTTACCGCTATTGGCAGAAGGTCTGATTAAAAGAGGAGCTAAATGGCCAGCATTGGAGTAAGTAAATAATCCAGTTTTAATATTTAGAGTTCCAGCTAAGACAGTAACGAACATGCACTCTTCATTACTTCGAGAAAGCTCTTTATTTACATCCATAAGTATTTGTGCTGGATCGATATATTGTTTAGATAAACCTTTGATTAATGTTTGTGTAACCGCCATAAAAAGTGCAGCAGGTACTCCTTTTCCAGAGACATCTCCTACTTGTAGAAAAAGATGATCATTATCGACCATTCTTAAATCATAAAGATCTCCGCCGACCTCTTTAGCTGGATCCAAAATTGCGGACACATTAAAATACTTGCTTGTAAATGGAGGATATTTTTTAGGAAGAAAACTAAGTTGAATGTTGGTTGCAATCTTTAATTCACTCTCAATTCTCTCTTTGGCCGCCGTTGTTTCTTCTAAGTTAGCAATGTAATCTTTAATCGCCGCTCTCATATGTTCAAAAGAAGATGATAATGTGCCAATTTCATCTTTTTGATCGATTAACTCTAAAGTAATTTTTTCATTAAAATTTCCTTTGGCCATTTCATTTGCTTTTTGAGTTAAAAGTCGTAGAGGATTTGTAAATTTAGTAACTACCAACATAGTGATCAGCGATAACAAAATAATTCCTATTAGGGCCATAAAACTTATTTTTGAAAAAATCATATTTACATCATTAAATAATTCATTTTCTGGAATCACTAAAAATAAGATCCAGCCAGTATATTTTAACTTTAGATAGTATAAGATAGCGGTAGAATCTTTTAGAAAGAGTTTACTTTTACTAGTGATTTGAAAAATACTATCTTTTTCATTCTTATCTCTTTCAATATTATCTTTTTTAACATCATAGGAGGGATGTTCTTTACTTAAAGTATTTTCTAACATTTTAATTAGATCATTATCTTTTGTTGTTTTTGCTAGCTCAATAATGTTTCCATAATTATTGACCTCTCCTTTTAAGGGCGTAAGTAAATTGCCATTTTTTGATAGTAAAAATGCGTATCCAGTATTGTATATTTTTATTTCACCAATCATTTTTTTTAATGATTCTAAAGAGACATCTGCAGTAACGATTCCCGTAAACTTATTTTGAGAACCATGTAGACGATTATTTTTTTGGGTGAATGGAACTGAATATGTGGTCATTAGTATTTTCCCGCCTCCTTCATCAAAGTAGGGTTCACTCCATATGGCCATATTTTGATCTTTGGGTGGTTTATACCAATCCATATTATAGAAATCGATACCATCATTACCAAGATAAATAGTCTCTATTTTATTATTGTTCTTGGAATTTTTATATAAATAGGGAGCATAGTATTTGGTTTTTGAATTTAAATAATATGGTTCATGGGCCACAGTCATTCCAAAGATTAATGGATTGGTAGCAACTATAATTTTGATAGTAAGTAACAATTCATCAGCTTTAAGAGGACGTGGTTCTAAATGCTGGGCCAAATATGTGGGCGCAGGAGAGACAGTATCGTTAATATTTTCAATGTAAGCGATAGTCTTGCTAATTATCTGATGTGATTTTTCATTAACTAATTCCAGAATGATTTTTTTACTGGATTGATAGTTATAAATGAAGGAGATACAAAAAACTATTGTTGCTCCTAGAATAGTTAGCGCAGATAATTTAAAGGCAAAACCTAATCGTTTATCTTTAAGCTCTTTATCCATATTTTAAAAACCTTTTGTAGTTTGTATTTGTTTTTGTATTTGTATTTGTTTTTGTATTTGTTTTTGTTGTTCCATTATTTCATGGATTTAATTTATATTTTACAAAAGTTGTAATTTAATTTAAATGGCAGGCATTTATGAACATTTATGAACATATTATTATATTACTTTACTACGAGAACGCTCGCAGATTACCGCCTTGATTTTAAAAATTTGCTGGGTGGACATTGTTTTATAAAAATTGGAGAGATAATCTATTAGGTTATAGGCCGAGGGTAGCTACCATCACCGCTTTAATTGTATGAAGGCGGTTTTCTGCTTGATCAAAGACAATTGATTGTGGTGATTCGAAAACATCCTCGGTAACTTCCACTCCATCAAGTCCAAATTTTTTAAAGATCTCTTCTCCAACTTTTGTTTCTCTATTATGGAATGCTGGCAAACAATGCATGAATTTTACTGATGGATTGTTTGTTAGATCCATTAATTTTTTATTTACTTGAAATGGTCTTAGAGCTTCTATTCGCTCTAACCAAACAGCATCTGGCTCACCCATAGAGACCCACACATCGGTGTGTACGAAGTCTACACCCTTAACTGCTTTTGCAACATCGTCAGTGATAGTGATTTTTGCACCAGTTTTTTTGGCCTCTCTCATACACTCTTCAACTAAAGCTTTATCTGGCATATATTTATTTGGGGCCCCAATTCTAAAATCCATTCCCATTTTAACTGCGCCCTCGAGAAGAGAGTTGGCCATATTGAAGCGACCATCGCCCACATAACAAAATGAGATATCCTTTAATGGTTTCTCTGCATGTTCAGACATAGTTAAAATGTCTGCTAAAATTTGCGTTGGATGAAATTCGTTGGTTAATCCATTCCATACGGGAACACCTGCATATTTAGAGAGTGTTTCTACTATATTTTGTCCATATCCACGATATTGAATACCATCGTACATTCTACCTAAAACGCGAGCTGTATCTTTCATAGATTCTTTATGACCAATCTGCGAACCAGATGAATCGATATAGGTTACGTGAGCACCTTGCTCGTAAGCTGCAACTTCAAATGCACAGCGAGTTCTAGTAGAGGTTTTTTCAAAAATAAGAGCTATCTTCTTTCCAAGTAACATTGGGCGCTCGGCGCCAGAATACTTCGCACGTTTAAGATCTTTTGATAAGTCCAGAAGAAATTTAATCTCTTCGGTAGAGAAGTCCATTAATCTTAAAAAACTGCGATTGCGTAAGTTAAAGGCCATAAAAATACTCCTTAAATTTAGTAAGTAACAACAATGTAACACTCTTTAAGATTATATTTTTAGTATGCTGGTCTTGAGAGGGCAATTAAAAAGTGCTGGATATTTATTAATTTTGCTATTGCATATTTATAATTTTGTACTATTATCGCGCACGTTTACTTTTTTAATCACGTCACAAGTATTTTACAAGTAACCTTACAAGGAGTTTGTTTAAATGAATTTTTCTAAAAGCATTTTAATGGCCTTTCTTTTATTTATTGTTTCAACATCCGTCTATTCTATGGCCGGATGGGATGGTCGCAACCGACCAGATCTTATGGTGATGAACTATGAGAGTGTTTTTTCAAATCTACCAACTTCTGGACAATTAACTTTTATCCCTTGGAGTGATGATTACTGGCCAACTTCCAGAGGTGGAATCACCTATCGTTGGAATCAAGAAAATGGTGATTATGTTCAAAAATATGGCTATCCTATAATTCCAGTTGATAAAATTACTAAGGGTATGAGTGTAAAAGAATTATCTCCTGCTGAAAAATATGATCTCTATTTAGCACGCTATGATTTTCCTCTCACAAAATTTGAAAGATCTAGAACACGTATTATGAAAACAGTAGAGGGGAGTAGTGAATATGATAGTAATTTTACTATTCCTGGGTGGGAAGGTCTTTGTCATGCATGGGCGCCGGCCACACTACTGTTTAAAAATCCAAAACCAATTAAAGTTATTAATCCTCAAGGTATTGAAATTGAATTTGGTTCTTCTGATATTAAAGCACTTCTTATATATTTTCTTCATTCAAGCAAAAACGAGAGAAGAACTAATTTCTTAGGTAGTCGCTGTAATCTTAATTTTGATGAGTTGAGAGAGAAGGTTAGTAAGGGCGAGATTACAGAGGAGCAATTGAAGCGAAAAATGAATTCACCTGAGTGTACAGATACAAACGCGGGTGCATTTCATGTTGCTTTAGTTAACCAAATCGCTTTGAAAAATGAGGGATTTGTTGCTGATATTACCAGAGATGCCGAAGTATGGAATCAACCAGTATATGGTTTTAAGACAAAAATTATAAGTGAGAAAGAGGGTGCAAGTGAGGGCGCAGCTGCGGGAACAGTAAAGGAGATTAGTGTTGAGACTGAGATGATGTATATTGGGGAAGTATCTCCTACTTGGGAATATGCGACCGAACACTATGGTTTAAGAACTAAAGTATATCAGTATAGATTAGAATTAAATAGCAAAGGGAAAATTATTGGAGGGGAATGGTCGAATGAAGAGAGACCAGATTTTATTTGGAAACAAACCAAACCAAGTTTTTCAGGTTTCTTTGCCCCTCTAAAAGCACTATACGAAAAATCAATTTAATTTTTTTTCAACGACATTTTCTTAAAGACATTTTCTTAAAGACATTTTTCTAGATTAGTCTTGGAACCAAAGATGCCATCTTTGGGAATTTTAATCTTCTTTTGTAAAACATTAGAAAGCCATTCCTTGAATATTGCTTTTACAAATGCTCTTAATTTTTCCCTATAAATTTTTTCATTTTTTTCATCTATGGTTTTGCTATAGTAAACGAATGTTTTAACTTTTGATGTATCATTGAAAATTGTGGGATGAAGATAAATTCTTGCTTGATATTTATTATGTTCTTTTTTAGTCTCTGGATCTGAATTTTGTTTTAGAGATGGTTTTTTATATACTTCATCAATAAATTTTTTTGTATTTTTTGTTATTACTTTGCTCTTTTGTATATCAACTACTGCCACGGCATTATTTACTTCATTTTGATTAACAAATATTTGGAATAATACACCTCCTGTATCTAGTAGCTTAAATGCCTCGACAAGTTCCATTAATTTTTTACGGTCGAATATATTTGGATTTATTAAATCACGAAGGAGATTCATCTCACATATACGTTCTTCATTTGGAAGTGATAATTTCGCTAGACCAATATTTTGATTATTGCGAAGAATGTTCAAACTGCATTCTCCCGCCACTCCAACATTTCCAAAAAAGGAGATATTTCCACAAATAATACTATTCACCTGTTTTCTTGCATCTATATCTTGGGTAGTAAGATTAAGATTATGTATGGAAAGTTTTTTGGGATTGTTTGGTGGTGAATTTAAATATGGAAGAGGGTTAACATTCTCTCTGAAAAAAAGATATTTTTTAAATTCTGTTATTATGTCAGCTAATAGGGCATTTTGATCGCTACATGCATGGTAAAAAACGTAATACCCTGAGCTTAATAATTCACGTTCTCTCTCGATCGCTTTTAATGCAATTTTTTTAATAGTCTCTTGAGATTTGTTAAAATTTTTTTTAGTCAAGATATTAGTCGCATCTTCGAAATTTTTATAATCATCGCCTAATAATATTTTGGCATGAGCTTCACTCTGTGTGTTCACACTTTGTGTGTTCACACTCTGCTTTGGAATTAAGGTTTCCACGGTTAAATGTTCATCAATAAAATTTACTAGATCATCAATTTTGTTTGTTTTACTAAATTCTTTAATCTTTTCCTTTATCTCTTTGCATAACTTAGCATCATTATTTTGAGGAGACTGTGAATCAAGATTTTCCTTATCACAATTTTGTAAAATTGAGGGATCTGGATTTTTTAAAACCTGATTTACTTGATTCATCTGATTCATCTGATTTATCTGATTGTTCTTGTTGAGAATGGAATTTTCATTAGTGGCCAATAAAGAAAATGAAAGAAATAAAAAAGTGATAGGAGCAACTATTTTTAAAAATAAGAGAATGAGTTGATGATTGCAGGCCATATCTTCTCCGCGATTTATAGTCTTTAATGAAATGATATTATATTATTTTCTGATATTAAAGTGGAAGCAATTTTAATAAACAGATTCAATATCCGAGTGATTTGATGCCAAAGCAGTAATTAATTTTCCTTTAAATCTATTTCAATTCATAAAAAACAAATTATAATTAAATTATAGATTTATAATTTTTATAGCATCTATCTTTTTAGGGTATGTATATTTTGTTAAAACATTTGTTAGTTATAAGCATTTTATTTACCACAGTGACGACGACTGCAATTTCATCGGTTGATACATCAGTTAGTTCACCAGTTGGTTCACCAGTTGATGCTGTAAAAGTTAAAGATGATACTAAAAAAGATGATACTAAAAAAGATGATATTAAAAAAGATGAAGCAAAAAAAGATATCGAAAAGTATTATTCAACCAATCATCATATCTCAATTTGTAGAGGAATTCTTTCAAATTTGTTAGTTCCATTTTGTACAGATGCCAGATATATAATGTTTTATGGTTCCCTTCTTACTTCAGGAGTTTATTTTTCTAGAACAAATACCTCTAATAGAGTGAGAGTAGAGGCACTAAAGAGTCAACCATTAAACCCAAGTGTCTCTCAAATAGGAAACTATATTGGTCTTGGATTTTTAAATGGATCCTATTTTTTGCAACAATTTTTTTGGGGCGATAAAAAAAATGCGGAGTTAATGGCGGAAGCTTCTCTATATACAGCACTTGTAACCTTAGTGCTTAAAACCACGGTCAGTGAAGCTAGACCTGGAAATCCTAATGATACCAATTCATTTCCCTCTGGTCATACTTCAATGGCCTTCGCCTTTGCTTCAGTAGTTGGAATTAAACATCAATGGTATTGGGGACTGCTTGCCTATGCAACAGCAGCTTTTATCTCTTATTCTAGAATTCAATCTGATTACCACTATCTTCACGATGTAATCTTTGGTGCTACCTTAGGTCTTACTTATGGTTTTGGTATCAATCATAATCATCAAATATATGGTAAGCCATATTGGGTTGATTTGTTACCGACTAAAGATTCATTAGGCGGAAAACTAACTTTCAATTTGGGTTTTTAAAATATTTTAAATTTTTGAGATAGAAACTTATGATTAAAACAAAAATACTATTTGGTTTTACTACACTAATTGTTGTTTTTTTTTATTGTTCATATTTAAGCGCCAATACTTCTAAAAATAAAATAGATTACCTATGGGAAGCGGAAGAGGGATCGGGATTGGCCAAATGTTGTAAAATAACAAAACAAAATAGAGGTTTTTTTAAAAAAGCATTAATTATAAAAAGTGAAGAATTAAAAGAGGAGTGTATAAGAGAGTTAGGGTTTGTTTATAAATATTCAAGTGAAAACTATCAATTTGATAAAAGAAATGATTCTTGCATGATGTATACTAAGGACAATAAATATCCAATCAAATCTGTATTTTGGACATTTTGTGAAGATGAGATTGTAAAGAATAAAAATAATTATTTATTTGTACTCATGCCAAATGGAGAGTGTGTAGCTTTTAGAAATTTTAATGGTGATACTCAAAAGAAAAAAGGTTTTTTTAACAAATTAATTTCAATTTTTTCATTTAAAAAGAAAACTCCACCTGCAATTAACGAAGACTTACAAAATATTAATAATCAAAAAATAATTGATGATCCTAATAATATGTTTGGTCCGGTTGATTCTAAGTTATGTCAAAATAGCAATAAAGATACAAATAAAAGTAAGACTAAAACTAAAACAAATACTAAAGAGAATAGTCCGGATAATGATTGTTCAAAAGATTTATTTTCTTTAAAAAAACTCTCCCCTCAAATATCTAATTTGGCCAAAGATTTACTAACAATTGTTGATCCAACTAATAAAGAAATAGCTAAAGCAACTTTAATCGCAGAAAATTTTATTAAAAACACTACAAAGAATTTTTTAATGTCAAAGGCAAAATTTAACAAGATAAATAATGAGTTAGAAGAAGATTTAAAACACGATTTGAAATTATTTATGGCCAAGGAACTTACTAGATGGGTTGCTTTTAATGGCCCAAACAATACAGATCTTAATCAAGGAAAAATAGAAGATGGTTTTGAAAATGTAGATCTTGGTTTTAATCCTAATTATGATGAAGAGAAGGAAAAATTTAATCCCTTATCTTCTTTTACACAAAAGCAAGCGTTAGAATTGATAGATAATAAATTTAATGATCTTCAGATTAAACAAAATTTACATGATTTAGTCTCTGAAATATCTAAGAAAAAAGATATAGGAAGGATCACTGAAAATTCAAAGGTTGAAAATACATATTTAAGGCCGGCAGAAGAGATTTTAAAAAAAAGAGATGCCAAGAAGAAATCACTTCTTATGTTAACTGATCTTTTTTCAAAAAACACCAACGAATCATATTGGAATAGTGGAGGAAGAGAAAATGAAAAAGAAATAGAAAAGGCAATAGAGTCAACTATTAACTATATTGAGACAAACAGAGAGAAAATCATAAATGATTTAAAAAATAAAAAACTTAAATCTGTAATTCATAATCCACATAATATTGAAATTACCTTTTATGATAACGGTAAAGTCTTTTTGAAAAATAGCAATAATAAAGCAATCGGGGAAGGAGCATTTAAAAAAGTTTATAGTTCCTATGATTATGATAAGGAAACTAAGAGTGTAATGGGTGAAATAAAAAGTAATTATTTAACTAAAGAGGAGAAAGTACAAGAGGAAGTAAATTTATCGCAAGAGATGAATTTGTTTAAAAATTTGCTTGGTGCTAGAGGCATTGTGGAAATGGATCCTTCAACGGTAGATAAACTTTCATTTCATCAAAAGCAATATACGGGTACATTTAGAGATCATCTTATAAAAAACGAAGAGATATTTGATTTGTGTGATAAATTGTTAATGGCCGAAGATCTTTTGACAGGTTTAAAGATTTTAAAGCAAAAAAAAATCATTCATTGTGATATTAAACCTGAAAATATTTTTTATGAAAGAGTTGATGGTAAATTTCGTGCGTACATAGGTGATTTCGGAACTGCTCATTATGAAAAGGATAAAGTTACAGGATGTGGTACTTCCACTTATCACAATGGAAATCTTAAAATGGGTGGAGTTAGTGATTATGAGAGTGATTTATATGCATTAGGGGTGACCCTTAAGGAATTACAAAATGTGAATCTAAAATTAAATAATGAGGATGAAGAAGAATACAATGATATCATTGAATTAATGAAAGGTAGTAGTTCTAAAGTTAATGTGAGTACTGTTTTAGAATATATTAGCGAATTAAAAAGTAAAAAGTGTTCTGTTAATACTGGTGTTGCTAAAGATAATATCTTAGTTAATGTTAACAAATCAGAAAAACAAAATATATCTCTTGATTGCTTAACAGGCCAAGATGAAATAAATGACAAAACTGTTCGAGCAAAATATACCGGGAATACTCCTTATCGTATTCAAGTCTTAAGATATTATAATAATCGAGACAGAGATGATGATACTAAAAAGACAAAAAATTCAACAAACAAGGCAGTAATTGAAGATTCAATTTTAAAATTATTCTTTGAAAATGAATATCCAGGACATGCTGCTCTTAGAATTACAGATATGCGAATTTCCAATGAAAAAGATAATCCTGATAAAGGATACATATCATATCCTAAAAAAGTAAATTTTAATGATGAAATGAAGAGAAGCAAAGATAGTAATTTTCAAGGAAAGTATGTTGAGTTTTGTGTTAGTGAAAAGCAATACCTTGAGTATATTAAATGGAAAAACAAAGAGGGAAGTGATTTAATTTTTGAATTTGAAAAACCTGTTGAACAACAAAGTGAAAAATTTAAATCAACTTGTTTTGATTTTAAGTATAAAAAAGATACAAAGATAAATACAATTAATATCCGCAATCGTCTTTATAAAGAGTACAGTAAAACCAAGAGAGAGAAATTTAAAGAAAATTTCATTAATTCTATCTACGAAAACATTGTATCCAATGACAAATGTGAATTTTCTGGTTTTAAAATTGAGAAGGATTTATTACTTCCAACTACTGTAAAAGATAAAACTGTATTAAAGGATAAAGATACTTGCAAAAAAATTCTAACAAAATATACAGATAATTGTCTTGATCAATACGATGCTCTTGCTGAATTATTAAATGCACCAGATAAGAGTAAACAGACGGAACTAAAAAAACAAAGAAAAGAAGCATTAGATACAATGTTTGAAGCAGTCAAAAACATAAAAGATAGTAACTTTCAAGATAATAAAAAATTGGAAGAATGGATTTTGTTAAATGATAGTAGTAATAATAGTTTGAAAAACAAAACTGACAAGATACTATCACTTAAACTTTTTGATACGAGAATAAATGAGATTGAGAAAAGCAAAGAAGAGGCAATTAGAAATAAAAATAAAAACGAAGAGGAGAAACTAGAAAAAGAGTTGAAACAAATTTCTGATGATAGAGATAAATTTGAAAATAATTTTCGTAAATACCAATATGCTAATTTTAGATTACAGAACAAACATAGTGGAGTTGAAGCATTATATGGTAAAAGATATTCATTGCTGCTTAATAACTGCAGTTCAACAGTAAGAAGTGCAGTAAGAAAATTAATAGGAGAATCTTCTTTTTACTCTGCTCCGATTGCGGATCCTAAACATTTAATAGATGAGACAAACAAATTATTGAAAAAGAAATTTGGAGATAAAAAAAATAATCCTAATTATAGTGGTTCTACTTCGTTTGAATTAAATGAAAGTGATAATGATAACCAAGACAAAGAATCAAATACATATATAAAAAGTATTTTTTAACTTATAAAAACATACTTTAAAATATTGGAGTTATATTATGTTTTCTTTTATTATTTCATTTGTATTGTTAATACAAATGGCAAATGTAGATGTAGCTTGTTCAAATGATAATGTGAAAGATAGTGTTGATGAAGAACTATTTAAGATAATATATGCTTTTTATGAAAATACTTACAATGTTAATGATGAATATAATATAAATCTTGTTTTATTAAAAAATAATTTGCTAGATTATATTTACGAAAAATCATCCTTTTATGATAATCAAGGTGAAAAAACACAAAAGAGATCCGTCGTTAAGACAGATACAACTAATATATTGACTAATCTAAATTATAGTAAGGAAAAAATCATCTTAGATAAAAATGAAATTTATGTTCCTAAATATAGTTATCGTTTATTTTCAACCTTAAATGGCGCTGTTTGTGTTCGTTATAACAATTCATTATGGGAAAGATATGTTCCTTTAAGTAATTGTAAAATCAAAAATGAATATTAATTATTTTAATTTACTAAGGATAATTATCTTATGAAACTAGC
The DNA here is from genome assembly GCA_015232355.1 of Oligoflexia bacterium. GTDB lineage: Bacteria > Bdellovibrionota > Bacteriovoracia > Bacteriovoracales > Bacteriovoracaceae > JADFZW01. The sequence continues at coordinate 29,772 of JADFZW010000034.1, forward strand.
AATTCTGATATTAGTTATCTTATCATTTTTTGTTAGCTGTTCTGTAGCACCTCCAACATCGTCAACGTCGAAGTCAACGAAATCGCCAACAACATCAACGACACCAACATCACCAACAGAACAAATATCACCGAAAAGATCACAAATTATGCTTTCTGATGATATTAAGATTGGTATATTGTATCCATTAAAAGGCCCTTATGCAGAAGAGGGGAAAGATAAGTTGCGAGGAGTGCAAATGGCCATTGATGAAATTAATAATAGCGGAGATGTTTTAGCATTAGGGGGTAAAAAATTTCAACTTATAGAAGAAGATACTGCCAATTCCTTTATGCAAGTTGAATTAGTTACAAAAAAACTAATTGAAGAATATAAAGTAAACTTTTTAATAGGTGGAACTTCGAGTGATTTAGTTAATCATATTAGCAAAATTAGCAATCATTTTAAAATAGTACATTTTTCAACAACTTCATCTCCTGATCTTACAAACATATATGCTCGCAAGTATTTTTTTAGAGAGGGATTATCTACATATGCTAGTGCTAAGATTCTAAGTAAAATATTAAATCAAAAATATAAAAAGAAAAAATATCTTTTTATTACAGCGGATTACGAATGGGGGGTAAAAACGGAACTAATGTTTAAACATTTTATCTCAAAAGATGTTATAAAAGAAAGTAGAAGCATTACACTTCCATTTCCTTATAGCATGCCAGAAGATTATCAAGCTGCAATTGATCTTGCAAAAAAGTTTAAGGCGGATGTAATTATTTTATCTCTCTTTGGTGAACACTTAAGTGAAATGATGATTAAGTTACATAGAGAAAAAATAAGTAAAAAAAAGGTTAAGATAGTCATTCCCAATGTTACTATTTCAGCTATAGATAAAGTTGGTGATGAGGTTTTTAATAAAGCATTAGCATCAGTTTCATGGTCTTGGGAAATTCCTTATATTTTGAAAATACCTCAAGGAATAAAGTTTGTAGAAAATTTTTATAAGATTTATAATCGCTATCCTTCATCTAAAGCGGCAGCAGGATACACCATTGTTTATCAAATTAAAGATGCGATTAATAGAGCGCACTCTTTATCTGGGCCTAAAATTGTTGAAGCATTGGAAAATCATAGATATCAATTATTAAAAGGTCAAGAGTATTGGCGTAAATGGGATCATCAGTCTATACAAGATATATATGTGGTTGAAGGTAAACTGAAACAAAATAAATATGATTATCTAAAATTGTTATTAACGGCAACAGAGCTAGAAGAAAAAAGCAAAAAGAAAAATAAAAATAAAATTTTTATTGATTATAAGAGTTGGTCAGATATTCGACTTAAAAATTCTAAATCGCTTGAATTGCAATAATAAATTAATAATTAATCAAGGTGTAAATCAACAGCAACATCACCAGTTAGATTATATATTTCCATATAATATTTTGAACTACCTTGACCTTGATAATGTTTCCAGAATTCTATTAGTGCATAATGGGTTATCTCTCCTAAAGATACTACTTCATTTGAATTATTGCCAAGGATTCCTTCAAAAAATTTTTTCTCTAAAATATCATCTTCATACCAAGTAGTATTGTTGCTAGCACCCCAATAGCTGATTGCTCCTTTAGGATGTTTTAACCATGTTTCAGCGAAAGAATCATAACTTTCTGCAAATGTGTTGGTGATACAGGCGTGACCTACAACCAAAGGAAGAGCATCACTGTGATTTAATGATTGAACATTTGCTTGAGTAAAAGAAGGGCCGGCCCAATATGTATTAGAACCATGACCACTGTAAATGATGATAGATCTTCCTTGTTGAAACATTTGTAAAAGATGATCTGTACGTGCGCCAGTTGCATAATAGTAGAGTTTGTCTCCTCCTAATTCATTTTGTGTAGGATAGCGGCCGATATAATTTTTAGGGGCGGTGAAATTTTGAATTACATAATTATGAGTATCCACTGGAACCTGATACCACCAAAAATCACTAGTGGAAATAAAAGAAATATTTTTAATCCATGAAAAATCAGAGAATTGTTTTTTTTCATATTTTATAATTTTATTTAAAACAATATTTAATTCGTTTTCATTTTTTATAGCTATACGACCTAACATTAAATCTGGGCCTCCAATATCACTTTCGTAATTATCGCTATCGATTGCTCGATAGAAGTGATCAGTTACATGAGTGGTATTTGCTTTTGGAGGTAGATTAGAATATGCCGTAGATTGTGCCTTAGGTTTACTTTGGTGAGTAGGAATAAAATCGCTATCACCAATTAATATTACGTAAGATAATTTAGGAGTAGAATTAGCATATACACTTTGAATGTAGCGCCTAAGACCTACATCACTCTTTTCAGTTATAAGAGGAGATTGCATAGTTTGCACTATTACATTAAATCCCCGTTCTCTTTGTAGAGTTACATATTTTATAAATGATTCAAAATTTAAAAATTTATCATCGGTTATAATCAAGATGCTATCATTATGTGAATTGGGTAACAAAATATTATTAGATATATTTGCGATATGATAATTCATTATTGAGCGAGAAAATAGAGTATCGAACTTTGTGGATGTTTCAGACTCACTGATATTATTATTTAGAGGGGTATTTTTAAGTTGAAAAATTGCATTGAAATTTTTTGAAATTAGCAATTGGTTTTTTTGAGGATTGTATTTTATAGGATAAAAAGCAATAATAGCAAATTTCTTTTCGCGAATTTGAATGATATTTTTTATCTCAAAATCGCTTTGAGGATAAAATGCATCACTAGTGTAGTGTTTTTTATCCATCATCCATATGATATTATTTTCTGCTCCAGGAATTTTAGGAATAGGCAGTTGCAAGGGGGTGATTTTTTGATTTTGAAAATAATAGATTAGATCATAAATATTATCTGGTGTTTTATTAATGGTTATTTTTAAATCACTAGCATCACTTGAAAAAATTTCTACCATTTTTACGATCACTGGTAGTTTAGGTTTTCCAATATCAGTAGTGAATGCTAAAGAGTTATTATTAATATTATTAGCAAGATTGATATTGATATTGATATTGAAATTAATATTAAAATCAGAATCATTTTGTTGGATATCAATATCATTTAAGAAAAGATTAAAAGCAAAAAAACTTTTAGAGTAGATCTTATCATCTAAAACATTGTTACTGTAAATATTTATTTGGCCAGGGCCTAAGGACCATTGATCAAGAGATATAATTTTCGCAAAAATTGTTTGAGAAAATGATAGGATGCTAAAGACAAACAAAATAGATATAAACCTAATGGCCGACATAGAACCTCCAGTTTTGTTTTTTAGATGTATATTATTTATTTATAGGATATAAATATTTAGAGGTTTCCTCCAAGAAGTATTTTTCTCATTGAGTTCATACTGAAGAAAGTGCCACGTCAATGGCGATAGAATCTAATATAAGCAGTATCAAAACGACTATGAATAATTAAACTTCTTATTGGTATCTGAGTTGCATTCTTAAGAATCATATTAAAGAAAGAAATAATCTATATAAAAAGATAAAAAAATTTCTTTAATTGTGATTGCGTTATTTAATATAATTTTTTTAATCTAATTTAAGGAGTTTCGATGAACACATCAAATGATTTAGTAGTTCTAAAGAGTGATGAATTATTAGCAGTAAGTGGTGGCCAGGCCCAAGTTGAAAGTATTGAGTTGAAAAAAGTAAGACCAACTCGTCCAATTGCTGGAATACCATCAATATCAATAAAACCAGTAAAACCATCTCGTCCAATTGGTGGAGTACCTCCAATGAGACCAGTAAAACCATCTCGTCCAACTACTGGAATAGTTGCTCACACTACTAATAACTAATTCGATACCAGTATAATTATAAAATCGGTCAATCATTGTCAATAAAGTGTAGAACTCACGACAATTAGATTGACCGATTTTTTTTAAAAAAAATTAATAAAAATTTTAAAATAAAATGAATACACAAAAAAAAACAATTTCTAAGTATAAGTTGAATAATTCAGTTATTATCAGAGTAGAAAAAGATACATATCTAATTTATGATAGAAAAAGTAAAAAACTATTAGAAAGTGATATTGATCCGAATGCATATTTAGAAGATTGGAATAATCTAGAGACAGATGATACCACGGCAATAAAAATTTTAATTGATAATGAACTTGTTTCTAAAATCTCTTCAGCTAATTCAGCTAATTCAGCTAATTCAGTAAATTTAGAAGATAAATTTATTGTAGATGACAGTGATGGTATCTCTTTTATGTCCTTAAGAAGTGAAATTAATCCATTTTGGATACTTTGGGAAATTACACCAAAATGTAATCTAAGATGTATTTACTGCTTACCTAAACATAAAGGAACTGAGCAAGAAATTTTAGAAAACAAACATGAATTAACAACAAATGAACTTTTAAATATTGCATCTCAAATTGTTGATGCTCAGGTGTTTGATGTAACCATAACTGGTGGTGAAGCACTTCTTTCACCTTCACTTTGGCCGGTGCTTGAGTTTTTAAATAAAAACGGAGTCCAATGTAATTTACTTAGTAACGGAACAATTATTAATGATAATTTGGCCCAAAAATTATCTACATATCAAATCACAGTTAGTGTTAGCATTGATTCTAATAAAGAAGAAATAAACGCTATTACTAGAGGAGATAATGTTTTAGAAAGAACAATTAGAGGGATTGATTGTTTAAAAAAATACAATGTTCCTGTAAATATAATTTGTACTGTAAACAAATATAATTTTGATTATCTGGAAGAATTATTTTCTTGGAGCAAATCATATGGAATTGATAAAATGGTATTACAAGATCTTCGTCCATTTAAAGATAGTGAACTTTATAATTCACTTCGATTAACTTTATCTCAAGAGGGTAAATTGAGAGACAAGTTAGAAAGTTTAACGAATCAATATAAAACATATTTAAGTAGTACTTGTGAATTAGGAATTTTTCATCACCGCTTACAACCAATTGAGAATCAAAAAGTTATGGATTGCCCCTCTGGTGATCATACTGCTTATTTGGATCATGCGGGAAATCTTTATCCATGTAATAGTTTGATCTCTTTTCTGATGGGTAATGTTCTTAAAGAAAACATAACTTATTTATGGCAAAAATCACCAGCAATAATTAAACTTAGAAAATTAAAAAATCAGGATGTTTCAACAATTCATTCATGTTCTGGATGCCCAAGCACGGATGTTTGTGGACGAGGTTGTCGTGGAGATGCAGAATTAACTGATGGAGATTTTTTAGGACGGCCTTCAAGGTGTTCTCAAAAAATGAATGAGTTATAATCTTCAATAAAAAATATTTAGTAAATCCGGTCTTAATCCGCTCTTAATGCCAAACTTTCAAGCAATAATATATTTTGATCAGTAAATAATTCAAAAAAATAATTAGCATTAAAAGATATTTTTTTTAAAGATATCTTTGTAATTACTTTGGTTTATTGAAATAGACGATAGATTTTAATAAAAATAACAACAAATATTTTTTATTAGGTAGTAAAATAAATTTAAACTAAAATAGATTTGTTTGGATTATATGATTATAGAGATGAATTTCAAATATAAATCAGAGATTGATATATTATTAAGTATATTACGGGAATAGATAAAAATGAAAAATGATACAAGAGTGAGTAGAGTGAATCTGACGATTAAGTTTATTATATTGATGATATTTAATTTGTTGTTTTTTTGTGCTTTTAACTATGTTTTTAAAAATACAAATATAGTTCATGCAAGTTGCACAGAAAAATATAAAATTGATTTCAAAAAAATAAAAGAATCTTTGCTTAAAAGTCAATACAATGATCAACACAATGATCAAAATAATAATCAATTACAGTTTAAGTTTATTCAATTTGATGAAGATGAAATAAAAGAGATCTTGCGTTTAGGAAATGAGGATGAAATATTTTGTTCACCTTGGTTGTTAAATAATGAACAAATAGTGAATGGGATAAGATGGGGACAATTTGCTAATTCTTATATCAGAGTTCTTAAAGAAAAAATGAAATTACTCCATTCAATAACTCAAGGAACTCAAGAGCAGGTAGATTGTCGATTGGATATTAATGCTGAAAATAGAACCAATCAATTGGATAATTTATTAAAAAAAGTAGAATTACAAAAAAAACAATCAATCTTTCCTGAAGCGATTTATTTACGTGATCCTAAGGTGGGAGATTTTACAGGAAATTTTTATTATTTTTTAAATCCTATTGATCATAAAATATATGTAAAAGCACGAACGGATAATCAACAAGGTTGTGATCTTTATTTATTATTGCAAAAACCTCAAAAAGATCAACTGCCAGCATTGGCAATAATAGATAATGAGTTGTATTCTTGTGATTTAGTGGCCGATAAAGTGGATTGTAAAATTTTAGAAGATAAAGATGAAATCTTAAAACAAATTGTAGCTCCCTTTAAAACTAGTCCACTTTCTATTTTAGATATTAAAGTAGTTGAAACCGATGGTAACCTTTTTGATAAAATGGCAAAACTAATAAAAAAATTGGGGATTCCAGAGGGAAAATCTGTTATTCACGATACTATTCATTTTAAAAAAGATTTTTGTGAAATGATTGTTCAGAAGAGAGGTCATAACTTTAAACAAAGTAGAAATGGTTATCAGTATCAAAGAGGTGGTAAGTGGGATAATTTTGACTTAAATAAAGAAAAGATCGGTGCTCGTGATTCATGGAATATACATAATGGAGATGTTGATCTGTTGGGGCCTAAAAAGAAACGAGTGCTACGTCCTGATGAATATGTAGTAGAAATACAAGCTCCCGGAGAGTTTGTATTTGCACTAACCAATAAAAGAATGGTGTATTTTTTTCAACCAACTTATAAAAAGCTTCCAACAACTTGGGTTGATTATAATGGAGCTCCATTTTCTGAAAAGGTTTATTTACCCCAAGAGAGAAGAGGATGGACGGTTAGTAATAGTCTTATTGCTAAGCCAGGAAGTAGAAGATCAGAAGAATACATGCACCCAGATGATATTGTTAGTTTTTATAATGATGGAGAAGGAAAAAAAGTAGCATTTGAATTTACAGGCACAACTTATGTTCTTTCACCTAAGGGAGATCAAATTCGCTATATCGATACAGGATTACCAGGAGATTTTAGTAAAGGATTTCTTACTCCTGAAAATGGAAAATTTAAAGCGGATAATTTGAGTGCAGCAGGATCGACTATTTTTATTATTGGTAAGGATAAAAATGGAAATGCTAAAATGTATACTTATATGTATGATTTTGAAATTGGTGGTTCTTGTCCGGGACTTACTTATACCTATAAGAAAAAAGGAAAAGGAGAATGTGATAGCAACAATAAAGTAATTGCTTTAGAACAGGCCAATAGAAGATTACCGATGGAACCATGGAAGAGTGTAGAAGATATTACTTTAGAGGGAAAAGCGGCCATTACTAAAAATATTAGCATTCATTTAACTGGAAAAGGTGATGATGCTCGAGAATTGCGAGTGGAGGGGTTGAATGCTAAAGGAGAGAGTGGATTTTATTTTAAAAAGATAAATGAATCAAAGTGGAATTTTCAGATAGTTGATAGTTCTCTCTCAAGAGAATTAAGAGATATTATCAGTAACAATAATCTAAAAAAAGAAGGAGAGGTGAAAGAAATAAAAGAAATAAAAGAGATAAAAGAGAGTGCGATCACCATGGACTATCCACAAGGACAAATTATTGTTGGATTGGGAGTAGATAATAAGCAAAAAATTAAAAATAAGAATAAAAATAAAAATAACGATATAAATAACGATATAGATATAAAAAATGTAGAATTATTAAACTTTCATTATTTCCAAACTCCAGATCAACCTGCTACCTTGAGAGTAAAAACTAACAGTGGAAAAAATATTGATTTGTTATTACGAAGTGCTGATTTGTGGAATCCTATTAAACAATCACCAGAAAATCCATGGGTAATAGGAACTAAAGATGGAGTATCTAAAACATTATTTGCTACATTGGATATTCCAGATCAATATTTAAATTCGAGTGATCTCGAAATAAAAGAGATTATTGAAAAATATTTTAAGCAGTATCATCATGTTGTAAATCTTTTTACTATTGCTGCTAGTGATGAGAGCGTAAAAATTATCAGTGGTACTCGCTATAGATTAACTAATAAAGCTTTTGATGTTAAAAATGTATCTCCACTTGTTCTGAAATTTAAACGTAATAGCGATGGAGGGAATAATAAAACTACACCATATTTACAAATTATTAATGAAAAAGAGTTGGTCGTGGATGATCTGGAAAAAAGTAATCGCCAGAAAGTATTGCAAAAATTGCAAAAGAATAAAGAATTACTCCAACGAATAAATAATGAACTCAGTGGATTAGAGAAGGGAGTATTAGGAAATGCTTTAATGTTTAATGCTTTATCGAAGGTAGTTGCACCAATAGCTAGTTTAGTTCTTAATGTAAGTAAGCAAACTGAATCATCAGAGTTTTTAGCATCTGCAGATGAGCTTTTACCAAGAGCATTTGTAACTCCCGCAAATGTTTATTTTAAAAAATTGTACAAGGGAAGATCTAATGAAACTAAATTAGCATTAAAAACATTAAAACAAAGAATAAAAGATTACAGTAAACTTGAAAGAAAGTTAAAGAGAAATATTGAAAAGAAATAAATAAATTATTTTCAAAAAAAATTAATTGTATTGATTTTACATAATATTTAATGTTATTATTTTAATAATAATATCTTTCATTAAGTAAAATAATTAAAGTGATAATTGAAAAAAAAAGATCTTTATTTAAATTAATCTTTCCTGCCATTTTGGCCATAATTTTATTTAATCTAACTATTTTTGGAATTTTTCTTCCTAAAACAAAAAATATTATAATCGAACGTAAAAAAGAGATGATAAAAGAGCTAACTTTGGCAGCATGGAGTGAACTTTCTTATTATCACAAATATGAAATTAATGGAGAACTTACTCGTCAAGAGGCGCAACAACGGGCCATAAGACAAATACAACATATGCGCTATGGAGATGCGGCCAAAGATTATTTTTGGATATCTGATAAAAATGCAAAAATGATCATGCATCCTTATCGTAATGATTTGAATGGACTAGATCTTTCTAATTTTTCTGATCAAAGTGGTAAAAAACCATTTGTAGAATTTGCCAAAGTTGTACAAGAGAATGGTGAAGGACATGTTGAATATATTTGGCAATGGAAAGATAAAAAAGAAATTCTTATTCCTAAAATTTCCTATGTTAAAGGATTTGCTCCATGGGGTTGGATTATTGGTACTGGAATTTATTTAGACGATATCAAAGAAGAAATTGCAGAGATCACAAATGCTTTAATTATTATTTCGCTGATTATTTCAATTATTATCACACTACTTCTCTATTTCCTACTTAGACAAGTGATTCGTGTAGAACGTGAACGAATAAAATCACAACAAAATTTACAAGCATCGGAAGAACGTTATCGATTATTGGTAGAAGCAAGTGAAGAAGGTATGATTTTGATGATTGAAGGAAAAATAGTTTATGCAAATAAAACAATATTAAATATGAGCGGATACTCTCTTAGTGAATTAACATTGTTTCATCTTGATCAAATTATCTCCACTAATGTCAAAACTTTAGTTTCTTTAGGAAATACTCATTGCTTTTTGAAAAGAAAAAATTTAGATGATTTGCCTATTATCTATAATATTTCTGAAATACCTGGTGTAGAAGGTGAATGGCTACTTATTAGTGTAAAAAACTTGGCATCAGAGGATTTTAAATCAAGAAATGAAATTTTAAAACTTGCTTCAGATATGCAATCGTTATTGGCACATGCTCATTTTAGCGTGAAGGATATGGTAAGTAATTTGATTGTATGTAATCCGAATACTACTTTAAAGGAGGCAATCTTAAAAATTAAAAATGAACATTCTATTGCAAATGTTAATGTGCTTCTTGTGTATAGTGAAGAATATGGAATACTAGGAACAGTAAATATTAGAGATATTCTTCTTAAAGCAGTAGTAGATGGAAAATGGGATCCTTTCGTACCGATTAGTAAAATTATGAATGCGCCTGTAACAACTATTGATGAGAAAGCTCTTTGGTTTGAAGCTCATAATTTGTTATTAGAAAATAAAATTGATTATGCTATAGTAATAAACGAAAAAGAGCAACCTACTGGTATAATTAAAGCATGGGATCTTTTGGCCAGACAATCACACCCATTAAAATATTTAACAGAAGAAATGAAATGTGCTCAAAGTGAAGAGAAACTGCTTTTAGTTCAACAAAATGTTCCAAGTTTTATTAGAATTTGGAGTGAGAGTGGCGCGAAGACTCAGGTGATGGAGCAAATTATTTCAAATATTTCAGATCTTTTCTTGATTAAGGCCATTGAATTGACAATTAATAGATTGGGTATTCCACCTGTCGCATTTTCTTTTGTAATTATGGGGAGTCAAGCTCGAGGAGAGCAAACACTATTTTCTGATCAAGATCATGGAATTATTTTTGATTATATCCATACGAAGGATAATGAAGGAATAAAAAAACAAGAAGAAGTTAGTAAATATTTTTTGGAATTAGGTGCAAGAATTTCTAACATTCTTGAACAAAGAGGTCAAAAACAATGTGCAGGTCAAGTTATGTCAGGACAGTTGAAGTGGTGTAAATCTAAGGATGAGTGGCAAGATTATCTAAACAAATGTGCTGATGGTGAATCAGTTAATTATTTTAATGAAGTAAGTATTTTTTTGGATATGCGTTCGATATATGGAGATGCAACTTTTGTTCACGAATTAATTAGAAATTTTTATTGTAAGATAAATGGTAATCAAAGATTTTTATATAACTACACTGAAACAATTTTAAGTAGTAAACCACCTATAAACTTTTTTGGTATTGAATTTATAGAAAAAAAATCTTTGAAACAAATGGTGGATATAAAAAGTGCGATTTTGCCTTTGGTAGCATTGATAAAACTTTTTTCCATGGTTAATAATATTTTTGAAGTAAATAGTTTTCGTCGCTTGCAGTTACTTAAACAAAAAGGAGTTATTAGTAATACCACTGCAGATGAATTAATTTTAAGTTTAGAGTTTTTAGGACAATTAAAAATAAAACATGAATTGAAATGTATTGAAGTTGGAGTGAAACCTGATCACTTGATTAACTTTGCTGAGCTTACAGAACTAGAACAAACACTATTTAAAAAAGTTTTGGCCGATATTGTAGTATTTAGAAATCGAGCAGCACTAACATTTACCAAGAAATTATAGTTATTTTATAGTTATTCTATAGTTATTCTATAGTTATTTTTTTAGTTCGTTAAGTTGGAGGATTAAATGAAATTGTTGCTGGTGGGAGATGTTCATGGACGGTGGAATGAATTTAATGATCATTTACTAAGATTACATCAATTCTATCGTTTTCAAGCAGTACTACAATTAGGGGATTTTGGCCTTTATCCAGAGATATTGAAATTGTATGATGATCAAAAAATTCGTTTTATTGTTCCTGTATATGTTATTGATGGTAATCATGAGGATCATTTATGGCTTGCAAAGCAATCAAAGAGTGAATTAAAAAGTTGGTCGGAAAGATTTAATTTACATTTTTTTAACAGGGGACATGTTTTTAATTGGCATAAGAGCAAAATAGGCGTTATTGGAGGAGCACTAAATGTTGATCGTCCTCAAAAAAATTTCCAAGGAGTTGCCAACTACATAACTAAAGAAGATAGAGAAAAAGTTATTCATTCTTTTAATAAACATAAAATTGATTGTATTGTCAGTCATAGTTGTCCATCAAATATAGGTATTGAAATGAAGTCTAAAAAGACATTTGAAATGGGAGTTAATCTTCATATTAGGGCCGCTGGATTTGATCCAGGTCCCGAGAGCGATTGTGGAGAGAAGGAATTAACTGAGATTTGGTATAAATTAAATCATAAACCAGTTCATTGGATATTTGCACACTTTCATCAATTTCATTTAAAAAAAATTGCTCAAACTAATTTTTGGGCCTTGCCGGAGTTTGATTGTCCACCAATACTTTTTTGGGATAATGAACTTAAAGAGATTATTAAGATCGATTGAATCTGCACGCCAGAGAATAATTATAAGCTAGCAGGTATTGTAATATCCAATGAATAGATATCTGCAGGTGCAATCCAATCACTATTTGCTCCAAACTCAGTACCACTAATTGTTGTATCGAGGGATGAGCAATTATTATTCCAGCTTGCTACTGGTACTCCACTAACAGGGTTCATGCAGAAAGGAGAGACATAATCTGTACTAGTTCCAGCTCCGGTTGAGCTATTCTTAAAGAGGTTAGTGCAATTTACAGTATTACCACCATAAAGTGTAGAAGCATAATTATCACACCATTTATTGATAATATAATTACTAGAAATTGTTGTTTCATTTCTTGCTAGCATATACACGTTTGCTTTAGCAGCAGTATTATTGGCCACAAAATCGGTATAGATACAAACAGAAGTAGAATTTGTTGGAGTTGTATCACAAGTATAACTGCTAGAGATTCCATTCCAACGAGGAGAATTTAACATTGCTTTTCCTGACCATACTCCATTACTTTTGTTAACTTTAATTACAATCACATTAGGTGCACCAATATCATCGGCAGTACAGGCCATTCCAGCAATTCTACTATCTAATGTCCAATTATTGCTATCGGTATAATTTAAAGTCACTTGAATTTTTTCATTTGTTGTTGGAGCATCGGCCCCCATACTTGTTCTAATTGTTGAAGGTACATATTGTAGACTAGTTTTTAAAGTAACTACTCCATTTACTAATGTTAAGTACACTGATGGATTTCCATTAGCATCTTTTAATAGGACTGAGAAATTGTTTGTATCAATTTTTGAATAAGTCAATGTTGATGAATCTGCAAGAGTTAACGTACCACTAGCTCCATCAGCAATTGATCCCATTTTTTCCCCCATCTTATTTAATATTAGTCTGGTTACTCTCATAAAAGTCTTGGCCATATTCATATACAGTCTAAGTAAAACTGGTTGGCATCCCATATAGCTATATCCTGTGCAAGGATCACTACCAGCTTTAATACTTATATTTGTCGTATTCTTTGTTGTACTCTTTATTGTACTTTTTATCGTACTTTTTTTATCTGAATTTTTAATATTTAAAAATGAATCAGAAGAACTACTAGAATAGACCATAGATGATGGAATCAATCCACTTTCTACAGTAGACAACTTGCTTTCTGTTGCCGTTGTAGTAGAAGATGATGATGTTCCTGACGGAGCAGATCCATTATTGCCACATGAAAACAGAATAATGGATAATGCAAAGATGGAGATAATTAGAAAGAATAGACTTATGAAAGCAAAGCTTGATCTTTTCATAAAACAAATCCTTTAATAAAAATAAATTTGATAAATTTTTATAAAATGTCTATATGATATTTTATCATTAAAAAATTTTTACATATAATAATTTTGAGATAACTTATTAAGTGCTCATTCCTAATTATAATCTTCAACAAAATGAATTTGGGGTTCGTCTGAATTTCTCGGATTAATCGCTTGCGAACTAGTCGCGTGCGAACTAGTCGCGTGCGAACTACAAGATGTTTTTTTGCCCACCAAATGTCCAATCATCGCGTAGTAGACTAGATAGATGTAACTTGGAATTAATATTATATAAGCATACTTATTTCCAATTGTATCTGCTAGCAATCCATAAAACAATGGTAGGATGGCCCCACCTAAAATTCCCATAATTAAAAACGCCGATGCTTGTTTAGTAAAGCGACCAAGTCCTTCGAGGGCCAATGGCCAGATTGCAGGCCACATAATGGCATTAGATAATCCGAGAAGAGAAATTGCAATTATTGAAGTAATATTATTGGTTAATATTGCAATTATTGAAAATAAAACTCCCGAGATAGCATACCATTTTAATGCTGTTGCTTGACTAATAAATTTAGGAATAGTGATAATGCCGATAATGTAACCAATTATCATTGCTGCTAGAGTAAACGAAGAGAAAAATTTTGCATCGGTAAGTGAAAAACCAAGTGAACGTCCATAAAGTACTAAGGTATCTACAGCAATTACCTCGACTCCTACGTAGAGAAATATTGCTAAAACTCCTAACCATAGATATGGAAAATTTAAAATAGAATTTTTATTTGTACTTAAATTTTCTTCACTAAAGTTTTGAGTACTGTCCTCGTGTAATTCTGGAAGAGGAGAAAAGCGTAAAGCAATTGCTAAAATCATTAGTGCTAAAGACATCAGAGTGTAAGGAAGTATTACTTTTGCTGCCAAGGAATTTAGTGCTATTGTTTTTTGTAATTGATCCATTCCTTTTAAATTTAAAATAAGCGAATCGACATTGTTTAAAATAATTATTCCTAAAATAAGTGGACTAATTATTCCTGCAAATTTATTACAAATTCCTAGAAAACTAATTCTTTTGGCAGCACTTTCAATTGGACCAATGATAATTACATATGGATTAGAAGCTGTTTGCAAAATGGCCAGTCCTGCACCTTGAACAAAAAGCCCAAATAAAAAAAGTGAGTATTGCCTGCTAATGGCGGCCGGAATAAAGATTAATGTTCCTATAGACATAGTAAATAATCCTAGAGACATTCCTTTTTTATAACCAGTTTTATTTAATATCCATGCTGAAGGTAGAGCTAAAAAAAAGTAGGAGATATAAAAAGCAAATGCTACTAAATTTGCCTGTGTATTTGATGTAAGTTCACAGGCAATTTTCAAATAAGGAATTAGAGTAGCATTTAGCCAAGTAATAACTCCAAAAATACAAAACAATATGCTTAGGATGAAAAAAGAGATGGATAGATTCATTTTGTTTTTTGTGTTGTTTTTCGTGTTGTTTTTCATGTTGTTTCCTGCTTTTTATAAACTATTACGATTGTAATTTAATTCCATTATTTTAAAGTGTTCGATCAAATTAGGTAGACGAGTTTTAAAATTATTCCAATCACGTAAATTTTGATCACTCCAAACCATTTCAGCTAGAGCAGAGAGACGAGGAAGTAGTAAAAATTCTGCTTCACTGGCCGAGGTTACATACTCTGTCCAAAGTTGCCCTTGTGCCCCTACAACTCGTGATTCTTCTATTTTTGATAATCCACTAGGCATAGGATTAAAATCATAAACAGTTTTTAAACTTAAGTACCCAGAATGCCCAGGAGCTGAAGGTGAATTATCTTCTTTTAAATTAAAGTAGAGTTTGCGAGCATAAGATACGACAGCATTGTTTCCTTTACTAACAACATCTTTAACTTTACTTAAATCTCTCCATACCATCACGGTGGTATTTGCCACGGTGGTATTTGCTACTAATCCTCCATCTAAAATTTCATCCCATCCAACTAATGTACGATTTTTGCTATTTAAGATTCCCTCTATTCTCTTAACAAAATAGCTTTGCAACTTTTCTTCATCATCAATTCCTTCTCTTTTCATTCGCTCTTGACAGTGAAGACAAATTTTCCAATGATCTTTAAGGCATTCATCGCCACCTATGTGAATAAGATTTCCTGGAAAGAGTGTTGTTACTTCTTCTAAAATATTTTCTAAGAAGGTAAATGTTGAATCTTTACCAGGACAAATAACTTCGTTAGAGATACCCCAATCATTCCAAACGGGTACTTGATTGTTGTTGTTATTGTTATTGCTATTGTTATTAATATTGCATGAGAGATGTGGATAAGATGCAACTAGTGCTTGAGTATGTCCGGGCATTTCGATTTCAGGAAGAATAGTAATAAATAATGAATTGGCATAATCAATAATCTCTTTAACATCATTTTGAGAGTAAAAACCACCATAGATGTTTCCATTCTTCTCCTCTCTTAATGAACCAATCTCTATTAATTTTGGATATTGTTTTATTTCTAGACGCCATCCTTGATCATCTGTTAAATGCCAATGAAAAACATTAATCTTATGCATGGCCAAGAGATCTAAATATCTTTTAATAAATTCTTTAGGAAAAAAGTGTCGACTAACATCAAAATGCATTCCTCGCCATTTGAATCTCGGCCAATCTTTTATATGAATACTTGGGAGACTCCAGAGAACACTTTTGGTGTTCACTACTGATTTCTGCTCTATTTGTGGAGGAAATAATTGTCGTAAAGTTTGTATACCATAAAAAATTCCGGCCGCCTGAGAGGCATAGATGGCCACACGGTCTTTGCTAATTATTAATTCATACCCTTCATCATTATCAACATATTTTTTTCCTTTCTTTCCTTTCTTTTTATTCTTTTTTTTCAAGGATAATAAAATAGAATTTGTTGGTTGTTTTTGATTACTAATATCTATTTCTGTTAGTGAAAGTTGGTATCCACTTGGTCTGTTAATTAGATCAAGCAAATAATTTCCTACCTCTTTTAATTTAGAATTATTATCTCTATTTTCAATTAATACTTTCGTAGAGGCAGTTACATTAAAGGAGTCAGATCCTACTTCTATCCAAGAAGGGTATGGTATGATTTTATTTTGATAATAATTTGATGAAGAGGCAAAAGTTAAATTCACAGTAAAGAGTAAAAAAACACAATAGAGTAATAAACTTTTCATTACAAGAACCCCCCTTTGATTTTTTTTATTAACGCGCTCAATTCTAAATTGAATCTTAACTTAAATTAATTCTTAAATCGATTAGAAGACTTAATTTTTAAAAATGATATCGAATAAGTCAACTTTATAAGAAAAGATATTTTAAAAAAAAATTATTATCTATCTATTAAATTTGTGTTTAAAATATCCGTGGGGGGTTGTATGATTAAGATTATTTTATTTGTTTTTATTTTCATTGTTTTTTTTATTTCTACAGTGTTTGCTCAATCTTTTAAAGTGATGACCTATAATATTCGCCATGGTTTAGGTATAGATAATGTAATCGATACAAATCGTATTGTAGAAGTTATTAAGAAAGTTAACCCACATTTTTTAGCACTTCAGGAATTGGACAAGGAAACAACTAGAGTCGCAAGAGTAAATCAACCAGCAGTGCTGGCCCAAAAACTTGGAATGCATTATGTATTCGCTCCAGCGATGAATTTTATGGAAGGTGAATACGGGATTGCTTTTTTTTCAACAGAACCGATTAAATCTTGGAAAACAATTCCTTTATTAGGAGCAAATGATGAACCAAGAGTATTGTTAATAGTAACAACTTCTTTTAAAGAAAAAACCTTAGTATTTTTTGTATCTCATTTTACTCTAGATGAAGAAGTTGTTAATAAACATATTAGCTTACTAGAAGAATATCTTTCTACAATTTCCAATTCCAATCAAGAGATCATATTTATGGGAGATTTGAATTTCACTCCCGATAGTCCACAAGCAAATCGCCTTCGTAATAACTTCATCTTTCCTGTTAGTGATTTCCCAACTTTGTTAACATATCCAGCACCAAATCCGACAATGCAAATTGATTTTATCTTACAAAAAAAATCTCCTTTGTCTCACATACGACTAAATAATATTTTTTCAATTTATCATCCAACAGCTTCTGATCACTTTCCCTTGATTGCTAATTTTGAGGTTTTAAATTTGAATATTAACTAATTTTTTTCTATGATTTCTTTAAATAATCTTTATATTTGATAAAAAATATATCTTCGATATAATTAAATAATGATTAAATAATGATTAAATAATAATAAAAAAATAACAATATCAAACCGCAATAGTATAGTAAACAAAACCAGGAGGATTTCTTGAAAAGAAAACAAATGATTAAAACACAAAATCATATAAGTCTATCACCTAAGATTTTAAAGTTTTTGTTTTCTTCTATTTTAATTTCAACTTTTTTATTAATCACATTTACTAATATTGGCCAAACAACAGATAATGATAGAAAAACAAAAAAATGGAAGATCTTACATATAATGAGCTATCATTCTCCTTGGCAATGGACAGATGATCAACTTAAAGGTTTTCAAGATGCTTTAAAAGAATTTCCCAATATTGAATATAAAGTATTTCAAATGGATACTAAACGTAAAAATAGTGAGGAATGGAAAAAAAGTGTAGGTGAAGAAGCAAGAAATTTAATAACTTCATGGAAACCAGATTTAGTTTATACTAATGATGATAATGCTCAAGAATATGTAGTAAAACACTACATAAACAGCGAAATCCCTTTTGTCTTTAGTGGTGTAAATAATGATCCTGCTAAATATGGATTTGCTGGTTCAAAAAATATCACAGGAATTTTAGAGCAAGAACACGTTGTTCAAACCATGAATTTATTGAAAAAAATTATTCCGAAATTAAAAAAAATTGTTGTAATTTTTGATAGTGATATAAGTTGGAATGGATTACGACAAAGAATGGAAGAAAAAAAGAGTGAATTTACAGATTTTGAGATTGTTAGCTTTGATATAATTAAAACCTTTGAAGAATTTCAACATAAGATCAAAGAGCTTGAAGGAAAAGTAGATGCCATTGGAATGATTGGCATCTTTAATTTTAAAGATAAAAATGGACAAAATGTTCCTCACCAGCAAGTTTTAAAATGGACTGCAGAAAATAGTAACATTCCTGATTTTACATTCTGGGAAGATCGAGTTGATTACGGTACTTTATGTTCTGTAACTGTATCAGGATATGAACAAGGTTTTGCTGCTGGAGAAATTGCAAAAAATATTTTAGGAAAAGGATTGTCCGCTAATGCTTTTCCTTTTAAAGCAACTGTTAAAGGAGCACCTGTAATTAATATGGCCAGGGCCAAACAATTAAAACTTAACATAAATAATAATCTAGTTTTATCATCAAAAGTTTTTAAACAATATGCTTGGGATAAATAAAAAATATAATGTTTAGCATCCGTACAAAAATAATTATAATTTCATCCTTTGTGTTGTTTATTGCTATAGGTGTGAATACATTAATTCTGAATCATCTTTTTAAAAAAGAATATTCCGATAGTCTACATTCGCGAGGTTATATAATAGTATCAACGCTTAAAAATGAACTAGATCGATTGTTGGAATTTCAAATATCATTGGAGAATTTAATTGGATTTGATGAACAATGTATTAATATAGTTAAAAAATATGATAATATCGCCTATGCTATGATACTTGATCACAATGATAAAATACTTTTTCATAATGATCCAACTCATAAAGGGAAAATACTTTTAGGCACATCTGAAAAGAGTAATGCTAAGAAAGTAAATATTCTAAAAAACTTAAATACGGGTGGCCCAATCTATTCTACAACTATAATAAATAATATTGAATTTTCAGATGTGATGATTCCAATATTTAATAACAACAAACAATATATTGGAACTGCTAAAATCGGATTCCCCTCTGCTATAATTACTCAAAAAACTAATAAAATGTTCTACTTTTCATTGGTCACATCAGTTATTTTTATTTGCTTTTCTTGCTTTTTAGCATTCTTTTTTTCAAACAAGATCACTATACCTGTAATAGCATCCATAAATGATTTAGGAGAAAGTACAGAAAAAATTGCTTTAATGTCTAATAAATCTTTTATTGCCGGTAATAAGCTAAAAAATTCTGTCTCTAAAGAAATGAATGCTATTACAGATACTATCAAATCACTAGAAACCATTATCAGCATTGCTGAAAAAAATAATGAAAGTGCTAAAGAATCTTATCAAATTTCAAACGATGTAAATAACTACTCATTAAGCTGTAATAATTCTATGAATGAATTAAAATCTGCTATCGATGCAATTTTAATAAGTAATGATAAAATTAATGGTCTAGTGGAATTAATTAAAGAGATTGGTGCTAAAATTAAAATAATTGAAGAAATTGCCTCAAAAAGTAAAATACTTTCTTTTAATGCCGCAATAGAATCAGCACGAGCAGGGATTTATGGTAGAGGATTTACAATAGTTGCTGATGAGATTAAAAATTTATCTAGTATTAGTAGCACAGCATCCGGTCATGTTAGCGAAATTGTCGAAAAAAGTATTAAGGATGCTCAAATAATAACCCAAGAGAATAAAAAAAAGGTTGAATATAGTCATTATGTAGTAACACAAACTATAGAAATTCTCAAAAATATCTTAAATAAAAGCAATAGCGTACTAAATAACTCTCAAATTATTCTAGGTAATCATCATCAACAATTAAAAGGAATCTTGTCTATAAAAGACCTTATGAATATCGTAAGTAAAATTTCCACACAAAATTCTTCTCTATCTGACAATTCCGTTATAGTGGGTAATGAAATGAAACTACAATCACAAAAAATCAAATTAGTTGCCGATAATTTAAACACAATAGTCAAAGGTTCTATTGTAAAAAAATGAAGATTTAATTAATCCCCAATCGTGCCAGAGTGCCCTGCAGTGTGTGCGTTCCTGTTACGCCTTTTTTATATGTGCAAATTCATCATAAATCTTATTTACTTAAAGTATTTTTTTCTACTTTAAAAATCTATAGGGTATTGATCATCACTTGTTTTTTTACCCCCTGTTAAAATAACCCTTGATGAAATAGCAAGGGATAAATTATCGAGATATGTTTAACCCCCTGTAAGTTTAACAACGGTTAATATGACCGTTGTTAAATTAACCGTCGTAAAAATAGCAACTTATAATTTAAAATTTAAAATGTTTTCATTTTAAATATGAGTTCATCAATTACTTAAAAACAAAAATAAGATGAGATGGTGATATTTATTCATCACTAAAGTTTTGAGGATAGGAAAAGAGTCGTATGGTTCATTGAAAATGTAATTAATCAAAATCAATTTTATCTTTTATTTTTTTAAAGAACCAAATTTTTGGTTTAGGGGTTTTTATGTCTAAAAATTCAAATATTGAATGTAAAAACTGGATTCCAATATCAAATTCAATATATAAAAACTTTTACCGTGAACACGATTCATCCGCCATGAGTGTTCTATTTAAAATCATTGCTCGCATACACAACTACAAAGATAAAACCTATACCAAATTTTCTAGCTTGGCCGATGCCTGCACCTATTTTGACATCTCAAAAAAACCACTGCTACGAGAATTAGATAAACTTCAAAATGCCAATCTTATTGAATACGAATACCACCGCCATGGCCACATTGAAATCGAGGTAGTGGAATATTTTTTCTGTCCAAGCAATTGCGTTACAACTTTTTATAAGTTAAAAAAGGAGATGTTTGGATGGAGAATTTTTTGATGAGTATTATTAAATTTGAATTGAATGTACCAGAGGCAA
>JADFZW010000035.1 GCA_015232355.1 Oligoflexia bacterium
CCATCATTTTTTAAAGCACAAGAATGAGAATATCCAAGAGCAATACTTTTAACATCTTTAAGACCAGGTGGCGGGATTGATCGGTTATCATGATGATACCCCCAACAAACAACACTCCCATCATTTTTTAAAGCACAAGAATGAGAATATCCAAGAGCAATACTTTTAACATCTTTAAGACCAGATAGCAGGGTTATTTGGTAATTTTCATTATTCCCCCAGCAAACAACACTCCCATCATGTTTTAAAGCACATGAGCTCCACCATCCCAGGACAATACTTTTAACATCTTTAAGACCAAAGGGCGGGGTTGCTTGGTTACTACCATTATTCCCCCAACAAACAACAGTTCCATCATTTTTTACAGCACATGAGTGATACCCTCCTAGCGCCAAGACTTTATTTTCTTCCTCATCATAATTAAGATATTTTTTCTCCCAATCATTTCCGAATCTCTCAATCTCACTTTTATCTAAGATTAAATCTTTAGTCTCATCAACAAATGATTTTAATTTTTTAACATAACTCTCTTTTGGTTTTCCTTGACCTTCGATTTTAATTGGGGTCATTAATTGAAGATAGTCTTCATAGCTATGAGCACTTTTTTCTAATCCTTCTTTTTTAAATAAGAGATGAATATCTTCGTTTGTAACTTTTCCAAGAAGAGAATTAAGTTGTGATAGCTTGTGTGTTTTGAAATATTCTTGAATGATAAATTCAAGTAAAAGCGATTTACCTGCAATCGCAACAGCTGGTGAATTTAAAATCTTCGCCAACTTAGAATCATCTTTTAATGTTTTACTATCAAAACCAAACTTCAAACGCAAAAAACGCTCTCTGATTTCAGCATCCATAATTGAATTCTCAAAGTTGTTGTTTTGTAAATTCTCATCACTTATTTTTAATCCTCGCAAATCCATTTTTTGCAAATTTAGATTTTTAAATTTACTTTGAAGTAAATCTACAACGTAATATTTTTTTGCGACTACATCTGAAGGTTTAGATGTCTCGTGAGCTATCAATGCATTCTCTAAAGCTGAAAAATCATTTGATTTTTTTAATATTTCCTCTGAAAATATTTCACAATTACCTTTAAAATTGCTGTCAGTATCTTTGCTTACTTTGCTTACTTTGCTTACTTTGCTTACTTCGCTTACTTCAAGATAAAGTTTGCCATCTTTAATGTGCATATTATGCATATGATTATGCATATGATTTTCAGTACTAGCATAAACTCCTTTTGAAATAAAAAAAATTGTAGCTATAGTAATTATCAAGATCAAAACGTTTGTTGTTTTCACAGCATCCCTCCTATTATTTTTCAAAATCCCACATAATATTCTTCTTCTCTTGAAATAATCGAGAGCGAAGATCACTCTCTTCTAGCTTTACTTTTCCTGAGTTTATTTGCGCTTCTAATACTTTTTTTCGTCTTATCATCTCCGCTTTCAATCCATCCGATAATTTATTCCAGTATGGATGTTTCTCATCGATAATTTGATCAGCGTGACCATCAGTTAATTCAGTATATTTTGTGTAGATCTCTCCGGTTATCATATTTAAATCCCCTGGTACTCGGTAGACTCTTGGAGATGAATACTCTGCTGGTTTAACATCATAATTGACCGCTAAAGATTTATTTCCTCCTATTAAATCTTTTTTATCCTTGCAAACTGCACAGGTAACGTGGTTGCATGCATCTGTTTTAGATAAAGACCCCCTACAACTAACGCTTGGACATGGTCTCGTATAGTAATATGGATCGCGCATAAGTGATCTTAAAAGACCATCAGAGTTTCCCTCTAGCATTTTTTGTCTTTGATATTCTAGGCAACTAATTCTATTATTGTGAGCACCCTTGCACTTAGGGCAATTAATAATTTCACAGCAAGGACAAGTAACAGAAGATCCATTTAGATTTGCATCCTTGAAGTGCATTTGACAATTATTAGTAGGACATCGGTAATAATTAAAGTCATTACGTAAATAACTTCCAATCTTTGTTAGTAATGACAGCGAATACGCTTTTTCATATCCTTTACATTCTTCATTCGACGAATAGATGCTTTTCAATTCAGCAAGAGGGATCATATGTTTGCAAAATCGATTAAAACATTTAAGGCCATTACCTTGTTTCATTTGTTCTTTTACGTAACTAGCGTAACAATTTTTGCATATTTTTAAACCACAACATTCGCTGGTAATCACCTCTTCTTCATCTCCCGAACAAATAACACATTCTCCTTTACTGGTAGTAATATTTTTAACGTTATTTAATCCTTCAACCATACTAACAAGTTCTTTTTCTACCGAGTGATCGTTACTTTTGTCTGTTGATTTACCTACTTCCTCTTTTAAATAAGTGGCCAATTTTTTCAGTGTCTGCGTATTATATAAAGAGAGCTCTCGTTCTTTTATTTTATCAAATGTATTATCAGTAAATGTTATCTCTTTTTTTAGTAATTTAATCTCTTCAGGAGAAGAGATTTCTAAATCTTCAAAATATTTCACAGGCAAAGAAGAGATAACTTTTTTTATCTCCTCAGATAAATTATTACTCTTTAAATTAATCTTTAATGATTTTATAATTCCTAGTAGTTGCTTACAACTATTCGTTAATGGAATAACCTTTGTTAGAGTTTTTACAAAACTCTTTTCCCAAATGCTTTTACATTCATCTAATTTGTTTGGCGGACACTGTGATAAAAGAGATGTGAGGGATGTAAAATGTTCAATCACTTCTTCTACTGAAATCTTCTTCGTTTCAACTTGGAAGATTAATTCTTTTGAAGTTGTTATACTCTCTATCTCTGTCATTAATTTAGAATTAATGGGTAACTTTAATTTTTGAACAGCAGTAGGAATAATTTCAGCAAATAGTGCTTTCATCATATTAGAAGCATCATTTGTTTGACCAAGAGTCGTTCTACTTACACTCGCAACAGTCTCCATAAATTTATCCCCTAGAGTGCTGCTATTTTCAGTAGATAAAATTTTAACTAAGTAATCTGCAAATAAAATTTCTTTACTAAATAATTTTTTATATGCACTTAAAGCTTTCATCTTGAATTTGCCAGGATCAAATGTTTGCGCCAAAAGATGCAATTTACTATCAACATACTTGCTAGGATCAACTGCTTTTGGGCCAGGATTACCAGGACTATCAAAAGACATAATTGATAGATTTAAAGATTTAATATAGCTTTCAAAAGTGTTAGCATTACTTGTTTCACTCTCTTCATTCTTAATTATATCCTCAAATAAAAGATTATTTTTTTTCGTTGATCTACTAAGAAAATTAATTCTATTTATGGCCTCTAATCCTTCCTCGCTATTTATTTGATTTAATTTTCTTCTATCCATTATCTCTGAAATATATGTTTGCAACTGTTGCCAAGTAGTAATAAGCTTCTCTGTATTCTTTGTTAGTCCTGGCATAATTCTAGAAGCAATCTCATTCCTTAAATCGAAGGATATCTTTTTTTCTTTTGATCCTTCTTGTGTTCCAAATGCTACAGTAGAAAATAACAAAAAGAAAATCCAACAATGTAAAAATGATTTTGTGCTCTTTGTGTTCTTTGTGTTCATAGAAAAAATCCTTTTTTATTTAGTTTATAAGAAAGTACTGAGTACTATCTAAGATCTCTATTATCACTTCATTTATTTGATAAATAGGCCAAGTGTACTTTTTTTAGAAAAAAGTATACCTAGAAGTGTCTGACCAGATTTTATTTAGCATTTTTTGTGATAAATATAATTGTCACTTTTTTGTTCACACTTTCTTGTTCACACTTTCTTGTTTACAGGTATGGCGTTTACCTACTGTCTAAACGTAAACTCATTAAGAGATAGGCGAGAAGACATAGGTTTTCTGATCAAGTATTTCATGGATGAATTATCAGAAAAATTATCAGAAAAATTACATACAGATCTTCCCGAACTAACAAATTATATTGTTGAGTTATTAAGTAGCTATGGTTGGCCAGGAAATGTGATTGAACTTAGATCAGTATTGGAAAAATTAATACTGACTCTTTGATCTTCTTTTTTAATATAAAAGCGGACATATCAGATACTAGACTTTGCTCTGACGATCCATCAAGCTTGCAAGTTCATTTGAAGCTCATTTGTGCCAACACATTTCTTGAATTGCACTGAACAAGCAGACTTTTCACAAAAAGTGATTTTATACCGGTGAATATTGTATAAGACAATTTTTATCAATCATCAGTATTTTTTAATGGTTAAAATATCTATTTCAGAAATAGTTCCAGAAATTGTTTTGGGTCAACAATCTTAGTATACTTAAAAGATTTAAGTGGTAACAGATGCTCTTTATCACCAGTAATTAAAAATTTAGCACATCCAAGTACGGCGGTTTCTAAAATTAAATTATCGGTATGATTGTTCGGTATAATTTTTATAGTACCGTTGGGTTCATATAGATCTGTGATTTGAAGGATTCGATTAATAAGTTTAGCTACTTTTTTAGGTGAAAAATCAAATTTATTAATAAGATTTTTTTTCAACTCTTCTAAAATTATCATTGATGAAATAACATTGATTTTTCGATTAAAGGCCAAATCAACTACAACAGAAGGACTTCCAGAAAACATAACACCACTAATCCATATATTAGTGTCTATGCAGACTTTCAGCATCTTTATTTCCTTCCTGAGCGTACTATTTTAGCAATATCATCTTCTTTTAACTTTTTCTTTTTAGCAACTTTTTTGCCTTCTTTTCTTATTGCATTTAAATCCCTATTTGCCAAATATTGCCTAAATGCCTCTCTAAGTAACTCTGAAACTGTTCGATGCTCAGAATTTGCAATGGCCATAACCTCTTTTTCCATTTCAGGGGGAAGTGAAAGACTTATAACTTTTGCTGTTCTCATATATAAAATCTCCGTTATTAACTGTTAATAATTATTATTAACAAGAGAATAGGATCTTGTCTAGAAAAAAACGAAAACGGTGTCACGCTCCTAATGGTAGCAACAACACATTAGCTGCTCTATAGCTACCAAATGTAGACTGGCACTAACTCTTAAAATTATTTTTCTCATAAATACCTTCATAACATCTCCAATTTTTAATCGATTTTTACTCTAAGATTTTCTGGCGGGGTTGATTGGTTATGGCGATTATCCCCCCAACAAACAACACTACCATCATTTTTTAAAGCACATGAGTGGTGATCTCCTAGCGCAATACTTTTAACATCACTAAGACCAGATGGCGAGGTTGATTGGTTATGGCCATCATTCCCCCAACAAACAACACTTCCATCATTTTTTAAAGCACATGAGTGGATCCCTCCTAGAGCAATACTTTTAACATCACTAAGACCAGGTGGCGGGGTTGATTGGTAATGGCCATCACTCCCCCAACAAACAACACTTCCATCATTTTTTAAAGCACATGAGTGGATCCCTCCTAGAGCAATACTTTTAACATCACTAAGACCACGTGGCGGGGTTGATTGGCTATAGCCATTATACCCCCAACAAACAACACTTCCATCATTTTTTAAAGCACATGAGTGGATCCCTCCCAGAGCAATACTTTTAACATCACTAAGACCAAATGGCGGGGTTGATTGATTTTCGTTATTCCGCCCCCAACAAACAACACTCCCATCATTTTTTAAAGCACATGAGTGCTGCCCTCCTAATGCCAAGACTGTATTTCCTTCATCACTATAATTGCGATATTTTTTCTCCCAATCATTTCCGAATCTCTCAATCTCACTTTTATCTAAGATGAGATATTTAGTCTCATCAACAAATGATTTTAATTTTTCAACATATCTCTCTTTTGGTTTTTTTTGACCTTCGATTTCAACTGGAATCATTAATCGAAGATAGTCTTCATAGCTATGAGCACTTTTTTCCAATCCTTCTCTCTTGAATAAGAGATGAATATCTTCGCTTGGAATTTTCCCAAGAAGAGAATTAAGTTGTGAGATAGAGTGTGTTTTGAAATATTCTTGGACAATAGATTCAAGCAAAAGCGAATTACTTGCAACCAATGGTGAATTCAAAAGTCTTGCCAATGACGAATCATTTTCTAATATTTTCTTGTCACTTAAAAGACATTTAGAGACGCTCACTTGAATAAAGTCATCAATTATTTTTTTATCACTACTTGCAATACTTGCGCTGTCATCTGTTACTTGCAATCCATTTATAAATTTAATATATTGAGCGGTATCCTTACAAATGCTACTCTCGAAATTTTCAAGCTTTAACTTTAAGAAACGATTCCTGGTATTAGCATCCATAATTGAATGTTCAAAGTTATTGTTTTGTAAATTCTCATCACTTATCTCTATTCCTCGCAAATCCATTTTTTGTAAGTTTAGATTTTTAAATTTACTTCGAAGTAAATCTAGAGCGTAATATTTTTTCGCAACCACAGACGAAGGTTTATTAATGGTCACTTCATTTTGATTAAAATTTTTATTGGTACAATGTTGATTATTAAATAAACAATCAGTAATTGTTCCCGTAGTTACACCAAAAGTATTTGAACAATTTTCACAGTAGGAGTGCTTGCACTTATTTAATGTGCAGTAAGAAGATTCCTTAGCAATCTTTTCATTACAGACAGCACAGCTTACGCCCTCCAAGAAAGTAGCTATTTGTTTTGCTGGCCCTTCTGAGATTATCTCGCAATTACCTTCGAGATCGCTGCTTACCTCAAGATAGAGCTTACCCTCTTTGATATAAATATGGTTTTCAGTGCTAGCATAAGTTTCTTTTGCAATAAAAAAGATTGTGGCCATAGTAAATATCAAGATCAATACATTTGTTGTTTTTGCTTTGATTGTTATTTCCATAATATCCCTCCTGATATTCCCATTATCACTCCATTTATTTGTCAAATAGGCCAAGTGTACTTTTTTTTAAAAAAAGTATACCTAGAAGTGTCTGACCAGATTTTATTTAGCATTATTTGTGGTAAATATAATGGGCACTCACTCAAGCACACTCACTCAAGCACACTCACTCAAGCACACTCACACACTTGTGTGTGTAAACGCACCTTATTTTAGATGATTAAACTTAAAAGCTTTACATTTGATGGTGGTCAGTTAAGAAAAGAAAAAAGAAAAGAAAAAAGTGTCACGTTCCGAATGGTAGCAACAACACATTAGCTGCTTTATAGTTACCAAATGTAGACTGGCACCAAAAATTCCAGCACCAAAAACCCAGCGCTATAGGGAAAGTTGGATCATCATCATTTAGTTGTCAAATAACCCACTTCTTCCAAAACTTGATTTTCATACTTTTTAATTAAATTATCTTCTTCTTCTTTTGAAACAACTACATTATCCCTTGTTAATGCTGTTTTTACTATATCGCGAATATTTTCATTTATATTACCAATAAGCATTTGCTGATTATCCAATGGAGGTACCGATGGTTCATTTATTTTGCTTATTTCATCTTTTTTATCCATATGTTCCTTATCACAAATACTCATTGTACCTAGAAGCCTTAACTGTTTTATGAATTTTTGAGCATTATTTTTAAACTCACTCAACTCATAATTTAAAAGTACTCTTTCTCCTTCACTGCAATTATTTTCCGTTTTACATATACTTTTTATCTTATCAAACATTAACTTAGTATTTTCAAATTTTGTTTGAATTAATTTAATGGCCACAAGAACTGCTGTCTCTGCTTCGATATACTTAAGCTGAATCTTCCTTTTTAGATCATTATGTTCTTCCAATAATTTAGTTGTATAATTTTCATAGATGGAGATATTATCAGAACTTTCCTGTAATTCTTTTAATTTTTCTTTTGAAAATGTATCTAATATTTTACTTTCTTTTTTAATAAATGAGATATACTCCGATAAATTTTGTTTTACCTTTATACGTTCTTCCCAATTACGTACAGCATATTCATGAAATATCTTGTGCATTTTATTTATTTCAGGAGGAATGTTTGCTCCTAATTTGATATCATATTTACAATCTTCTTCATTTACCTTCATTTCTTTGCTCATCTCAATCCACATATTCTGTTCACTTAAACGATCATTTACTGTTGTTTTATGGGTCATATATAATTGTTTAACCATTGGCCATAACAACTGATTAATTTCTTTCAAATACTCTTCTTCTTTTTCTAATTCTCCCATATTTTTATTAATTTCTTGTAGCTTTGCAATCACTATTTTTCTTATTTCTTCTCTCGTAATTGACGATAAAGATGCATAGAAATTGCTTCCATTAATTATGTTGCTTTTTTCAATTACTACTTTTATAAGTTCTACTGGAGCAGTTTCAAGTAGTTTATTAAATAGAAGAAGATCACCAGACGTTTTTTCATTTGTGGTTAAATTTTCTAACAATTTCTTAAATTGTTCATCTTCTAAAACTTGCCCTTGCTCATTAATTTTAATTTTCAAAAGATAATTTTTCTTATCACTATCTTTACACATTACTGGAAAGATCTTTGTATTATTTTTCTTATCAATTATTATTTCAAAAGGAGTTGGTGGAGGTAGGGTTATTTTGTCATGCACTTTTTTATATCCTTTTATCCATTCATATTTAGTTTCAACTCCATTATCATCAATTTCTGATTCTATTACATTATATGGTTTATTTTTTCTCCAGTATCCATTCATTTCTATTTTACCACCATTTAAAATAAGTTTTCCTTCTTTTTTCTTACCATCTTTCCATCTTCCAACATACTTGGACCCATCTTTATATTGCATTTCTCCTTGTCCATGCTCCTTACCATCCCGCCATGAACCTACATACAAATCACCATTTGGATATTCACAAGTTCCATATCCTGTATAAGCTGGCCCGAATGATCCGGTAAATTTTTTACCACTATTTTTATCTATGATAACTCCATTAAGCTCTCTTGGAACTCTATCGTACTCCCAAGTACCTTCTAATTTTTCACCATTAGGATAGGTAATTTCAGCATGGTAATTTTTGTTTAGCTGGTAATCATAACGATGTTTGCTATGATGATCAGAATCAATCACATTGAGATAAATAAAATCCTTCCATTTAACTTTTATTTGCATTTTATCTGGATAGAACAAAGTAGCAGAAGGATCACCATTGTAGTCTTTCTTAAGAACAAGAATTTCAGGATGAATATTAGAACCATAAAACCAATAGTCAGATCTAAAATCTTTATCAAGTACTAATTTAACACCATTATCAAGAGTATAGGTACCATCTGCATATATCTTTCTACCTGTGGTATTGTTGCTTCCAAGCATCTCATAAGGAAATTTAAAATTCGGTTTCATCGCATATAGATCACATATGGATATAAACGATAACAACAAAGAATTAAGTATTAATAAAATTTTTAAATAAATCATAGTTTTTCTCCTCACTAAATAATTTTCACAAGAGTTGCCTCACCAAGAGGCGCTCAAGCGATTATGTTTATACAAAAAAACAATATGTTCATACTAGCTTGTTCGTTAAATCTCTTTAATTTGTCTATGATCCGGAGAGGGTTCGCAAAAAATGCTTGACCTTCAATCCTGAGACCTTCAATACTGACCGTAATTTTAAATACTATTATACCAAGGTCAGATTTTACGACTTTATATTTCTTGATTTATTTTATCAGATTCTGTGTTTTGAATTAGTTAAGTGAAAACAAAAATTTTTGTTTAAATAATTTCGAGGCAAGTTTAAGAGGTAGAGGATTTTTAATTTAGAGGATTTTTAATTTATAAATAAATATTTTTTTAATTCTACGGGAATTTCCTTTTGGAAACTATGTTTCCCAAGTGAAACAGTGTTTAGGAAAAATAAAAAATATAGTTGATCAATTCATCAAGTACTATCTGGTAGTAAAAATCATATAAACTTCCTATAATGAAAATTTACCAAATTCTCCTCTGTGATTATTGTTTTTTGCTTAACTAACTATATAGGCAAATTCCATCTCAAAATCAATATTCATCAAATAAAAACCTTTTGTCTTTTACAAAGATGAATCATCTCGGCGGTAAAATAATTTCTTTTGAACCAATAAAACAATTAGCGGCCTAAAGTCGCCAACACACTTTTATTTTTACTTTTACTTTTTCTTTTTCTTTTTCTTTTTCTTTTTCTTTTTCTTAATCCTATGTGAGTTACTGTTTGTTATTACTTGCTAATAGAGTATCATTTTCATTTATTTGTTTCAGTAATAATTTTTTCTTTTCGATTGTTAGTAATGTATATTCATAAGAATTTAGTATCGGCCTTAAACGCATTGCTTATTCTCTCATCACCTCTTGAGCTAGATTACGTACAAAGCGACCATTACCAAATCCTTTACTTCTCTCCAATGTATCGATGTAATTAAATAAAACATTTTTGGCCTTTTCATCTAATAAAAATTCTTCTTTTTCAAAAATTTTAACCATGATCTGTTTTAATTGTTCATTGTTGTAATTATTAAAAGCGATGTTGGTATTAAAACGTGATTTAAGTCCCTCATTTGCCTCTAGGAATTCTTTCATTTGATCGGAGTACCCTGCAAGAATCACGGAGATACTCAATAACTTGGGGTAAATAAAAAAAATTCAGCAAGCAGGTAACAGGATCAGCAAACAGGAGCAGTTAACAGTAATGGTTCTCCCCAAAATTTTCAAGGAGGGAACGGTAAAACTTCTTCCTGCTAACCGCAACTGCTTGCTGATCCTGTTACCTGATTACTGAAAAATTTTTATTTACCCTAACTTATTGAGTATGCCCAGAATCACCATTAAATCAGAGATTTTTTCAATCTGATCAACTAGCGTATCGATTGCTTCTTTTCCAAATGAATCATGCGAATCCTTACATAACGAATATGCTTCATCAATAAATAGTACACCTGTTCATAGGAAAAATCCTTTTTTTATTTAGTGTACAAGAAAGTGCTGAGTACTATATTGATAATCAATCGATGCCTACTAACACCTAACATCTCTATTATCACTTCATTTATTTGTTAAATGGACCAAGTGTACTTTTTTTAGAAAAAAGTATACTTAGAAGTATCTGACCAGAATTTATTTAGCATTTTTTGTGGTGACAAAGACCGACTTAAAAAATTGTTTCCATTAGCTCCTAGCTTAAAGGAATGTTACGATATTAGGGAAAATTTGTATCTGATATTTGAAAGTAATCTTGAAAAGAAAGATGCAAAAATAAAAATAGATGCTTGGTGTATTATGGCCATGGGGTATACAACAAAAGGACACCATCCATTTGAAAAATTTATTGAGACCTATTACAGATATCAAGAAAATATTTTAAATTACTTTACCCATAGACATTCAAGTGGTGCTGTTGAAGGATTAAATAATAAAATTAAAGTAATAAAGAGACGAGGTTTTGGATTTAGAAATATTCTAAACTTTGCCAAGAGAATATTTTTAGATATAAACCTAAAAAACCAATATATTCCAAATTTACAATCGACATAGAATTTCTTATTTCCTAAATTTTGCTATTATCATTATTATAATAAAAAAACATATTTAAAATTATTTTCAACAAAACCAGGTCATCCGAAGTTACTGATGAAAAATCTTCACATTTAGATTTAAAGATAAAAAAAATTAGCTCATAAAAAATTTTTTTAAGAAATTATGTTTTTTTGCAACACCAATTCCGATTGATCCTAAATTTTTAGATATCGCGATCATGTGTTAAACTATGATCTCCATCAATTGCTTGAAGTCCAATCAAACCTCCCATCAACTCTTCCCGACGGCAAGTATCTTTACTCCAAGATGCGAACCTCATCGCTTTCTGTGCAGGCAAGATGCTCTTCAATTCCTTTGGAAGATCAGGATCATTTGTATGCAACCAGACTAGATCAATATTATTTTTGAGAGACCATAAAATTATACTTTTATATAATTTCAACTCTGATACTCGCTCGCATCCTCCAAGATATAAAATATGGGCCCTACAAATTCCATGTGAATAAAATTTTTCGACAATAGAAAAACATCCATTATATTCAAAAAAATAAAGATCCTCTAAAAATGGATATTTTAATAATCTCCATTCCAACCAATTTTCATTACGACTTATTCGCACATTCGCCTCAGAATTTTTTTTTGGAGATTTTTCTAAATCAGCAATAAGTGATATAAATTTCCCAGCATCATCTTTTAAAAGATGTACATTTACAGGGGCAGCATCCCTAATAAATAAATGTAACCAAAGAGAAATTGGAGAGAGTGATTTTGGCCAAAAAAAATATTTTGCCAATGAAGACCATCTCAAAGGGTGAATAGGAAGCGCACAACGAATGGCTGAACAAGTTTCATCCCATCCTACTTTTTTAAAAATTCTCAAGGATAGATCATTGCAAGTTAAAGTGACTTGACTTGAACAAAGTTCCATCCACTTTAGAGTAAGATTTTTTCCTATCCCATGTTTCTGATATTCAGGTAGCACGGCAAAGTCAGTAAACCAAATTGCTTGAAATAGGTCTCCTTGAGGAGATAATAAATCAACTGGCATTAACCCAGCATGACCAATAATTTGATCACCTATTATAGCAACAATAGGTGTGATTCCCGATCTTTCTACTCCATACAACCATTTCCAATGTTTGGTGATAAATGATGCTCTTCCTGGAAAGACCTTCTTGTAGAATGTATATCTCTGATTGTCGTTAACACTTGATAGTGAAACAATTTTGTAGTCAATTGCAGTCGTTGAAGTCATTGCTGTTGTCGAATTTTTCATGGGCCATTTTTTTTTAGTATTACTCAAACATTTCATTTGTTAGAGTTGTATCTTTTTGTTTTGAATATCTTGGACAGGTTCAAAATTCAACTAAAAAAGATTGACCCAAAAAACTTTAGCTTTTACAATGCACATTTAGGTAAGAAAAATTTTTAGCTTTCTTTGAGGAATCTAATACCCAGCGGCCATGATAAAAAATTTGACAAGAGAAACGTTTTTTAAATTATTACGATATTTGAATATTAATTATTTTTTTAAATATACCCAAAATTCGTTCCTCTATATTCTAATGTTCCACCAGATAAATGATAAGAAAGATCCTTTTTATCCCGCCTTGCCAATTAATACATTCGAACTACTCTGCAAATTTTTATCAAAAAATTTTAATGTTATTCATTTTTCAGATATCAATAATCATTTTAACAAAAAAGCGAACCTTCCATCTGCAATAATTACGTTTGATGATGGACATTACGATGTATTAGAAAACGCATATCCTATATTAAAAAAATATGATCTCAAATTTAATATAAATATTGTCACAGAATCTATTACAACAGGTCTTCCAAATAATAATGTCAAAATATATGATGTTTTAAATTCAACAGACAAAAAGGAATACATAAACACTAACACCGTTCTTTTAACTCAACCAATAAGAATTCCTATTAATAAAAAGCATCCAGAAATAACAGAGTTAAAGTTTAGAAATATCTTCCATCAAGTAACTGCTCAAAAAAGGGATTTATTGACAAAAGATATAACGAACCAATTATCAACAAGCTCAACCAAATTTTCAAAAATGTTATCCAAAGAAGATGTTATTTTCTTGAAAAAAAATGGCGGTGAAGTTGGTTCTCATACATGTTCTCATTCTATTTTATCCGACATTGAAGATTCTCAAGTAGAATTCGAATTAAAGCATTCTAAAAAAATTTTAGAAGAACTATGTAGTAACAAAATAGATATTATCGCATTTCCCCAAGGAAAACATAAAAAAACAACTATTCAAAAATCTTTTGAAGCTGGTTATAAATACATACTATTAACTAATGATAATAAAAATTTTGAAATCAATTTTAAAAATGGTATCTATGAAAGGATAGGATTATATCATAAGAGCTTTGATGAGAATCTGGCAAAAATATTCGGATTTCATTCATCAGTAAATAACCTTAAGGTTAAGGTAAAAAAATGTCTATCGAATATGAGTACAAGATAAAACGCATTTTGGTCGAAGATGTTCATAAAGTTGCAGAACTTTATAATATATGTTTTTCTAGAGAAAAAAATACTGAGTTTTTTAGATGGAAGTATTTTGAGAATCCAGTAGAACATGCCAAATGTTCTATCGCTCTTCATGGCGAAAAAATTGTTGGTTCATGTGTGCTAATTCCGGAGGATTTTTTTGTTTTTGGAAAAAACATGAGAGTATATAAGTGTTGTGATCTCATGACTCATCCTCAACACAGGAAACGAGGGCTATCAACAAAGCTAATAAACGATGTTACAATGACGGTTAAACAATCAGGACCTGTGTTTTTCTATACTCTATGTAGTAAAAATGCAACAGGTGCATTTTTGAAAAACAAATGGGTTATGTCGGCGGAAGTGAGATACCATTTTAAACATATAAGTCAAATTAAATTACAAGTTGCTTTTCGCAAATTAATAAAAAGAAAAAAAAACATTGGCAATATAAGGGTAATAGATTCGATATCAGATTTGTACAATGGTTTTAAAATCAAACATACGAATAATGGTAATGATAATATTCAACTTTACAAAGATGAAAAATATCTTAAATGGCGATTAGGAAATCCTTTTTATAATTATTGCATACTAGGTTATTTTCAAGACGATGCCATCAAAGGATATCTTATTTACAATAAAGGAATAAATAATAATATTTTTATTATTGACTTAGAAACGAAAGATAATAATCTACAAATTGCTAATTTACTTTTGAATCATCTTGAATCGATAGCATCTGAAAATAATAAATCTGTATTAGCACTAACTATTAAGGATACCTATTTTCAAAAATTGATCCAAGAAAATGGATATATTTGCAATCCCTTTCGTAGGGGGCCCTTAACTAGTATTTTAGATTTTAATGTTTTCATTGATGAGGATCAGGATAGAAGGAGTCTTCAAAAAGAGATGTGGAGTATTCATCCATTAAACTATGATGATGTGTAATCATGTTCATCTCTTAATACATTATTTAAGATAGTTGGAATATTTATGATAAATACAAAAAAAAATGTATTGATTGTTATCCCAAATCTTGGTGGAGGTGGGGCAGAAAGACAGGCAACATATATTGCAAATCTGTTAAACAAAGATAAGTTCAATGTATATATGTTTCTTTTTGAAAAAAAAGGAATATTTTTGCAAGATTTGAATACAGATATCTTGATTGAATCTACTCCTTCATATATAAACTACATATTTAAAAATATTCCAATTATTCGACAGTTGATAAATATTCCATTCCTAATTCGAGTAATTTTAAAATTTAATATTAACGTTATTGTTTCTAGAATTTGGATGACATCAATTATCTCTTTTTTGTCTCTACTGTTAATAAGAGGTAAAAATAAGATAGCATTTTTTCCAACAGAAGATTGTTTTCCCGAAAAAGACACTTCTTTGACTGCTACTAAACTTTCCTTTTTAAAAAAGTTTCTAATAAAAAAAGCATACAATTACTCTACTCATGTCATTTCAATTTCCAATGAAATGACAAAGTGTCTTGAGAATTTTTATAATCTATCGAATAATAAAATATTAACAATTTATAATGGTGTTGATCTAAATAAATTTCAATATAGTGCCAGAGCTTTTCGAAATTTTGATAAGGATAAAACATATCGACTTCTGTCTATTGGTCGTTTTACTTATCAAAAAGGATTCGACATTTTACTTTATGCAGTTAAAAAGCTTCGAGAAGAAAATTATAATGTTCATCTGAATATATTCGGCAATGGGCCATTAAAAGAGGAGTTAGTTGATTTAAAAAACAAAATCGGGTTAAATGACCATGAATGCTTGATTAATCCTTTTAATGACAAAATCATTGATGAGTATCATCGTAACGACATATTTATTCTTTCTTCACGATATGAAGGATTAGTCCTTGTTCTAATGGAAGCATTAGCTTGTGGGATACCCATTGTATCGACAGATTGTAAATCCAGTCCATCTGAAATATTAGATTTCGGACGGTGTGGGCATTTGGTAATTCCAGAATCTGCTGATTCATTAGCTGAAGGAATAAAAAAAGTAATAACAAATTATGATATCGGAATAAAAAAAGCTGAACAGGGAAGATTTTTTGCGGAGGAAAAGTTTGATATAAATAGAATTGTAAATAGGTATGAGGATTTATTTTGCATTTGCGATACGCGCAGTCGGACAAGAATACGTACAGATTGGAGACGAATAAGTAATGCTAGTGCAAGTGTAGTTGAAAAACCAAAGACATATATATAGAATTTGATATATCCTGAATTAAAATCTGTTAGGAAAAAATATTTAGTTGAGATGATATATGAAATGGTTGAAATCAACAGGAAGTAGTTGTTCTTGCACTTTATGCTGTGTTAATTAATGTGGAAAGCTGGAGGGCGATTTAAATAGTCGGGAATGAAAGATTGGATTTTTTTTGAATTTAATAATGGAATTCCCTCTCATCAAACAATCGGTAGAATTTTTTCAGGAAATGGACATTTTATTTATGGTGAAAGTTATGAGGAAAAGCAGGTTGCTATTGATGTCATGGTGGTTCCAGAGATGTTAGAACCATTAGACATTAAAGGTCTCATGATATCAGTAGATGTGTTGTTAAACACTCAAAAAGATATTGTAGCTAAGATTATCGATTCTAGGGCAAATTGCCCTCTAATGTTAAAAGGCAATCATAAAACGATCAATTAATCTGTCGATCAGCTTTTTCAAAATAATAAAGCAACAACACCATCTTTAGAAACTGTTGAAAAAGAGCACGGACGTTACACGACTAGAATTTATGATGTTATTGTTGTTGATAAGTATAATTTACTACAAGCAATAGATTTGAAGTTGCTTATTGCTGTAGGTATAGTTCAACCGTTGTGTTGACAATCCAAATCTCAAGATAAAGAAATACTATATCGTCATGTGATTGGAAGATTGACTGTTGGTATGATTAATATAATGATTTTTATAACTTTTAATTGGCATTAAATGATAACACAAGGTCTATGTGAAAAAAATAAAAGTAGTAATTTTTGGTGGAGCAGGGTTTGTTGGTAACAGTATAGTAAAACTCATTGATAAAAAAAAATATGAGGTGGTTGTCTTTGATAATCTTTCAACTGGATTTGTTTCCAATTTAGAAGATATTGATGAATTCGAATTTGTTACTGGAGATATAAGAAAAGAATGCGATGTTGATAATGTTTTGAATGAGGCCGAAATTGTATATCATCTTGCTGCACTTACTTCTGTTGAAGAAAGTTTTTATAAGAGTGAATTATACTATGAAAATAATGTTTATGGAACACACAACATAGTAAGAGGGATGTTAAAAAATAAGGTAAGAAAAATTATTTATTCGAGTTCATCTGCAGTATATGGTGAAGTTCTAGCAAATGGGTATGATGAAAATTTTCTTCCAAATCCTAATAACATCTATGGATTAACAAAACTTGATGGCGAGTACATTATTAAGATCTATGCGATAAATGAAGGATTGGAGTACACTATTTTAAGATACCAAAATGTGTATGGGCCGAAACAATCTTTTGATTCAGATTATTGTTCAGTTATTCCTCTTTTTATAAACAATGCTTTAAATGAGAAAGTTTTAAAAATTTATGGTGATGGGGAACAGAGAAGAGATTTTGTCTATGTTGAAGATATTGCTAATGCAAATATTTTATCAATGAATAGTGGGGCAAATGAAACATTTAATGTTGCGACTGGGGAATTGCTTTCAATAAATTATTTGGCCGAAAAAATAAAACAAATTGTGAACAAAAAAATTAAAATAGAACATTATCCTCCACGAAAGGGAGATGATCTAGGATCAGTTGTTGATACATCTAGGATAAAAGATGAATTAAAATGGTCTCCACAAACAACTTTTGAACAAGGTTTACTTAAAACATACAACTATTATGCAGGAAAAAATTAAACTTTCATTAACAGTTTCTCAGCATTTTAATAAGGTTTATCCACATATTGTTAATTACACAGACGCTTTGGTTGTACGTGATGTTAATAATATTCCAAATCTAAATCTTAAAAAATCATTTCATATGAATGGTTTTATTGATGATGATTTTGATAATGTATTTAAAGATGATTTTTTTTATAAATTAAAATTAAATAACATAAATCATCTTTCGTTTGATCTTGGTCCGAGTTGCAAAAAAATAGTATTTAAAGAATGTAACCTTGCCGATGGTCCAATTTTTAGTAAAGAACAGATATTAGAGATTGGGTTATGTAAAATAAAACAAATAAGGTCTAAGTATAATGGCATAATTGCACTGGAAAATCTTGATTACCACGAAGGTGGTGCTTATGAGCATATATGTGATCCTGACTTCATTAATTATTTTGTTAGAAAGCTTGATGTGAAACTTGCTCTTGATATTGGACATATGAACGTTTCTTCGTACGTAAAAGGATTGGGAAT
The DNA here is from genome assembly GCA_015232355.1 of Oligoflexia bacterium. Lineage (GTDB taxonomy): Bacteria > Bdellovibrionota > Bacteriovoracia > Bacteriovoracales > Bacteriovoracaceae > JADFZW01. The sequence goes on from JADFZW010000035.1 coordinate 18,431, forward strand.
AGATGAATATTTGAGAGAGCTTCCTCTAGATAAATTGGTTGAGCTTCATGTATCTCACGCAAATAAAGGTGATGATACTCATGGTGTTCTTGAAGAAAGTGATTATGCTATAATCGATAAAATTTTTTCAATTAAAAGACCTGATTTTGTTGTGTTTGAATATTTTAAAGATTCATCAATAATAATTGATGAACAAATTAAGATATATAACTTTTTAAGAGGACACAACAACAGATAGTTGAAATTTCATATGTTAGCTGATTCCATATTCATAACGTAATCTAAGCTAGAAAGATGAGAAATGAATGGTTGATGTAGTTGCGGATAAGTAGGGTGGGTGTAATTATGGTATTCAATTGCGATATTTGCTGCTAAAAAAGTATCCCCTTTTAAATAATCTCTGCCTGCTGGCCCAGAAAAATAAATGGTTGCGTGAAGTTTATCGGCAATTTGCAAAATTAGATCGCTTCCACGAATTTTTTCATCATAAGCGACAACTTCTGATGCTAGTGTGAGCTTGGTTCCTATGCCTAAAATAAATTTTACGAAATTAATTAGCTCCAAATTATATTCAACTAATAATTCTTTTTTTTCGTTAATAATCTTTTCAATCTTTTCAAAATATTTTTCAAAATTTATAGTCTTCTTATAGTTGTAATATATTTTATTTAAGTACTTTGACTGCCATAATTGAGAATGATCTACTTGCACTTCTTGAATCAATTGCTCAAATTTACCTTTGCTTTTTACAGGTATACATATCCAATCACTTCCACTAGTAGTTCTAATCTTATTTCTATTTTCAAAATATCTTTTTTTGAATTGAACATTATCAAGCAATACATACTGACAAGATTTAGTCATTTTATCAAAAAATCCAATCCAAGGAAAGTGTTCAGGTTGTTGGATAGCAATAATCTTTTTTGTTTTACTCAAGTTCTCCATCAAGATCTCCTTGTCAATCAAATAAAGCACCAGGCGGTCTTCTTTCGTTTACATTCTTCCTTTTAAAAGACAAAATGCTTCTGCATAATTAACTCCACATTCAACTCCTCTTATTTGTGCTCGCACCTTTATTCCTTCTATAGATCTTGGATGAGGATATTGGCGAGATTCTCTTTCATAACATTTCATGGCCGTTAATTTATAATCTAATTCTAATGTTATATCCTCATACCAATTGGGTATAAAGTAATGTTCTTTAGAAGAAATTTGTTCAGTAGAAGAGATTACTTCATAACTGATTAATGCCTTAATAGTAGGATTACTTAAAAATCTACATGAGATCAGAGCTGAGTGATGAACAAAACGATGGTCTTGGTGTAAATCACCAAAATGAGGCAATAAAACAATTTCTGGTTTGAAGTTTACAACCTCTTTTTCTAAAGGGATTAAAAGTTTTTGAACTCCTAAAGTATCCAGTCTTTCATCTGGCAGATCTAAGAAAACAGCTTTATTATAATTGATAACTTTTTTTGCTTCAAGACAAGAATTTTTTTCTTCTTCAAATTTTTTCTCATCGAAAACTCTATCATAAACTCTATTAGCACAGAAAATAACATTAACCTCTTTCCCATTTCTTACATATTTGGCAATTGTTCCTCCGCAACCAAGGATTTCATCATCCATATGAGGAGCGATAACTAATATATTATTTCCAACAAACATTTTTGTACTCACATGTTAATAAAAATTTAACTTAAATTAAATCTCTGATTCCAAAAAAATTGTTTTTGGGGTAATGAGTTTTAAAGATATCATTTATTTTTTGATAATCTTCTAGATAATCGATATCTAATTTTAATTTACTTCCAAAAATATCTTTAGGTGCTCTAAGGTATTTAAAAATAAATTCTTCTTTGTTATCCCAAAAATATTGAGTAACGTGCTCTCGGTGTGAAGCATTTAGATTTTTGTTTTTTAAAGACATAATTTTTTGGGCATTAGCAACTTCTGCCCCTATTCCATCTGGATATCCGTTATCCATATATGGTATGTTATTAAATGAATAATCTGCTTGTTGCTGACAATGAAATTCAATCACACGGTCAATTTCAATTGGATCAAGAATTGGATTGTCGGCACAAATACGAACTACTGTTTCAGGCATATATTTTTCTATTAATAACCAGTATCTACTTAAAACATCAAATTCATCCCCTTGAATAGTTTCTATATTTTGAGAAGTACAATAATTTAATAGTACTTTATTTTCTTTGGTAGTGGATGTACATAGAACAATTGTATTAATTTTATTGCATTTTTTTAATCTTTTAATTATATGTCCGATTAATGGAGTCCCACATAGATCCATCATTACTTTACCGGGAAGTCTAGAGGATCCCATACGTGCTTGTATCCCACAAACTACATTCATAAATATTTTATCCTCTTATCTTAAATGGTTATTCATTAATTTAATAATATGGTCTTTAATTCAGAAATATTTTTATTTGCATATTCCCAGCCAAAGTAAATAGGAGGGCATTTATGATTGTCCGCTATCCATTCAGAGTTAGGCAATTTAATATCCAATCCATCAATGATATGACCAAAATCACTTTTATTGAATACCTTACCTGTTTCAATTTTTAAATTGCTATATTCAAAAATGATATATTTATAATAACCTGATTTCATTCCACATGGATAATTGATTTTATTTTGAAAAATTTCATCATACTTTTGTGCTAATTCTGTTTTCCAATTTAAGATTTCATTCAATCGTTGCATTTGAACTATACCTAAAGCTGCTGTAAACTCATTCATTCTGTAATTAAAACCATTTTTCAATGGATAATTAACTTTACCATCAATGACTTTTTTCCCGTAATTTCTAAATAATCTAGTCCATTCTATCAGATCATTATCTTTACTTACGATCATACCTCCTTCACCTGTAGGCATGGTCTTTGTAGAATAAAAGGAATAAGCTCCAGCTATGCCGAAGTCTCCAGCCATTCTACCATTAAAAATTCCTCCATGAGCATGAGCACAGTCTTCTACTAAGAATATTTTTTTCCTGTCACAGAATTTAACTAATTCATCGATATCAAAAGCAATGTGTCCTCCTATATGCACAACAATTATAACCTTAGTTTTTTCAGTGACCTTCTTTTTAATATCTTCAAGAGAGATACAAAGATCATATTTATTACAATCAGCGTATACAACTGTTGCTCCTGCCATTTTCACTGCTTGAGAAGTTGCATAGAATGTATTTGTAGGTACGATAACTTCTTTATCTTGAACTTTTAAATACGAAAGAATAGTAAGAAGTGCGGTCCCACCATTAGTAACTGCTGCAGAGTTTAGATTAGTGTACTCTGAAAATTTGTTTTCGAATTCTTTTACCATTAATCCTTCAGACCAAAAATTGCTTTCAAAAACTTTATCTAGAAGCTTATAATATTCTTTTTTATTTTTTTCGTCGAATGGAAGAATCATCTTAGGAATCTCCTTTGCTTAACTTAAGTTAGATGAAATTTACGGATTTAATTTTTTCCAGATCACCAAGAAGAGTGTTAAATTTAGTCAATCGACAAGGAGGACAATGTTTTTTGCAAAAACTTGGATCGGCAACCATTTTTATTTGCTCAAATCGTTCTCTACCTTTCCAAATCGAAGAGAACGAATCTTGATGCAAATTTCCTATTGGTTTTGTCCATGAATAAATATTTAATCTGCCACAAAGATAAACATCTCCATTCGCAGTAACTACGGTAGTAAGACTGTGGCACTTACATGACAAGTTGTTATTCCCAACTATCTTATTATTTTTCATGTCGTCGATGAGAATTTTAAAATTTGGGGTATTATATTTAGTTAAAAAAGTTAAATCAGTATTGGAAGAGAGTTCTGGATTATCAATCACAGGTCGAAATTGAATATATTTAACTCCATAGCTGTACAATCTAAATATTAGCTCCTCAATATTTGAAAGATTATTTTTAGTAACTACATGACCGATACCACAAACAGCTTTGCTTTTAGAAAATTGTTGAATATTTTTTAAAACACCTTCGAAATCATTGTGATTTTTATTTTCAAACATCTCTACTTCAGTAGTAGCATCTAAGCTGACTCGAATCCATTCAAATTCTTCTATTATTTCCTTTGGTAACGAATTACTTCCATTTGTGATTAATCCTACGGCCAATCCAATTTTTTTTATACTTTTAATTAGTTCACAAAAATCTTCATGTAGGGTAGGTTCTCCTCCTCCCTCAATAACAATTCCCTTTGTACCTCCTTCTCTTAAATCTGCAAATAAATTAAGGAGTACATCTTTTGCTAAGGTTGCATTGCAATTAGTTCTTTTTCTTAATTGAGCATCTGAACACCAGATGCATTTAAAATTACATCGATCAGTTAATGATAGTTCTACGCTTATTGGATAGATATGATGATCATTGCTCAATAATGCTTCAATTTTTTTTGGAAATAAAAATAACTTATTTAATCCAACTTCACCTACAGTTGTTAACTTTTTACTAATATCTAAAAGTTGAGGTTTTTCTTTAAGTGTTTGAAAAATATCTATTGTTTTAGTACTAGACGAAGATTTAATTATTTCTTTAATAAATATGTAATCATTGAATGAATTCAATGCGAATGAATAATATGGGTTGTTACAAGAGGGAGAATCCATTTTTTGAATTTTTAATTCATCAACTCGTTTTTTTATGTGGTGACTAGGGTTCATTTTACTTTCAATATCTAATTCTATAGACGTGAGATATTTGAGCGCACTATGTTCAAATATATCGACACCAACGCCATAAGGTAAACCATTAAAATGTTCATTGTAACTATAATCATATCCTCCAGATATATGAGAATTTAGAAGTTCTTTGGTGAATTCTATAGATATCAGAGGATAGTTTCCATAAACCAAAACTAATGTTTTTACGTTAATTGAATTCGCGGCCCCAAGGCATCGCTCGATCAAATTATTGCTATCGCCTCTGAAAATTTTATACTGTTGAGTAAGAGCATATTCACAAAGAGAGTCATCTGTTTTTTCAGTAGTTGTTGCGATTATAATTTTGTCTACATTGACTATATTTGATTTTTCTACTCTATCGTAAATGTAATCTATCAATAAAATCTTTTTTTCTGCATCACCCATATCGAGGAGCCATCTTCCAATGTAACTCGGAGATGAGTGTTTGAATAATAATACAGCACCAATGTCATTCATGATTTTGCGCAATTCTCCCTCTTAATTATTTTTTAAACCTAATTATTGCAAGTTTTTGAATCTGCACACCGGCCGTAAGGCCCGGCATTGGCGATCCTGAATGCGTTTCGGCCAAGGCCGAAATTGCTTTCATAGAAAATTTATCATTAAAAATAACTAAGATCATTTTTTATATTCATAAAATCATAGCGTAAACTATTTGTCGATCACATATCATATTAGATGCTTTAAATTATATTTGTTGATAAAATGATAAACTTGTGTAATTTTTTTAATGTATTAAAAAGTTGCTAAAAGGGGAAATATTTTTTGGGTACAAAAATAGAAAAGGACCAAATAATATTATCAGATTTATACAATGTGATGAAATTTCACTGGAAGAGAGGAAAAGGGCATTTAATTCCTTATTTGTGGAATAGATATCAATGGTATCACAATCCTAAAGCACTTACGCTGTCAAAATATCCTTTGCATGTTGATGTAGAGATATCATCAATATGTAATATGAAATGTCCAATGTGTTACACAAATACTGAAATTTTTAATAAAAGAGTTTCAAAAACTTTAATGAATTTTGAGCTCTTTAAAAAGATTATTGATGAATCAGCAAACCATAACTTATTTTCAATACGATTATCATTACGAGGGGAAGCATTGCTTAATCCTAATTTTTTAGAGATGATAAAATATGCCAAAGAGATGGGGATTAAAGAAGTTTCAACTTTAACAAATGGATTGTTGTTGGATGAAGATCTTTTTATGGGAATGGTTAGAAATGGTTTGGATTGGTTGACAATTTCGATTGATGGTTGGGGTGAAAAATATGAACAAATTAGAAAACCTGCAAAATTTGATGAAATTTACAAGCGTATAATGACTTTTTATGAAATAAAGAAAAAAATAAAAAGCGTTAAACCTGTCATTAAAGTTCAAAGTGTTTGGCCGGCCATTCAAGAAAATCCTGAATATTTTTATTCATTGTTTAGACCATATGTCGACGAAGTAGCATCAAATCCATTAATTGATTTTTTGAGAGAGGATAGTGATATTTCTTATGATGAAAAATTTACATGTCCATATGTATGGCAACGGATAAGCATTGGCGCTGATGGAAACATATTAATGTGCCAATGTGATGAGATGGAAGAAAATTTATTAGGAAATGTGAGTGTAGACAGTATCTATAATATATGGAATGGTGAAGAGTTAAATAATGTAAGGCAAATTCACAAGCAAAAAAAAGGGCATCTAGTTTTTAATCCTTGCAAGCACTGCTCTTATCCTCGAAAAAAAGTTGAATATGAAGAAATAGAAGTATCTAAACATAAAGTAATAGTTGAAAAGTACGTTGGTCGAGAAGACCATATAAAAATCAATTAGGAGATGAATTATGAAAATTGTAAAAGTTGGAAATAGAATTGTAGGTGAAGGACATCCTTGTTTTGTAATTTTAGAATTGGGTTTGAATTTTAAAGATATGAATGAAGCTAAAAAACTAATTGATATGGGGATAGAAATTGGAGCTGATGCAATTAAATTTCAAACTTTTCATGCGCATACATTAGCAATGAAAGATGCTGTTTTATATGATGGTAGAGGAATAATAAACCAATATGAAGAAGCTTTTCAATCTGAGGACAGACTGACAGATGCATTCCAAGGGGAAATTATAAATTATGCTAAAAGTAGAGGTGTAATAACCTTTTCAACCCCAAGTCATAAAAAAGATATTGATTTGTTAAATAGGATAGGAGTTGATGCATTTAAATTTGGTTCTGATGATTTAACCAATCTTCCTATATTAAAGTATGCTGCAAAATTCAACAAGCCAATTTTTATATCTAGTGGAGTTGCAAATCTTTCTGATATCGATGAAGCAATTAGAACTATACGAGAGGAATGTAATGATAACATTTTGCTATTTCATTGTGTTACTCAATATCCTGCAAAACCAGAGGATATGAATTTACGATCTATGGTTACTTTATCAAATGCGTTTGATGTACCAGTAGGACTTAGTGATCATACTGAAGGAATTGCTGTCAGTATTGCTGCCGCTGCTTTAGGTGCTAATATGATTGAAAAACATTTTACTTTAAGTAAAAAAGAAGATGGCCCTGATAACTTTTTCTCCATGGAGCCTAAGGAAATGCAACAGATTATTTCTGGAATAAGAGAGGTTGAACTGGCAAAAGGAATTCCATACAAACGTATAAGAAAGGTAGAAGAAGAGATGGTTGTAAATTTTCACAAATCAATTTTTGCATTAAATGACATTAAAAAAGGAAAGTTAATAACAATTGAAGATGTTGAAAATTTACGACCTTGTACAGGTATTCCTGCAAAGTACTTGGATATAGTTGTTGGAATGACACCGATTAAAGACATTAAAAAAGGGCAAGCCATTCAATGGGGAGATTTTAAGTAGTAATTTTTAAGGTTTAAGCATATTGAGGATTTTTATTTATACAACTCTTTTTTCCCTTAATTTTTCTGCGGTCCATACATTATTTAATTCTCGTGCTATATACTACGGAGATAATTATTCCATTTATGTGATCGGAATGCTTATTCAATTATCAAAAAAGTGTTTTAATTGTGTGTCATTTTTTGTACACAGGTTTTGTTTTTCTAAGGCGAATTAGGGGTTTTAGAATTTTACAAATATTTGATGTTTCTGATTTGATCGAAAAAGAGAGTATTTAAAGTTACAGTCTATTCAGATATCGGCACTGGGATTATAAATATTGCAATAGGTGGTTTAGTTTTAAATTTAACTGATATGAATATGATTATAAATCCAATTCTGATGTGTAATATTTTCATTGTGCTTGCATTTGTTGGATGAAAGAGACCTCCTTTTTTAAAAGCAATATCTTTGCTTGGTGTTGCGATATTTTGTATACCTGGGATTAGCTGCCGACATTCTAAGCATTTTTTATTTTTTAATCATCTTTAAAGATGAATGATAGGAGTACCACTCAATGAATGGAAGGATTTTATTTATAATACCATCTAAAGATGGATTTGGATTTAAGCCGACAAGCATCTTTCTTCTGTCTGTAATAACTAAATCATTAAACGGGGAAACATTTTTGTTCGACACAACCTATATTGATTTGATAAAAATGAGGGATTTTTTTTACGTTAAGTTATCAGATAGATACCATAAGTTTATCAAACGGTCTGTTGTTGTTGATCAAATTGGAGAACCATTGCTAAGGAGATTATTAGAGATATATGGTAAAACGATATTTGCAACTTCAAAAATTTTGCATAATTGCTCGGAAGAGGATAAAGGGAATTTTTTCTTTGAATTAAACTTAATTGCTGATCAAGCACTTTCTTAGAATAATGAAAAAATTTTTTATTGCTCCGAATTTAATTATACCTAGAGAAGAGATCGATGAAATGGTTATGTTTTTGTGTGATGAAGAGTTGAGTAATTCATTAAAACAAAGACTTGAAAAATTTGGATACCAATTTTTTCATTACGACAGGTATTACGAGAATGAATTTCTATCTGATTTCAGTTCCTTCTTTTCAAATATATATAAAGAGCTTTTGCATATTATTGGGAAAAAGCTAAATGAATTGCATAAGGAAAATTTTCCTTTAGCTTTTTGGGAAATTCCTCTTTCTATATGGTTAATGCATTATATTTGCATATTATATGATAGATATATAAAACTAAGATTAGTGAAAGATACTTTTCCTAATTCAGAAATCACATTTCTTTCTTGTAACTTTACAACAAAATTAATAGATAGTCAGGAAGAATTAATTGACTTTTTATGTGTTGATGAAAAATCATCTTCTTTTTTTTGGGGAATTGTGGCCAATGAAATGGGTTTCAAAATAAAGTATTTTGATTATGATGAAAATAATTGCTTAAAACAGGAAAAGATTGTTTGTAAACAAAAGATCTTTTCTAAAATCGCAGGAAAAATTAAACAAATTGTACTTAAAACATTAAATACAATCTTTTACAAAAAAAGAATTTTAGTTTCCCCGAATCATTTTTATCCCAAAGATTTCTTATCGCTATTATTTTTATTTAATGCGAATTTCTATCTCCGAAATAAAAAAGTAAAATATCAAAATAAAATTATTGATAGAAATTGTTTAAGGAATATTTATGTTGATGGTGAGTTTAAGCAGATTTTGATCAATATGCTGCCAACATGCTTGCCAAAGTATTTGGTTGAAGATTTCAATGGTTTAATAATTGAAGCTAAAAAATGGGATAAATATGATGTTTATTTAACATCAAATGATTTGTGGAATGACAACTTATTAAAATACATATGTTCTTTGGGAAGAATTAGGAATGCTACTATTTTAGGGTGGCAGCATGGAGGAGGATATGGACATTATGTTGAAACAGTTGCTGAATTAGTAGAGAGGCAATATAGTGATTATTTTATTACATGGGGGTGGGACGATAACAAATATAAAGGATCCAAAATAATCAAATTACCTCATCCTAAATTACACAAGTATAGAAATAAGCATAATGAAAAAAACGAAAACCTTGTTTGGGTAGGATTGAGCATACCGAAATTATTGTACAGACATCAAGCATATCCAATGATGCCACATTGGATGCGTTGTTATTTTGGTAATAAACAAAAATTTTTACATTCACTTGAAAAAAAAATAAAAGAAAAAGTTATATATCGCGGATATCCAGTGAATTATGGTTGGGCGGATGATGAGAAAAAAATATTTAATGAAGTTCCTAACATGAAGTTTTCTGTTGACGGAAACTTGATAGAACTTATGAAAGATTCAAGAATGCTAGTGTCGGATCATTTAGGTACGAGCATTATGGAGGCATTATTAGTAAATATTCCATTAATATTTTTTTTGAACTATGATAAGAACATACTTCGTGAATCAAGTTTATCGTATTTTAATGAATTGATTGATGCCGAAATAATGTTCTTGAGACCAGAAGATGCTGCTTTGAAACTAAATGAGATATACGGAGATGTTAGGCAGTGGTGGGAGAATCCATATAGGCAAAAAGTAAAAGATAAATTTTTAAACAGATATTGTTTGTGTGCAAAAGATTGGATAAAAACATGGAGGTCTGAGATTGATAAGCTTTAATTCTGCTCGAAATTGTTTTTTTAATTTTCTAAATAATTTGAAATTAATATTATAAAAATAGAAAAATAATTTTGATCCATGTTTGCCTCATAAATTAAAAAATAAAGCTAATGCTAATGCATTTTATTTGCAATTGATAAAGCATCCAGCTCATGTATTCGCAATACTTCATCGCTGTTTCCACATGCTGGAATGTCTTGAAGTCCAAAGCTTTTAAATATCTTTATCTTTTTGTTCATTTTAAATTCAAACAATTTGTAACTTAAAAATTCTCCAAAACCACCTCTTAAAAAATGATCATCTAATGTGAAAATTATATCAATTCCATTTAAAATATTTTCTAACCATTCTCTATCAATTAGATTCAACCAAGGCATGTTGACAATCTTAATTCTTATTCCTTTTTCTTTTAAAACAATATCTGATGCTTTCAATGCTTCTGACAGCATTGTTGGGCCGTATGTAAATAGAGCTGCATCTTTGCCGTCTTTAACAACATAACCTCTTCCTGGATGAAAGTAGGATTCATAGGGGGAAGAAACTTTTTCAAATGGAATACTGGCGATTCGAAGATAGGTATTAAATTTATTGATATTTAAAGCATAGTTTAATGCGAGTTCAACTTCTTTCTCTGAGGCAGGTTGAATAATTGTCATGTTTGGAATATTGGCCATTATGCCAATATCTCTGACTGATTGATGAGAATGACCTGGTCCTGATGGCAGGAGTCCTGCTAAAAATCCTGAGTAGATAATTTTAGTTTTTTCAGAGACGTTATTATAGATTTGTTCGGCCGCTCTTGTAGTTAGAAAGCATGCAAATGAATGTACGCATGGTATATGTTCCATCAATGCCAATGTGCCTGCTTGCGATACCATGTCTTGTTCAGCTATACCACACTCTATGAATTGTTTTGGTAATTGCTCGCTGAATGGAATTAAACCGGTATCTTTTACGAGATCCGCATTGAGCGCTACTATTTTTGAATTTGCTTTGCCATGATTTAATATTTCTCTAGAGTATGCTTCGACTAAACTTTGTTTATTAGTCAAAGGAATTTTCGTAACTAGTTCAGCAGAGGTTAAAGATACAGGGGAGAGATTTAAAATTTTACATTTTTTATTTATTGATGACATTAGCTCAGTAACAGCATTTTCGTATTCTAAATCATTTGGACTTCCACTATGATATTGGTAGTACAATTGATTTGCAGGCATAGATGTATGTTCCATAAATGAAACTCCTTGGCCTTTGATTGTATTTGCTATGATTATTTTCGCTTTATTATCTGATGTTTGTTCTTTTAAAGCAGATTCTATATCTGTAATGGAGTGACCATTACAGATAACAACGAAAAATCCAAATGCCTTAAGTTTATCCTCTAGATTTCCTAATGATAAAACATTTTCAATTAATTTATCGGATTGAACTTTGTTGTGATCAATGATTATGGTTATGTTGTTAAGATGAGAAGTGGCGACTGATTGTAGAGATTCCCAAAATTGTCCCTCTTGTAATTCGCCGTCACCAACAAGAACATACACTCTTCCATCTTGTGAATTCATTTTTTTCGCTCTAATAAAACCTTTAGCTTTGGAAATCCCCATTCCTAGAGATCCAGTGTTTGTAGCAATAAAAGGAGTTGATATGTCTGGATGTCCAGGGAGTCCTTCTAAACGACGGAGTTGATGTAACATTTTAAAATCAATTAAACCAAGACCTATTAAAACAGAATAAAAACCAGGAACATCATGTCCTTTGGATGAGAAATAAATATCCTGATCATATATTTTCAGAGGATCATTGTTGTAGTTTAAATGACTCAAATAAAGAGTCGATACAATATCTATTGAACTAAAACTTGATCCAATATGGCCAGACCCTACTTTTTTTATCATATAAAGAACGTTAATTCTGCATAGATCAGAAAAAAGAGATATGTATTCAACTAAATTGTTTTTTGATTTTTCAATTCTTTTAAATTCTTCAAAAGGTATGTAAGATAACATAGACATAAATATCCCTTATAATAATTCGTTTATTATTATTTCCATTTTTTTTGAGCAGCTTTCATTATCATGATGAACAACATAATCGGCAGCTTTGCGAACTTTTTCTTTTACAATATGATCGTCGGACATTTCAAGCAAGAGATCAAATTTTGCTTCAATATCATCAATATTTTTGACTATAGGTATGTTTGCCAATTCAACAAATTGTTTGGCATGTTTGAAAGACAAGAGCATGTCTCCTCGAACATAATTGTTAACACCATCAAAATATCCTAAAGCAACTATTGGTATTGAGTGAATAGCTGCTTCTATAAGTAAAGTTGTATATGGAGAAAAACAACCAGAGATACTTTGCAGCAATAAACTATAGTAATCTAATTGAGGTGCCTCAGCTCTTTCGCATACTACTTCTTTTCCTTGGAATCTTTTATTATATATAGGTGCTACTTGAATATCTAATATAACATTTTTTAAATTTAGTTTTTCAATGTGAAACTCATTGGTTCTTACGCATCCCCAAGGATGGGGTCGGTATAGAATTTTTATGTGAGGGTTAAGATTTTTGCTGGTTATGTGTTTGTCCAATCTAAGTAAAGCAGATGCTTCATCGAATGGATAACAGGACCCTCCCAAGAGGATTATTTTTGAATTATCATTTAATCTGTAAAGGCGATAAAAATCCTCTTTTACTTTTATAGAATTATTAATGTTTTCAAAATATGTTTCAAATGCTGGTACACCTACAACTCTTAACCGAGAAGGATGCATTTTTTGAACTGTAACCGCATGCTCTAAGTGTTGTTTTCCCCAAACAGCGAGAACATCTGGTTTAATAAGTACTGTACCCTTAGTGACAAGATTATCCCACCCACCTACAGTGACACAGGTTTTTATTTTGAGTTTTTTTGAAGCTTTTAAAACATCAATTGTAGTGTTTTCATTTAGTGATGAAATTATCCAAACAAGATCTGGTTTTTCTTTTTGGAGAGTGGTTAAGATATTTTTATTTATGCCAACAAATAATAAAAATATTTTTATTATTATTTTGGCCACTATAGTAGGAGTACTAAGGATATAAAAAAAATAGAGTTTTCTTTTTATTATTCTATTTCTTTTTATGGCAAGAGCATTGCTTCTTTTTCTAAATTCAAACCAAGATAGAGTTATCAGATTCTCAATGAATTTGGCCCTTTTTTCAGTTATTTCTGTAAAACCTATATCTTCCTTTTGACCTAGTGAAATAACCTCAGGGTAATTTTTAAGATAAGCAGGCAGAAAGATTCTTATGTCAAAAAGCTTCTTAAGTTGTTCGATTAAACCTGTTTCGTAGAAATTTCGTATTTGAATTTCAGTAGTTAACTGTAAAAAAATTTTTTTTTTCATTAAAAATGAACTCCATTATTAATATATCCGTTGCATATTAACTAATCTATAAAAATACTCTTTTCTGTTTAGTAGCTCTTTCGGAGATCCTGTTTCAATTACATTGCCGTTTTCAAGAACAAATATACAATCGAAATTAATAATGCTAGACATGCGATGAGATGCGGCCATAACAGTTTTATTAATTGTAAAAGAATCAAGAGATTGCTGAATAAATTTTTCCGATTCGCTATCAAGAGCACTAGACATTTCGTCTAATAATATCAATTCAGGATTTCGTATAATCATTCTAGCTATAGATATTCTTTGTTTTTGTCCCCCAGATAAAGTGCACCCTCTTTCTCCAACAATAGTGTCATATCCTTTTGGTAATGAAGTAATAAATGAGTGGGCATTTGCTAACTTTGCCGCCTCAACTATTTCATTCATAGAATATGAATTTAATGGATAGGAAATATTATTTTTAATTGTATCACTAAATAAGAAAGTATCTTGTTGTACGTAGCCAATGAATTTTGCCCATGCATCTTCGGAGAAATTATTAATGTCTATTCCGTCTATTTCTATTGCTCCATTTGCACGATACATTCTGGATAATAAATTTAAAATAGTGCTTTTTCCTGCTCCTGATTGTCCGACGAATGCAATTTTTTGTCCCTTCTTGATGTCAACACTTAGGTCGTTTAAAACTACTTTCTCTATAGAATATTCGAACGAGACCGATTTAAAACTTAGTTTATTTTTGAAAATAACATCGTTTATTGTCCCATACTGTATTGGATTATCAATGCTAATTACTTCATTTATTCTAGACACGCTTGGGGACAGCGATGCAAATTGAGCGCGTCTGTCATTTAGTGACTGAACTATTGGAATAGCTCTAAAAATAACCAGGATGTATCCTACTAATAAAGAGATGGATTGTTTTCCATTTAGAAAAACAAACAAATTTATAAATATCAACAAAGTAATAAGTAGACTCATTTCTAAAAATGGAGGTAGTCTCAGTTTCCATTTTCTAAGATTAAGTCTCTTTGAGTATGAATTGAGAAGAGCTTTTCTGAATTTATCTATCTCGAATTTATAGGATGCAAATAATTTAATAATTGGTATAGCAGAAAGTCCTTCCACTAATGTTGTTTGAACATTTTCAACTGGAATTATTGTAAACCTGGAGACACTTTTTAAATGTTTTATAAAAATATTGACTATATACATAAGTAGAAGAATATAAACAATCAAAAACAAGGTTGTTTTTGCAGACATAAATAACAAGATAGATATATATGTAATGAGTGGAACTGTGGAAACAATGCTACATATGACATTCTCAACTAAACAAGACACTTGTGAAGCTTCCTTGTTTATAACATTAATCAAAGTTCCTCTTTTGGTTACATTATGGAATGCCATTGAGCTATTAATAAATCTGTCGTAAAGTTCCTCTGATAAGTGCATGCAGATTTTTTCCGACATTTTATAAATCATAAGGTTATTGAAATATGATATTGTTGCACGAGCTAGAATAGCTAAAAATATGACTAGCGAGAAAATGTAAATAATATCATCGGGAAAATGTGTGGTAGTGTAAGATGTTAGTGGACCTATTATAGGAATACTCTGTATAAGGGCCAATGATCCTCCTGCTAGATATTGAAGGAATGGTATAATTGTCATAATCCCTACCCCTTCGAATAAGCTACCTATTATAGAACACACAATGACGGTTATTATAGATACTTTAAATTTTAGAAAATATTTTCTCAAAATTTGATTAACCACGAATTACCCTTGTAAGAGAGAACGTTGACGGATTGTATTGTTGTCTCATTGCTTATATTACATCATATTTTGAATATTTTTCAGATGAGATCACTTTGAAGAATTTTTTCATCAGCGTCTATATCACGATTAACTAAGAGACCGATTATATCGTGTAATTTTGATGGTGAAATCCCTCCAGCAGGACTTTTGCAGCAAATATCTTCAAGGGAGATTTTTTTGCCTTTAGGTAACTTTTTTCGAGAGTAGATTGATTTACCTAATTTTACTCTTGCTCCGATCTCTTCCTCATAAATTCTTTTTTCTCCGTCTCCTAGTGAAAGGATTGCTCTGTTTAGATCTCTAATTGATTTTGATAATCCTGTTGGCTCTAGTGAGAATTTATTGTCAGCTCCTCTCCATGCCCTGTTCAAAGTGAAGTGTTTCTCGAAAACTCTTGCCCCTAACATATACGCTACAATTGGAAGAACTATTCCGTTATCATGCCCTGAATATCCTATGAGCGCATCTGAAAATAATTTTTTATATGTTTCAATTACTCTTAGATTTACTTTGTCGTAATGAACTGGATACATACATGTACATTGCATTATTATTGGTGGGTAAGGGTTGTATTTTTTTATAATATCATAAGACCTTTTAATTTGATTGAGATCTCCAGCTCCCGTTGAGATAATGATTGGTTTGTTTTTTTGGGAAACACATTCTATGAGTGGCTCGTTATCGAGGTCTGCTGAAGCTATTTTGTAGATAGGATTTCCTACCTCCTCGAGAAAGCCAACGCTATCTACATCAATAGCAGTTGCAAACATTACAATATTCTCTTTTTTTGCATGTTCCATTAATTCTATGTACTGATCAAAGTTAAATTCTAGAGCTTCGCGATGCTTTCCGTAAGTGTCACCGAAACTATCAACATTATCATAAGGTTTATTATATAGTTCTTTAGATAGTAGTGTTTTGTTATTTCTTTTTTGAAATTTTACTGCTTGAACGCCACATCTTTTTGCAGTACTGATCATTTCTTTAGCAATATTAATATCTCCTTGATGATTATTTCCAATCTCGGCAATAAAAAAATACTCTGTGTTTTTAAAAAGGATATCTTCTAATTTTTTCATATGTCCCCCTTTAGTTGATCTTATTTCAATGTTAAACACTACTAGGCAGATGATTTATACAAATGTTTTTTGTAATAGAATATACTTCTAGTGCTTCCATGCCTGGTTCTTTTTGTCCATTTCCAGAATCCTTTATTCCTCCAAAAGGCATATGTGCTTCAGATCCATGAGTTCCTCCGTTTATGGTAACAACTCCGCACTTCATTTTTTTTGAAAATTCCAATGCTCTATGAATATTTTTTGTGTGTATGGAAGATGTTAGACCATAAGGAGAATCATTTGCAATATCTAATGCATTTTGAAATGAACTAGCTCTATATAAAAAAGTTATTGGTCCAAATAATTCCATTTTTGATAATTTTGAACTTGATAATATGTTTTCGATAACTGTTGGAGCAAAGTAATTGCCTTTGTCTCCAACCCTCTTTCCTCCGGTCAACAGGTTACCTCCTTCTTTTGTTGCTGCCAAAACGACTTCTTCAAGAAATCGAAGTTGTTTTAAGCTTACAACTGGTCCAAGATCATCTTCATCTTCAGAACCAACTTTTAACTTATTAACCTTAGAGATAAATTCATTCTTGAATTTATCATAAATTGAATCAAAAATAATAATTCTGCTTGAAGAAGCACATCTCTGGCCTGCATTGCTAAACGAAGAGAGTAATGCCCATTTTAAACTTAATTCAATGTCGGCATCATCACATATAACCATGGGATTTTTTCCACCAAGCTCTAGGAATGTTCTTACATTTCTAGTTGCTGCTGTTGTTTGAATTTTTCTTCCAACATTAGTAGAACCAGTGAAACTAATTAATTCTACAAAATGATTTTTTATAAGTAATTCACCAGTAACTCCATCTCCGTGAACTACATTAAGAACTCCTTGAGGTAATTTTGCTTCTTCTGTTATTTTTGCAAAAAAATTAGTAGTGGCAGGAGTATGTTCTGAGGATTTTAGAATAACTGTATTTCCACAAATAAGAGCAGGGAACACCTTCCATGTAATATTAGCAATAGGTGTGTTAAATGATACCAGTAAAGCTGCAACACCTATTGGTTCTCGAACTACTAAAACAGTTTTGTTATCTATGGCGCTAGGGATTACTCTTTGATTCATTCGAAATCCTTCGCTGGCCATGAAACGACCTTGGTCAATAGCTGCTTGAACCTCACTTAGAGCATCTTTAATAGACTTACCTGTTTCTAGAGAAACAATGTTTGCTAAATCCTGTCTCTTTTTTTGAAGGATTTCTGTAATAGAAAATAAATAATTCCCGCGTTGGACGGGGGTTTTATTGGCCCAATTGCAAAAAGCATTCTTTGCAGCTTCAGCAGCAGAATTGACATCAACGAAGGATGATTTAACTACATCAAATATTTTACTACCTGTCGATGGAGATATTTTTTCAAAGTAAGAGTTACTTTGTGAAGGACATTCTTGTCCATTAATCCAATTATATACTTTATTTATATTTTTCTCTTTCATTTTATTAATAGTCCATAAGTTAACTCTAAAGTAAAAATAATTTTAATTAAATAGAAAGCCACCCGCCATCAATAATCAAATTTGAACCAGTCATGTAACTTGAAGCTTTGCTTAGTAAAAAAACAATTGCTGCATTAAATTCATTTTCTTTGGCCATTCTTCCTATGGGAATTCTTTGTGTGTAACTTTCCACAAATTCAGGTGATTGGTTATTGTAAACTCCTGACAGTGTTAAAGTATTAACTCTAATGTTTTTTTTGGCCCAATAAACGGCCAAGTATCTTGTCATATTAAGAATTCCAGATTTACTGACAGAGTATGCGATTGGTTTGTAAAAGATCTCTCCTTTTTTTCTACGATATTCATAAATATTTTGATCAGGAGAAACGTTTCCATATATTGAACTTATATTAATGATCGATCCTTCACCTGCTTTTAACATCTCTCTTCCGACAAGTTGACATCCTAGAAATGAACCTTTTAAATTTGTGTCCATCACTTTTTCCCATGAAGTTATAGGATATGTTTCCAGTGGACCGGTCTCCTCGATAGGGGCATTAGGAGGAGAATCCAAAGCAGCATTGTTTATAAGTCCCTTAGGTATTCCCCATGTTTGAATTACTTTTTGAATACCCTTTTCCCAGGAATCTACTTTAGTGATATCTACATTTTCTGCGATTAAAGATGTTTTTGGTGTAGTAGGAAACAATTCGTACAAAATGTCTTCTCTGCTGGTGAGTAAATCAAAGATGGCAACTCTGGCACCAACTTCAATTAGAGAAGAAACATATTGGCGACCAAGTAATCCTAATCCTCCGGTTACAATAATAATCTTCCCTTTAAGATCATACATGTCCATGACTGACATTAGTAACTCCCATTTTTAAAATTAATTTAGATCAATAATCTCAACAAGTTTATTATCAACTAAGTAATTTGCATATAACCAATCGTCATTCGTGTTTATGTCATACCCTTCATAATCTTCGGTTATAAAAGGAATCACTTCAGTACCAGAGATACTTTTTTTTTCAAAAACTGTTTTTGTGTAAGCAATTTCTAAGCTGGCATTTTGTACGTATGTTGGAGGCAAAGATTGATATGGCATACTGTGAAATGGCGTTAGTTGTTCGTTTGGGTTATGTTGAAATAGTGGTTTCATGCATTTTTCTGATTCGATTATCCACATCTTATACGGGTGTTCAGAACATTTCTGTATTGCTCTTAAAGAGTCTGCAGATAAACTAGAGCAGAATAAAGAGTATGCTCTTTCTAGCATTTTTATTTTTCGAAATGGATTAGTGGGTCTTAGAATAGCAAAAGCATCTGGAAGTTCATTTTGGTTTTTTAATTGTTCTAAGTGAAATGTAACCCATTCAATATCAAGAGAGGTATCAGAAGCAAATTCTTTTGGCCGAAGAAAAGGAACATCTGCCCCATATTTTTTTGCAATTTGAGCTGTTTGTGGACAATCAGTTGAAGTTATTACTTTAGAAAAAAGTCCACATTTTAAAGCAACCATGATGGTGTATGCAATCAAAGGATGACCATTCATCTCTCGAATATTTTTACCCGGTATCCTTTTTGATCCTGCTCTTGCAGGAATAAAAGCGATTATGTTTAATTTTTCCTTTTTCATATTTAATCCTATAAATATTCTGTTCGAATAAAAATTATGTTTTCTGGAACAGTATCTCCTTTTGATCTCCGTCTATTCCTGGAGTGATTATTCATTAAATTGTATTTATTTTTTTCAGAAAAACCTAAATCATTTAGAATATTTTTTACAGTATCGCTGTTTGATTTTATTGGATTTAATTCTATTAATATAGATTTTATTTTTTTTGATTCTAATAATTCTGTCATGCCTTCTATTATTGATTCTTCATTTCCATCTACATCTATTTTTATATGATTGGGAGTAATTAATGGAAATGCTTTAAAAAAGCTGTCGCCTTTAATAGAAATAGTTCTTTGTATATTTTTTACTTCGAACTTTACACCACTTTCATCTACGTTAGAATCAAATTGACCTCCGGAAGCGCCAATTCGTAAATCAGAGGAAAAAAATTCCTTAATAGAATCTTCGCGAGAGAACGCTAGCTGCAATGGAAAGATGTTGTTAATCCTATTCAGATTAATGTTTTCAACAAATCGTGAGAAATTTGGTTGGAAAGGTTCAACTCCAATTACTGTCATGTCAGAGTAAAGAAAAGCTGCGTACAATGAATAGATACCGATATTAGCACCAATATCTAAAAAGTTTTCACTATTTTGAAAAAAAGTTTTGATCCATTCAGTAGTCTCTGGTTCCTTTGTAAAAAGAGTCTCTGCTCTATACTTCTCAAGTTCGTTACTGGCAAAAATTTTGAAACAATCAGCAACATTAACAATCTCAGTGTTAGGAAAAGAATCTTTCATTTGCATCACTTTTGTAGAATTAATTAAGAAGATAAATGCATTACTCTATCAATATAATATGACATTAATAAAGGTTCAAGCAGTGTTCAGAGAGAATTATCTTCTATTTTGTTGGCCAATTCTCTTACAACACCATCTCCGCCTTTTGATACAAGAATAATTTTTGCAATTGTTTTAATAAACTCATGAGCATCTATTGGCGCAAGTGGCATTCCTACATTTTGCATGCACTCAAGATCATTTAAATCATTTCCTATATAAACAACGTTCTTTAAGTTGATTCCATTTTTTTCGACATAATCTTTTAAAATGGCAAACTTATCTTCTGCTCCTTGTATGACAGGAATATTTAATTTTTTTCCGCGAATACTAACAACTGGATTGACTTCAGAAGAAAGAATAATCTGTTTAATCCCCATTTTTTTTATTAAGGATACACCCTGTCCATCTCCACGATTTACAACAACGCTTTCTTTGCCATTTTCTGACAATGAAACTTTATTGTTGGTCATAACGCCATCGAAGTCATAAACAATCAATTGTATCTTATCTTTTTCTAGTCTTATTGCTGTTGGTGAAATGCAGTCATTAGTTCTTAATTTACGGAGATTATTTTCTTCTATTAAGAATTCTGCCAATAAAAAATCAAGTTCATAACTTATATCAAGTCCATCTTTTTTAGAGATATAAATCACTCCTGTGTTGTTTGTTATTATTTGAGGATTTGTAAAAAGAGAATTGCGATTTATCACAGAAACATTTCCCGATGGAACAATTTCTATTTTATCTATCAATTTAGTTTTTTCTTTTTCATCTAATACATACTGAAATTTTTTATCAATATCGATACCAACATACTCTGCTTTTTTATCTGCAGTAACTACGGTTATTAATGAGTCATATCTGCAACGTAAAAACTTTTGAACACACTCATCAATTAATTTTGATGTTGTAAATATTGATGTTGGTTGTAATAAGACAACAATGTCGACTAATTGATTTGATTCCAGTTCTATTTGTTTTACGGTATAGCGAAGGATATCTTCAGATGTCACACTATCTGATGCTAGCTTTGTTGTTTGTAGTAAATACGGAATGTCAGCGCCATATTTATGAGCAACGTCCGCAATTTTTGTATCATTAGTTGAAACAATTGTTCGATTGATTTTTTTTGATTTTAATGAAGATGAAATAACATATGAAATAATAGGTTTGCCTGCTATTGGCATTATGTTCTTATCTGACTCAGATAAGCTTGAAATTTTTTTAGCAATAATTATTCCTAATACAAACATTTTAGATAATCTCTGTAATTCTTTATTTAAAGCCGGTATTTATAAACATACGATCTTAGGTTTATCGTATCAATTCGTCTATTTCTTGGTTAGGTCGATAGTTTCTGGACGAACATTTTCCAATTGTAAGATCCCAATATTTAGCGCTTATTCCATTGGAACTTCTTTTGGTAGTCAAATTTGTCTCATCCAAAATATCTCCCTTCTTTATTTCAATCTTTGAAACAATTTTTTTTCTAATGATATTTAAATTTTTTATTTCCGAATTTGATATCGATTTTTGTTCACTTCCAAGAGCGACTTCAATATTACGAATAGCGGTCACCATTTTTTTAAAATCTTTTGGTTCCAAAGAAGCTTTGTGATCTGGTCCAGGCATATCATTGTCTAGAGTAAAATGTTTTTCGATTATGCTTGCTCCTAAACTAACAGCGGCTATAGGGACTTCAATGCCCAAAGAATGATCAGAATAACCTACAGCTACTTGGAATCTTTTTTTAATAGAGATCATAGCATTCAAATTAATATCGCTAAATGGTGCTGGATATTCTGTTGTGCAGTGAAGAATGGTTATATTATCTCTAGATAATCCACTCGTGAGTAAAACGTTCATCATAAAATCTACGTCTGACATATTGGCCAATCCTGTGGAGATAATTATGGGCAAATTGCAAAGTACAACTTTTCTTAGAAAAGGAACATTATCAATTTCACCAGAACCAATCTTTAATCGTCTAACGCCTAAATTTTCAAGAAAAAATAAACTATCTTCTTCATCAGGAGTGGACATAAACTCAATATCAATCGAATCACAATATTTTTTTATTGTCGTAAAAGTTTCATACGAAAATTCCAATTTTTTTAACATTTTAAATTGATCGATATTATCATTGGCGCTAGAACAGTTTATTCTTTGATAATCTGCTAACGCTAGGTTTGGTAAAATTAATTTTTCTGTAATAAAAGTTTGAAATTTAATTGCGTTGGCGCCAATTTCTTTTGCTTTGTCGCACAAAGCAAAAGCTGTCTTTATGTCTCCATTATGATTAACTCCAGCTTCAGCAATTATGAAAACCGACATAAACTTATCCTTTTATATTTTTAATAAATGTCTCTGCAATTTCTAAATCCTCGATAGTGTCTATGTCGATGGATTTTTTTTCATCCATAGAGTAGAAGAACATTTCTTCTCCAAAGAATGTTTTATGTTTTACATAGCAATCTGTCCTGGCCATGTAAATTGCTCCGTTTGGTAAATAGTATCTCTGTTTTATATCTTGTCTGCTCAACTCTATTTCATCTTTAAAACAGTACTCGACAAATTGCTCATTTTTTTCTTTCAAAAGCCAGCTTATTTTATTTGGCATTTGATAGACCGATATTAATGTTTCATTTTTACTTTTCATAGAGGAACAAAACTGTTCAATAGAACTGTCGATATCTTCAGTGGTTCTTAACGGAGAGGTTGGTTGTAGTAAAACGATGATGTCAAAGTAGATTGATTTGTTGTCGAACCAATTTAATGTATGATCAATAACATCATGCAGAGATGATGAATCGGCAGCTAGTTCGGAAGGTCTTAAAAAAGGAACTGTAACTTTAGGATGAGAGGCAACCTTTGCAATGTTTGAGTCATCAGTAGAAAGTATAATTGTGTCGATATACCTAGAATTAACAGCAGCGTCAATTGTCCAAAGAATTAGAGGTCGTCCCGCCAGTGGAGTAATGTTTTTTTGAGGGATACCTTTAGATCCTGCACGAGCGGGAACTAGTGCGAAAATTTTCATATTATTAAACATAGTAAGCACTCCTAAATACTTTTAAAAAAGAATGTACAGAGTAGTGATTAATCAATGTAGCGATACTTTAATAAATGATTACTATAAATATCGACAATTGTAGAGGAAACTTTTTTTTCCCACAGAGAGCATATTTTTAGATATATATCTTTGTTTAGAATCATTTTTCCTATGTAAAAGTCGTATAACTGATTGGCAAACTTTGACTTAAATACAAACAAAGAATTCCTCATGGAATTATTGGTACCTCCTCCTAGATTAAAGTATTTGTATCCTTTATTTTTTAAATATCTTGAACATTCATGAAGCATAATATTATTAGGACACAATGTAAGGTAATTGCTATCGCTACAAGAAAGATGGTAGTGAGCAATACTACCGTGAGATAAAATTAGCGCTGAGGATATTATTTTTTCTCCAATTAAAGCATGTACAAGAAAAGAATTCTTTTCAAAACACTTTTTTATAGAGTGAAAATATTTTGAAGAGAATAGAAATTTTTCTTCGGCATTTATTTTTGCCATAGTTGAATAATACAACTCCATAAATCTCTCTAACTGTTCGAAAGCTTCATCAATATAAAAAGATAATCCTTTTCTCTGAGCTGCCAAGATGGACTTTTTATTAGAAGGATGAAGGTGATCATATAAATAAGAGTCTCCATTTATATGAGAAAAATCTATCACCGCAATTTTTCTATCAAACGAGGTTGGAAAAGATCCACTAGGTATGTCTTTATTTTCAATGAACGGATTAAATCTAACCAGACCGGCAATAATTTTCTTTTCAATTAAGCAATTAAAGCATTTATTCCAAGCTTTCTCCAAAAAAGATTTATTGTTTGAAGTGCTAATTGGACCTGAATATCCATAGGGAGTTTCAAAATCATAAAAATCTGAATCCGGTATCTTTTTTTTTATGTACGGAAACAGGAAGTGCATGTCTCCTTCGAGATAATAAAAACTTTCTGCGATACTGTTGTGTGAATATGTGTCCAAGTTGGCATAATTAGGCAAATGATAAACATCATAACTTTTGATATCAAAGGAGTTTAGGTTGTGCAACCAATCACTCTTTATTCCATAATCTACTTTGAAGTACATTGTACATATCCTTTATTTATAATTTTTTATCACTCATAGAAATGTAGAGATACGCAATATCTAGGTAGATTTAAACGTAAGATCATTATTTTTATCAATATTTGATTTATCGCAAAAGTACTCTAGATAATCAAGTTGTGCTTTTTTATAGTCCTGAGTCATTCCAATATCTAGCCAATACTCCCTGATCGGAAAGACATTGATTTTTTTATTCATAGACAAGATTTTCTTTATTAAATCAGTCATGTCAAAATATGTGTTATCATCAATTAATTCGATTATATCAGAATTAACACAGTAGACACCAGCATTAATAAAAATGCTTTTTTTGGGTTTCTCATCTAGTGAGATCAAGGAGAGATCTTCTCTTGCATTAACAATTCCGTAAGGTATTTCAACATCAATTTGCTTTACAGAAATAGTAAATTCGCTGTTACTTTGACAATGGTCAAACAGTAATTTCTTGAAATCAATATTTGTCAATATGTCACCATTAATAATAACAATTGGTGAATTAACAAGATTTAAACTATCTTTTAGCATCGCCAATGAACCGGCGGTTCCTAATTTTTTTCTTTCAGTTAAGAATTGGACATCTGTTCCCATTTTTTTGAAATGCTCTATAATTAGATCACTTTTATAATTTACAGTAATGAATATTCTTTCAAAACCATTTTTGATTAAAACATTATAGATTGTTTCAATAAGAGGTTTATCTCCAATGGGTAAAAGTGGTTTTGGTGTATTTTTTGTTAATTCTTTTAAACGAGATCCTTCTCCTCCTGCCATGATTACAGCAGTTTTTTTAGTTTTCAAGTTAAGTTCATATTCATGCCTAATTAAGACATCTACAATATTGCCTATGTTATTTAATATTGGTATCTGGATTACGAGAGGGTGGTCATCAAAAATTGCTTTTACTTGTTCTTTAGTGTATGGATGATAAATGAATTGAGGATTTTTGTTCATGGAAAGCAGAACAGAATCATTTAGTGAAAAATTTTTCATCACTGCTCTTCGAACATCTCCATCTGTGATTAACCCTACAAACTTTTTTTGCTCATCCGTGACTAATGCAATTCCGAAATATGTTGAATCGATAATATCAATTGCATCCTTCATGGTTGAGGATGTGCTGATAATATTCTTTGTTACATCTCTGTTACATTTGTGGAACATAAATACCTATACCTCTTGTCTTCAAAAAAGGACACCACTTGGTAAGTTTACAATTCGTTCCTGTAAGTAATTACTAATATCCATATTTGTTTTTTGACATTTTTCATACATAGGCAACTTAAACATTAATTCCCATAAAGGTCTACACCTTACACCATTGGCATATGAGTACTGTAGAAAATCATCTCTGGTTTTCTTGTCCGGCAAGATAATAGCATTAAGCCAATAATTAGATAAAGCGTTCTTTGGTTCGACAATAAATGGCACCTTTAAATTGTAAAAAAATCGTCTATATTTTTCGGCCAAATATCTTTTCTTTTTTAAAAAAACAGGGATGTTTTCTAATTGTGCTAATCCGATTGCGGCATTAATATTTGGCATTCTGAAATTGTATCCTAGCTCATCATGAAAAAATTCCCATTCATGTTTTAACTTGGCAGTTTTTGTAACATGTTTTATTTTTTTAGCTAAATCGTCATCATTGGTTACAATTATTCCACCACCACCAGTTGTCGCAACTTTGTTACCGTTAAAACTGAAGATGCCAATTGTACCAAAAGTCCCAGTATGTTTTCCGTTATAATAACTACCAAGACTTTCGGCCGCATCTTCAACTAAGTAAATCTTATACCTGTTGCAGATTTCTTTAATTATATCTATCTGACAAGGATGTCCTAGGGTGTGCATTGGCACACAAGCGGCAATCTTTTTCCCTGTTTCTTTATTAAAAGAGGTGTTGTTTTTGACAATTACGTTTTTTGATAAAAATTCTTCCAAAGAAGAAGGGGACATTCCAAGTGTTGAGCTATCTACATCTACAAAAATTGGTTGTGCTCCTGTAGAAAAAATTGCATTTGCAGTGGCCACGAAAGTTAAAGCTTGGGTAATGACTTCACAATTTTGATCAACATTTAATACTTTAAGAGCAGCAAATAATCCCATGGTTCCGTTTATAACTGCGATTGCATTTGTAGCGCCAGTTATTTTTAGGATCTCAGATTCAAAAAGGTCTACGAACTTTCCTATACTGGAAACAAAAGTAGATTCTATACACTCGTTGAGATATTTTTTTTCATTACCAATGAACACAGGCGAATGCAAATCAATGGAGTGGTTATGGCCATAAGTATCTTTAATAAAATGTATGATCTCATCAAACATTACAGAGGTCATTATTGTATCTTCTAATATTTTTCATATTCAAAAAAGTCATAAATATATTTATTTATATATTTATGATAAACAATTTTAGATCTAAATTTCAAAACGTCATAGGACACTTAGGTAAGTATGCATCCTTGAATGTGTATTGTAAATTTACTTTCTGAAGATTTTGATTTGTTATACGAAGTGAAATTTTATTGCGGAGGAAGATTTACCAAAGATTTGTGGTGGTGTCGAAAAATGAATCGTTAATATTGTTTCTTTCAATATATCTTTTGCTAGATCTTATCAAGATCTCATCTTTTTTATATTGTTTGTGATAAAACTCAAAGCAGTCCTTAATAAATTCATACATCCTTTTGGTGCCCTTAAAATCTTGAAAATAATCAATTGATTTTATCAAAGATTTTGGCATAACTCCGATATCATTATCTCCCATAAAAAAGCTATCTAATGCATCTAAAGCATTGTCAATTTCGTTAAATATGCTTTTTCCCATATTGTGCGAGTAAATTGGACATTTGTTCCATGGTATAAAATCCCAGTGGATGGCCCTATGCCCATTGATCTGAGAAATAATTCCAGCAGAATTCAGTGAGTAACAAAATGATATTTCACATTGTTGAGCAGCTTCAATGGGAAGATAGTCTATTGGGTTCAAAAAAATCAACAAATTTTTCTTTTTTAGATCCTCTGCTAAAGCAACAAGTGTTTCTCCATCTGGCAAGCTTGACAGGTCGTTAATAGAGGCAAAATTTTTACATTTTACATAGGCAATAATATTTTTTCTAGCAGCTATGTATTCGAATATTTTTTCATAAAACAGCGAGAGTGTTCTTTTGGGATGTTGACAGTCATTATCTACAGATGAATCAAGAATAAGAATGCTTCTTTTTTTCTCGGTTGTTCCTGCAAAATCGACGTTTAGACGAGGACTGGGAAGGCATCCAGAGGGTAAAATTAACTCACAAGAATTATTTTTCTTAATTACTAGATCGTGGGTAATTTTCCCCCAAGAAAAATAGACGTTTTGAAAAAAGTTAAAGAATGTGTAATCGCATGAAACATAATTTGACCAATGATGACCCAACATCATGGAACCAATTTCATCGAGAGCTTCTCTTTGTACCGCTTGAAACCAGCTAGCTTCTTGATGTTGAATCAATAATTTTACATTATTCTTCCTATACAAAGAAACTAATAAATTTATATCAATAAAATACCCAATAGTTAGTAGATTACAATAAAATTGGTTATTGGCCCAACATTGCTTGGCTTTTTTTAAGGCAGAGAATAGATGGGAAAAGCTTATACCTCCAGAAACATGATTGTGAAAATCTATATATTTTATAGGTGCAAATTTTGCTAAAAACTTTTTCATCTGATCATTTAGTGGAGTATCTGATCGATCCAAGTAAAAAACGATATCAAATTTAGCATCATCATTTTTATATAGTTCAAATAACTCCTTACGCAGTAGATCCCACATGAGAGATCTTGGGGCGAACTCAATCCATAGGGAATCTTTCTTTGGTAAATTTTCACTTTTTTTAAAAAGGTTTAAATAGTAATTTGAAACTCCTCTGGTTGTTTTGCAAAAAAGAGAAGTCATACTAAGAAAGACACCTGTTAAATTTTTAATGGAGAGAGATAAAAATTTTGTGTTTTTATCTTCAAAATAGGAAGTTATCAAAGAGTTAAAAATTCCATTGTATAGAAAAACATATTTTTTTTTTGATGTTTTTTTTTGATTTAGAACATAAGTAACAAAGGATATTTTGTGATAGAGAATATTTGAAATATACACGATATACATATTTTTTTGGGTTAGAGTGGCCCACTTTAAATTATTATCTACAAACCTACATACAATTTCTCGAAGATGATCAAAATGAACATAGGCAAGAGAAATACCTGTGTCGTTTTTCTCTGTTAAATTAATGTAGAAAGGAATGAATCTGTCAGATTTTAAATATGACAAAAGACGTCGTGTGGACCAGTGTATCTGCTTGTCATCATTGTCATACTTTATTGAATAACCAAGATAAGAAAATGGAAGTAACAAAAATATTTTCAGAATGGATAATTGTTCAACCCAAATAATTTTTTTGGACATAGTTTTCGTTTTATCCATTTATTTTTCTCCATTTGGGATCGTAATTCGTACTATCAATAAATGTGTCGTCATTTATTGTTAATGTATAGTAATTACAAATCAAAAAAAGTTTTTTCTAAAACATTTGTTAGATTTTTTTCTTTTAAAATTTTTTTGATTTTTTTTACAGTATTGCTTTGTTCGTGAGGGTTCTTTACTTTTTTTAAATGATTCTGAAATCTTTTCGAATACAATCTGTTAATAGCATCACTAATACTTTTTTTAGTTGGATCGCAGTTTATAATACTTGTCGCGCAAACACGACCTGCTTGACGATTCCCTATGTCTATAGTTCCGATTTTGAAACTAGGAGCTTCAACTATTCCACTAGAGGAATTCCCAATGACTCCATCGACTACTTTCATAATTGAAAGATACCTAAGTTGCCCAAGGGAAATGAAAACTACAGCTTTCTGAGGGTATCTTTCAACGAACTCGTCTATCATTTTATTTATTAATCTTCCACCTTCGTCTGCATTTGATTTTGTGAAAATTAACAAGGTATTTTCCAGTTCTACTAACGCTTTAAGAAGTTCTTTAATCTGTTTTTCAGCAGAATTATTTTCCAATGTTACAGGATGATAAGTAACTAGAAAATTTTTTTCTTTGAATGTGATCTTTAACATAGATTCAATCTCATGTTTAGATAGCAAGGTAGTTTTTTTTATAACTTCAGCACCTAGTGCTCCTACATTAAAAACCATGGAGGGATTTTCTCCTAATTGAATAATCCTTTTTTTGTAAGTTTGAGTTGATACAAAATGAAATTGCGCCATCTTAGTCAATGAGTGCCTAATTGCTTCATCTATTGCCCCTCGAGTTGACTCCCCTCCGCCAATGTGGGCCATTGGAATTTTGTGAATTATTCCTGCAATTCCTGCGCATAATATCTCAAACCTATCTCCTATAAAAACCAATATGTCTGGTTTAAGTTCGTTTATGGCGTCTGAAAATCCTATTAATCCTAATGCCATTGATTTTGATATTCCTACAGGTGTATCAGAAGAAAGTAACATTTCAATTTTTTTATCAATTTTTAGGCCATCTTCTTCGATTTGTTTATACGTATTTCCAAACTCTGAGGATAAATGTGTTCCTGTTACTATTAGCTGTAACAATAAACTTGAATCACTTATAATTTCGTCAATAAGAGCTTTTAAAAGTCCATACTCCGCTCTAGTCCCTGTAACGATTGCTATTTTTCTTCTTTTTTTCATTCTTATTCAATTTCCATTATGATGGTTTCCTTTTTCTTAATTCTTTGTTATTTTACTTATAATTTTAGTTTATACAAGTAAAACCCATAATTTGACAGTTGTTGAATTATGAGAAGCTGGTACATTGAATGAAGATTTTATTAATAAATCCTCCTGTAAGTCGTCCATCTAATATAAGTGATGAAACGATGAGACTCACTCCAATGTTTCCGTTGGGCCTAGCGTATTTATCCTCATATTTAAAATCAAAGGGGCATGAAATCGTTATTATCGACGCTTTATTGTCTAATGACTTTCAAAAAGGTTTTTATGAGAACGGTAGAATTAGATATGGTCTTTCGGACAATACTTTAAAAAAAGAGATGGAGTTAATAGATCCAGACGTGATTGGGGTTACATGCCTTTTTTCTTCTGCAGAGTGGGATGCAAGAAATATTGCTAGGATTTCAAAAGAAGTAAATCCCAAAATAAAGGTATTTTTAGGCGGAGTCCATGCTACAGTGTCATCAAGATTCATTATAGAGAAAGATAGAAATGTTGACGGCATTATCAAAGGCGAAGGGGAAGAAAGTTTTGCGAACCTAGTTGAGCTCATTGAATCCAATTCAGAATCTTACGAGAAAATAGATGGAGTATGCATTCGACGTGGGAATGAAATCATCGACACTCCAAAACTTCGTTTTATTTCTGATCTTGATAAAATACCTTTGCCAGATAGAACTATTTTTGATTTTAAAAAATATCTCACCGAAGGGGCAGCTCACAGCAATTTTAAGCAGACTCCATTTACGCAGATGGTATCTTCGAGAGGATGCCCTTTTACTTGCACTTTTTGTTCGCTTATTCATGCTAATGGACTTAAATACAGAATGAGGAGTGCACGTGCCGTAGTAGATGAAATCCGTACACTAGTCTTTGACTGGGGAGTAAAAGAAATACATTTTGAAGATGATAATTTAACGGCAGATAAGGAAAGATTTTTGGAAATCTGCAAAGGTATAAAATCTCTAGATGCCAACATAACTTTGAATGCCCCTACTGGTCTTGCTGTTGCCCACTTGGATGAAGAGATTCTGGATGCAATGAAGGAGACTGGATTCTACTCTATTTGCATGGGGATCGAAAGTGGCGATGAATATGTTCTTAAAAAACTCATGCGGAAGCCGGTGAAACTTTCCAAGATTGAACCACTAATTCGTCATATGGAAAAAATTGATCTTGAGTCCAGAGGATTTTTTATACTTGGATTCCCTGGCGAAACGGAAGAGACTATAAAAAGAACTGTCGCATTTGCCAAAGGATTGAAGCTTGACTGGACGTACTTTTTCCTTTTTACTCCACATCCAGGCACAGAAATTTATAATACTTGTGTTGAAAATAAGTATATAGATCCAGATGAATACGATACGAATACCTATAACTATAGGTTCTCCATACTAAAGAACCAAGCATTTTCAAAGGAGTGGCTAGAAAACTTTAAAGAAAATGCTATTGTAGATCTAAATTTTACAAACAACCCTAATTTATTGAGAGGTAATTATTTAAGAGCAATCGAGCACATTGGAAGTGTTGTGAAGAATTACCCAAGTTTTGATTTTGCCAAATTTTCTTTAGGTGAAGGGTATTTAGGTAAAGGCGATATTGCAAATGCAATAAAATTATGGGAAGAAACTTTAAAGTTAAATCCACTACATCAAGCTGCTACTGAAAGACTTAAGCAATACAAAAACTATTAGTTTGTGACTAGTTTTCCGTAATAATTGTTCAACCCAAATAATTTTTTCCCTTCATCTGCAATTTCACCGGTAGTGGAATATTTTTTCTGTCCAAGCAATTGCGTTACAACTTTTTATAAGTTAAAAAAGGAGATGTTTGGATGGAGAATTTTTTGATGAGTATTATTAAATTTGAATTGAATGTACCAGAGGCAA
>JADFZW010000036.1 GCA_015232355.1 Oligoflexia bacterium
TGGCACTTCCCATGGATTATCAACCATTAATGGAGTATTTTAATGGTGAACACTCAGTAAAAGATATTACCTCTCTACTCTATCAAAAATATGGGCGAGTTAGTTTTAATTCCATCATGACCGCCATTCACTTACTTGGCAACGCTGGTCTCTTGGAAGAGTTGCCGATGGATTTAAATGCTATTAAAACAGACAAAACTCCTCATCAACAAAAAAGTTCTCTGCTATTTCGTCCTTTTTTTGAATTAACTATTCTAAAGCAAATTAGATTACCTAAACTTAATAATACCATTCTATTTGTATTTCTTGCGATCATCATCATTGCTGCAAGTATTGCTTCCTATCATCTAGGATTGTGGAATTATAAATTAAAAACATTCTTACGACCTGAACTTGCAACAAACTATGCAAATTCATTTTTAATAATTTTTGTTATAAGCTCAACACTTATTACTTTAAAAAATATTTTAAAGGGAATATTACTTATTTTTTGTGTAGGCCAAATAAATCAAATAACCATCAGGCCTCACTGGTTTTCTCTGGCCATAGCAATAAATGAGACCTCCATTTTTTCACAAAGTAAACGATGGTTGTTGATCCTCTATGGAATATCTTCGTCACTACTCTATTTGGCAATCGGGGGAGTAATTGCTTTTTTAATAACAAAATACTCTAATGGCCTTTTTCATTTTTCACTTCCTGCTCAAATTGATAATTTTATAACTTCATCTGTTTTGCCTTCTATTTCCATAGCTATCTCTGCAAATGATATTAAAATTCTCTCTATTCTTCTTACTTGTATTGAATTAGATCCTTATCGAAATAGCGAAATGACCAAATTATTTAATTTCTTCTATGCTGAAGATCAACTAAAAAATCTAATGCCATATTTAAAAAATTGTTCTCTTACACCTATCTTAAACTCTAAAGCTCAACTGGCCGATGAAATTCGATTCGTAATATATTCTGTGCTCTCCTTTATCTGGGCCATAGGGCTACTATTTTTTTCCCTTGATTTGTTGGCCACTAATCTACCTAATTTAATCTTTGATTTAATTGGTAAGCAAAGTAGTGCTCACCTCACTCAACTAGGAATGTTGTCTACTATTTTTGTACTATTTTTGATCGTCTTTATCTTTCTCTATTTACTTATCGATCTCATTCAAACTATTTTTAACAACGTCATATCTCCAATTAAAATTCCTCTCAGTCGAATGGTAAGTCGCTCTCAAAAATGTAGTGCCAAAGAGATAGATCAACAAGCTGTAAAAAATGCTTTAAAGAGTAATATGTTTTTTAAGAGCATGAGTGAAGATGTTATCGATTATATAATTCAAAATTCACCAGTAAAAAAATTGCCTGCAAAAAAATATCTAATCACCCAAGGTGATGTTGGCAAATCAATGTTTTTAATTCTAGAAGGAAATGTTGATATTACAATTAGAAATGATACTGGTTCCTTTAAACATTTAGTAACTTTAGGTGTAAACACATTAATTGGAGAATTGGCATATTTAAAAGAGTGTCGTCGTAGTGCTAATGTTGTGGCCGTAGAACAAATAACATTTTTAGAAATTGAAGTTACTACATTAAAAAAACTTTTCACCAATGATAATTTTAAATCCGATGCTAATCGCTTGCTCACCACTATCGAACTTTCTCAATTTGTTTCCACCGCTGATATCTTTCGTAATTTTCCGGCCGAAATTATGAATATTTTTATTGAATCTGGTGATTTAACTTACTTTCCTGCAAATTATGACATTGTAACCGAAGGAGAACGTGATAAAACATTTTACTTACTAATAAGAGGAAGTGTCGACGTTATCAAAGGAGGACAAAAAGTTGCTGAGTTAAAACAAGGTGACATATTTGGTGAGATCGCTTTAATCGCCGATATAGCGAGAACTGCAACTGTGCGAACAAGGGAAAAATGCTTATTTTTATTTATTGAAGGAGATACCTTTTGGAAAATTTTATCAAATAATATCGACCTGGCCATGTATATCGAGAGTGTTGGTAGACATCGAATGTCGACCTCAGCTTCTGCTTCTGATTCTGGTTCTAAACATGGCCAAAGTTCTAATGAGGAGTAACAAAATATGCAATCAAGTTTTATTGCTCGTTTGATAAAATTATTACCACTTTTCACTTTGGTTTTTGGTCTCTATACAAAAATCGATACAATCTTAGAGCTTTTTAATATGGGATCCGTGATGGTCACAAAATATGAATTAGAAGATATCACTGGGTTAGTTGTTGATCGTTTCAACAGTAGCAATGGCCAAAATTTAATTGTGGAAGAGACATTTCTACAATTTGTTCGTGATAACTACAAAGATGGTCGTACAACAACCTATCGTAAATTTTTAAATAGTGAAGTATACGAAAAGATGGATCCCTCTATTGATATTTGGGGAATTCCTTTTAAGTATGAACTCAATTACTCAAAAGGACAGATGCTATTTGCTAGTTGTGGACCTGACAAAAATTGGAATACTGAAGATGATATTAGAATAGAAATAGATAATCCTGTTTTAAAAAACCTTGCTAAATCAAATACTTCAAAAATATCACCGCCCTCACTGCCAGCACCATCAATAACATCACAATCAGCACCAGAATCTTCGTTAAATCATGATACTGCAGAAAATAGTAATAATAATAATAATAATAATAATAATAATAATAATAATAATAATAATAATACAGAAGATAATCAAGTACAACAGTCTGAAGTACCATCGCAAACTAATGAAAGTGAAGCAACTCCTGAACAATTAGATAATAACAATAATCTAAATGATTCCA
The DNA here is from genome assembly GCA_015232355.1 of Oligoflexia bacterium. Lineage (GTDB taxonomy): Bacteria > Bdellovibrionota > Bacteriovoracia > Bacteriovoracales > Bacteriovoracaceae > JADFZW01. The sequence continues at coordinate 2,812 of JADFZW010000036.1, forward strand.
CTCAATGATCGACCGATCAGTTAGCTAGCTTGAACTAAGCTAGCTTAAACTACCTACTAAATTTGCTACCACCCTCATTGCGACTAATAATTAACAAATCTAAAAAAATATTATTATTTAAACTTAAATAATTAAAAATATTGGAATAACTAAAACTAATCTTCAAATCACAAAGTATCAATAAATTAATTTTCAGATGAATTACAAGGTATAGAAGTATAATAAAGAGTAGAAAGAGTAGAATGTTCAATAGAATTTATAATAGGATATTCACTTAAAAAAAGGATTTTACTAATGAAATTTTATTTATATTTTATAATAATTTTTATCTTGCTTGAACTTGGATTAAATATTGGTCTTAATGTTATTTATAATTCATCCAATCTCTATGCTCTCACAATATCCACTACACATACAAATAAACTTATTGATTTTTATCTGAAAATAGAAGAGTCGTTTAAGAACAAGATTTGCTCTGCAGATAAAACATTAGTGGTTTTTGATTTAGATGATACTCTGATAACAAATCAAAATTCTAACCAGCTGGCATTCTATAAACAACTAAAAGAAAACAATTGCAATAATAACATTCATGATCTTAATGAGACTGATTTACAATTTGATTACTTTATAGATGGATTTTTTCAACTTTTTAAATTTAAAAAAACATTAAAAAAAACAGATACGACTCAATTTTATGCTAGCATTATGTTGGATAAATTAAATGAGAAAACCAGAGTATTGGCCTTAACTGCTAGACACCCACTCTATCAGCATGAAACTGAAGTCGAAACCAATTTTGCCAATATCAATTTTAATCACAGTAAACAAAAACTCTCCTTTGATGATAACCAATTTATAACTTTAACCAATAAAAATTTAAATCCAATTCTAAGAAGTTATCTGCAACAAAATGGATTGGAAATTAAACTCAAAGTACATAAAAATCTTTTTGAATTTAATCAATTTGGTAAAGCAACTAAAATGCTATTTACCTTTAACATTCCTATGACAGCTGACTACTTAGAAATTTTAAAGAAAAACGATAATACCTATTACATCTTTTCTGCTACAGATCTTGGGTTTCCACCAAATGTATTACATAACCCTGAACATTTTTCACTATTTTCAGAACATACTTCACCACCAACTCTACCTCTCACTGTATCAGCACTTAGCTATCATAATGGAATTTTAATGAGTGGTGATTCTAACAAGGGTATTGTACTTAGAAATATTATTCAACACTCAGAAGGACTTAATCCTGTTGAATGTATTTTCTTTATCGATGATAATCCCGGTCGAACAGCTCAAATGGACAAAGCGTTTTCTCAACGTTTAGATATAAAAGTATTTAACTTCGTTTATAACAGAATAAAAAATATAAAAAATGCTAACAATGATGATGACCACAACATTGAAGAAAATAAACAACTACTTGATCTTTTCCTATAAGGAGGTAAGGAGGTAAGGATGTGCCATGCTCTTTTATTACATTACAAGTATTCTCCTGCCCACAATCTTTTTATGAATTCTAACCAAGGTAGAATTTCAATTTCAGTTAATTTACCATTATGTAGAGTTATTTTACGGGGAGTGGATTCTAAAGAAACAATTATCTTTTTTTTAACTTTCATCTCTTCTGATATTACTGATAATCCTTTTAAGTCTTTTTCTGTGATTTTTTTCTTGGCCTTTATTTCTATCGCCAGTAATGCATTTCCTATTATGAAATCAACTTCATATCCTGAGGCAGTTCTCCAGAATTTAATATCCAATTCTTGATTTCGATATGCTTGATATGCTTTCAACTCCATTAAAATTAAATGTTCAAATGATTTTCCAAATTCACTTGAACCTGTTTGTACTTTTCTTTTTGCTAGATAATTAGCAACTCCAACATCAAAGAGATAAAATTTTTCTGTCTGGATCATTCTTCTTTCTTTTGATTTAGTCCAGGGTGGCACTCTAAAACCAAGATAAGTATCCTCTAATATATCAAAATATGTGCGAACAACTTTAGATGATACTCCTGATTCGCTAGCAACTTTGGTATAATCTAAAAGTTCACTATTAGTGATGGCCATCACATTTAGAAAATTAGAAAAAGCTGGAATATTTTGAACGGAGGCTTCATCTATAATTTCTTCCTTCAAATAGTCAGCAACATATCCACGTAATTCTTCAATAGGGGAATTTGAGAGGTAATGTGATGGTAATAAACCGGAGTTTAGAATATGTTCTAAATCAATGTCCTTTTCATATAATTCTGTTATTGATAAAGGAGTCATGATTCTTCGCCATGCTCTTCCTCCCAACATATTTGCATGATTTCTTTTTAGTTTTCTAGCACTGGATCCTGTTAAAATAAAAGATTTATTTGTATTTTCTATTAACCAATGAACTTCATCTAACAAACCAGGAACTTTTTGTATTTCATCGATTACAATTAAGTGCGCCGGATGTTTATGATAACGTTCTCTAAGTAAACTCGGACTAGTTAGATATTCAACTAATAAATCTGTTTTAAGTAGATCAATGTATAGAGAATCATGATTTATACTTTTATCTACTAAAAATTGATTTTTTAACCAAAAAGTTTTTCCAACTTTTCTAGGTCCCCATAAAAATACTGATTTTCCTTTTGGCAATTTAATGTTTAACAATCTAGGTTTAATTTGTTTACTATTGTTCATGATATAATATCCTCAATGGTCATTATATCATGATATAATGACCATTCAAGTAAATATATCCTATAGTCTTTAATTTTCTACTTACTTTTACTTTAAAAATCTATCGATTATTTGTTCCAATGCTTTAGCATTAATTGGTTTCACTACCCAAATAACCACACCATTTTTTTTTCCTTCATCCATAAGATCTTTGTTCATCTCTGTGGTTAACATAACTATAGGAGGAACTTCTTGTGCAAATTTCTCTTTCAAGTTTTTACACATAGAAATTCCATTCATATTAGGCATATTATAATCAGAGAATATCAAATCAAATGGTTTCTCTTTTTCGAAAGTACTTAAACCTATACTGCCATCGCATGCTTGATATATTTGTAGATCTTCCTTCTTTTGTTTTATGATTTTTACTAGACTACTTCTAACAGCATCGGAATCGTCAACTATTAGAATTTTTTTTCCACTCATAATATAACCTCAATATAACCTCAATATAACCTCAAAAATTAATAATATTTTTTTTTCTAATATTAATAATTATATCAAAGAATTTGAGATTATGATTATATTAAATAATCATCTTCATGATTCCCTTTCTTTTTTGATTAGTTCCAGAAGATGGGTGACCACCTAATGATTTTATAAAACCACATTGCTCTTTAGACAATTCTTGTAGGTTATTTCGATTGAGCTGTAATTCAGCTAGTGGTGTCTCTGAAATGCTAGTAGCTGTTATTGGCAATTGAATAGTTATTAATTCACTAACACCATCGGCACTACTGTTATTCAACCATCTGCTCTTGGCACTACTTTTATTCACCCATCTGCTCTCAAACAGTTTACCATCTTTTAATGTTAATGCCGTGGCATTTCGCGAGATGGGATTTTTATCTGCACTAGGAATCTCAGAGGTTATAACATAAGCACATCCTAAAAATTGCTCTGGTTCTCCAATATAAACAACACCATAATTCATCACATTTCTTCTTAAAACCACTTGGTAATAACGTCCAGTGAACTCCTCTTTATTATCTTTTAAAGCGCGCTTCTCATACAATTTGAATCTAATAATTGTGGTATTATTTTCTTTTGAGACCTCTGTATCTGTAATTTCAGGAATAGCTTTAATGGCAGTATCTGCACCCAATTCCATATCATTACTCTCTTTATTTCTATAGAGAAGAAATCTATTTTCCACAGTTGCTGTATTCACATTTGGATTAGCACTACTATTTAAATTAGATAAATTATTAAAACGTAATTTAAACTGAATAGCTACACCCTTACCTTCTCCATTTGCTTTAGAATCGAAAACAATTTTCGAAGCACTATTTTCTGTTAAAAACCAATTTTGCATTACTTGCTCATCTGATTCTGGATCAACACTTTGTCTGATAAAAGCAAGCTCTCTATTTAATTTGTCATCTCTATTGAAATCATCCAACTCCTTGGAGACCTTTTCAAAATCTTTTAAGATAACTTCATTGGCCGCAATCATCTCTGCAAACTCTTTAGTAAAAGAATTTTCTACAGCGACTGCAGAGTATTTTTCCTTTTCTGCTCGTCTACATTTATCATACTCCTTCTTGTAAAGCTTAGAAAATTTAGCTCTCTTTAAATCTTCACAAGAAGTTGGAGCAGCAATAAATTTAATATCATCACCTTGTTGAACTATTCTCGAACAAGCGGCAGTGGAGATATTTTCAATTGAAACAGCATCGAGATAACAACTGTATGTATCCGCCAACCACTTCTCTTTTTCTTTAAGCTTTTTGGCCTCATAAGCTTTTTTGGTCTTATCAAAATTTTCTTTCTTCTTACTCAAATAATCTTTCTTCTTTTTCATAATCCCAAATGGGCCATAATACTTATCCAACTCTGTACTATGTTTTCCTACAATCGCTGAGACATTATCCATTGTTTTAACTTTAATTAATTCCTTTGATACATCCAACATGATCTTATTTGCTTGAATCTTTTTTTTCTTTACTTCAATTTTATCAGATGTTTTTTTCCACTCATCACTGTTGTTATCGCTAATACTTGCCAATTTATTTTCCAATTCTGCCAACTCTCTCTCTAAAGTTCCCGCCTCAATTGTCGTTTCATTTATTTGTTTCTCACCGTTAGCACTAATTCTTTTCAGATCACTATCTTTAGGCCAAAGAAAGAATGTAAAGAGTGATGAACTGTTTTGGTTATTGATATCATCGCCATTCAAACCTAAAACACCCACAACTGAATTATCATCACTTCCTGCACCACTATTGTTATCAATATTGTTATCTACATTATCTAATTTCAGTGGATCATTTAAGAAGTTTATGTTCTTAGGATTTGGCCCGCAAGATGAAAATAAGAATATTACCGATAACAGTGTTAATTTACATTTTAACTTATTCATATATTAATTACCTTACCTTACTTTTTATTTTGAAATTATTATTTCCTATTAAACTCAAAAAAACTTAGAATAAACTTAGAATAAACTTAGAAAAACATTACAAACTCTACAGAAGTTAGAGCATCTTTTGTAACATTTTTTCCCGAGACTACCATTGAATGATTCAAATTAAGTTCTAAAGGTACTGGAAATTTTTTTGCTTTAAAAAGATCTAATGTAGAATAACCAGCACCAAATTGAACAGTCTGCATTCTCTGCTCTGTCTCTATCTCTAACCACTTATAACGATCGGCCGAATAGGCCATACCACTATACACATCTGCTTCTTTGTATTGAATCGCCCATCCACCAATAAAATTAAATCCCATTCCTGGAGCATATTTAATTCCTGCTTGAGCAAAAAACACCTCACCTAAATCTCTATGAGTGTTCCAATCAATATCAGGAGTAAGTTTACTATCTTGACGATATGGAACTCTTCGAGCGATTTTATCTTCAAATTGAATGGTGTTACCAAAGGCAGTCATAATAACAGTGTTAGGTATTACATCACTGAACTCATTTAATATTGTTGTTCCAAAATCAATCTGGCCATCACCACCTGGAACATCAACAACCTTGTTTATATCTGCTGCCTTTCCAGTAGGTAGAGTAAGCGTTCCTTGAACACTCATAGTCCATATATCATTTTTTTTCACTAAGTATTTGGCCACTAAATTTATATCGCCTAATTTAGTACGCTCTTCTCCCTCTAGTGGAGAGTATCCAAAAAGTGCAAGTTTTGTGGCCACAGGATTAGTCATCTTATTTATAAATTTCCCTTGCTCATAAGTTTTTCCATCAGCTGCAAAACCATCAGTTAATTTTCTTAAATTGTCATTCTTAACAAAACCAGTAGCAACATTAAATTTATATTTCACAACCGGAACTGCAATCGCTAATGTTACTCTTTCACTTACTCCATAAGCAAAGATTGGTACGTGTGCTGTAGCTGCTACACTAACTGCTCCAGTAGTGGTTCCAATTGATTGAGATAAATCATATCCATTACTCTCTAAATATCCTCTAAGTAATCCTTTATCAATTTCATCACTGGTAGGATCTAGTAATTCTCCCCAAGTTACCTCTTTAAAAAATGGATCCGCCAAAACCTGACTACCTCCAAAATTATCAAATTTTTCATTCCCCTTAACATCTAAATTTTTATACCTGATATTTCTGACCCCTTTAGGCAATACTTGCGCCGAAGGTAGATCCATTGGTGGTTTAAGATCTGCCGCTAACAACACTGTAAGATTAAAAATCACCATCAACATAAACATTAACCTGAAAGTGTACTTAAAATTTGTTTTTGTTTTTATTTTTATTTTTGTTTTTGTTTTTGTTTTTGTTTTTGTTTTCACTAAATCAGCTCCCTAATTAAAAAGAGGGATCTTTTTAATTTTTATTTAAAAAGATCCCTCACATAAATTTAAAAAATAAAATTTTTATTATTTTATTGTTATAGATTCTTTAAAGTATTTTTAGCAATTTCAATATCTCTTTTAGCTTCAGCTATTAAATCAGGACTATAAAGATTTAAACTCTCCATACTCTCACCCTTCTTAACAAGTGCCTCTAAAATTTTTCTTGCCTTCTTTTTATTCTCTTCACCGCCAATAGAGATCAGAGTATCCGCATAATAAACTACATTGGTTGAATGTCTGCTGATATCACCAGCATCACATAATGAACTGTTGTTTGCTTTTTCTAAGTATTCTAATGATTTTTTAGTGTCACCACCAAAGATTCCTGGCAGTTTGTAAAGTAATCTACCTAAAATTCTTGGAGCTCCATACTCTATAACTTGCTCCTCTCCTAAATCATAAATATATTGCATATACTTTTTAAGTGATGGTACTTGAAACAAAGAATTGATAATTCCATTTGCCTCACCCCATTTTCCAAGAGCAGCTCCAAACCAAAAATATGCCCGGGCCAATGGTTCAGAGTAGGATTCATTTAATGCCTCACCTGGTTTCTTTTCAAGTAGAGCGGCCGCCTTTAAAGCAACTTCTTTCGCTTGTAAATGGTATTTTATTTTTTCACTATTATCAACAGAGTTATCACCAACAAAATATAGAGCAGATGCTTGACCAATAAAACCTTCTGCTTTATTTAGAGTATCACTTTCAGCATTTGCAATTTGTACGTACATATCTGCAGCCTTCAATGCTATCTTCAATCCTTCAACTCCAACATCTCTTTGATTGAAAACTTTATCTGCGTCCTCTTTAGTAAAATCTAATGCCTTCACACTCAAACTAAGACTTGCACTTCCTAAAAAAACAAAAAAAGCTAAAACAGGAAAACACTTAAAGATTTTGTTCATAGTAATCTCCATTTTTAAATCCTCACTTGTTGTTAATTAATTAATTAATTAATTTATTTATTTATTATTTTTCAGCAATTAAAGTGGATTAATACATTTGGGTACTATTATTGTCAATATTATTTAATGTGACGGGATCAAACCTAACAAAAAACTAATAATCTCTCTAAAATAATAATGCCTCTAATATTTCAACTGAAAGAGTCGATTGTCTAATTCTTCAATATCTTTTTGATCAATATAAACATCTTCATCAAGACGATCTATATCTGTTTCTGTCTCTGTCTCTGCTCTTTGTGCTTGTTTCATTGTCTCCATAGTAACTTCATTATCATCATAAGTTGCTCTATCGCCTTTGATCATTTTATTTAACATCGGCCACAAATCAACTGCTAAAACATTCGTGCAGCTTAAAGCATCATACTGTCTGCAAGCGGCAGTACTATATTTTTTAAATCCATCATAATCATCTAACATCAATGAAACGTATGCGAATAAAATATTTAATTCTCGAGGAAGATCACCATATAAAATTCTCTCCGCTTTAAGCAAATTCTCTTTGGCCATTTTAAAATTTCCATTCTTTACATTAAATGCCGAAAGAAGAGATGCGCGCTCAACTCTCTTCTCCGCTCTCTGAGGTAATTTAAGTGCAATAGTTTGTCCCTCATCCCATTTTTTTAAAATCCATGATAAAGGTAATGATCTCTCTACTGCATTTAGGGAGTTGTTCTTTTTGTTAAGTGCTAATTGAAAATAACCATAGGCAATCTCAAATTTTTTTCTTTCCATGGAGATATTTCCCATAATATTTTCTCTATTCGCACTACTAACACCCTCTAAAAATTTTTCCGCCAACTCTTTATCATTCATTCGATAGTAGATAAAACCAAGCAATTCTCTAATTTTTTTGTCTTTAAAAAAATCCTCATGAATATTTTCAATCATTGGCAACACACTCTTTTCCCTGTTTAAATATATTGCCAACTTAAGCCAAATTTTTACTTCCTCCTCTGAAGATTCATTAACCATAAATTTTCTTATCATTGAATCTGATCTGATTGCCGCCTCGTCTTTACTTAAAAAATCGATCAGTGATTTTATCCAAAAAAAATCATTTAGTGAATATTTGTAATTATTGCGATAACAAACATCATACTCTTTTTCCAATTCCTGGGTTCTATGTAAAAACATTAATGTTTGGAGAATCAAAAAACAATTTTTCTTATATTGAATATTTCCAATGAAAATCGGAGATCTTAGTATCTTCAAAGCTTCAAGATACTCACCATTAATAAAATGTATAATCGCCAAATATCTATATCTAATTAGATTAATCATCTGCGACTCAGTATCTATCTCCAATAAATTTTGTTTTGCTCCTAAAAGATTGCCATTGATTATTTTTGATTTTATCTCTTTTAACTGATTGATCTCCTGCTGATGATGTAACATCATTCTCTTGTATTGATTTTCTAATGCTCTATCTTTATCCTCAGGATAAACAAAATTTATTTTCAAAATAAGTGTAGCAATAATTATTAAGTATATTTTATCCATCATAAAACTAACATTTATTTAGATTAATACCGATACCTATGTTATCGACTGATACAAAAATATTTTTAGTATAATTTTTTTTCAAAATGCAACTAATACAAAAAAACACTTATCTAATAATAATAATTTTTTTCTTTATCAATAAAGCTTTAGCATTAGTACCAGTTGATAGTTTGATTTTAGGAACTAACGATACAGAAAGCGATAAAACTAAAATCGATCCACTCAACTATGTATTTGACAATAAATACAATAATCTAACAAAAGATAATAACAAAAAACAGATAATGCATTTTTTATCATTAATTATTGATGGCCATAACTTAGAAAAGTATTGTGAAAAAAGAATGTTCATAAGTTATTCCAGCACTAAAGAATTTCTAAAAGTAAAAAGATCTTTTCTTGCAACTCTACAATTTATCGGATTAGATTTAACCATTCGAGCGATCGCAGAATATGCTAAAACGCTAGAATTTTCAGAGGAGGAATTTAAAAACCTAGCAAGTAGATTAACAACCAACTACTGTAGCTCAAATATCACTGTTATCTCCATTGCTCAAATCTATAAAAATTTAGTTTCCAAATTTAATATAGAGAAATCAGAAAATTCCGAAAAATCCGAAAACTCTACCCTAAATTACCAATTACCTGACTTTACCAATAATAAATTATTTCCCCCTGAAATAAACAAACGAATCAATATCACTGTGGCCAAAGAACAAGAATTCTTACGTACTATAAAACTCTTTCGTGCTTTTTGTACTTGGAACGGTAATCATGAGAATCTTCGCTTACTCGTTCCACTAGTTAAAAGTGGTATTATTATGTCTTATATAATAAAACAGTTAAGCGGCATTGAAACTATTTGGAAGGAAGAAGATAAAAAATTTGTTCATCAACAAACAAATAAAAATATTCAAATTCTCTGTGATAATTTAATCTGTCGGCCACTATATAATAGAGAAATATTCGAACAACATTTTCCACGTTCCCTTGGTGGTAAAACTATTGAAGATGACCTTAAAAGAATCTACTGTAACTACTTTCAAGATGCTAACTACACTATTAACGATCAAGAAAAACACATTAAAAAATGGATCAACAACCAAACAACTGAGAATGAAAATTTTATGATTTCTCAACTTCTTGCTCTTTTAACAGGTGTCCCTGATACTATCGGCCGCGTTCAAAAATACTCCGAACTAAAGGAACTACTACGTAGTTCTCTCGACGCTGATTGGGATCTTTGGGCGCAAAAATCTGTTAATCACTTTGTCTCTGATCTCTTTTACGAAGAATCGATGACCATTGAAACAGTCCCTTTTAAAATAAAAGATATTGAAAAAACAAAATACTTTCATATTGGATTTGATATAAATTTAGGTGAATTTGATCGCACCATGATCGCTAATGGAAAATTAGATCTCTCATACACTCTCTACCTCCAAGAATCCTTTTTAAGTTGGTTTAAATCCCAATGGTTTTTATATGCACATCCAAAATATAAAGAAAAAAGAAATAAACTTCTTACAGTGCTACAAAAGGCCATTGAACCACAAGTGTTACAAATGCGAAAAAAATTTTTAATCCCACCATGGGAAGGAAATCTACATTATCTAATCGCCACCCAAATTTTAGAGATGTTAGAAGAGACTTCATGTCCGAAACTACAAAGAATATCTAATGAAAAGATACCAATAAACATAGTTTTTCACTACGGTATCTGGGCGCTAAAATATATTAATTATCGCTTCAAATCTTTGCATGGTGACCAGAGAATAGATAATTAGTCTCTTGCGCGAAAGCGCAAGCGCTTTTGCGCAAAAGACTAATTAGTAGACATAGTATCTTTGCTTAAGATAAAAACACCTATTGTAAAAAAAATCACAAACTAATAAAATAATTCTTAGTCGAAAATATTTAATTACTTTGTGTCAGGTGGAATTATGGTTCGAAAAAAAATTGAAAAAAAGACAGAAAAAGAAACAGAAAAAGAAAATACCTTTATTGGTGAAAACATAGAAAACATAGATGAAAATTTAGATGATACTATAGAAAATGATCTTGAAAATAGTATTGAAAGTGAAATTGAAAATGAAATTGATAGTGATCATCATAGTTATCTACCAGTTGTAAAAGATATTTCTGAATCTGATTCGGAGTTAGATTCAGACTCAGATTTAGATTTAGATTTAGATAATAAACATCACGCTCTCACACTCTACCGACCAGAAACTAAAGACCCATTAACATCCTACTTAAATGAAATCAAACGCTATAAACTTCTCTCTCCGGAGCAGGAACGAGCACTCACTAAAGCACTTAAAGAGACTGGGGATATTGAAATAGCAAAAAAACTTGTGGAGGCAAATTTACGTTTAGTGGTAAAAATCGCTATGGAATACAGACATGCATACCATAACTTGATGGATCTTATTCAAGAGGGAAATATTGGATTAATGAAAGCAGTCTCTAAGTTTGATTCCGATAAGGGCGCAAAACTCTCTTATTACTCTAGTTGGTGGATTCGCTCCTATATTCTAAAATTTATACTTGATAATTTTAGGTTGATAAAAATAGGAACCACCAGTGAGCAAAAAAAACTCTTCTATAATCTACTTCGGGAGAAAGAACGTTTGGCCAATATGGGAATTGTCCCTCAAACAAAGCTTATCTCTGAAAATCTGGGTGTCTCTGAAAAATCAGTTACTGTAATGGATAATCGTCTAAGTTCGCAAGGAGCAGAATTATCTATTGATAAACCAATTTATGATGATCAAGGTGGCCACACCTCTTTAATGGATACACTCCCCTCAAACGAGAAAGCAATTGATGAACAAATGGCCGATGATCAAGGTATGAGCATTCTCAAGAAACATCTTAAAGATTTTCTTAAATCACTCAAAGAACGCGATCGTATTATATTCGAGAAACGACTTCTCTCTGAAGTTCCACCCTCTTTGCAAAGTATTGCAGATGAATATGGCGTAACGCGCGAGCGGATTCGTCAAGTAGAAGAACGACTGATAAAGAAATTAAAAGTTTACATGTCAGAATTTATCCGTTAAACATTATTTAATATTTACCTCCTACTCGGATATAAAAATTTAAAAATTATTTCTGGGTTATTGGCATACAAAGGAAAAAAATGACAACATCTACAGCATCTAATTCACTTACTCCAGCTGAAGTTTTCAAAGAGCAACGTGCGGCAATTATCAAAAAATTTGGACGAAAAGAAAAAGACACAGGTTCACCTGAAGTTCAAATTGCTCTTCTCACTCACAGAATCAACTCACTATCAACACACTTTGATCAACACAAAAAAGATTATCACTCTAAAAGAGGTCTTCTTCAAATGGTCGGAGACAGAAAAGCGCTTCTTAAATATTTGGCCCATCAAGATGAAAAGCGCTATAAAGATTTAATTAAAGAACTAGGTATAAGAAAGTAATAAAGTATAAAGTAAGAAAAAAATTAACTATTCAAACTATTCTAATAAATCGACAACAACAATAGCTCGACTAACCAAAGTAAAACATTTAGTATCTTACTAAATTTGATATTTAATTTAATTTAATTTGATTTGATATCAAGGATCTCCTGTAAAATAAAATTAAAGCGGAGATCCTTTTTTTAATAATGGATTATGGAGTAAAAAAATGAACGAAAACAAAAAAGAATTTCACTATAACTTTGGTGGAAAAACAATAACAATTGAAACTGGTCGCCTGGCCAAACAAGCTGATGGTGCAGTTTTAATCTCGTGCGAGGGAACACAACTTCTCGCCACTGTGGTCTCCTCAAAAACAGCATCTGAAGAACAAGATTTTTTCCCTCTGATGGTTGACTACAAAGAAAAATTCTATGCTGCCGGAAAATTTTTAGGTGGCTTTATGAAACGCGAGAGCAGACCAAGTAATGCTGAAATACTCATGATGAGAATGGTTGATCGTCCATTCAGACCGCTCTTTCCAGAAGGTTACAATTTCGAAACGGTAATTCAATTAGCAGTACACTCATATGATCCTAAAGCAGACCCAGAAGTCTTAGCAGGAATAGGAGCGGCAGCAGCGCTAACAATCTCTGATATCCCATTCAATGGACCGGCAGGATTTTGTAAAGTCGCAAGAATTAATGGTCAATTTGTATTAAACCCCTCAGTTGAAGAGTGGGAAAAATCAGATTTAGAGATGGCGGTTGCTGGTTCCAAAGAAGCAATTTTAATGACAGAGGGTGAAGCGAAAGAATTACCAGAAGAAGTTATGGCAGATGCTATTATGTGGGCCCATAAACATATTCAAGGCCTTTGTGAATTTCTAGAGCAAATTCAAAGAGAGGTCGGTAAACCTAAGAGAGCTTTCACTCCTATACTTCCTAATCAAAAACTAATGGCAAAATTACAAAGTGATTTCACAAACGATGCCAAAGAATGCTTAAAAATACATCACAAATTATCAAGGCAAGATGCTATCGCTAACATGGAAGAAAAGATTATTTCCATTATTAAAGAAAAACCTGAAGATTTCGGATTAACTGCTGAAGATAATATCGGTAAGAAAACTCACGCGGCCGTTGATGAACTTATGTATAAGATAATGAGAAAAGATATTCTTGATAATCATCGAAGAATTGGAGATAGAAAATTAAACCAAGTACGCCCTATTGAGACTGAAGTAAATGTTCTAAAAAAAGTACATGGTTCATCACTCTTTACTAGAGGAGAAACTCAAGTACTATCGGCCGTAACAATTGGTGGAAAAGATGGTGAGCAAATGGTAGACGCCATTGCAGGAATCAGCTATCTAAGATTTTATCTTCACTACACCTTTGCTCCTTACTGTGTAGGAGAGGCCCGTGGATATAAAGGTGTAGGAAGAAGAGAAGTAGGTCATGGTAATTTAGCAGAGAGAGCACTAAAAGGTGCACTCCCAAGTGAAAAAGAATTTCCATACACCATAAGAGTTGCATGTGAAGTTACAGAATCAAATGGATCATCTTCAATGGGTTCAGTATGCTCTGGCTCTATGGCCTTAATGGATGCTGGAGTTCCACTACGAGCACCGGTGGCGGGAGTAGCGATGGGACTAATAAAAGAAAACGATGATGTTAATTCTAAATTTGTAATCTTAACTGATATTTTGGGAGATGAAGATCATTTAGGCGATATGGATTTTAAAGTTGCCGGAACTGCAAATGGTGTTACTGCCATTCAAATGGATATAAAAATAAAAGGGATTACAAGGGAGATTCTTGATCAAGCACTTAAACAAGCACACGAAGGTAGAATGCACATCTTGGGTGAAATGAGCAAGACAACGTCCTCTCATAGAAAAGAATTAAAAGATGGCGTTCCAAGAATAGGTACAGTAAAAATTGCTCCTGATAAGATTGGTGCTTTAATTGGTCCTTCTGGTAAAAACATTAAAGGATTACAAGAGGAATTTAAAGTTACAATTGAAGTAGACGAAGAAGGAATGGTGAAAGTAATTAGTTCTGATACAAAGTCAATTGAAAGTACCATTAACATCATCGATCTACAATTAAATGGGCCAGAGCTTGGTGCTGAGTATGAAGCAGAAGTGGTCTCCATTAAAGAGTATGGCGCCTTCGTTGATATCGCATCCAACGTTTCTGGACTACTACACGTCTCTGAGATTGCAGTAGAAAGAGTAAACAACGTAGAAGATTATGTTTCCATCGGTGATCGAATTAAAGTAAAAGTTGTTGAGATCGATCGCTTTGGAAAAATAAAACTCTCTGCTAAAGCAATTGCTCCACTTACGAATAGAAAAAATCCAAAAAAATAAAATATCAAAATTTGCATGCAAATTAAAATCAAAGCTCTTAGCTCATATGATAAATCGCTTCCACTACCATGCTATCAAACGCTTGGTTCAGTGGGAGCGGATGTTCATGCTCAATTAAAAAATGATATTAACGATGGCCAAATTATTATCAAACCAGGAGAGAGAGTTTTAATTCCCACGGCCCTTAGCTTTGAAATCCCTAGTGGATTTGAGATGCAAGTAAGACCACGCTCTGGTCTTTCACTTAAGAGTAATCTCTTAATAGTAAATTCTCCTGGAACCATTGACTCTGATTACAGAGGAGAATTAAAGATTATTCTGGGTAATTTTGGTGATAACGATGAAGTTATAAAACATGGTGATCGAATAGCACAATTAGTAGTGGCACCTATTGTTCGCGCAACATTTGTATTAAGTGAAGAGTTATCGCCAACTGATCGCAATGCTGGTGGTTTTGGTCACACCGGACTTTAATGATTGTTACTAATAATTTAGTAACGTTCCTTTAGAAGATATTTAAGCAAACTTAGCGATCCAATACTTGAGTAATGATATTTTTTTTGTAAGTTATTTAAAATACCCTCTATCTCTTTGCGATTCTTTTCACTTAAGGCAGTATTTTTTCTTTGATCAGGATCCTCCACCTCACTCATATAGAACACTAGATTTTTAGCAATATTTAGTATTACTTTCTTTTGTTCTTCTCTAAAAGATTCTTTCAATGTTCTCACAATATCTGCAAACACATCGGTATAAACTATTTTTTTATTTGGATGATCAAGAGAATAGGCACCCAGAGTAGTTAACATATGTGATCTGAAACTTTCAGGCACTTCTTTTAATTTAATATTATTTTCGAACTCTTTAATTAAGTACATATCAACATCTTCATAGCGACCGGTGATACTACTTTTCATCTTTTCACCCTTAATTAAAGATGTAATATTTTGCACGTATCTTGCAATATAACTCTCATAGGAACGATCATCAACTAAGCTTAGTGAATCACGTAAGTGTTGATCAAAGATATCCAATTCATAATCTTTTAGTAACTCTAAAAATCTCGATGGATTGGTGTAATCTCCCTGAGGAGCGATATTTAAAAAGTCATACTCATTTTTTCGTTCGATAAATTTAGTTAAGAAATCTAGAATCTCCACAAAAGAAACGATTTTATGTTTACCAGAAATTTCATAAAGAATTTGCTTTATTTCACGTGGAGAGACTCCAAACTTACCCTCGTAGATATTCTCATTCTCAAATTCCCTTGTAATCTCTCGAATACTTACTTTAACAATCTTTCTCTCCTCTGAGTCTAGACGATCAGGAACAACTTCTCGTGCTAATAGTAGTGCCTTTTCTAGTGGTGAAAGTGCTGGAGCAATCTCTGATAATTTTCTATCTTTAAAATTTTTAGCAAGAGATGGTCTAAGTCTGGTCATCACCGCCCAATAACAAAGTGTCTCTAGTGCCTGCGGTTCGAAGATTGCTTTATTTTTTAAAGCATTTAATTGTTCAAAATAAATTTTCATCTCTTCATCTGCATTTAATAGATATGGCACTTTAATAAAGTTAAATCTTCCTCTGAAAGAGTAAAAATCTGGATGTTGTTTAAATGCTGAGAGGTGAATCTCATTGGAAGTTCCAATAAAAAATATATCTAATTCGGTTAAAATTCCTTGCATGTTTATGGTTTTAGATTCCATTGACATGATTAAATATTTAAAGGCATCTAGTGGACGCTTTAGTAAGTCAGAAAATTCTAAGACACCTCTGTTGGCCATAACGTTTTCGCCTTGGACACTAAAGAGATTAAGTGATTGCAAACTTGGAGGTAAGCTTGCTAGTCTACGATCCATAGTTATCTGATGCATTCTCAAATCAACATGTAATTGTGGTTCAATAGTTACTGCTCCCACAGAATAGCGCTTACTAATTAAGAAGCGCTCTACTCTTATGTGTTTTAATACTTCAGCGTAATCTCCTTGATAACTTTTTAATAGGGCATCAAAGATCATTCTATTTCTTTTACAAATATCTCCTGTATAGAGATATGATTTTTTAATCATATCTAAGTCAGCAGGATGATCGGCAAGCAAGCGATCCAACATTTTTTGACGATGGTCTAGTGGAATTAAAAGTAGCGGATGATCTCGCAATTCTGAAGTTAAAATTGAACTTATCTCTTTATCTTCGAGGTGAGCATAACTTTTCAAAACACTCTCTTTAGCTTGTTTACTTCCAAGACCTAGCGTTCCCTTTACAAATGAATCTATAGGAAAAATCCAACTAAAGGTATAAAGTGCGCCAACATTAGTTTTAGAGTAATCTTCTGCTCCCTCCATTAATTTTCTAACGATACTGGTTTTGGCCGAACCATTTGGTCCTACTAATAATAAAAATTTATTATTAAATCCCTCCTCTATGAAATTTTGTAAATTACGATATATTTGTTCCTCGACTCTACTCTGGCCATAGACTGCAGTAGAACTATTGGAACTTCTTAAGAAGAGACAAAAGTGCCCATTCTCATCTCTTCCGAAATAATCAAACATATCCTTTAAATATTTACAAGTTGGTCGGCACTGATCTCTGGGTTTTCTCTCCACTATATCTAGATATTCATCAAAAGATAAAATTTCATTGAAGGCTTCTTGATCTTTGTTTGCTTTTTGGATCCATTCCATGAAAGTCCCCTTAATTTTATTAATTTTAAATATTTTATTTAAATAAATATTTTATTTATATTATATGCTTGATCTATCGATTATCAAAGGGATGGCAATCATGGCAACTATAGTAACCATATTTGACAATACGACTCAACTTAAGCAATTTAAGATTGCCAATGTGGACTCTTTTGATTTTATCTGATATTAATCGTCTGGTATGATCTCAGCAACACCAACAACTCCAGCAACACCTGTAACTCCTATAAAAAAAATCTGTGGTAGTGATAACTCATTTACCTTTATCTTCAATGTAGAAAAAGATCATCACGGCCTACGTCTAGATCAATTTATTAAAAGATTTATGGGACACAAAACATCAAGAGAATTTATCAAAAAGAAGATTAAAAGAGGTCACATCATAATCGAAGCTTCGCTAAAAGCTTCGTTAAAAGCTTCTAGAATGCATCAGCAATCACATTTTAAACAAACTTTTAAGGCCAGCTCAACTGTATTATCTAACGATCAAGTGAAGATGACTATTTTTCCAAGCGACTCATTGTATGAACTCGAGTACGAACACTGGTTTAATAAAAATATCACAATCGATACTAAACCACTGACCATTCATGAAGATGATAATATTATAGTGACCTGCAAGCCGCCCTTTATGGCCACATATCCGACCGGACGTCACTCCTTTAATTGCGTAACTGTTTACTATGAAAACCAACTTAAACAAAATCTACACAGCATCCATCGTCTAGATCGTGAAACCTCTGGCATCTTAATTTTAGGGAAAAATCCCCGAGTCTCTCACGCACTCTCATTTTGTTTTGAACATTCACTTGTAAAAAAGTGCTATTTTTTAATCGCTAAAATAAAAATAAAAGATATAAATCAAAGCATAGGAAACACTCCAATCAAATCACTCAAATCACTCTTTCCATTAATCGCAGAAGAGCGAATCGGGCGCTCCTCTTCTCGAATGTTGATGGAAACATATCCTAAAGATAGCAGCGAAGGTAAAGAGGCCAAAACCATCTTTAAATTTATTGATCAAATAGAAAACTATATTCTACTCTTGGCCTATCCCCAAACTGGTCGTCAACATCAAATCAGAGTACATGCAGCAGCTCATGGATTTCCTCTCGTGGGCGATAAGATTTATGGTGGTAACTCCTCTCTATTTCTTCGTTACAAAGATAAAGTCACAACTACAGAGGATTATCTTGAAATGGAGCTGCCAAGACAAGCATTGCACGCTATCGCGCTCAACTTTCCCTACAATCCACACTTAAATCTCTCCGCACTCCCGCCCGCTGAAAAAAATAGTAAAAATATTAAAAACATCTTGAGCAATACTAAAAGAGTCACCTATATCACTCCTCTTCCTACAGACTTAAGAGATTGGATGTTAGAAAAAAAAATTGATCTCAATCTAGTAGCTCAACAAATTAATTTCGAGCTATAATAAGAAAAGGAGGGACATATGTATGCAAATGAAAAAATCATTACAAAAAGAATTTAGTAATTTTAGAATTGATCTTAGAATTTTGAAAAATTTACTACTCAGTACTTTAATTTTGGGATTAGGATTAAATTTTGGATTAAGCTCAAATTTTTCAACTTATGCAGAAACTGCCATAAAGTTTACAAATGAAAAAGAAGATTGTTCAACTATAGAAAAACAACTTCAAATGGCCAAGAAGGCTTCTCTTACTGCCTGCCAATGGATTGCTGAATTGGGAGCTGGTTCTAGAGATGATGCAAATTCTGGATTTGGAAAAATTGCAGCGGCAAGATTTTGTGATGGAAATTATGTTTACATAACAGAATATATTCCGAATCTAACAGCAACATCTCATTCAAATTACAAATACATGCTCTTACACCCAGTAAAACCTGGTTTAGAAAAAGACATGAGTACAGTTCATAAAGTATTTGCTAGTGATTACCATGTTCCTGAGCAAACAAACTTTGCTGCCTCCTTAAATGAAGGTAAGGGATGTTGGTTTCCATACTATTGGACAAAACCAGGAGATACCGCTCCAAGCGAAAAAATCTCATTCGCTGTTAGATGCACAGATAAAATAACAAAGAAACCAATGATAGCAACTGCCGGTGTACATGCACCTCACACTCTATATAAATCTCTCAATCCTCCAGAATGTGCAGGTACTGACAATAAGTGGCCATATAAATAAAATATAATAGAATAGAATAAAGATTTACTAGCGAAGACAAGCCTTTTTAGTAGTGATCACACCAATAACTTGTCCAAGATCTAAAGGAAGGTTGTTCTCAATATTAACCATTTCAGTTATATCAGCAAATTTCAAGCTAACATAATTATCAACATCAGTAATACTATAGCAGCGGTAATCAACACTTACATCTGTATAAACACAAACTTGGTTTAAATCAAAGACTGTCAGATCTTTAAATATAAGTGATTTTATAGATGATAACTTAATTGATTCTAAGTTATCCATAGACAAATATCTAATAGGCACTCTGCTTGTAATAGCAGGGGATATTCTATCTCTAATAAGAGAAAAATATTTTTTGTTGATGATTATAATTACAGTCTCTTCTCCCTTATTCCTCTTAAATTCCTCTTTAGCAATTAAATTGGAATTAATCGTATTTCCACCATGAGCAAGAATAGCAGCACGAATACCTACACACGCATCACTTGTTTCTGCCAAAAGAATCATTGGATAAATACCAATCAACAAGCACAACAAAAAACACCATCTCATCATATTTAACCTCTCAAATCAAACTACAAATTCTATAAATCCAGTGTGTCCACTACTTCAAAAAAGAAGACAGGTAGATCACCTTTGTTTTCTTCATTGAATATCAACTCACGAATATCCCTATATGCCGAAGCCGCAACTTCACAAACTCTTATATAAGTTTCTTTATTAACAGACTCAGATAAATTTGCAAACACTTTTCCAGGAATATCTTTTTCATTAAGAGTGAATCGAAGTAGCTCTGAAATATGGCCTATTAACACCTCTTGTGGAATAACAAATACAGATTTTCGAGATGCATGATATTTTCCATCTTCCTCTTTAAATTCTAAATATCCCTCCTCATACAACTCATTTAATGCATTCACTCCTATCATTCCAAATAACTGCACAACCTTTTCTTTTGTAACTCCGGCCCTGTTCGCTGCTAATTTATAAACAAAATAATTTTCACGCTTCCGAAGAAACTCTTCTAACTCACTCTCTTTAGCATCACTGATCATTGTTCCAAATTTACCAATTCTCTCTAATGGATCAAGAATAAATTGTTTCCCTTGAAATCTCTTTTTCAACTTATCAATATCTCTCTCTTTCAATAAATATGAGAGCAATTTAAAAACAGTGTGATCACTCGGTCCCTTTTTAAGTTCAAGAAGAACAATTCTTCGTAAAGTCGAAACTGAAACTCCACACTTCATTCCAAGCGAATTGAGCGTTTGATTGCGATACTTATCAAGATACTCCTCAATGAGTACCTTCAGCTCTTTAATCAAAAGCAATTCGTTTTCTAGGCCAATGTTAATATTATCAGTACTAATAGACACACCCCCCAAGTAATCTGAAAATATTTTTTTTCAGATACCACCATATTTATTGTATTGAACAAAATAAAATGTGCTTTGACAATCATACAATTAAATTAAAAATACTTAACTTTTTATGTCTTCTTTAGTTGGCGGCCAAACAAAATAAATAAAAACTATTTTCACTCTTAATTATTCATATTCATTAACACAAAAAATAAATTCCCTCTGCTTTGAAAGTCACACCCGTGGTCATGGTAAAATTATAAATAAGATTGAATTTAAGATTGAATTTAGGATTAAGTTTTTAAAATATCAGGGGGTATCAGATGTCTAAAAGAAATGTTGCTTCCGTCTTTGAAGATGCAATATATCGGTTCCTTGGACCGATCAAAGATCTATTGGAGAATGAAAAAGTAACAGAGATTATGATCAACGGCCCCTCTGAAATTTATGTTGAAAAGGGCGGATTGATCTATCACACCAACAATCACTTTTCAGGTGAAGATTCTCTCACCGCTGCAATAAAAGCTGTGGCCCAATCCGTTGGAAAAGTATTTGATACCGACAACCCAATTTTAGACGCACGCTTGCCTGATGGGGCCAGAATTTGCGTTGTTGCACCACCAATGGCCCGTCAAGGTACAACCATCTCCATAAGAAAATTTTCTAAGAATAGACTAACTTTAAAAGATTTAATTGCTTTAAAATCTATCTCTCATGATGCCGCAAGATTTTTAGATATTTGTGTTTACCTAGGTAAAAATATTATTGTCTCTGGTGGAACTGGCTCTGGAAAAACTTCAGTGCTTGGATTACTGGCCGCCAGAATACCTAAAAATCAACGTCTAGTTGTTATTGAAGATTCCAGTGAATTACAAATTCGTAATAATCATGTGGTCTCTTTTGAGACCAGACATTCAGATCCCATGAATGATGTTGGTGCAATAACCATTAGAGATTTAGTACGATCTTCAATGAGATTGCGTCCTGATAGAATTGTGGTGGGAGAGGTCAGAGGAGAGGAGGCATTAGATCTTATCAACGTAATGAACACTGGACATAATGGCAGTATGGGTACTGTTCATGCTAACAAACCACAAGAGGTTTGTACTCGTCTAGAAACTTTAAGTTTAATTGGCGACACTAAAATTCCTGCCGATGCCATAAGAAAAATGGTGGCCTCAGCAATGCAAATTATCGTTCAATGCTCTCGTTATCCCGACGGCAGTAGAAAAATAAGTCACATTACTGAGTGTCTTGGCATCGATCGCTATGGAAGATACATTTGTAAAGATATTTATCGTTTTGTACAGCTTGACAAGGACTCTGAAACTGGTCGTATTGAAGGTGAACTAATTGCTTGTGGAAATCTCCCCTCTTTCTTCGAAGAGATTGCTGTAAACAAACTCCCCTTTCCTAAATCTAAATTCCTTCGTCCTGAACTAAAGTAGTTCCAAATTAAAGTAATTGACAAAGTATAAATAAGAAAATAAAGAGAGATCTACTTTTTTAAAGATAAAACATTTATCTTTTATCTTTATTATCTTTTTTTTCAATTTTTACTTTAGGAGATATCAATGAACAAATTTTTTTCCACTTTCCTAGTGATGACACTTGCTCTACTAATTAGCACTATCACTTCAATTACCACAAACGCACTTCGTGCAGAAAATAACAACCCTGATGAATTTCTAACTGAAACAAGAATTATCAAAGCAAAAAGCGCTACTGATAGTAAAGATCTAAAGCTCTTTTTAGGTGATGGTCGTATCGCCAATATTATAGCTCCTTCAGAGGAAACCATTGCAACTATCAATCAAGCTATTAAAAACAAAAGCACTCTTCAATTCGTATTAAAAGAAAATACTTTCCAAGTTGTCTCTTTCGAACCTATCAAATTATCAGCTGAAGAAAAAATAGAAGCATTAGAAAGCACTACAAATTTCCTTCGATCAACTATCGCCCCCAATAATAACAAATACAATAATTATGGTTATGAAACAGCAGTTAGCAGGGCCAGGATGGAACAACTATTTAGAAGTCAACACGAGGATTTCAGAGGATCAAGAATATTTATCAGAAGAAATCCTTCTCAATGTTTTCGTCGTGCCCATGTTTGGTCCTTCGAAATGGAAATGGATTATAGTGTAATATCTGGAAAATTCTTTTTAATGTATGGTGAGCTTTGCCAAGATCAATGGTGGTTCCACGTAACTCCATACGTAGTTTTAAGTGAAAATGGTAGAAACATTCCTATGGCCATGGATAAAGAGTATTTAGACTATCCTAAAGATGTACACTCTTGGTCTAAAGAATTTGTAAATATCGGCAATGGTCGTTGTAGAATGTTAGAATACAATCAGTACAATACATATTTAAGAGAGAAATCAAATGCTTGTTGCCACATTATAAAAACAACTCGTTTCTACTTCTATCCAGATGATATGGAAGCTGCAAGTAACAGTTCAAACAATAATATTACTGGCTGGACAAATTTAAATAATGCTTACAGTGAATATTACCCAACAAGTGGTAGAAGATACTAATCTTTAGTCTGTTCAACTTATTTCTTATTTATCACAGTTTTATTAACAGTTTTATTAACAGTTTTTTCATCTTGAACTAATTGAGTGAGATCATTTAGCTCATTAAGTTCAATTTCTTGAAGCTTTTGATAATTATCACCACCAATAGATGCCACATTCATATCCACGTCCACGTCCACGTCTTGATGAACATTGTTTTCAGAAATATTATTCTCTTCAAGATCTACATTGCTAGTAAGATCTATGTATTTTGTGTTATTACTATTGCTATTGCTGTTGCTATTGCTAGTGTTATTACTATTGCTAGTACTGTTATCAACTACGTAAGTTACCTTATGATAATTATTAATCACCGTTTGATCTACATTAGTTTCAACAACACCATCACTTGAATCATTATTTTCTTTTACTTTTTTCTTTTCTTCAGTGTTTTTTATATCCTTTGTATTTTTTGTATCTTTATTTTCTGCATTCTTCTCCATTTGCTTTAATTGAAGATTTATCTTCTCTTCCATCTGTTTTTCTTGAAGTGCAGTCTTTAGCATCATCTTGTTTCGAGCAATCTCATCTTTCAAATACCTCTTGATATCTCGACGATAAACAATACTACTATACCACCAGTTTACTAATCTTCCCAAAATTGAACTATTTCTTATTTTATATCTCTCTTTACAGTTACCAAAGTTATTTACATCCACCACATTATCATCACCCACTTGCAACTTTTTCATATCTCTAAGAAATATATACTTATCAACAAATCCACTTCCCTGATAATAATCAATATATAGTTTTCTTGCGTCTTCACCCTTCAAGTACATTGGGTTACTGATCTTTAATCGTCTACGTAACTTATCAAACATTACTGAATTGTTATCAATTACAGTTCGTGCTCTATTTAACACATTAATGGCGATCGCTTTGATTGCCTCTTTGGTCCTTTTTTTATTCTTAGGAAAATCAAATGGGAAATTCTTAATGGCATCAGTAAAAAATGGATCACTCTTTTGAGTATCAATTGGAATCATTAATTGTCTAATTGATTTATTAGAGCGCATTTTCTTAAAGAGTTCCGTAATATCTGGAGTGACATTATTAAAATATTCATCAATTAATCTAGTATCTGTTACCTCGGGAGAACCCTTCAGCAATCCTGCAATTCCTCCGGCCATTATATAAACATTGTTTTTAATTTGAGTCATCCCATTTAAATTCCTTTGAATAATATCTTTGTTTGCTTCATTTAAAGTTCTGTAGTGGCCTGATACAATCTCTTTGGGAATTGATCTGGCAACTGCTGCTCGCAAAGTTTCATATCCTGCTAGAATGTTGGCATCAAATCCTTTAGAAGAATCTTTTGAACTGTCCTGAGATCTCTTATTTAATTTATTACCAATAAATATTGGAGTTATGATAGGTTTTTTTGTCTCTCTATTATTTATAATAAATGATTGGGTTTTACTATCATAGGTTATAGATGCTTTTGTTAAGTTATCACAAAGCTCTTTAATATTTTTTTCTCCTTCAACTCCTGCATTTTTACTCTCATTTGCATACTCAATTAGTTTAAATTCAATTTTATTCCACATCGTATTTAATAGTGTATCCTTGCCATCAATAAATGGTCTAATTCCACTCAAAGGATTAACAAACTCATTAAATAACATTTCAATCACATTGGAATCATATGCAAATTCAATTTTGCGAGCATCTCTCCATCCAAATTTTTTACAATATTTTTGCAGTTCTTTTATAGTATTCATAATATCTTTATTTAATTGATTACTATAAATTTTTTTCCAAGTTTCCGAGGTGTAGGGTAAAATCATACTAGTATCGCCAAGACGAGATTTAAAAGCATCATAGGATTTTTTACTATAGGCAAATCTCGGCAATTCAAACTCCTCTTGAAACTTATTTTCTCGTAACATATTGCTAACTATTCCTCTTAGCTCTTCTGGTGTAACATTTCCTTTTCCGCTTTTAGATTTTTCTCTCGCTTGAACAATTAATTTTTCTGGATTACCTAAAAAGATTATTATGGTGTTGGCATCAAATTTATTTTCAATGCGTACAGGAGGAAGATGCTCTCGATTTTCTTTAAGTGTTTTAACAAAAGTATCTGGATCGCTAGTATAGGCATCCACTAACTCTCTGGTTTTAAGACCTGCGTATTTACCTAACAAATTCCACTTACCCTTAACTCCTCCCCTTTTAGCAACAGTTTCTACAATCTCGTTTAAGGCGGCCAAATGATCACTAAATATCTCTTCATCTTGAATATTTTTTTGAATTCTACTCTGAAGATCCTTATGATCACTATCGTATTTTCCATCTCTTTCAAGAATAGAATCCAATGTTTTTTCCATTGAATTCTTTCTGTTGGTTAAATCCGTTCTTTTTAATTCCAGATCTGACTTATTTATAGGATTTTTAGTTATTCGCATATTTAACAAATCAATCTCTTCTGAGATTTTAATAATATTATCCTCTATCTTTTTCACATACGACTTATGATCATTCCATTCACGCTTAAGACTTCCAATTAATTGAGCAAGAAATTTTGAATCATTTAACTCCTCTATGTGATCATCAATTTCTTGATTTATATCCCTGGTAAGTGAACCATCAGCAATATTCCAAAGTTTGGAATGCTCCTTGGCACGCTTTTTTAAATTAGTATTCTTTCCTCTAGACAATTGATCTCTTCCATTCCCAAAATTATTTATTACATTCTCTACTTCCGATGTACTCTTTTCACCCTTAAGTGTTTGAAGCGTTTTTAAAAGCTCTTCATTTTTTCTCTTTTGTTCTAATTCATTTTTATTATCCAATTCATCTATCTCATCTAGGGTTAAATTATTTTGAACTTCATCAAATACTATAATAGATGGTGGATCACCCTCTTTTCTCAGCTCTTGAGCTTTTATTATTGCTTCTATATCAAGATGAACTTGATCCCTATCGGTTAAACGATAGTAATAATAATCCCCCCAATTTGTTTCCTCTATGAAATTTTTTATTAGTTCATTTTTACCAATACCCGATGTACTATAAAATTTTAAAATGGTTGGCTTTTTCTTTGGAGGTCGTTTTAAAACAAAATTTGTATAAATATCCATAAGCGGATCAACCCCCTCCTTTTTTAATCCTGGATGAGTTTTGCTTAACTTATCTCTTATCTCCTCTATACGTTTCTTTTGTTTTACCTTTTCCTCTATCAGTCTTTGATATTGTTGCTCTTCTTTTTCTTTTTGCAATATCAATAATTCTTTTATATCTGCTCTTTTCTTTTTGCCTTCACCTATTTTAATTTTAATTATCTCAACTTTTGGGACCGATTCTTTTTTGACCAATTCTTTTTTAACAAATTCTTCTTTTTCTTTTTCTTTTTCTTTTTCTTTTTCTTTCACTTTATGTTTTGGCAGCATTTTTCTCATTTCAATGTCAACATTACTAAAACTTTTTGCTCTAGCTACAGTCGTATTATTTACAATATTATCCTTTCTATCTAATCTGCTATCGGTAAAAGATTTACTACGAGGTTGCAGATGTAATTTATTTTCAAATTTATCATCTTCGCTTGCTAAAGCAGATAGTGATAGCGACAACGGTAGTAGCAGATAAACCTTGGCCCATACTCCCACTATCATCATCACCATTACAGTAACAACAGATAACATCATATGTTTTATACAATATTTCATTTTTTACTCTCCATTAATGAACTGTATTTTTATCTAATAGTAATTTTAGTAACGAATTTTATT
Organism: Oligoflexia bacterium; assembly: GCA_015232355.1. Taxonomy (GTDB): domain Bacteria; phylum Bdellovibrionota; class Bacteriovoracia; order Bacteriovoracales; family Bacteriovoracaceae; genus JADFZW01. The sequence goes on from JADFZW010000036.1 coordinate 30,206, forward strand.
TTACGATTAAAAATTATTTACGAATGAATTTTCTGTTGATTTTTTTAATTTGTTAGTAATTTAAAATACTAAGGGGAAATTTAAATAAAATATTTTTTCTCAATAATTTTTATTTGAGACAAATATTTGTGACAGTAAAAATAATTTTTATTTAAAACTTATCTTGAAACTTTTTTAAATGTGGCATGAATGGCATGTGCTGTTTGAAGATTTTTGAATTGATAACTGGTGGTGGCCCCAACTGTTTTTCCATCAACTATTACATTATAGACAATATACCCTGCATCTGGATAGTAAGCTATGATTTTATCATCACCCTTAGCAACGTTGATAGTTCGCTCACAAGGGAAAGCTTCTCCCCCTTTGGCCCTAAAAGTACCACAATTTTTATAGTACTCAGAAGTTGAATCATTATCACTAGGACCTATACTTGATCTGATAACCACTATCTCTCGTGCACACTTTGCAATGATGGTATGATTTCCTGAATTGGCATTAAATGCTAGCTCCTGGGGAATTTTAGTATCTTTAATCTGAAATGAAACTCCATCAACAACAATTTCCACTAAGTGCTGACCTTCGCTGGGAACAATATCAATAGTCCAATTTTGCTCTCTAGATAATTGCCATTTGCTGACATCTGGTCTTGGTTCCATGCCTCGAGGATTAATTATACAAGTTCCGAAGTTGCCAACATTTTCTAAGGTAAATTCATCAAAATCAGCTGCTAAAACAGTTTGCATCGATTGGATAAAAGAGAAAGTTAAAGAGAAAGTTAAAGATAAAAAAAAGATTAAATTAAGAAAAGATACTGTTTGAATCCTAAAAATTTTTTTTCTCATTTGATTTTTCATTTTGAATATACTCCTTGTAATTTTACTTAAATAAACGTCAATCAAACGTCAATTAACAATAGTCAACGACCGGGCAATCTATCACAATTGATGATTGAATAAAAGTCAATTTTTAAATCTCTTTATAATCTCTATTAAACTGATCAATGAAAAATAAATTAATTGACTAATTTTTACCTGTGATATACAAAATGGCACCAGTTGGATAACTAAAATAATGGATTAAGCTAGAGATCAAGTGAACAAATAATATAAATTTCTTAACAAGGAGTTCTTATGAAAAAAATTATCAATGTTATCAATGCTATCTACTTGCCTGTAATTTTCACTCTTTCTACTTTATTACTCTCTCTATCTTTCTCTTTCACCTCTCATGCATTTGAAATCACCCCTACTATCGTTTTAAGTCATAATTCAAGTGGTGCAAAGGCCACAGCGATCATTAGCAACACTTTCACTACACCTATCATCTGCTCAGCTAAAATGAACGCATACGCTCTTAACGGCGAGGTAGTCACTGAAGAACTCAGTGGCATCTATCTCTTTCCAAATGATAATTATGAATTCAATGCCCATCTTTATAGATACGATTTTCCAAGTGGTGCTGGAAGAGTATTTAGCAAAGCTAATTGTCAAGTAGAGTGTAAGTGGAGCAAGTGGTACTAGTGACTGACAATTGTAATAGGTCTCATTAACATCTCACTAACATCTATTTAATATTAACAAACAAGAATATTCAAGTATTGAGTCTGCATGCCGATAGCAATGTTAGATATTGGCAATCATTTCCTATGGTATCTTCATCCTACTATGTTCTTTTTTTCTAGGATAAATCTTAAAACTTTTTCCGCCAGTTGTTTGTGGATCAGTAATATTATTTCATCTTTTTTTTTTGCAATAGTGGATGTAAGTGAAATTTCTAAAACAGGATGGTTCGCTCTAATCAACTTTTTATTTTGGAATTCAATAATTTAATTTAGAAGCAATTTTTTCAATGTGCTTGGTATCTTTAGTGATTCCTATGTTTGCTATTAAATTCTAATTCTCGAAATAATTAAGGTTAATTGTTCTTGATTAAATGTTTTTTCAACGAGATAATCTATATATCTTTTTTCTTAAATTAATCAAATTAATACTCCGTAATTGGATAAATTAGTATGTTCAAATTCAATTTAAAATTGTCTGATATTCTATCCTCTAATCTATTTTTTATATTAATATTAACCATTACAATACTTCTTCCTATAAAGAACTGCTTCTCCTCAATTTACTTCGAACCATTTGTTGGATATGCACTTAATGGAAAAGCTGACAAAAAAGAGAACTCCACTAACACAACTTACAAATGGAAGTACAGCTCTCCTGGTTATGGAGCAAGATTAGGTTTCACTTTTAACGGGCCCTTTGCTTCACTTGAATACACCCAAATGAAATATGAGCTTAAAGGCGAAGATCCAACTGTTGCTGGTGTAACCGATGAATCACAAAAACTAGATGGAAGTTTGTATGGGCTTTGCTCTGGATATGAGTTTAGTATGGGATTTTTTTTTAGATCCACATTTTTTTATAGTGAATTAAAGAAAAAAGATGACCAGGGACCATATTCTAATGGAGATACTTATCAAGGAATGGGAGGAGCAGTAGCTCTTGGATACAGAATACTTTCTCATTTAACTCTCTCTGCTGAATATAGAAAATTAGTATACAAAATAATCAAGCTAAGTGGAACAAGATATAACCTCGATGGTGGTAGAGAATTAAATATGTCTGAGATATTTATTTCAATAGCAGTACCATTCGGAGGTGATAATAAAAAATAGATAATTTACATTTTTGTAGCATTACATTTTTGAGAGCATTCTTTGAGCAATTTTCTCTGAATCTAGTAATTGTCGATCCACCTTTAGTAAGTATTGATTAAATTCCTCTTCTGAAAGATTCGAGGGAACAACAATAGGAGTATCGTAGTAAACAATTACTTTTGCAAAAGGAAGTGGTAATTTAAATTGATCCCAACTCTTTTTGAAAACATATTCTCTACTGGCAACTAGAACTAGTGGTACGATTGGCACTCCAGATTTCATAGCAATATCAACAATCCCTGCACGACATACTCTCCTCGGTCCTCTAGGTCCATCAACAGTTATCGCTGCTGGAATTCCTCTTAGTACACTCTCCAACATTTCACTTCTTGCCGCTCCTCCTCTCCTACTTGAACTTCCCCTGACCGCAATGTAACCCATCTTCTTTACAACTATCGCCGCCCACTCTCCATCTTTAGAAAGAGATGCCATTAAACAGTAGGTCTGACCTAAATGACTTAAGAGTGCGCCCACCATGTGTTCATGCCAACAGGCCACTAGATGATTATTAAGTTTATTTTTAGGTTCGTTACTATTTTGCGCCAACAATAAATTTTCTTTACCTACATATTTAAATCGGTAACTCCATCCCAATATACGCAATAAAATATATAGAATATATCCAGCGAATTTTTTCATATCTTTTTTTATAGTAAATAATATTAAATTAAAAAATAAAAAAATAAAAATTTAATAAAAAATGGAAAATTAAATTAAATATAATATAAAAATATTACGATATAATTGACGTAGGAATTTGTAAATTAAACCTTAATTGGGAGAAAAAAATGCAAGCAGCAAAAAGAGGAACAATTGGAATATTAACTGGCGGTGGAGATGTACCAGGATTAAATCCTGCCATTCGCGCGGTAACCATTCGAGCAATCCAAGATGGTTTCAATGTAATTGGAATAAAGAATGGATGGGAAGGATTAATAAACATTGATCGCAGTAAAAAAGTTGAAGAGCAAGAATACTGTATCGTTTTAGATAAAGTAGGTGTTAGTAAAATAGCTCGTCGAGGAGGAACTTTTTTACATAGCTCTCGAACTAATCCTATAAGAGTAAAGAAAAATAAAGTGCCTCATCACTTAAGAGAACAATACAATGCTGAAATGAATGATCTTACTCCCGAAGTATTAAAAAACTTAGAACACTTAAATATAAATTTTCTTATTCCTATTGGTGGAGATGATACTTTAAGTTTCGGAGTTCATTTACACACTCAAGGATTTAAAGTTGTGGCCATTCCTAAAACCATGGATAATGACATTCCTGGAACTGATTATTGTATCGGCTTTAGTACTTGTATTACTCGAACAATTGAACTTGCTCATCAACTAAGAACTTGTGCTGGCTCTCACGAGCGCTTTTTAGTAATGGAAGCATTTGGAAGATACGCAGGTTACACCGCTCTAATTCCTACTATGGCCGGAGCTGCCAATCGTTGTGTAATTCCAGAATATAAATTTGATATCAGACGATTAACTGAACTCTTAGTTGATGACCGCAAACGTGATCCAAGCCACTACTCTGTGGTACTTGTCTCTGAAGGTGCAATGTTTGAAGGTACAAATGATATGGTATTCTTAAGCGAGGAGACTGATGGATTTGGACATAAAAAGTTAGGTGGTATAGGTGATATTGTTTCTCATCAATTAAAGAAACTCTCCTCTGAATTTAACAATGGCAAAGAGATTGACACCATTACACAACGATTAGGTTATCTAGTTCGTTCTGGTGATCCAGATGCAGTTGACTCCGTTGCCTCAATGGCATTTGGAAATGTGGCCCTTAACTTAATTGAATCTGGAAAATTTGGTAGAATGGTTTCATTAAGAAATGGTCGTTATGAGAGTGTGCCTGTAAACATCGTTACTAGTTGTAAAAAGATTGTTGATGTTCACAAATTCTACGATACCGAAAGATACAGACCAAATTATAAAAATTTTGAAGATCGTCCACTATGGGTTATGACTAGCGATTAATATAAATTAAGTAACTAATTAAGTAACTAAATTAAATTATGGCCATGAATAACATAAGTACTCTTATTCGAATTCTACTTCTACTTCTAATTCAACTATTTGTATTTGATAACTCAAATATTGTATTTGCTTCAAAGGAAATTTCCACTGAAATTGAAAAAGTTAATTGTGTTAATTGTATTGATTATGTTAATCCCAACAATAGTAGTAGTAACTGCACATCCCTCACAAATTCCATAACACAAAATGCTTTGATTATTGAGAAAGTGAGAAGAGATTTTATTGATAAAGTAATTGATTATCATTTTAACTATTGCCTTAAAAATAAAACTTGCTCAACTCCCTATCACCAAGCAGTTTTAGCAAAAAATGCAGTTAAAAAAATATTATTTTTAGGAGACATGGAACGGCCAGATAAAAACAAAAAAAATCCTTGGGAATCTGGAGCAAAGTTATTACAAAAAAAATTCTTTGGAGAAAAACGTGGAGTAAAACTATATCAAACAGATTATGATATCAAAGGAAAAATTGTCTCGAAAAATTTAATCTCTCAACACATTGATCATAATAAAAAATTTCCCTTTAAAAAAGGAGAGACCTTTGATGCTATTGTTATGAAAAGAGGAATGTGTCACTGCGATCGCAAGAATCCTAAAATCACCTGTGGAGGAGTTGATTGCTCATTAAATTGCTCAGATTCTAAAAGTGCTCAATCATTTATTGATAGAGTGATAAAAGTGCTTAATATAAAAAATAAATCATCATTTGCAGTTCTTCATGGTCCTTTTGGAAATAATAATTCAGAATGCTATAACTTCTGGAGTTCCCTCTCACAACAAATATCTCACAAAAATAAAGATATCTCTGTTAACGTAGTAACTGATAATGATGGAGATTTTTACGCAATCCTTATCACACCATCCACATAAACATAATTAAATAAAAGTATAGACAAAATGAACTAAGATTATTAGTTTTATAGCGTTGTCAGATATTACAAGATAATGCAAATAATACAGATAATATTTTATGTTATGTATATTATCTAGGTATGTTTTTATCATTATTTGTGTCTTTAATATTTTTTTATTTTTTTTTATTATTATTATTTTTATTTTTGGAGGCCTTGCAAATGAAAAAATTACTTGTACTTTTCACAATGTCAGCTGCTCTATTGGTAGCATTTAGCTGTACTAAGAAAGAAGAAGCTCCTGCTACTAATCCAGCAGATGCTAACAACCCAGCAGCTCAAGCAAAAGTTACATTCTTACTAAACGTAGTAGTTGAGCCAGAAGGCGCAGGTACAATCACTCCAGCTAATGGTGCTTTTGATAAAGGCGCAACTATTGAATTGAACGGAAATGCAAATGCAGGTTTCGCTTTTGACAGATGGGAAGGCGATCTAGTTGGAACAAACAACATGGCACAAGTTGTAATGGATGCTAACAAAAACATTAAAGCAATCTTTAAGAAAGCAGACGGTACAACAGCAGCAGCACCAGCTGATCAAAATGCAGCAGCTCAGCCAGCAGGCGGACAACCAGCGGCAGCTCCAGCAGGTGGTGGAAATTAATAATCTAATTAATAATCGATCTAATTTAGTACTTAATATAAATATATTAGTACTAAAAAAATACGTACTGGTTTAAGTTTTTGTAGATGTCGTGGTAACTTTGATTCCTCCTTGTAAAATTAATTGTTACGAAAGATTTTGGTATCTATCATGAACTTTACCAGTATGTTTTTATATACTTTAGCTTCAACTTTACTTCTAGTTTTAATTCTGCATTCAAATTCACTGGCCAAAGATAACGATAAAGATAACGATAAAGATAATGTAAAAAATCTAGTTCTTCTGAGAGATATCTCCGAAGATGATTTGAAAATAATTGAACAAGACTCTGAATTAATTAAAAAAATCTCTGCAAAAGCAAAAGTCGTAAAGTTAAATCCATTAATAAAAAATATTATTAATCACAATGCTGTTGAAGATACTATTGTAGTTAACATCTCATCTGACCATCAAAATGCTAATGCAAATCTCAATCTTGTACTAAAGAAAATAAGAGTTTTTGAAAATATTATTAATGGAAAAAAATATTATACATGGATTGGAGAAGATATCTCTAACCATATTAGCTTAATTGCTATCACCTTTTACAATGAAGATATGATTGTTGCGCAAATTGACTCCATATCAAATTCCTATTCAATAAAACATATCGGAAAGGGTTTTTATACTCTAAACAAAATCTCTGAAAATCACCAAGAGAGTCCTGATGAAATGATCAATGGAACAAAGATCAAAGATACAGTAAAAGTCACTCCCGAACTGGCCGAACTTATCAGACAGAGCAAACTTAACAATCTTAACAATCCAAGCAATCCAAGCAATCCTCTCTCTATCATAAATGGAACAACTAACACCAATAATACTTCAACCCCAGTTCACAGTAGTAATGAAGATGGTAGTATAGTGGATCTAATGATTGTCTATACCAGCGATGTAAAAAAATCCTCCACCGATATCACTGCTGAAATAGTAAATAATGTTCAATATGCTAACCAAGTATTAGAACAAAGCTGTGTACAATTTCGCTTAAGATTAGTCTACTCTGGAGAAATCTCCTACACTGAAACAAAAAACTCCACTCTTGATTTAACTAATTTAACCACAAGTAGCGAGGTTTCCGCTCTAAGATCAACCTACGGGGCCGATTTAGTACAAATGTGGGTTTTAAACAATACAGACGTCTGTGGAATAGGATACTACACTCTAAGTGCAGAATATGGTTTCTCTGTTGTAATTAAGAGCTGTGTTCCTACTAGTTCAATTCATGAAATTGGACATAACTTTTCACTCTTTCATGATCGCTATCAAGAAGAGCTCTCATTTTATAATTCAGAAGCACCAAACAAAGCTGCTTACGGTTATACCAATGCTGCTCTAAAAGTTCGAGATATTATGGCCTACAATACTGAGTGTGCGAACTCTGGTTTTTACTGCCCTCGTATTCCATACTTTTCAACCCCCAGAGTACGCTACAGTGGTTTACCTCTAGGAATTGCCAACATTGCTGATAGTGTTTCCAGATTAAATGAAACTAGAGTTACCGTGGCCAACTACTATCCTGCTCAAAGTAGTTACGATATCAACACCTTCAACAACCTCAGCACAGGTGTTGGATGTTTAGCAGATACAACCAATGAAAAGAGCGCAAAATTATCCGCTTGTTTTGTAGCATCGGCCGCCTATGGTTCTTACCTTGATCCTCATGTACAAACATTGCGAGAATTTAGAGATAAGATTTTAAAAAAATTTTATCTCGGTCGTCTCTTTATCTCCTACTATGAAAACTCCTCTCCTCTGCTGGCCCATCTTATACAACATAACCCTACTCTAAAAACAATATCTAAAATAATTTTAACTCCTATAGTTTTTATCACTATCCCAATAGTTAAATATCCACTACTAACTTTGATGGTGCCAATTGCTCTTTTATTTTCTCCATTTCTCCTCTCAATTTTATTCTTTGCCTTCTTTGCTTTCTTCGCTTTTGCATTTTTTTCTAGCAATAATATTTATGCACAAGTTGCTTCTCCTTCATTTGATCCTACTGTAAAAAATATCAATCCTGCCGTAGTTAGCATCGGTAATAGCAATATCAATATCAATAGCAATAGCAATGGTGGAAAAATTGCAACTAAACTATCACAAGGACGCAAAGAATCTTTCTTCGGCCCTATTGTAAGAGAGAGTGAGGATATCTACGCCAGCAATATATTAGCATCCTATAACTTTCATGGATTAGGAATAGAGGGTTGTTCATTAATACAAAGAACCTCTTCTCGTGATGAAAAAATTAAAAACTCAGTTTTTAAAAGTACCAGCAAAGATGATGAATACTCTATTAGCATTGCTTACAATTTTCTTTCCTTTTTATCTTTAGGATTTAATTTTGCAAAAGATAAAAGACAAACTTTAGACCAAGAAAAAAGTAATCAATATAGCGGGATTGGAATTGGACTTAATATGTTTAAGTATTTCTATCTTGGCGTGGGTAACACTTATATTAAAAATAAACAAACATACCTCTCTGATAATTCTTGGACAGACTCCTATATTGGAATATCCTTTTCCTCTATGGCCAATACTCCAATAGCTTTACGTTTAGAGACTGCTTATATCTTTTCACCAGAATCAGTAGTGGCATCATCATCTTCAACTTCATCTCCTACTTCATCTCCGAATGGAAGCAATTATCATTCAAAGACACGCACTCTACTATTTAGCGCAGATTCTTTATTTATAGGAAAGCTCTTTGATCAACTTACCCTTGGTTCAGTTAACGGTATCGCCATAGGCGGATCTGTGCAATCAAGCGATAAATACCCTATCACTGTTACAGGTACTACGTCTTCAGATTCAAGTTCAGGTGAATTAAAAGAAAAATGCTTGACTATCACCGGATATCTTATGTTTGTAGCGATAAAGAGACATCTTTATCTTGGACCTACATTGAGTATTAATAAAACAACTCTGGGAGAAACTAGTTCTAGTGAACAACAAATTGCTCTCAATATCGGAATAAAATTTTAAACTAGAATTAAATTAAAATTAAATTAAAATTAAATTAATACTTATTTAAAAGGAGGGCAAAATGAATTTAAACATGGATATGTTTAAGTATGGTCACGAACGTAGAAAATATCCACGAAAAAGCGTATCTCTTGAATCAAGAATCTATAGTAGTATAAAGAGAGGATCTTATTCATGCAAAGTTAAAGATATTGGGATGGGCGGAGCATTTATTAGTTCTCCATTCATGCCTCGTATTGGTGAGATTATTACATTTGAATTACTCACCCGTTATTATAAACTAATCACCACTGGAAACGCTAAAGTAGTTTGGTTAAAAAATCAGGGACCATTAAATGAACATGGTTTCGGAATTCGCTTTGATGTTTTACTCGATGATGACTCGTTTAAAGAACTATAGTGGCCTATAGTGACCGCGAGAGGCCGCAAGAAAGTTATTATTCTTTAGTTTTTTCCATACGCATTTCCAACTCCTCATCATTTAAAATAAACTCATCTAACATACTGATATTTTCATATGAAGGAATTTTTTCCTGAGATATGTTAAAAAATAATTCAGATAGTAGCATTCTGCTTGCTGGCCCATTATTACTTTTTGCTATTTCACTTATCTTTACTAAAATATCATTTTCAATTTTTTCATGCATAATTTTTCTCTCATAAAGAGAAGGATTTTTTGCTAATTTGTGTAGATATTTAATCATTCCCTTTAAAACTATCCCAACTGATCCATAGGCCCAATAAAATGTTAGATCTTTTTTAGAATCATATTTTGGATCTGTTATTTGTTTAGTTTGAGGATTACGGATGGGATCTTCCATCCTTTGCAGTAATTCTTTCTCTACATCAATAGATGATCCATTTGTGCGCTTGAAAATTTCCATAGCAAGTTTAATTCTAAATTTGCTTTGATCTAACATAATATTTGCTAGTTGATTTAAAGATTTTTGTTCTTTCTCAATTTTGTTAAACTCTATTTGATCATTTTCTTTATTTGAATTTAATTTGCGCTTACTCTTTTCCAAGCGTTCATTGAACATTTTTTGTTGTTGAGATGTAATCCATAAAATAGCACTTTCCTTACGTAAAAAGGAGTAGAAACTATCTAGTGATGTCTCTTTAGAATAGAAAGAAAAAAGTTCATTATCTTGAATGAGAGAACTTTTTCTTAATAGAATAAGCAAATTATCTTGCATCTCTTTAAAAAAAACATCCAAAAAAGATGCTAAGAGAATAGGTTTTGAACTTAATACATACATGCTTTGTTTAAGGGCACTAAAAAATTTTTCAATATCGAGAGTGGTTAAAAGATCTGGTCTGCTTTTTAGAAGCTCAATAAATTCAGCTGACCAATTAATAATTTTATCGATATTGTTTTTAGAGAATTTTTTTCCAAAGTTATCATATTCTGAGTATTTAGTTATAAATTTATTAAGCATATTGGTTGCTTCAGAAATTTGCAGGTTATTTGCAATAGAATAAAATTTAATATAATCAAATTCCTTTATGTCGTTTATATTTAGAGGAATATTTACACTAGAACAAGAATATAGTTGAGAATTACTTTCAAACTCTTTTCGAGCAAGGTTTGTTAATAACTCATTTTTTAAAATGCATTTTTGTTTCAATTTATTAAATGATTTCAAAAAAGTATCTTTAGATTTTTCACTGTCAAACATAAAATAGATGCTATCATTTATAAGCATAGATGTTTTTTGGGGAAAGGTAATAGAGGATATATTTTCAATAAATGTTCCATCGTAGTGTTTCCAAATAATATCAAATGGGTGTGTCTCTCGTTTTTTAGGCGAACTTAAAAAGAGTTTGCAATTTCTGATACCGGCCAATAGATTATATTTATTTTCCGTAAGATAATTAATTGTTGTATCAAGAATTAATTTAGTTTTAATTGAATTATGTAATTGTTTTAACAAATTAGTTTCAACTGTTTGAATTTTGCTATTCATTTGTTTATACGATAGATTTGTATGAATATTATAAAACCAATTATTAATTGAGGTAGACAAAGTTTCCTCTTTCTTACTACTTTGTTCACTGGCCAAGACCAAGACAAGTGGAGAATGAAGTAAAGAGAAAGTTAAGAGTAAACATAGGCAATATAAGTAATATAAGCATAGATTGTAAATATTTGATCTGTTCATTGTTCCCTCGATAAATATGATCAATATCATCGCTATTATTGTTACAATAGTATCTCTAATTTATTTATATATTCTAAATATTACTACTTTATTTTCATGGATCCTTTGATTTCAAGAAGATGAAATTAAATAAATAATTTTTAGTTAGCAGTTTTTACTTTTACATCTTCATTCCCATGATGATTTTTAGAGGCAATAAATAAAAAGATTATTCGTAAATAATAAAAAGGTAGCTCTTCTAAACTTCAAAGATAATCATTTTTTTTCATAAAAGAATTTAAGTGCTTTCTTTGTCTATATTAAAATATTAAGTATAACAAACATAAATAAGCATTTTTTTAGGAGGATTAACTATGAGAGAGTTAAACTTTAAATTTAACAAAATATATTTTATTGTTTTAACTTTGTTGATAATGATGATGTTGATATTGTCATCATTACCAGCGTTGTGCGGTTTGGATTTTCCTATTACAAATCCTACAAATCCAACTAATCCTATGAACCCTACGAATCCAGTAGTAGATCCAAATGCAGGACTTACTAAAGAGATGGGGGCATTAAATGCTAATATGGCCAATTTAAATCTAAATGTGGGTAAATCAACTGAAGCATTAATAAAAACTTCTGAAGGATTAAATAATTTAGGAGGAAGTATTAGTACAACAGGAAGTGGAATTACCACTGGACTTAACAATACAACTACAGTTATGAAGAGCTCATTAGAAAAATTTGATGAGGTTAATAAAAATTTAAAAGGATTGGTTGGTAGTTTTGAAAAATTTGATTTATTAAATAACAACTTAAGCAGTTTTAATCAAACACTTCCAACCATAACTAGCAATTGGAGTACCTCCAATGATAAAATTACTAAGTTAATAGATACCATAAATACCACCACTAAAACGGCCACTACAATTAGCAATCAAGCATTTAACAAAGTAGATGATGTTATGAAAACAGCAAACGGTGCAATGGATACCGCAAACCAGATAAAAGATACTTGGGGTAAGACTAACGATATTATAACCACTACTCTTAAATATCTAACACCAGTTAATATTGCGGCCACAGTTTTTTTAGTTGCTGCCAGCGGGACTTTAGGCGTGGGAGTAATGAAAGGAATGCTTGATGTAAGTAGATGGGTAATAGGAAAAATGGTGGAGAAAATCAATGATATATACAAGAGTGATTTAGAAGAACAAAAAAAACAACAAGAGTTTAGAAATGAGATTTTGAAAGCAGCAGAGTACTATCAAAAGATATTTGAAGGTTCCAATAACATTAAAAATATTATAAGAGCATTATTGGACGCCAAGAGCATGTTAAATAAGAGTGGAATATCTGTCGATAATCTTTCAATGCAAATCAAAGAGGTTCTTGCTGATAATGAAGGAAATATATTGATAATGGATTCAGAAAAGGAGGAGATCCTTCATAGAGTAAGAGAAGAACAAAAATTACAAAAAATTTCAGGAAAAAAGATTTCACAAGAAAATGTTGATTGTGTTGAAGATAAAGGAAAGAAGATATTAGCAAATAGTGGCATGCTATTTAAAGTATCTGATGAATTAGTGTTGAATTTAAAAAAAGTAATTCTTGAAATTAGTGAAATAAAAGATAGTAATCAAAATTTAAGTAAAGTTAAAAATTGGATTGAGAATAATTACAGTGCTGCTAAAAATATTTGTATTAATATAAGTGAGTTGCTGACCAGTCTTAAAACTATGGAGGAGTTTCAAAATAATTATCGAAATCAAGTAATTCAAACTCGCGACTTAGTAATTAATCAGAGATTAAAGGCGGCAAAAGTTTTTATTGACAGAATGAAGCAAGTGAAAAAAGAAAATATGAGTTGTAAAATTGAAAATGCTAAACTATGCCGTTCGTTTGAGGAAGAGAGTAAGGATGTAATTCGAGAAATGATTGAGGAGAAGATTCGTGCTTGCGTGAAAATTGCAAGCGATGGTAGAAATAATGGGAAGGAGTGGAAACAGATGTTTCATAAATTTGTAACAGATAGAATAACCTATGTGGGAATAGGAGTAGGAAATAATGGCAAGAATGGTAAGAAAGAAAAGTATGATTACATTAGTGAAATTAAAAAGTTAAAAATAATGATAAGAGATGAAGTGCTATCTAAGTTGAATATGAAAAAAGATGAAAAAACTAAAAATGAAATAGAAAAGATAAAAAGATTATTAGAGGATGGTTATCAAGAGATAAGTAATATGCCAAAGCTTGAGAGGATACTCTTTGATTCTCAAAAAGGATTACTAAAAAAAGAGGATTATAAAGAATTATCAAATCAATTTAATTCATTTGCATTAGTAATAAAAGCATATAAAAATGAAGAGGGTGATAGATTTAGAAATGAATATGATGACCATTATGCAGAGGTAAAAAAGTACTATAAAATTGCAAAGGGTAATGAAAATTACAATATCTGTAGAAAGTTAGTTTTAGAAGAGGTGTATGTAATTAATGATGACAATGGAGCTAATAAAAAGTATGTAAGCTATAATGAATCCTTGTTTGATAATGATGTAATTAAAAAATTTAATAATCAAAAATTAAAAAATGATTCTATAAGCGAGTACATGAAACATATAGAATCATTAATTCTAAATACAGCGACTCCTTTGGATAATCCACAGATGTCACTTAATTCCTCTAAGGATTTCATGATGATCCATTTAAATAGATTGATAAAAGAAAAGATGGTTTATGATGGTGAATATAATTTAAAATCACAACAATCTATCAATTTAAAACAAGATGAATGGAAAGACATGGAAGATAAAGTTAGAGGAAGTAGAGCGCTAGAGAAAAAATATTTTGAATTGTGTACAAGTAAAAAATAGATTACTCTTTTAAAAAATCCATTAAATTACCATAATCAATTGGATTTAACTTAGATAAGGTATCCTCTGTTTGTTTTAAAATTTTAACAATTGCTCCCTTATAAATTCCCTTCTCTTTAAGCTCTTTTTTATGTTTGCCTAAATGCTCTATAAGAATTGAGAGTTCAATATTACGTTCTGGTGGATTTTTGCTTTGATCCCAATTGATTTTAGATTTTAATTTTTGCAACTCTTTATCTTGTTCATATTCATTTTCCTTTAATGGTTCTAAACTTGATCCTAAATCGCCTATTCTTCTTAAGCCAGAGAGGAGTAGGTGATCAAGTTGTAAAGAACTTTTATCAGTAGCAAAACTATCTTTTGCGGACAACTCCTCTTTGGTTTTAGACATTAAAGTATTTAACTTGCTATCATCAATATGTTTTATAAATTTTGGTTTATCTGGATTTTGCTTTTCTAAGAAATCAATTAGTTCTTGATTTTTATCTCCTACAAAGACTACGTTTAAATTGATTTCAACATTTGGGGGTATTTTACTCTTGGCCTCTTTCAAGCGTTGGGCATTAATTGGTGACCCACCATCTGTAATAAGCCAAATATTGGCCCTTCTTAAATCAACTTTCTTTTTATCTTTTTTATCTTTTGGTTCACTAAATCCCTTAGCAATTTCTTCATATGCTTTTATTAGCGCTTTTTCAATATCAGTTCCACCATTAATAATTCCTAGTTTGTTTGTTACAGCATCTGATAGATATTTCTGGGCATCTTGATTGCTACTAACAGTGATTAATTTACCCAAGTCATCTGAAAATGGAATTACTATTACATCGTGTTTTAGTTTACTAGTGTTTTCTGCTCTGGCATGATCAATAAAAGAAGCGATCATAGTTTGCGCCATAGTGGTTCTTGCTCCATTCATCGATCCGGATTCATCTACTAAGGCAATTGTTAAAATCTCTTCATTGGTAGAGACAGGATTGGATTTTTGAATTGGTCTGCGATAACCATAGTAGTAGAGTTTATCATTAATACAATCATCCATTAATTCATCCATTGGTTTAAGAGGAAGAATTGCTCTAGTTAAATCAGTAATATCTTTTACAGTAACCACCACTGGACGTTTTTGTTTTTTGGCCGTTTCTTTGCCAAAATAGATCATCTCATATTGTGGTTTATGAGATCTTTGCAGTAGTAATTTAGTGAACTCGCTAACTTTTGTTAGATTTTCAAAATCTAATAATTTACCACTCTCTAAATCATTTGCAAGTTGGATGTTGGCCGGATGACCTAATGTCATTACACCTTCACCATACTTTTCTTTGATTAATGTTTTGGAAATATTTCCTGGAAGTTTTTTCCAGAACTTATCGCTCATGGAAAATTTATCAGAATCCTTATGTTTCATCTCTTGTAATTTTGTAATAAGCGAATTAATAAATTGATGATAGCGTTTTTCAGAGGGTGAGAGTTCTCGCACACTTTGTAGAAATTCTAAATCTTGATTTATCATGCGAATTAAATGATATGCTTCCTTAATTTTCTGAGTATCAATTTTTTCTTGAATCAATTGAAAAAGTTTACTCATGTTTAGATCTTTTATTTCATCAATACGATTAAGTTCCTTTCTCATAAGCTGATCAATTTTTTGCACAATAGGTCTAGTACTATAGTATGTTTCTCCTAGAGTATTTAATTCCTCTAATAATTTTGTGATCTCTTCAACTTTCTTTAGTGGATTAGCGACTTTTTCCGCTACACTTTTCATTCTTTCGTTAAGATATGTTTTTAAAAGTACTGGTATATTATATCTTCCTTCGTTTTTACTCATATCCTTTTCAATTTGTTCCATCAAGGTTTCCTCTTTGGGATTTTCCTTCTCTTTATCTTTATTTTGATCTTCTTTTTGATCGTCTTTTTTATCGACTTTTTTGTCATCTTTTTTTTCTTTTTCACCTTTATCTCCATCATCTTTTTTACTATTGTCCTCATCTTCGCCTTTATCTTTTTTTCCTATTGGACGATCATTTGATTTATCTTTTGTATTTTCATCTTTCTTTTTATCTTTTTTATTATCTCTTTCTGGTGGAGTGGCATCTACTTCTATCCAACCCTGGCCATCTACCCATACTTCTATCCATGCATGTCTGGGATCTCCTTTTCTAATTACTGCCAAATTACCTCTCATAACGGCCGTTCTACCTGCAACTACTCTGGCCGGAATACCTAGAAAATCTCTTGCCAAACTACTTAATATCCAAGCAGCGCCATCGCACTGACAAGTTCTTGCTTTAGCAAAAGCAACTGGATCGGGATCACCACTTTTTTGTGCTTCTCTTACTAGGCGATCAGCCTCCTCTAATTTTTCTTTACCTAATTTCTTAGAGTAATAATTAAAGTTTTTCCTTATATAAGACGCAATTTTTTTTACTTGTCGGAGAGGATCAGATGTCTCTTTTTCGACGTTTCTGATTAGATCAAGAATTTCTACTGGCCATTTGCTTTTATCAATACCAGTGCCCAAGGAGTATTTCTTTTTAATTATACTCTCAAGATTGGGATTTGCATCTAGCTCTTGTTTAATAATTTGCAGTTCAGTAATAGGTTTACCACCATTATTTACTAAAACATATTCACCCTTCTTTTTTTCTGTTATTACAATTTCAGGAGATGTAGAGACTGGCCTGTAACCATTAGGAATAGGTAGTGGAATATTATTTTGTCCATAATTGTGAACTCTATAGGAGTATTTTTCTTTACTATCTTTATAAACTTGCACTCGACCTACACCTGCTTTCGACCATCTCTTATCTGTGATAACATCAAAGTGATTATTTCCAAGAAGAGGGGAAGTTAGAGGAGCACTGGTTTCAATTAATACTTTATCATTGCCTTTTTTCCCTTCACTATCAAATGGTTTATTACGAGGTTTATATTGATTACTTTCTTCTTCCCAGGGGGAATTATCATCTTGATCTTGCTGATCTCCATCAACCGCTTTGTCATCATCTTCTTCTCCATCTTTTTTCTTTTTATCTTTTTTATCTTTTTTATCTTTAATTTCAAATTTGGTTTTTCCTTTAATTATTGAGAGATCGTAAATTGAGCGATAAAGTGTATTGATGATATCTTGATTTAGTTTACCATTACTACTTTTTATTATGCTATCAATCTCTCCATAAGTTTTAGTTACAAGCTCTTTGTAATCTTTTTCTTCTAATTGTTTATCATCGTTAGCGATAGTTTCTAATTCTTTCAAATGAGGCATTTTTTCGTAAAGTGTTTTCCAAGTTTCAGAAATGTCCTTTAATGAATATTTTCCTTCAAATGGATCAAGAGTATTTTTACCAGTTATTTTTTTTAAACTCTCTTCTGCGGAAATAAAATCATTACTTTGAACATGCTTTTTAAATGAGTCTACATTGCTATTAGTTTCTTCACTGGCAAAAGATAAATTTGAATTAAAATTTAAAAATCCTAAGTTTAATAATAATTCAAATAAAGATATAAATAACAGTAAATAAATATACTTTAATAAGATAAACATCACTTCCTCCAGATTTATTAATATAGAAAAATATCCATACAAAATAAATTTATATACATAAGCTTATCGTCATTACTTTTAATTTATTGACTTAAATTATAAATGAAAAAGTAGAAAAAAGGTAATCTATTAAGGGAATCTATTATTGACAGGTTATATTTTTGATAAAATTAGAGTTCTTTTCTTGAGTACTTGGATATCCATTAGCATCGATAACTATTCGTAAATTACTACTTAGTCCAAGACGCAAAAAATCTATTAAACCTATACTCTTACTTATTTCCAAACGAATGTGCTTAGAATAACCAAAGTGCTTACAAACGCCATCTAAATTAGATTTGCTACTTATAGGGAAATCAGTAGTTTGAAAATTATATTTTGGTTTTTCGATTACAAATGCTTGCATGTTTTCATTTATAATAGATTCTAATTTAGAATAGTTTTTTGTATTACCTAACAGCTCAGGTAAATTACTGTTGGAAGATAATGGCACGTAGTAAAACTTTGGATGTTTTTTTCTACAGATGTTCCATCGATTGCGTTCAATCGAATCTTCAATACTTTCATGTGTAAGCATTCTTTTTGCTTCACTAATGTGTTCTTTATAAACTTTGCGAGGAGTGATATATTTTATTTTATGAACAAATTCTTCAGTTAACTCTGGTCGAAGATTATACCCTCTGTATGGACGGATGTGTACTCCTTTGTTACTTTTAATTACCCACCAACTACTTTGCCAATTATATTTTATAAGCATTGGAGGATTTAATTTGTATACATCATCAACGCTTACTCCTTTTTTCGCTAATTCAGCGACATTATTTTCATTAGTCAAATCAATATAAGGCATACCTTTATCAATAATAATTTCCACTAAAGCAGGATCTTTGCTAAAGCGTTCGCAACCATAGATACTAGAAGTGGCCGGATCCTCTGCTAAATAGATTCCCATTCCCGCAACTGAGCGAGAAGAAATTCCTCGATTAGGATCTTTCTTGGCCGTTTCAATTTTATTGAGATAATCTTGATCACTCCAAACCTTTTCATTAATTTTTTTCAATGCCTTAGAACGATCCATCCAATTGTAAAAGACAGTATCAGAGGGTAATTTTTTAGAAAATGATAAAATGATATTAATTTTATCACTCTCGCTTAGAGATGGTTTACTGCTACTATTAATAGTAGCACTTTGGGGAGAATTTGCGGCCAAAAGATTAGCAGAGTAAGATAAAGCTGTAAAAATCAATAGAATTAAAAATTGAGAGATTAACAAAGAAGTCTTCATAGATTACAGGCCCCCTTAATTGAAAAATTAGAAGGTTTAAAAAAAGTGAAGTGAATTATAACATGAGGATTAATTCGCAAAATAATATTTTTTATTTCTTTTTTTATTTTGCGAATTATTTCAGGAAGTACTTAAAATTTATGAAATATCTAGAAGATGATTTGATTTTAATTTAATTTTGATTTAATTTTGATTTTTTAAAACTGCCAACTATGGTGGGCATACTCAATAAGTACTTGTTGCTTTCCACCGATTCTGTCAGGATAATTTTTCAACGACTTTGACAGTAAAACAAATTGATCTACCTTTTAAGAAATAAACTTTATCTAAAAAAGGTGGGACGGATGGTTTTGTCGATGTCAAT
>JADFZW010000037.1 GCA_015232355.1 Oligoflexia bacterium
TCCATAAAATCCCCCCCACTTCAAAGGAATTTTATGAAAAATTTATCAATAAATATATCTACTACTGGTCAATAAATTACTATTTATTCTCAATTAAATAACTGACAATTAAGATGCGATCGCCCTTAGCATGGCACCTACTTTAGCATGGCACCTACTTTTAAGAATTACAAAAAAAGGCGGTAATCTGTTTTGAACACTACTGCAAGTTTTTTGGCCATATTCTTACCGATAGATCTTTTTCCGTTTTCCATTTCTGAAATTACATGTTGAGTGACGTTTAATTCTTCTGCTAACTGTACTTGGGTCATCTTGGCCATCTCTCTTTCTGCTCTTATAGCGATTCCACCACTGGAACTTTTCTCTAGTAGACCTTTAAACCCTTCCTTCCAAGGAACAGTATCCTTCTCATCAACTTGGTAGCGCTTTAGAAGCTTAATTAATCCATCAACCTCTTCTTTGGGAAGCAGAAAAATTTTTAACCGAGGAGACTCAATTTTAACAGTTATAAGATCAACATTACTATTATTATTAGTATGGTGCTTTTTCATGAGTGCCGACATAATAAACCTCCACCGTTATTTCGCTTTTATTAATTTCCCAACATACTACATATGTGGGTTTGCCTTTTTTTAAATGACAATGATACTTACTATCAGATCCCTTTAGCTTACCATAATTTTTGTATTTCAAACGTTCTGCCTCATCCCATCTCTCAAGGTAGGGGCCAAACATCTCAATCTTCCGAATGAAGACAAATGCCAAGCTTTGAATAATCTCCGGTAGATTTGTGATATTTTTTTCTGTTTTTTTGGAAATATTCACTGACCACACCAAAATCCGCTCCTTGCTGACTTTTCGTTGTAATACTAATTTATGATATCACTAATTTATGATATCACAAAAAAAGGTATATTAAAAGCTTTCTTACCTCACCAATAGCATTAGTCAATCTATGGTCATCCACAAATGATTAGAAAACTAAAAGGCAACCTTCGGTAATAATTTAAATAAAAATAATTTACTCAAGAGAGATATATTTTCTACCGATACGTATACGATAAAGATAGTGGATCGTAAAAAATAGCAGTCGCTATGCTCGAGCGATGAGAGACGAGAAGAACCGGGGTCATCGGTAAATATTATGAATGAGACGTATATCAACGGTTACATGGGGAGCGAAGGCCAGAAGTCCCATGCGAAACGCCACTATTGGTGAAATGAGCTCACCACCATAGAATCAATTCGAAAGTTAAGCGATAGAGTTGATGTTTTTTATTTTCTGCGATGGTCGCTAGAAGTAGAGTACTAATTTGAAAAAAAATATGCTCCTACGTAATATATATTTTTTTCCTACATACAAGGGGATCGCAAAAATGCAAAGACTACCAAATAAATTTAAATTAAATAAATCCAACTTACATCTTTTTCTTTTTATAGTTGTAGTATCACTCTTTCTTCAACTCCTACAATCAACTACTCTTCATGCAACCATCAGACCGGAAATCTTGAAAATATTCGATAACCTAAGTCCAAATGCTACACTATTAAATCTTTCTTCTAAAAATATCAAAGATGATGAATTACCTGAAATATTAGCTAAAATATCAAACGAAATGAAGATCGGAGGAAAACTTACTCAGTTAAAAGAGCTTGATCTTTATAACAATCAGCTTACTACTCTTCCGCCTGCAATTGGTACTCTTACTCGGTTAAAAGAGCTTTATCTTTCTAGCAATAAGCTTACTACTCTTCCGCCTGAGTTTGGTACTCTTACTCAGTTAAATAAGCTTTATCTTTCTAGCAATCAGCTTACTACTCTTCCACCTGAGTTTGGTGCTCTTACTCAGTTAAATACGCTTTATCTTTCTGGCAATCAGCTTACTACTCTTCCACCTGTGCTCAAACCTTTATTTCAGCGACTTAATATGTACAACTCCTATAAAAATTTGTTTGGGCCAGGATATGATACAAACGGGTTTAGTGAATTAGGCATTCACAAAGACACAGGATTATTTTTTAATAAAGATGGATATGATTGTGATGGGTACAACATCATAGGTTTTAACCGAGAAGCTATTCATAAAGTAACTGGTACAAAATATAATGAAAGAGGATTTGATAAGGATGGAAAAAAAGCGGACGGTAGCAGTGGAACTGAACTGGAACAAGAAATCAATCGTCGATATTTTTCATTGATGGATATGATGTATACTAGATTAATCTCCGACTATGAAAAGTCAGGCAAGAGTGAAAAGAGTGAGAAAATCGTAAGAGAATTTTTGGGGGTACAAAAAATATTAGAGGAGAGAGCAAAAGAAAATTTAAACTTAAGTAAAACAGAGAATGGTAAAGTAAATCCACTCTTTGTTTGCGGGAAATTTCCATATGAATCAACTCTTAGTCGAAATGTAAACAAAGAGTATCCTGCACTGATTAGTGCTACCGAATGGAAGCAATTAAAAACAGAGATCACTGGGGCCATTGATAGTGTTATTACTGATTTTGAAAATACTGGAAAAAAAGATGATTTTTTTGTTGGATGCAAGTTACATCTCCTAGACAAAGTCCCCTCAACAAGAGAGCAGTATCCGGCATTAGTAGTGATCGGCGATAAATTATATTCGTATGTGGACGGCACTGAAAAACCTATCGAAGCTAAAAAAGAAGAGATCCTAAGTAAAGATCAGTTGAAACTTCTTTCTCTTGCAAAAGAGATAGATTTTTCTCCAGAGCAGTGTCGTGATATTGCTAAGAAGGGAGGACATGCTTTCGAATATAGTCTATATCATGAAGCACGTAGTGTTGTTGCAAGATCAATACTTGCACTTGCTGATGGCGATGATAACAATACTTCCAAACAAACTCTTCGTAAGCGAGTGAAGCGAATTATAGATAACATAAAAAAATCCAACGGGGCACCTACATCAGCACCAGCACCAGCACCAACACCAACACTAAGAGCGCTAGCTATGATGGGAATACAATTTTATCAAAATCAGGGTCGCTGTGGTGATGGATTATCAAATGGATTAGCAGCAATAGAGAGAGACTTGATCTATAAAAATCAAGGAGAAGATGAAGCAAATGAGGCGCATCTACTTGGAAGAGAACTAGCAAATATCTTAGCAAAACATAATTTAAACTTTTTAGAAAAGCATGCTGAAGTCTATCCAAATTCATCAGAATTTAAAACCACTAATCCAGAGGTGATGAAGCAAAGATTTATTGGAAGTATTAATCCTACTTGCGATCGTCGTGAAGTTTTACACCCAGATTTTGGTCATGCTAATAACGAGAACTTTGGATTAGTAGAAACAATAAATCGCCTCTTAAATGGAGGCAAACTTACTGGTGGCGAGGGAAGTAAACCTGTCTCCTTCACAGCACTTGATAAAACAAAACTAATTCAGTCACTAAAGAATGCTCACAAGAAAGGTAAATTATCACTTAAAGCACTCAAGGATTTTGCTACTAGTGATCCCTTTCTACAAGAGGAGGCAATGAAAGTAATGGATGAAGAAAATAAATACACTTCAGATTATATCGCTTTCGCTGGGGAAAATATGAAATATGTTTTCAAAGAAAAATTTTGGGAGCATCTGCTATTACAATATGGTTTGATTTTTCACTAGAGATAGTATCTTTCCTATAAAACCAGATAATCTAATGCTTCTTCTCTGGTTTTAAAGGCTTTCATTCCTAGACCAGAAAAATGATTTATGGCATTCAAGATTACTATTGTCATATTTCCCACTCCCAAGATAGCAGTTCTTTTTGTAATTTTTTTTATCCTCGATGCTGCCCAATGAGATGTCGCTGCAAGATCTTTAGAAAATGTGAGTTTGTTTATGTCCATTAAGAATAAAAAATCATTTAGTCTCTCATTTTCGATTCTTGCTACAAACCTTTTCATTTGATCGATAGCTTCTTCGGTAGAAAAATTACTATAATCATTAAATAAGATCGATTTATTCTTATAGTTTATCCACGTCCATCTAGCATCGTTATCCATAATTTTGTTCATACCTCTTTATTATCTTTATAATTTTTGTATCATCATACATATATCAAATTACTTTAAAACCTATCCCATAAATGCTTAGAAAATTTTTGTGCCTCTTTGGATATCTCTTCTACATCTAAGTGAAGAATCTTTTTATTTCGCATCAGCACTTTACCTGCAACTATAGTAGTATCCACTGCTGCTTGAGAGAGTCCAAATACTAAGTGGCCATAAAAATTATTGCTAGTTAATTCCGTTGATGGATTGTAATCAAAGATAATAATATCTGCTTGGGCCCCACAAGAGATTTCACCTAACTTTTGTCCCTTCCAAAAACGATTGGCAATTTGTGGATTATTTTTTATTAGTGCTTCTGTTAATTCAACAAATCCCACATTAGGATTTTTTTGAGTGATCCTATGAACCCAAATGCCAGAGCGCAATTCCTCTAGCATATTAACTGTCATGGCATCAGTACCAAGTCCTACTAAAATTCCCTTCTGGATCATCTTAAATACATCGGCCACCCCAACAGCATTGTTCATATTGGATTGCGGATTGTGAACAACCATGGTGTTTGTTTTCTTTATCAACTCCATCTCTTCATCTGACAAATGAATGGCGTGCGCACAGATGGTATTGCTTCCTAGCATGCGTAGATCGTGAAGACGATTTACTACTCTACTACCATAGAGATGTTCTGTAACATTTTGATCAGATATATCTTCAGCGGTATGAACATGAAATCCTATCTCTGATGATGGATCTACTTCTCGTAATTGGCCAATGGCCTTCTCTAAAGTTTTAGTGGTGATAGTAAAGGAGGCATGGAGGCCAAACATCGCTCGCAAATATTTTGCTTCAGCAGAGTGCGGATCATTTTTTGTTTTCTCGAATACTCTTTTAATAAACCAAATATTTTCTTCAATACCTTCGTTCGACAATTCATCTCCATCACGATCAGATAATTCGTAACAAAGATTTGCTCGCACTCCAGAATATAAAACTGCATCGGCAATTTGAGAAAGCGATCCACGAAGTCCAGAGAATGATGGACTTGCATGATGATCAATAATGGTGGTAGTACCTTTTTTTATGGCCGTAATTATCGCCACCAAAGCACTGTAATAGGTATCTTCTAATAATAATTTTTTATCTAAACGCCACCACAAATTTTTTAGTATTTGTTGAAAATTAAGAGAGGGATTTGCTTTAGTAAGTCCGCAAGCAAAGCTGGAGTAGAAGTGCATGTGAGCATTGATAAATCCAGGCATCACCACTTTACCTCCAGCATCGATTACTTCAGTATTTTTTTCACCTGATTCACCTAAAAAATCATCACCCTCTCCTGGAAGATGAAGTTTCTCATCTGGAGTTATCTCGGTTACTACTCCATTTTCAACAACAATAGAGTGTTTATATAAAACTCGATTGTCTGCACCTAAGGTTACCACTGTTGCATTTTTTATTATTACATTGTTGCTGGCCTCATTAAGAATTTTATTTTCTTTATTCATTTTTTTCCTTTCAATAAATTAATTTCTTTTCATTAAACTAATTTCGTTTCATTGGAAGAGAGTAGCGTCTGACTTTATCAAATTGATAGAAAGCATTGGCAACCGCGGCCGCAGTTGGAACAAGTCCAATCTCTCCTACGCCCTTAGCTCCATGTGGCCCATGAGGATCACTTACTTCTATTGCAATTACTCTTACTGCTGGAGTTTTTTTCGCTGGCAAAATTCCACACTTCATAAATTTAGTTACCAGTGGACGACCATCTTTATATGGAAAATCTTCAGTCAATGCATATCCAAGTCCCATATGAACAGCACCCTCAATTTGTCCTTCGAAGAGAGTTTGATTTACAACTTTACCCGCATCTTGTGCTACATAGATGGTATCAATCTCTCCATCATCTTTTAAAGTTACAAGTTGTGTGGAATAACTAAAAGAGTAGTGAGTAACAATTTTTTGTCCCGGTTTTTCATATCCTGGTTTAGTTGACCAATCACAAATCCACTCTCCAAAATATGTTTTGCCAACCAACTCCGCTAAAGATTTATTTTTCAAATCATCATTTAATTTTTTTGAAGCGGCAATCACTGCATGACCAATAAGTGATGTGGCCCGTGAAGAAGTTGTCATTCCTGTTACTACATCATCATCGGTATCAACTCGGACTTCAATTTCAACTTTCGATGGATCAATCTTGGTCTCCTCTGAGAAAAATTGAATAGCAATTGTATGAGCACCTTGGCCCATCTCCGTCCATCCATGTTTAATAATTATATGATCAGCGCTTTTAATTTCAATTTTCACTCGACCAATGTCCGCCATTCCATTTCCCACACCACAATTTTTTATTCCACAAGCAATGCCTGCATATTTTGAATTATAAAATAAATCTTTAATTGCAAGTAGTGATTGGCGAACACCAACTCCACTCTCTAAAATCTGACCAGTAACAAATGTTCCTCCATCTTCCAAAGCATTGTTGTATCTAAATTGCCAACGATCAAATCCACCCTTTTCACAAAGTTCATCAATAGAACTCTCAATTGCAAATGCTGCCTGATTAGCACCAAAACCTCTCATCGCCCCACAAGGAACATTATTGGTATAAATTGCTTTGGCCACAACATCTACATTAGGAATTGCGTATGGGCCAGCAGCATGTCCGGCCGCTCGCTCTAATACTTTCATTCCTACAGAGGCGTAGGCACCAGAATCACCAACGATGTCTGCACTTAAAAATGTAAACATTCCATCCTTATCGCAACCAACTTTAAATTTTAAGCGCATTGGGTGGCGCTTAGGATGAATCAACATCGATTCCTCTCTCGTGAGTTGCACCTTCACTGGAACTTTTAAGAGATGGGCCGCAAGAGATGCATGTCCTTGAACGGTTAAATCCTCTTTGCCACCAAATCCCCCACCATTTGCAACTTGAATTACTCTTATTTTTTCCAGAGGAATATTTAAGATCTCTGCAATTTGTTTGCGATCCTCATAGGCACCTTGGCCTTGAGAATAGAGTAATAAATCATAATTAGAACTATTTTTTGGATTAGGAATGGCCAGCGCACACTCTGGTTCTAAAAATCCATGCTCAATTCTTTGAGTAGTATAAGTTCCCTCCGCAATGAAGGCAGAATTCTTTATTCCTACTTCCACACTTCCTTTTTCCACATGACAAACTGATAAAACATTTCCTACTGACTTTGCAGAGTAAGTGGAGTGTGGAATTTTAGGATGAACAATTGGTGAAGCTGGCATTTGTGCTAGATCAACATCTACAACTGGTTCTAAAACATCATAGTTTACTTTAATTTTAGAGGCGGCCACACGTGCGATCTCCTCTGAAGTGGCGACAACAATTGCTAAAACATCTCCTAGATAATGAGTCTCTTCTCCCTCGGCAATTAATACTGGCCAATCTCTAACAATCAAACCCACATATTGTTTTCCAGGAATATCTTTGGCGGTAATTACCTTTTTTACTCCTGCAACTTGAAGTGCTTCACTATAATCAATTTTTACAACTCGCGCTCGTGGATGATCACTTAATTTCAGCGCTCCAAAATGCATATTATCTACAAAGAGATCACAAACAAAAGGTCTCATTCCTAAAACTGTTTTATAGGAATCATATTTAGGTTGTGATTCTCCCAATTTTGATCTACTACTTTGCATTTTCTTTGTTGGCAAGTTTTCTTTTCCTTGAATTACCTCCGAAGCGTAAAGAATAGAATCCACAACTTTATGATAACCAGTACAACGACATAAGTTACGATTGATAGCGGCCACCACTTCCTCCCTCGATGGATGAGGATTTTTCTTTAAGAGTGCCGCCGCACTCATTACAATT
Source organism: Oligoflexia bacterium (assembly GCA_015232355.1). GTDB lineage: Bacteria > Bdellovibrionota > Bacteriovoracia > Bacteriovoracales > Bacteriovoracaceae > JADFZW01. The sequence continues at coordinate 7,875 of JADFZW010000037.1, forward strand.
CCTGGAGTACAAAATCCACACTGAATTCCACCCTTTTCGACAAAGCAAATGGAAAATATCTCTTGCAATTTTTGATCTAATCCATCTGTAGTGGTAACAACTTTTCCCTCGATTTTTTTCATTGGAGTAATACAAGAGAGCGTTGGTTTATCATCAACTAATACAGTACAAGTTCCACAATAAGCTTGTCCTGAACAACCCTCTTTGGGAGTTGTAATCCCTGCCTCATTACGTAGATATTTTAAGAGCATTAATTCCTTATCACCGTTGTAATCAATAGGATTGCCATTCAGTGTGAATTTCATAGTAGTCGACCTTTTATTTTGATTTTTGTATTTGTATTTGTATTATTTAATTTTTAATAGTTCGTAAGGAAATCTTGTATAGAATACAGTCGCTGTCATCATATCATCGATTTTAATTCTATCTTTAGTTGAGTGCGCATCCTCTTCGGTGGCCGGACCAAAACCAATTGTAGGAATTCCAAGTCGACCCATACTAAAAACTCCATTAGTACTAAATACCCAACGACTTATCTCTGGTTCTCTTCCTAATGCTTCTTTAGCAGCAACTCTTGCTGCTTGAACTAGTGAATGATTTTCTTCTAATACCCATGTTGGAAAATATTTTTCAGTCTCTAAAACTTTTCCAGTGTATGAAGGAGCATCGTATTTTAAAATTTCTACTCTCATATACTCTTTATTAAAACTTGGTAGCTCTTCAATTTGTCTAACCGCCAATGCTTTGTCTTCACCTTTAGTGAGACGACGATCAATATGAATTCTACAAGCATCAGGAACCGCACACAAGCTTGGAGTTTCACAATCAATAAAACTTACAGCGCAAGTTCCTTTTCCAAGGAATGGATCATCTTGTAATCTATCATTTAATTTTTCAATATCATTTACTAATTTGGCCATTCTATAAACAGCATTTTGTCCTCTATCAGGAGCAGAACCGTGACATGAAATTCCTTTAGCATGAACATTTATCTCCATTCTTCCTCTGTGTCCGCGATAAATTTTCATATTGGTTGCTTCACCCATGCATACATAGTGAACATTTTTAATAGAGTGTTCGAGAGCATATTGTAATCCAAGACCATCACAATCCTCTTCTTGAACTGAACCTACTACAAAAATTGTAACCTTATCTAAACCCTTACCAATTTCTTTAAAGAGTGCGGCCCCATAAACTTGCGGAACAGTTCCATTATGATTATCAGAGGCACCTCTACCATAGATATAACCATCTTCAATTTTTCCATCATGAGGATCAAAGCTCCAACTGCTACGACTACCAATATCTACAGTATCTATGTGAGAATCAAAAACTACTCTAATTGGTCCATGGCCAATTTGTCCGATAACATTACCATAATCATCGGCCCACACCTTATCGTAGTTTAAGCGTTTCATCTCTTGCATAATTCTTTCGGCAACTCCCTTCTCTTTGCAACTTACTCCTGGAATCTTGATTAAATCACGCATAAATTTTACACAATCATTTCTATATTTTTCTGCTTTCTCTTTTATTTCAGCTGCACTTAATATCTGACCACCACAAACGCATTTATTATCATTAGACATATATTTTTCTCCTTATCATTTTGTTATTTATAAAATTTATATGCGTACTCGCTTAGTTTTCCTTTCCATTAAATCAATTAAAACCTTAGCAGGATCTTTAAATCTTGAAGTTAAAATCATAGAAGCAATAATAAATGGTTTAAAGCCAGCTTCTTTATAAGTTTCAATTCTGTATTTTTCAAAAACATTGGCGGTTACTTCACCCTCTTTACAAGATACAGAGGTAATATCTGCTGGCAAACAATGCATATAAAGTGCCTCACCTTTCTTAGTTAACTTCATCTTCTCTTCATCACACTCCCAATTTTTAAATTTTGCATTTTGATTTAAACAATCACGCTCTAAATCTTTAAGAGCAGCATGATTATTTGCACGTAACAATTCTGTTCTCTTCTCCATTACTGCATATGGGGCCCAACTCTTTGGATAAACTATGTCTGCATCTTTAAATGCCTCTTCCATAGAGTGAGATACCGTAAAACTACCACCATATTTTTTAGAATTATTTTTTGCAACATCAATACAATCTGGAATTAAATTATATCCTTCTGGATATGCCAAAGAAACATTCATTCCAAATCTAGTCATCAGTCCAATTATTCCTTGAGGAACTGATAGTGGTTTTCCATAACTTGGAGAATAGGCCCAAGTCATTGCAATCTTTTTTCCCTTCAATTTTTCTAATGAACCAAAATAATTTTCCAGATGTAAAAGATCGGCCATTGCTTGAGTTGGATGATCGATGTCACATTGTAAATTTACAATGTTTGGACGTTGATGAAGTACACCTTGTTTGAAACCATCATCTAAAGCATGACCAACTTCTCTCATGTAAGTATTACCAGCACCTAAAAAGATATCATCACGAATACCAATTACTTCTGTTAAAAATGAAATCATATTGGCAGTTTCACGAACGGTTTCACCATGAGCAATTTGTGATTTACCTTCATCAAGATCTTGAATAGTAAGTCCTAATAGATTAGCGGCAGATGCAAATGAAAAACGCGTACGAGTAGAATTATCTCGGAAGTTAGATATTGCTAATCCTGAACCAAATAATCTTGTACTAATATTGTTGGTGTATAAATATCTTAATGCTTCTGCAGTTCCCAATACCGCTTTCAACTCATCTAACGTTTTCTCCCAAGTTAAAAGAAAATCTTTTTGGTAAAGATTATACTTTAAGTTTTCTAAATTGCTGATAATTTGCTTAAAATTTTTCATAATTTTTTTCTCCGACATTTAAATTATTAAACCTATTAATAATATTTATTCACCTATGGTTATATGGTCAATGTACATATGATCTAATATAGCATATTCTATCATCATATTTTAAGTATATTTACGATTATATAGTAAGAGGAGTGTATCGTGCAAACGAAGAATAAACACAAACAAAAATCAAGGCCAAGATTGAAAGCAAAACCAACTTCAAAATCAAGTTCAAGATCAAGTTCACGATCAAAAGCAAAATCAAGTGAGAGATTTAAATTCAATTATATTTGTAGTGAATGCGCAAAAGAATTTAAAATTACTCCACAAATAATGGTATGCCCTGATTGTTATTCAAAACAGACATCGCAGATTCCATTGAAGGGAATTCTAGAAGTTGCTATAACTACAAATATAACTGCAAAAAATAAACAAAGTAAAAAAATCGACTTATTAGATCTATCCGATTTATCCGACTTATTTAAGTTACTACCAATTGAACAAAAATACTTTCCTGACATTCCTGTAGGAAATACTCCACTTTTAAATGTAATAAATCTTCGTAATAAACTTAACTTTAAAAATCTCTTTGTAAAAGATGATACTAGAAATCCAACTGCATCCTTTAAAGATCGTGCGTCCTATCTTGTGGCGGCCGAAGCAAAAAAATTTAAAATAAATAACATAGTAGTTGCCTCTACTGGAAATGCAGGTTCATCCATGGCCGGAATTGGTGCTGCCGCTGGAATTAATATCACCATCTTTTTACCTAAAACTGCACCCATTGCAAAGATTGTTCAATCACTACAATATGGGGCCAAGGTAGTTAGTGTTGATGGAAATTATGATATGGCCTATGATCTCTCAATGGAATATGTACGAAAGCATGGTGGATTAAGTCGCAATACTGCTTACAATCCACTCACCATCGAAGGAAAAAAGACTGTCTCTCTTGAAATCGTCCGCGATTTAAATGCTGTTCCTGATTACGTCTTTGTTCCCACAGGTGATGGAGTAATTTTATCTGGAGTCTATAAGGGATTTAGAGATCTCTATGATTTAAAATTTACAAAAAAAATTCCCACTATTTTTTGTGTACAAGCAGAGGGTAGCAATGCTATCGCTCGCGCTTTTAGAAGTTTAGATGGTCACTTTGATTTTAAATCTAGTCAAACCATTGCTGATTCCATTAGTGTTGATATTCCTAGATGTGGTTTTTTAGCTCTAAAAAATTTAATGGTGTATGCTGGAGAATGTGTAACCGTATCTGATCAAGCAATAATTGAAGCACAAAAAGAGTTATCAACCATAACAGGAATTTTTGCAGAACCGGCGGCCGCCACAGCTTTTGCTGGATTTTTAAAAGTTAAAGATTTACTAGAAAAAAATGCTAAAATTGTTTTAATGATGACTGGAAATGGTTTGAAAGATACAGCAGCAGCACTAAAAGGTATCATTGCACCAACAAAACATATTACTTCCATCTCGGACATATAAATAAAAAAAGGAGATTAAAAAAATGTCAAAGCATGAATTAATTAATCTAAAAATCGACAAAAAACAACGTTCCAAAAATGCAGAAGCATGTAAGAAAAAAGGAATTCTACTTCCAACTTATGAACAGATGAAAGATCCAGTTAACAAAATTCCATCAAAGATCAAAGATGAATTAAAAAATGTCGGACTGTGGGATATTCATCCACGCAATCTTTTTCGTATTACTTGGAAAAATGAACCCGTGGCCAAAGGTGGTGGCTTTGGTAAAGTAAATTATCTTGTTCTTCCTCCTAAATTAACTGGCTGTAAAGCAAAGATCATTGGACTTCAAGGTAAATATTTTCCAACAGGCGCTCACAAAGTTGGAGCAAGTTTTAGCTGTCTTGTTCCTAGACTAGTAACTGGTCAATTTAATGTTGAAGGTGAGAAAGTAGTATGGCCTTCAACAGGAAACTATTGTAGGGGAGGCGCTTATGTGGCCGCTCTATTATCATGCGAATCCATTGCTATTCTACCAGCTGAGATGTCAAAAGAGCGTTTTGAATGGCTGAAAAAAGTTGCAGGGGAAGTTATCGCTACTCCTGGTTGCGAAAGTAATGTGAAAGAAATTTTTGATAAGTGTTGGGAGTTAAGAAAAACTCGTAACAATATTCAAATCTATAATCAGTTTGAAGAGTTTGGAAATCCATTATGGCATTATGAAGTTACAGGAAATGCTATGAGCGAGGCACTAAGCGCTGAGATGGGAACAACAGGAAGATATAGAGGAGCGGTTTTATCCTCTGGTTCTGCAGGAACACTTGGTCTTTCATATCGTTTAAAAGAAATTTATCCTCACTCTAAATTAGCTGTGGCCGAAGCACTTCAATGTCCAACACTACTTAATAATGGTTTTGGTGGACATCGAATTGAAGGTATTGGTGATAAACATGTTCCTTGGATTCATGATGTGAAAAATACTGATATGGCAGTTGCTGTTGATGATGAAATTCCAATTCGTATGATGAGATTATTTAATGAAAAGATAGGAACTGATTTACTAAAGAAAGAAGGAATTGATCCAGCATTAGTTGATAAACTAAATACTCTAGGTATTTCTTCTCTTGGAAATTTAGTTGGTGCTATTAAGTTTGCTAAATATTATGAGCTTACTGAAGATGATTACGTGGTAACTATCTTTACTGATTCAATGGAACTATATGGCTCACGTTTAGAAGAATTAAAACATGAACGTGGAAACTATAACGAACATAATTATCATAGAGATATGCAATTAGTTTCTGATATCGGTATTGATAATATGTTGGAACTAAACTATCCAGAACGTAAACGTGTTCACAATTTAAAATATTACACCTGGGTTGAACAACAACAAAGAGATGTAGCAGAGTTAAATGCTCAATGGTACGACCACGAAAATTATTGGAATCAATTTGCTCGTTATGGCCGTGAGATTAACGGATTAATCGAAGAGTTCAATAAGGAAATTGGTTTGTAACATTTAAGAAGTTTATTTAAGAAGTTTATGTAAGAAGTTTATGTAAGAAGTTTATGGATTAAGTAGTATCGCTTCATTAAAAAAAGTCTGAATAAATGTGTTGTTGCTTACATCTGCCGCTTTACTAATCAATATATCAATCTTTTGTTCACCAATTTTCTTTTCTATACACACTAATATTTTCAGTTTGTCTTGAAAATTCAAAGTTTCACTTACAATCAATATATCAATATCTCCACCACGCTTATTATCATCAACTCTTGATCCGTAAAGATATACTTTGGAGTGTGGATCCAAAAGAGTTATACAAGAAACTATAGATTGCTGTTCTTTGTTGGAAAGTCTCATATGATGATCCTTACTTACTTTCTTACTTACTATAAAAAAATCTATGTACTGTATTAGTCTTTGTCAATAGGAAAGCAAGAATGAGACGGTCGTGCATGGTAACTAGTATTAGCAAAATATTCCTAGCAGATTATTGAAAAATATAATAATGTAAAATTTATTATAAATTATACATTATAAATAAATGACAATAACAAAAATATGCAAAACAAAAAAACCTCCTTATCCGTTTTAGTTCCCGTATATAATGAACAATATTTAGTCGAAAATAGTCTTGATCGACTTTCAGTTTTAAATGAGTCCCCTTATCTAGAGAGAGTTCAAGTAATTGTTGTTAATGACGCGTCCAAAGACAACACTGCTAAGATTTTAGAGAATTATAAAAATAAGGTTATGACATCAAATCAACCGATTGGAGAAGTTGAATTTGAATGGATTTTTTTAAAGCATAATAAAAATTGTGGCAAGGGTAAAGCAATACAAACAGCTCTAGAAAAAGCTAATTGTGAAATAACTGTCATTCATGATGCCGATTTGGAATATTATCCTAAAGATCTACTGAAGATGATTCCTCTATTTATTAATAAGCATGAAAATGCTGATGTCGTTTATGGATCACGTTTTGCGAGTAGTGAATACCGTAAAGTACTATTCTTTAAACATCACTTGGGAAATGTCTTTCTAACTTTCCTATGCAATTTAGTCTCTGATTTAAATTTAACGGATATGGAAACATGTTATAAAATGATCCGAACTGATTTATTAAAAAGCATCCCTATAACCAGCAATGATTTTCGAATTGAACCAGAATTAACTATTAAATTGGCCAAACGAAATGCTAAAATTTTTGAAGTACCTATTTCCTATTGTGGAAGAACCTATCAAGAAGGGAAAAAAATCTCCTGGAAAGATGGAGTTAAAGCACTATGGATTATTTTCAGAACAACTTTTTCAGACAATATTTATCGCACAGATAATTCAAATCTCTATTGCAGTAAAAATCTTGCTCGAATGGCGCGCGCTCATCGATTTAACAAATGGGTAGCAGAAAAAATAAAACCTTATGTAGGAGATAATGTTTTGGAAATTGGGGCCGGTATTGGAAACATGACCAAAAATTTAGTTCCAAGAAATAACTACTTCGCTACCGATATCAATCCCTCTCATTTACGTTACCTCGAAAAATTCGCCGAAGATAAACCATATATGGTTACTGCCAATATTAATTTAGAAAACCATTCTGACTTTTTAAAACTACCTCGCAAAGTTGATACAGTCATATGCTCTAATGTACTAGAACACATCTCTGATGATAGCAACGGACTTAAAAATATACATACTTCACTTGAAGATGGTGGACGTGCAATTATACTAGTTCCACAAGGAAAATGGCTTTATGGCGGATATGACCAGGCATTAGGCCATAAAAAAAGATACTCACTCAAAGAATTAATTACTTTATCTGAGCAGTCCAATTTTAAGGTTGAAAAGATTATGCCCTTCAATCGATTTGGTTCACTTGTTTGGTTTATTAATTCTAGAATTTTAAAGCAAAAGACATTTGGGATAATGCAAATCTACTCTCTTAATCTACTAACTCCGATCCTAAAGCGAATCGATCCATTAATGGGATTTCTTCCTCCTTTAAATTATATTGCTATTTTAAAGAAGGATTATAACAAATTATAACAGTACTCCATATTACGAAGAGCTGCTCCTGCAGCACCTCTTACTAGATTGTGTCCTAGGCAAACTAAGCTTAATATTTTTTTGTTTTCACCTTGGCGAATTCTGCCCACGTGAACTCTGTAATCATAAGGTGTAAGATCTTGAGCAGGACGAGGACGATCATCTTTTTGGTGGATAACAAAAAGATCATTATATTTTTTATTCCATTCATTATAGGCAGCTATAGCATTTTCAAAAGATATCGATTCATTAAAATAAAGATGAACTGCCATAGTATGGCCATGCAACACGGGTACACGATGAACGTTGACAGTTATATCGTAATCATATGGAGCAAATGTTTTTAAAATCTTTTTACTCTCATTAATAATTTTTTCCTCTTCACCATCTATGAAAGGAATAACATTTCCAGAAATATCCATAGCAGAAACTCCAGGATAACCAGCTCCACTTATTGCCTGCATAGTTACCAAAGAAATACTTTTTACTTTTGCAATAGAGAGAAGAGGTGCTATCGCTAAATTAAAAAATACAGTCGTACAATTTGGGTTAGTTATTATTTTACCACTAGTGGTTTGATTACTAACTAAATTAAAACTATCTAAATTAATCTCTGGAACCATCAATGGTACATTTGGATGCATTCTCCAAGCACTGGCATTACTAAAGACATGATGACCATTACTTGCAAGCATTGGCTCTAAACCCTTTGCAACTGCTGCAGGTAATGCCGATAAAACGAACGGAGATTTAATCTCCTCACTAGAGCAAATTTTTATTTTAGCAATATTAGTATCTAGTGTTGCTTGCTCTCTCCAGCTAACAACATCTCCATAAAGTTTACCTACATTCCTAGGAGAAGAAGCAATCTCTGCTACTTCAAATAAAGCATGATCTTGTAATAGGGCCACAGCTTTTTGTCCTACTGGGCCTGTTGCCCCTAAAATTGCAACTTTAATTTTCTCATTAGTTTTTACGGCCATGGAAAAAACTCCTCATTTATTATTTATAACTTTCTATAAGAATTATATATTATAATATAATACTCTATAAATAATTTATTATTTTGTTTATTTTGTTTATTTTGTTTATTTTGATTACTTTGATTACTTCGAAAATTTTGATGATTTATTATGATTGAACTGAGTCAGGAGTAGAATCATGATCATTGTGAACAATGTTTTCTACCTCACCTACCTCACCTACATCAGTATTATTATTTGATCTATTATTTTTTGACTCACTTCCTTCATCACCAACCAATACAATTGGAGGTGCTAATTTCAAATTGAATTTCTTTTGTTCAAGATCTTTTAAGAATTTTTTAAAATGGTCATTGTCTTTAATCAATTGTTCACTCTTAAGAAATGGTAAAACATAGACTACAACTAGAAAAAATTCTGCCTCAATTTGATGCTTTTGTGCTAAATCATACCTTCTTTTTCGCCTGCACTCATCAGCTTTGTTTCTATGTGCCATGGCCTCATCCATATCCGAAATTATTTTTTCGCTAAAATAATTTACTGAAACCTCTTTTAACATTGAACGTGCTTTTTCAATATGTCCAAAGTGATAATAGTTGTAGGTAAAAATTAAAAAAAACTTTGAATAATCTTCATTAGGATGATGAAGCTTTCTTTCTAGAAAAAATTTGGAATATTGATCAACATTTTTTAATGTTGCCTCTTCCTCTTCTTTCTTAACAGATGTAGATCGATCCTCTTCTTCACCCTGCTTTAAAATCTTATCATCACTTTTGATTAATTTTAGATGAGTCATTTTTTTCTCTCTTTTGTTTTTTTTTATTTTTTTGTTTTTTTTATTTTCTTCACTCTTTTCTTTTTTTATTTAGCAATCAAACCCAATATTTATCTTCAATTTAATTCACTAATAATTAAATAGTAGCTCCAATATCTTCTATCTTAAGAAAAAAAAAACAACATCTGATCTTTTTTGTAACGACATATGTGATTACAAGGTATTATCTACTCTCGATAAATAAAAATATTTTCCTAAAGAAAAAGCATTCTCAGCAATAATAGTAGTCACTTGCTAGATAAGCATCCGATAATATGTAAAACTCATAAGGGAATAAAGTAGCTATCGGCCGATCTTGGCATAAGATTAAATAAATGATACCAATATCTCCTAAATAAAAATTATTGGAGATACACTTATGGTTGCGGGTATAGGTATTGGTACAGGTATACAAACTCTAACTCTAACAGTTGCTAAATTCGGTGGCACTAGCGTAGGTACTGCCGAAGCAATAATTAGATCAACAAAAATTGTTTTAAACAATCCACAAATTAAAGTAGTCATTGTAAGCGCAACTTCTGGAACCACTAATGCACTCGCAGAATTATTTGATCTATTAGTTAATTTTCAAACAAATCCTAAAAATCCTCAGAGCAAAATTCTTAAACTAATACAAGAAATAAAAGAAAAGCACTTAAAAATCATTGAATCCATCGGAATCAAAGAAACAAACGCAATAAAAATTATTGAGGAATTTGAACAAAAATATTCTCAAACACTACCATCAATACAAACACTAACACCAACATTAACATTAAAAGATAGAGATTTTTTATTAAGCTTTGGTGAACGCATTTCAGCTGCTATATTCACCTCAACTCTACAGAAATTAACAAAAGAACAAGAACACGTACAAGTACAAAAACAAGAAAAAAAAGTAAAGCACCTATCAGCAACGAAGATAGTTCGTACAGATGAAAATTTTGGCGAAGCAAATCCAGACATGCTCGCCATCCAAGAACTAACTAAAGAAAATTTATTGCCTTTATTGGAATTAAATACAACAGAATCAACAACAGTAATTGTAACCGAAGGTTTTATTGCCTCAACTAGTTCAGGAGAAATTACTACCTTAGGGCGAGGAGGTAGTGATTACAGTTCTGCCCTTATTATCAGAGGACTTTATCAACATGATCCACGCTTTAATCTATTAGAAATTTGGACTGACGTTGATGGAATTTCAACGACTGATCCTAAGTTAGTCAAAGATGCAAGAAACATTAGAGAACTACATCTTAATGAGGCAGCAGAGTTGGCATTTTTTGGTGCTAAAGTTTTACACCCGCTTACCCTGATTCCTCTGGCAGATGTCGATATTAACGTTTATGTGGGCAATAGTTTTAAAGAACAAAATCAGAAGGGAACTTTTATTCGAAAAAATATTGATCCCACTCCACTTGTAAGGGCACTGGCACTTCGTAATTCACAAACTATAATCACACTCTCCAGAGTAAAAAAACCAACCAACTATGGTTTTTTGGCCCACGTTTTTTCAATTCTTACTAAATATAAAATAAGCGTTGATAATGTCACTACCAGTGAAATCTCCACCTCATTTACCTTCTATGATAATCCAAATATTACATCTGACTTAATAGAAGAGTTGTCTAAATATGCCAATGTAAAAGTCGAAGGAAATTTAAGTTTAGTATCACTAATCGGTCACAAGATTGTTAAAATACCTGACATACTATCATCAGTGTTCAAAGTAATGGAAGGTTATCACATTAGAGCAGTATTTATGGGCGCTAGTAAAAACAATATCTCCTTTTTAATAGCAGAAGAGCATGGAGTAGAAGTTATAAATAAATTACATGCATCTTTTTTAGTTTAGGTTAGGTTAGATTATGTTTTATGCTGCTTTTAAATTTGTCTTCTCTTTTAAGGCCATCGTTACGTAATTAACTAGTTTTTGTGGTGGCGAACCCTTTTCAAGAAAAAGAACACTCTCTAAACATTGAGTACTGCATTTTACCTCTTCAATATATTGAGTAAAAAAGATTACAGGAGTACTTTTATTAACATTATCTTTTTCTCTCAACGCTTGAATAAAACCTGCCCCAGTCATAATTGGCATGCGATGGTCACAAAAGATAACATCAAATTTTTTCTTCTGACAAAATAAAAAAGCATCCAGACCATTAGTGGCAACTTTAATTTCACAATCAATTCTTTCTGCTAACAAATCAGATAGTACTTCCGTAATATCAATTTCATCATCGACAATTAAAAATTTATTTTTTTCTAAAGCTACAGCATTCTTCATTTCTGCTTTATCTTCTGTATTTTCTTCTACATTTTCTTCTATTTTATCTTCTACCTTGTTCTCATTCCCATCATTCCCATCATTATTATTATCTTTGTTCCTCTTATTCTTTAACATTCTACTATCCTTTGATAAATTTAATGGCCACCCTCTCCGTGACCAGATTCCATTAATTTTTTATACCAATCTGGAGCTACGAATTTTGATTTTGGAAATGGTAATTTGTTTACAATAATCTCTTCAAAAAATGTCGGTACATATCCACAAGGAACTGACTCTCCAATATATCTTCCGGTTTGTGGATCTTTTCCAGTCTGCACCCAACGATAAATATCTTTGCAAATATAGCGACCAAACTCATCTAATCCCAAACATTCAGAGATATGACTTGTTCTTCTTCCACCATCATGATAGCGAGCACATTGAACAATCACTTGCATGGCCGAACCAATCATTTTTCGAATAGCATCTGGAGGAATTTTCACATCACCCATCAAACAAAGTGTCTCAAGTCGTGTGCAAGCATCGGTTGGGGTATTGGCATGTACTGTTCCCATACTTCCACTATGACCAGTACTCATTGCTGTAATAAGATCAAGCGCCTCTTCACCTCTCACCTCTCCAACAATCACGCGATCAGGACGAAGTCGCAGTGATGATTCTAGTAAGTGACGAATACTAACTTCTGTTGTTCCACGAGTAGGATCAGCTTTTCTAGTTTCAAAAAAAACTACATGTTCAGCTTTAATTTGTAATTCAGTTGCATCTTCAATTACAATCAATCGTTGAGTCTTTGGCATTCGTGAACCAAGCACATTAAGCATGGAAGTCTTTCCAGAACCAGTACCTCCAGAAACTAAAATATTTTTACTTAAGAAAACACAGATATCTAAAAAGCGAGCAGCATCCACGGAGAGAGATTTAAAACTTATTAAATCTTTTAAGGTCAACTTCTCCTTACTAAATTTTCTAATCGCTACGGTGGTTCCATTACGGGCCATCGGAGGTAAAACTGCATGGATACGAGAACCATTTGGAAGACGAGCATCTAATCTAGGATTTTCATTATCTATTTTTCTGCCTACAGATTGAGCAATTGATCGCATGGCCGCTTGTAATGCTTCTTCATTGGTAAATTTATTTGGCGTTTTATAAACAAGTCCAGATTTTTCCGCAAAGATCTCACCAGGACCATTAATCATTATCTCCGTTACTTTTTCCTCTGCTAACAAATCACCTATGGGGGACAAAAACGTTTCTATGGCATCTTCAAATACTGAAGGACACATACTATCTCCTTCTTAAATAATCTTCTATTATTTTCTTTTATTCTATTTTCTACTTTTTATTTTCTACAACGATTAATAACAAATAACTTTCCTTTAATCTCTCCGTTTGGACAATAAAATTTATATTCTCCAGTGTGATCAAATGTTGTATCTATAGTTGCTATTTTCCCTGGTTTAGAGGTCAAAAAAATATTTTTTTCCGGTAACATAAAACAACTACTCTCTTTGGTAATTGTAGTAACTGCAAACGTAATTTTTTCTCCACTAAAAACTGTTATATTTGGCGGATAAAATCCCTCTGACGAAGATATGATTGCAATCACTCTGTTACCGATGCTGCTTGCACTTTTAACTGCACTTTCTGGTGCCTTCTCGATCGCAAGACCAACACTGTAAAAAATCAAAAAACAAATGATCGACAATAATTTCATAAATGGTTCCAATATCGTAGTCTGTAGTCTGTAGTCTGTAATCTATTACTTTTATAAATTCTCTTCGGAAAAAATATAGAATAATAAAGATTTTTTTAAATCAAAATTACCCGACTATATCATTTGAGGATTTATACCTAACCAATTCGCTTTTTTCTATTCTGGAGTGTGGCACTTTTTCTATTCTTTTTCTATTATCATGATATAATGTGCATAAATTTAATTGAATATTAATATGCACATTGGCGGTTATTTATGGAATTCAACGAAAGAAAACAAAAAATTATTAACTATTTAAAGACCTATGGATTAATTTCAAACAATGAAGCTCAATCACTAACAAACGCCCATCGAAATACTACCGCTAGTGATTTTAAAAAATTAACTGAAGAAAAAATATTGATATCTATTGGCAAAGGCAAAGGAACAAAATATCAATTAAGCGAAAATCTTATCTTTTCAAATGAAGATATCATTTCAATTTTTGAAAATAAAGAGAAGCGCAAACTTGAACAATACTTTAAAAATAGGAATAGAAAAAAGATATTTTTTAATACCACATCCGATGCGGCCATCAATGCTAATTTTACTTTCTCCGATATCATTACTGATAAATTTGCTAAACTTAAAGATCGTATTGAAGAAACAAGGAAGTCTCTGTCAAACGCTGAAAGAAAACGAAAAAAAGAGAAATTAGTTATCGATCTTTCCTGGGCCTCTTCCAATATCGAAGGAAACACATACTCTATTCTTGAAACAGAAACCCTTATTAAATTTAATGAAACTGCAAAAGGAAAAAGTTTTAAAGAAGCTCAAATGATTTTGAATCATAAATCGACCATTGAGTTCATAAGAGAAGAAGCAAACTTTCAAAATCTAAACAAACACAAAGTTTTAGAACTTCATCAAATTCTTACTCGAAATTTAGATGTTAACACTGGTTTCAGGGAACACTTAGTGGCCATTTCTAACTCAAGTTTTGTTCCTTGTGATAATAAATTTCAAATAATTTCTTTCTTCGATAATATTCTAAAAAAAATTAATAATCTAAAAACCCCTCTGGAAAAAACAGTTGCTGTCAATCTGCTTATTGCATATCTTCAACCATTTTCCGATGGTAACAAACGCACTTCAAGAATGTTAGGTAACGCCATACTTTTATCTTATGGTTTTTTGCCTATTTCATTCTTACATACACCCAAAGAAGATTATATAAAGGCCATATTATACTTTTACGAAAAACAGAATCCAAATTACTTTAAGCAACTTTTTTTAAACGAATTAAATAGTTCTTTTAGTTTATATTGATTTCAACAATTCTTGGAATAAGGTAAGTAATTTTCTTCTCCGGTTTTTTATCCTTATCCTTACTTGATGTTGTACCATCAGCAGTAGCATTGGGATCATTGGGATTATTTGGGTTGTTTGGATTATTAGGATCATTAGGATTATTTGGATTATTCGGATCATTAGGATTAGTAGCGGAAGATGGATTAGCAACACACTTATTTTCGGCAGCATTGAAAGTACAATTAGGCCCACAATTTCCTGAAGGATCTGGTTGATCCAAGCATTGATTCTTTTTTATAATCTCTTCCTTTACTGGAATTAACACTGTGGCATTTATAGTATAAGTTGCTCTTTCATACATTCCAACAGCAGTGATTTTAAATAAGGAACCAGTATTGCTAAAACGAATACCCGCCTTTTCTAATTCTGCTATTCTCTCATTGAAAGCATTTTTTTCCACAATTTTAGCATCATCAATAATATATTTTGCGAAATCCTCTAATGAATCCATCGAATGTGGATCATCTGGATCATCTCTATATTTAAAAAATTCACTCAATTGAACTTCTGTTATATCTGGAAATAAAAATTTTATTCCATCTTTGGTAATTTTGTTAAAATCAATAATCTGACTACCAAAGACAGTCAACTGATCCTTAATCAAATCAATAGTGTTATCATCTAGGATTGGCAGAAGATATAATTCCGATAAGGAACTCATTGGAGCTGCCTTTGCTTTCATTTCCTTATCACTAAACAAACGTTCAATCTCTCCTTTATCTGGATCTTCATAAGCGTTTTCTTTGTTAATATAATATTTAATTATTTTGATTAAGAAAGCAGCACTTTGCCTTGGATATTTGGAATCAAAATCTTGCTCTTTTTCTTTCTTTTCTTCTAATTTTTTTGCCAGAAGTTCACTTAATCTAGTTTGAATAGCATTTGTTTCATCAATATCTAATTTCTCTTTCTTTAAATAACTATCCTCACCACTCGTTCCGCCCGCTCCTGCGCCTGCGCCCGCAGCTGCAGTTGAAGGATTTTTTGCATCGGCCGGATTATTTTTTTTATTGTCACCACTTTGATCGTTTGTTGCTGCCAACATTCTCAAAAGATTTATATTAATTAACGATGAAATATTTTGAATCCCAACTGTTAATTTTCCTGGTAACAACATACTCTTTTTAAATTCATCTAGTGCATTTCTTTGTATAATGTTTGCACCAGCTGGAAGTGGGATCGGATACATAAATGGTTGAGACCATATCATATCAAGTACACTCTGACCTACGCTCTTTTTGTAAGTAGGATTTTTTTCTAAAAGATTTAGCGCCTCTCTATAAAGTTTCATCCTCGCCAATCCAAGCATAAGTCCTGCTTCTGCATTTAATTTTGCCTGTGCCCGCTCCTGAGTATTGTACACTTTTAATTTATGAACTTTAGTATCGAAGATAAAATCGGCCATCATCGCAGTTAAGATTGTAATAGTACCTAAAACCATCAGCAGTGCTACACCACGATCATCTTGTTTATTCTTATCCTTATTCTTAAATAATACAAACATGTTTAATCGCTCTCCTCTGAATCATCTGTTTTAGCTGCAGATGAACTCGCAGACGCAGATGAACCACCTGACATATTTGTATTACTACCATCGGTTCCAGGAGCACCCATGCCGCCCATGCCATCCGGGCCACTAGTAGTATTCTTATTTTTATTCTCACTAGCGGCGGTTGCTTTTTTTAATTTTAAATAGGGCCAAATACTTTTAAATATCCTCTCATCGTTATATTCAACTGCTCCCTTTCCAACCCAAGTAAATTTAACTTTTACCGCTCTAATAACATAATCTTTAGATAACTCGTTTAAGTTTTCCACAAATTTTTTTTTAACTTCATCCCAAAATGAAAACTCAAAGGAAGCTACATTTGGTAATAAAACAAATTGTTTTACTTTTAACTTCTCCCAATCTCTCTTCTCTAAAGAAAAGGGATCATCAGGAGTATAGCTTCTAACTAGATCATATAATACTTTGCTACTTTTATTTGCTATTTCATTGTTGCTGTTATTGCTATTACTCCCGACACTGCTTCTTGCCTCTTTAGAACGTAAACTATATTTTACCCAAGCATAGGTAGATTGCTTTACACCTTCACTACGTCTTCTGTTACTAAAAGTAAAAAATTCAAAGGTACTTTTATCTGGATTTTGATAAATTGGAATTGGATGCCCTAGAGTAGTTGTGGAAGAAAAATTAGCACTCCCTTCATATCTGGAAAATGCTTCAATTTCTAAAGGTGCAGGTGGCGCTTTAACTGCAAAATAGAGAGGAGAATAAATTTGAACAATATCTTCTTGTAGTCGGGACATCGCCGTTTCTACTTGTAAAAATTCTCTATCTTCACCAATAATTCTATCTTTGGTTTTAAAACTATTATCAGTTATCTGAACAATCCCAAAAGAGACAAAGGCCAAAATAGTGGCCGCAATCAATATCTCAATTAAAGATAGTCCTTTATTATTCATCTATAGATCCAATTTGACTTTTGCCTTTTTATTATCGATAAAGCTAACCAAAGAAAAAGGAAATTTACTACTCTTATTTTGTACTGTTACTTTCACCTGCCATATCATCTCTTCAATATTTTTTTTCATCATTTCAAAAACTTTATTTTGAAACATCTTTGCCTGTTTATCTTTGCTCTCTTTATCCGCTTGAGGATCACCACTGCTAGCACTGCTAGCACTCTCTCCACTTGCAGCTGCACCTTCTCCACTACCACTACCACCACCGCTACTAGCGCCATCCTCTTCACCCTCTCCAGTTATTGCACTCAAATTTGGAATTTTAAGTCGCTTGTATTCTACTGTGTATTCATAGTCTGCATAACCCTCTTCATCCAAACTGCCACTCTTTGGAATTAATGTTAAAGATTCAGTCAACTCTGGAGGATCAAGAATAATTTGATTTAATTTGTTCTCACATAATTTTTGTAATAATAATTCCTCTTTCATATTAACTGAATCACGAACATTGGATCCTTCAGTAGAAATAAAAGCAATGATAAAAATTGCAAAAAGAGTTATTGCAATTACAACTTCTATCAAAGTAAATCCAGCAGCTGCAATATTACTTTTATTATTAATTTTATGATTAATTTTATGATTAATTTTTAAGCCACTTATCATAAATTTCTTTCGCCTTTGCCTCCATTTCATCTAACAACATATCTTCACTCTTCTTTTTATCAAACGTAAAAAAATCTCTTTGCATTTCATCGGTGAATGGACCTATTGTCAAACTAAATACCTCAGCAGCACCTGAAAAAATCATCAAGGCAGCATCCTTTTCTCCATTAGGATAAAAATATATTGAAGCTTCTCCATCTTGAACAAGCATTGACGAACGCGCACTAGTAGCTACTCCCACAATTTTTATCCTTCCAGGCAATGTCCCCACCTCATCTTGAAACTCTGAAATTTTACTAAATTTATTATTCACATCTTTTATCATCTTTTCTTTTTTTGCTTTATCCTCTAGTGAAAGTTTTGAATTATCATCATACTTTTCAAAGAGAGGAAGTATAAAATCACCATCTGGTGCTGCCTCTAAAACCCACTCTTGGGGATTTTTTTCAAGAGATAAATGTATCCTTACCATTGTTCCTCTAAGAATTGCCTCATGAGAAGCAAATCTAGATGCACGCTCGAAGGTGCTTATACAACTTTCAACATCATCACTTCCACCGGTGAGAGAAAAATCTACTGAATAGATAACTATTCCTACTAAAGTTAGCGCTACCAATATCTCTATTAATGAAAATCCCGAGTTATTTCCTTGATCTTTATTTTGAGTGTGAATATACGATTTATTTAAAAATACTGGCATTCTTTATTTGTATTTATATTTTTGTTATTAGGCAATTATTTACTATTTACGTAGATGTTGACATATTAGAGCTGGTATCTCACTTAATTTAGCAATCTCCATCGCCGCACCAATCTCTTTTGCTACCTTGGGCATTCCATATACAACTGAACTATATTCATCTTGTGCAATTGTAATTGCACCCATATTTTTCAACACCAGCATACCCTTCGCACCATCAGCTCCCATACCAGTCAATATCACCGCAATTATCTTTTTATTAAATTTAACTTTGTTTCTCTCCTTTACAGCAGCGACCGATTGAAAGAGATAATCAACCGATGGTTTATGTTTATTCACAGGAGAATCATTATTTACATTTAATCCATAACTAGATCCCTTCTCAATTAATTTTAATTGTTTTCCCCCTGGAGCAACATATGCAATAGAGTTTTTTAACTCTTCACCATCCTCTGCCTCTCTTACTTTAACTTTACAAACATCACCTAATCTATCCGCAAACACCTTAGAAAAAGTAGCTGGTATATGTTGAACAATTAAAATCGGAGGTGTGCTTTGAGGAAATACTTCGAGGATTTCTTTGATTGCCACCACACCACCTGTTGAGGCACCTATTAAAATAATAGAGTTATCAATAATTGTTGAATCAAAATTCACTTCTTTACTTATATTTTCACTTTGAACAGTAAAAGATGATTTTACAAATGCCAATCCTGATTTGTTTTTACCTATTTCAAATTTTTCACCTCTGACTAACGAACCTTTAGATGCCAGAGTTGCATTTGCATTTGCAGAAGCGGATGCAGACACAGATGCGGTCGCAGATGCGGCCAAATAGGAATCATCTCTTTTCTTCTTTTTACCACTAAAGGCAGCTTCTCTTACTATCGTTCTAATGTGATCAGAGAGATCTGGAAGTCGATTTGCATCTGGTTTTTCAATATAATCAAATGCGCCCAATTCAAAGGCCCTTAAAGTTCCAATAGCATCATCTTGTGAAATAGAACTAATCATCACCACAGGAGGATGTCCCTCTTTCTTTTTAGACAACTCTTCTAAATAAGTTATTCCATCTTTTTGATCCATATTAATATCAAGAGTGATCACATCTATGTCTTTGGTTTTTTCTAAAATCTTTTCAGCATAAATTGGATTTTGTGCTTCACCAGCAATAATAAACTTATGTTCGGCCGATAAAACTCTTCTCAACATCATTCTTACTGTTGGAGAATCATCTACGATTAATACTCTTATTTCAGCATTAAATTGTGCTGCTAAATCATCTGATGCTGATACTGATGCTGATGCCGTTAATGTCGCTGCTGGAGGGACCGGAGGAATCGAGGTCAAAGAAGGTGATCCTTTTTTATCTGCAATTTTTTCTTTTTTATTAATATCACTTTCACCTGCAAACTCCTTAGCAGAAAGCATATCTGGATCAACTTGTTTTTTAAATGTATAAATTGAGTTGTAAAGCAGTTTAAAAGGAGAAACAATATCAATAATATTTTCAGTATGGCCCAGAACCAAAATTCCATCTGCCGTTAAATTTTTAGTTAGTTCACTAATTATATCTTTAATAGTTTTTTTATCAAAATAGATAAAAACATTTCTAATAAAAATTACATCAAATTGTCTTTGTTCTCTAAAATATGGTGGAGCAAATAAATTCTTTCGATGAAACTCCACTACTTCCTTAACTGTATTTTTAACTTTAACATAATCAGAAATTTCTCCAGTTCCAAGTGAAAAATATCTTCTTTGTAGTAATGGCTCAATCTCCTTAATTTGATCTACTCGATAGACACCCTCCTTAGCAATTTGAATCATTTTAACATCAATATCGCTTCCAATAACCTTAATCATTTTGGGAAGATTATTTTTTCGCAAAAACTCCAACACAGTCAATGCTAAACTATATACCTCTTCACCTGAAGAACAGGCAGCAGACCACATTTGAATATATCTTCTGCTATCTTTATTCATTAACTCTGGTAAAAATTTGTTTTCTAGGTAATTGAAGTGTTCTTTCTCTCTAAAAAAATGTGTAGTATGAGTTGTAAGTATAGATATCAGATAAGGAATTTCTTTGCTTGGTTTTTCTTGTACATATTTTATATACTTTCCATAACCATCCATTCCAATTTCCATCATTCTTCGTTGAACACGTGTTTCTACCATTAACTTTTGATCATCTTTAATTGTGATCCCAGCTAATACTTTAAGTAATTCTTGAAAAACCTTGAACTCATAGTCTTGCATACAATTATTTTTGAACTTAGTATAATTCGTTACTATTCGTTACTATTCGCTACTATTCGTTGTCTTTGAATCTAGAATCATTTGCGGTGGGAGTATCTGAAGTATCAACATTTTTTTTCAATGATTTATTATATAGTTCTGCTATCTCACGAGCACGATCAACTGCAGAAACATTATCTCCATTAACTACTTCCTTCATCGGATTTAGCTGATCTTCAATATTATTCATTTCTTGTTCAACATTACTCAATCCATTAACTTCGCTTGAATCATTTTTCCCGCCATTAGCAAATAAATTATCCTGATTAAAGTTACTTCCTCCATCTTTAATAATTAAATCACTGTTATAATTATTGTTAGTCGAACCATTTGTTCCATTCATTCCATTATCAAAATTATTTTCAAATTGATTTTGATTTTGGTTTTGATATTGATATTGATCTTGATATTGTTGTCCACTATTTCTTCTCTCGACTATATTTCCTACAGTGAAAAAATCATTCATGCTAACAACATGTTCATTTAATTCATCAGCATCTTTGGTTAACTCAGCAACTGCTAAAGTCATCTCCTTAGTCACAGTTCCATCTCTTTTAATCATCTGATCTAATTTAGCAATATTTCCTACTATCCTTTCCATTTCCATTTGCTGTTTTCTCATTAAGCCAAATACTGTATCTAGTGAAGATAAAGTAGAAGGAAGCCCATCTGAAATTTCTACAAAAACACGCTTACATTCATCAGCTGAACGTTCACCATCTTTTATTTTTTCTTGAATGTATGTTCCTAATTCTTTAACTTGATTTGTACTATTTTCCAATAATGAGCTAATTCCTAAAGATGCCTTGCCACTCATTAGCGCCAAATTTCCAATCTCTTGCGCTACGACTGCAAACCCTTTTCCATATTGACCAGCACGAGCTGCCTCAATAGAAGCATTAAAGGATAATAATTTTGTTTCAAAAACAATTTCATTTATAATTTTAGTTTTTTGATTGATATCACCGATAACAGAAATGATCTCTTCCAAAGCAGAAGCTGCTCCTCTTATTCCATCCATTGCCTCTTTCAAACCATCTAAAACTCTTTTACCCTCTTCAGACATGTTTTTACTTTTGTTCATATAGGAAAGAGATTCCTCTGCATTTTTTAGAGTCTTATCAATGCTAAAATTCAACTCCGCCAGCACCGAATCTTGCTCTAACAACAAATCCAATTCCTTGGTGTTATTCGACAAATACTCTTTGCTATTTTTTGATATTTTAGAAAAATTCTTTATCAACTTTTCAAGTGTCTCTAAAGTATTATCAAAATAATTCTCACAAAAAGTATCCATCGGCCGTAACACTAAAACATAAAATAAAAAACTTATTACTGCCAAGGTTACACCCGCTAACCAAAATGACTGACCAAAGTTAGAATTTATTGCACCATCAATTAAAAAATATAGCGAAATAATTCCAGTGAAAAAATTAATGGCAATTAATTTCATTTTATATGATACATTAGTCATTTATAAAACTCCTCTATTACGAGAAATCACTTTTAGATCCTCATTAGATAATGTACCTGCAATATCAATAAGATTAATTAACGAATCTTCAACTTTTGCAATTCCAATAAAAAATTTGGTATCTATCTTTGTTTCAATAGCAGGATTTAAATCAACATCATCTTTGTTTAAGGCCATAACGGAATCAACATCATCAACTAATGCCCCTATCATCATTTCATCATTTTCTACTATTAAAACATTTCCACCATATTTATTCTCTTGAGGTGCCAGGCCGAATTTTATACGTAAATCAACTACACCAATAATGTTACCTCTCAAGCTAATAATTCCTCTATAATGAGGAACGGTGTATGGAACTGGTTTTATTTTAACAACTTTAATCACCTCTTTTACTGAGAGCAGAGGTGACCCGTATAGTTCTCCACCTAATCTATATATTAAATATTTCCATTCATTTTCTAAATTAAAATCACCTTGGGCCATTTTAGGATTCCTCCTTCATTAATTATAGGCAACCTTATCACTATTTTTTTCTATCAAATGTGCATTATATTTTACTATCTCTGGTAAATTTAAAATTAAACCTGCTTCTCCATCTCCTAAAATAAATCCACCAATTATTCCAGGAATATCTACCAATTCTTTTCCTAGATTTTTAATCACTATCTGTTGCTGGCTAAAAACATTTTCAACCTCTAGAGAAACTTTTCTTCCTCCATAATTAATCACCAAACCGGAAAAATCTGCCTGTGGTTTTTCTTCGCCATCATCATTGCTTCGACATCTTGAACCGTGGATCATTTTTGCTAAATCAAGTACAGGGATAACCTCTCCTCTTAAATTAATCATCCTTCCTTTTCCAGCAGAAGAAACAGTTATATACCTACTATTATTTATAGTCTCCACTAGTTGTCCCATAGGTACCACGTACTTCATATTCTCTAAACTAATTACCATCCCTTCAATAATTGAGAGTGTAAGTGGTATGTTGATGTAAAAAGTAGTACCTAAATCAATTGTTGAATCAATCCAAAAATTACCTTTGATTCCTTCTATAGTGGTCCTTACTACATCAAGACCTACTCCCCTTCCTGAAATTTCACTTACTTCTTCTTTGGTTGAAAAACCTGGAAGAGTTAAAATTCTTAACATTTCATCTTCTGTAAAATCTCTCTTCTTACTCGCAGGAACTAATCCTTTTTCAACTGCTTTATTCCAAACTCTTTCTCTGTCAATTCCTCTTCCATCATCTTTTACAGTTATATAAACATTACCCTCTTTATGTTCTGCTTTTAAAGTTAATGTCGCTTCTGGATCTTTCCCTTTTTTAATTCTTTCTTCGGGTGTTTCAATACCATGATCTAAAGCATTTCTTATTAAATGAGTTAGTGGATCTCCAATCATATCCACTACAACTTTATCTAATTCAACATCTTCACCTTCTGTTATAAAATTAACTCTCTTGTTTTGTAATTCAGCGATTGTTCTCACCGTTCTTTGCATTTTCTTAAATACGCTCTTTATAGGAATCATTCTAAGACTTAAGGAAATACTTTGTATCTCTTTTACAACTTTTCCCATATAAGAAATCGCTTCCAGTAAAATACTATCATCTATATTTAACTGCGAAGTTCTTTCTTTAATCATAGAATGATATATTATCAATTCACCAATAAAATTTATTAATGTATCCAGCCGCCAAAGCCCTACTCTTATCTGTTCCTCTCTAACTGATCCTGCAGCTCCTGTACCTGCAGAATTAGATCCTGCTCCTGCTCCATTACTGTTACCATTACCGTTTTTTTGTATTTGAAATGATTTATCTATTTGATCCTCTGTAATCACTCCCTTCTCCACAATACTTTCTTCCATTATTGATGATATTGAATTTGAATTATTGGCAACAGCTATTTTAGCAATAGGTGCTTCTACTAATTTTCCGATCACAACATCTTTCACTTCTGTTTTAGGTTTTGCATTCGCATTTGCATTTGCAGATTCAATTGTTGAAACATTTTTTGTAACTGGCGAATCCTGAGTCATAGTCATTATGATCGCAGACTTTTGATCTCCTTTCTCACCCATTACCGTTGCAGTAGTTATAAATTTTAATTCCTTTTCAATAAAACTTGTATCAGTGGTAAAATTTACATCTACACCTATTCCAGCTATATATGCCTTTAACAAATCAAGCGCTTTAAATAAAGAACTACAAACTTCTTTACTTGGATTTAATTTTCCATTGCGAACATTTTGTAATACATTTTCAATACTATGACAAAAATCGGTCAGACGGGAAAATCCTGCCGTCTTCGATGCTCCTTTAAGATTATGCATCATTCGAAATAATTTACCAATCACTTCTGGAGTTTTTTGGCCCTTATCAAAGTCCAACAAGACATGTTCAAATTCATCGACAAGTTCCTTTCCCTCACTTAGAAAGCACTTTACAATGTCCATGTCGTATTTTTCATTTTTTTCGACCATAAACAATTCCCATTAATAACTTACTTTTTTCGTATGAAATAAAATATTTTAAGCAATATACTGCTTGATTAAAGGATATCATCAAACAAAAAAAAATAAACTACTAACTTTCATGATAATCTTTACAAAAAAAATTAATACTTTTTTACATCGTTGTCGTGGGCCCAAAATATGATATCTTTAAGTTATAGTAGCTTTTTAATATCATACTAATAAATTCAGTAATTCATAAATTTTTATTTGTAATATCGACACTTTTAGTATTGTGAGAGTAAAGATGAATAAAATGATCAATAAAATTAATAACATTAAAAATCCCAAGCAAAAGATCACATCATTATTTAATAAAAAACTAGAACTAAAATATAAACTTATGATGTTAGTGATGGCGGCCAGCTTAGTAGGTATTTCTGCTGTCTCCATTACTAGCTACTATCTTTTACATTCGGTCATCAGCAATCAAACAAAAAACCAATTACAATATGTAAAAGAAAGAAAAGCAACACAAATAAACAACTATCTTCAAGAGGTAAAAAACAATTCGCAAGCTTTAACCAATAACAGATTTATTCAAGATATGATTGTGGTTTTTCAAGGAGCAGTACTGGCCATAGGAACAACTGGAACTGAAGATACTGTCTATTCAGCAGGATATTTTAACGTTTTTAAAATTCATAATGAAAGAATCGACAAACTTGCAAAAGTTAATAAGTTAAGTGGAATAACTTTTGTTTCTCAAAATGGTCAAGTGATTTATACTAACACAGATGTAGAAGGTGCCACCTCAAAAAATCTTCTAGGAAAAAATTTACTTAAAGGTCAGTTAAATGATAGCGCTATTTCAACTTGCTTTCAAAAAGGAAAAAATGGTTTACACTTTGTAGATTTCTCCTATATAAAACTCCTTGATCGGGTAATATCTATGATTTGTGTACCAGTTCATTCTGAATTTTCAAGAGTAGAAGAGGGAATCGATTCAGGAGATACTATTGGTGTTTTAATCACAGAAGTTGATCGAGGACAAATTGAACAAATTACCACAGAACATTGGACTCCTTATAATGAAAGAAGTTATATTGTAGGAGCAGATGGACTTCCTCGTAGTTCTCACCCAAATTTTCTTCGAAACAACAATAATAATTTTCAAAATATTTATAAAAACATGGAAAAGATTAAAAATGAATTAATCTCTTTTATAAGCAGTAACACTTCTCTTACTAAAGATACCACTAAAACATTTTATGATAAAGAAAATGGTGAAGGTTACATAACTAGCATTATGCAATTTCAACCATACGAAAAAGTTAACTGGTATATGGTAACCGAGGCTGCTAGTTCAATTGTTTTCAAAGAACTTACTAATGTCAATATAATTATATTTCTTATTACTTTTATTGTTCTAGTAATTATGGGATTTGTTGGATTATGGGCCGGAAAAATATTTTCCGTTCCTATTATTGATGTTGCTAATTTGCTAGAAAAAAGAACTAGTGAGCTAAATTCACTCTCAAAAATGTTAACCGATATGAGTAATCAATTATCACAATCTGCTGCTGAACAAGCAAGTTCTACCACAGAAAGTGTGGCGGCCATGAACCAAATGGAAGCAATGGTAGCACAATCAAATGATTTTGCTCATAACTCTCAAAAATCAACCAAAGATGTAAAAGATAAGACTGAAGAGGGTAATAAAATAATGGCACAACTTTCTGCCTCAATGGATTTAATCAGGCAAAACAATGCTCAATTACAAAACATCTCTCACATTATTAATGATATAACTAAAAAAACAAACATAATTAATGAAATAGTCTTTAATACTAAAATTCTCTCTTTCAACGCTTCTATTGAAGCAGCAAGGGCCGGTCAGCATGGACGTGGCTTTGCTGTAGTTGCAGAAGAGGTTTCCCGTCTTGCAACCACTAGTGGAAATGCTGCTCAAGAAATTCAAGACCTCTTAGATAATAGTAAAAAACAAGTTGAAGACATTGTAAAAAACACTGGTTCAGTGATTATTGAAGGCCATGAAGTGGCACTTAAAGCATTAAATATTTTCAAAGAAATTGCACTTCAAATTAATGATATTAATGAACACATTAGAGGAATTGTTCAAGCAGGTGTTGAAGAATTAGATGGAATAAAAAAGACATCAGTAGCGCTTCATCAACTAGATAAAACAGCTCAAAACAATTCTAAAGTTTCCTCTGATACTTTGATCTACGCAAATCAGTTAAAAGAACTTAATAATAAAGTTCATACCGCCATGAACTCGCTGGAAGGAATCATCTTAGGCGAAGCAAACATACATCATGATTCAAAAAAACACTCACAATCACAGATCACAAAGCATTCTGCCTAAATTTCTTGTCACAATAAATTTTATTTTCAAATAATGAAATATAAATATTATTTATTTTAACTATTGATTAAATTTTTCAAAAAAAATCAAATCTAATCAACAATAATCAATATATATAAATTATAATTTTTTTTAAATTTTATTTAAAATTAAATTTTTTTATACTTACTAAAATCCTCTTCTTATTTTTAAACCCTCCAGAATAAAATGCTATTAAAATCTATTTATCAAATATAGTTATTAAACTAAACAACAAATCAATTATGATTTTGGAGTACATAAATGGATAAATTAATCTTATCTTTTACATTATTTACATTATTTATAATGTTTTCATTTTCATCAGCGGAAGTAATCGCCGGTGAAACACGAGATATAGAATTAAAAACACTAACAGAAAAAGAATTAAAAGAATTAATCTATCAAAATGAGATAGCAAAAACTTTACCCTCAGAAGTTTTTATTAAAACACCATTTTTAACTACCAATGGTCTCTATGATTTCGCTCTTAAAGACGATCGCATTTGGATAAAAAAGAGAACAAATCCATTACGAGAAATGCCCTACTATGACGTTTTCGGAGCAACTTTAAAAGTAGATACTGAATGGAGGTTATTGGGAAAAAATGGAATGCCTTTTTTTACTGGAATAAATAAAAATGATCCTCTCCCAAATAAAATTATTTCTATTAGTGTTGATGCTGATCATTTAATTGCCATAGGAGATAATGGAAAAGTTTATCAATATGGTTATAAAAAAGGCTATCGATCAGGAAAACCTGATAATCCCAAAGAGTATACTCTTTGGAGCTATAGATGGGGTGCCCCTATTGAAACTCCACTTTCAATGCCCGAAAAATATAGAGCATATGCTATTGGTCGCCATAATTCCGAGACAATGTTTTATACTGATCAAGCAGGAAATGAAATAAACTATGGTGAAAGAGGAATAAGCCATTTGTATATCCTCTCCGATAATGGACAAGAAATTAATATTGCAGATACAGGACTTCCAGCGGATTTTTCTCGTCAATATACTGGCCCAGATAGAGGAAGATTTATCGCAGAAAATATAAGTGTGGCCGGTGAACATATTTTTTTAATTAGTAAATATGGAGAAATGTATACTAAATTTGAAGATTATGATTCCAACGGTGGAACACCCTTTTTCAATTACTATTACGGCGCAAATAAAATGAGTAAACTTAAGGGTGATGATTTTGATACTCAGTTAATGCCTAGAAAATTACCACTCGCTGATTGGAAAAAACAACCAACAATTCCCACTGGAGAAAAAGGAAAAATCAGCAAAAACATTACTATTATTGTTAAAGGCCAGGGTGATCAAAACAGAGAGATTCGAGTGCAAGGATTAAATTCAGAGGGTAAACCGGGTTACTATTATAAAATGGTTACTTCTGATAAATGGCAATTCCAAGAAACAAATAATGAGATGAAAATTGATGAAAAAGATTTTATTGAAAATGATCCCCAAAAATTAGCACGTGGACAAAATAATGATATTAAGATGTTTGGAGAGATGGAATTTAAGACTGGACTTTTGGGTTCACCGCTAAAACCTAATCTACAAATTGAGTTACTAGATTATAATATGTATGCAACACCTATCACTATGAGAGTACATATAAATGAAAAAAAACATTTTGATCTTTTAGTTCATACTGTTGATTCTTATTTCATGTTGATAGAAAAAGATCCTGAACATTACTCAAATAATATTAGACGTATGAAAGGAACATTAGAGATACCAAAAGATGTATTGAAATCTACAGATAAAGAGATAAGTGAATTGGTTAACAACTATTTCAAACCATTTCACTTACAAACATTTAAACTTCCTTTTATTGGCAACAAACAATTTGCAGAAATGTGGAGCAAAACCAAATATAATGGAGAACAAGTCTCAATAAAAATGAGTTTTGCGAAAGATAGCATCTCAAGCAAAATAGATCCCAAAACTATTACTCATTACACTGAAATTGCAAATAATCAAAAATTGCTTTTAAACTCTAATAACGAAAAGAAAAGAAATGAAGGCAAAGAAGAAAAAAATGAATCACAATTTAAACTTTTATTAGATAAAGTTGGCGAAAATTTAAAAGCACTAAAAGAGATAAAAGAAGATAGAAAAGATATTAAATCAAAAGTGATGTCCGAAAGTTGTCTTCGACCAATATTAAAAACTGCATTCGGTATAGAGCAATTTGCAAGTTTTATTTTACAATATGATCACTATTGGAGTACCTCAAAATATGCACGAAATATAACTGACCAAAGTCTTTACCCAATTTTTGAAACCTCCAAAGCGGTCCATAATATACTTTGGAAAAATGGTGCTGAAAATTTTAGATTTGCCAAGAATATTTTGATCTCTCGAATTTGTAGTTATCTATCTCTTGCTAAAGAACAATTTCAAACTCAGCAAATACAACAACAACAGCAACAACAACCTAAGAGTTGGAAAAAATTTCTAGAAGTAACTTTCCAAAATAATAAAGAACTTTCATCATACTTTAAATATTTAAAAAATTGCAAAGACAATAATGGCAATATATAATTAATAGAAAATAAATAACATCACAAAGGTTATTTCATGAAAACTTTTTTTTTTAGTTTAGGATACTCAGTTATTACTTTAGTTATTTCAATTTTCTCCTATACAATACTTACTACTTTTGCTTACTCCATAACCATATCAGTCTCTCCAAACAAATCATCATTAAAAGACTCCAATATTTCTATAACCACTTCTAATAAAAAAGACACTGTTAATACTAATACTAAAACAAAAACAAAAACAAATGAATCCTCTCAATATCGCAAACGTCCTAATTTGTATAATAATAGCACTGGTATTCCTGATGTTAATGATCCATCTCTTGATTTTAATTCACTTGAAAAACTAGAAGATCTTCCCTCAAATGCAGAAGAAATTGGGAATAATGAAAAAGAAAAAGAAAATACAAACAAAGATACAAATTAAAAAAAGCAAGAAAATTTTTATGCAGCTTTTTCTTCCTTTATATTTCTCAATTTAAATTTTGATATTATATTAACCAATTCTCTAGCATTAGATGCAAGTTCCTCAGCAGCATTAGCAGTCTCTTGTGAACAATGAGCAGTTTGCTCCGTAGTTGAACTTGCACTCTCTATCGCTTGTAAAATACTGGTTGCATGACTTGCTTGTTCATTAGAAGCAAAGGATATCTCTTCAACTAGTTTTGATACTTCCGAGGCAACTTTGACAATTTTTTCTAAGGCAGAAGCAGTATTATCTGCTAATCTATTACCTAAATCTACTTTGCTTTTTGAATCATTAATTATATCTGTTGTCTCTTTAGCAGCAGTAGAACTTCTGGCCGCTAAATTTCTTACCTCTTCGGCCACAACCGCAAAACCCTTTCCATGTTTTCCTGCTCTTGCCGCTTCAACTGCCGCATTTAATGCTAATAAATTTGTTTGAAATGCGATCTCATCAATTACCTTAATAATCTTTGAAATATTTTCACTCGAAGAAGTAATATCACTAATAGCATTTAACATACTCTTCATTTGTGCATTACCTTCATTAGCATTATTCTTTGAATTGTCACTTAGACCCTTCGCCTGACTTGCACTAGTAGCATTACCATTAATTTGATCACCGATTTTTTTCATTGAAGAAGAAATTTCATTCAAAATATTTGTTTGCTTCGATACCTCTCTAGAAAGCACACCACCCAAATTAACTAAATCATCAGAGACTTTATTGATATTAGTACTCATCATTTGTACTTTAGTTAAAACATTATTAATCTCTTTGATTGAAAAATTAAAAGAATGTTCTAATGATTTAAATTCATCATATGATCTTTGAGTATGTTTGTCTGCCATAGGCAATCTCAATGTTATATCTAAGTTTCCTTTGGCAAACTCTTCCAGATTGCGTGTTAACAATCTTATAATCGCACTCTCATATTGAAAGACCTTTTCTTGTGTAGTTATATCTTCGGTAAATTGCACATAACCACACTCATTTCCTTCATGTAAAATTTTCGATGTAAACATTTTAAAGATAAAATTTTTAGTCTCTAAGATGTAATGGGGTTCTCCACTTTTTAATCGATTGATGGCATCTGCATCTATCTTCGACATATCGGTGCCAGTTACTTCCTCCACACTCTTTTTCATACCTTTAGATAAGACTAAATTTATAAATCCAACTTTACCATTTAGATCAATCACTTTTATTGGAAATGGAATATAATTTAAAATACTTTTATAGTATTCTTTTCTTATCGTTTCTCTATTAACAAGTTTATATATAGCTAATGACACTACAAAAATAACCGCCATCAAAGTTAATAATAGAATCATCTTATCAGATATTAACAACACAGGCAGTACAAGTGCACCTTCCAAAAGAACAATCATCTTTAAATATGAAAAACGAACTAGCAAATCTTGCATAATTATTCCCTTTTATAGACGTAAGAATAACTTTATGATATCAAAAAGCTTAAAAATTTGAAATTATCAGGAATTTAATTCCTTTTTTTTAAACAATCTTTTACATTTCTTAAATATATAACAGAAAACTAAATCTAAATAAGGGTGATTAATTTTGAAATTAATTATTACAGAAAAACCAAGTGTAGCACAAAACATTGCAAAGATATTAGGAGCAGATAAGCGCAAAGATGGTTATTTCGAAGGACAAGCTTACCTTATCTCATGGGCATTTGGTCACCTATTCACCCTATTTGATGCCAAAGATTATGATTCTAAATATACTAAGTGGAAACTAGAACACTACCCATTTATACCTGACCATTTTCAATATAAAGCTTTACAAGATAGTGGTGTAAAAAAACAGTTACATATTTTACATACACTAGCACATCGACCAGATATAGATGAAATTATCAATGCCACCGATGCTGATCGTGAGGGTGAATTGATTTTTCGTGAAATCCATCAACATTTAAATGTTAATCATCCTCTCTCACGTTTATGGCTTAGTTCACATACATCCGAAGATGTATTAAAAGGTCTCTCCTCTTTAAAATCAGAAGTGAGCATGCAAAACTTAAAATCTGTTGCCTATTTACGCCAATGGCTTGATTGGCTTATTGGAATTAATCTTACTTCAGTGGCCACTCTTTGTTTTGGTGGACATAAAAATACTATCTATGTTGGTAGAGTAATTATGCCAACTCTCAAATTAGTTTATGATAGAGAGATGGCCATCAATTTTTTTAAAAAGGAAACCTATTATGAATTAGAAGCAACTTTCTCCCCTACATCTGCAACATCGGCCGCAACCTCCTCCTATAATGGAACTTACATTAGCGATGAACAAATCACTAACAAAAAGATAATCGAAGATATTCAAAATGAAATAACCACAATTAAAAATGGAGTTATTGACCAAAAGAATGTAAAAAAAATTAATGAAAAAGCACCACGACTTTTTAGTTTAACCGATTTGCAAGGATATATTACCTCTAAACATAAAAATTTCACTGCTGATATCGTCTTAAAAATTGCCCAAACTCTATATGAAAATAAACACATTACTTATCCCCGTACATCCAGCAGATACTTAAATAAATCACAAGTCGCTGATGCCAAAAGAGTCTTTAATCTTCTAACTGCTAAAGATGGGCCTTATGGAGAAGGAAAAGAAGGAACCGCTAATCTCGATTTTAAATTTGTAGAATCAAAAGATATCTTTGATGATAGTAAAGTTGATTCACATGCGGCCATCATCCCAACTTATGTTCTTCCAAAAACTTTTTCTTTAAAACCACAAGAAGCAATTATTTACGAAGCAATTGTCAAAAGATTTTTAGCAAACTTTCTACCCAAGGCAGTTTATGAAACAATTGAGATCATCACTTTGGTTACTGAATATCAATTCAAAACGACCTCTCGTCAATTAAAAGAAGAGGGTTGGCAAAAACTCTACACATCAAACGACAACGAAAGTAATGTGTCTGAAGTGCCTAATATGCCTGCTGAAAATTCTAAAATTTTAAAGTCACTTAAAGAAAAACAAAATGTAATTGTTAAAGATAGCAAACTCAATCAGAAAGAAACTACACCTCCAAAACACTATACTGAAGCAACTCTCCTTTCTGCCATGGAAAATTGTGGAAAAAAAATTGATAAAGAAAATATCGATCAAGTGCTCAAAGGATATAGTATTGGAACTTCTGCAACTAGAGCAGAGACCCTGCTAAAATTAAAACGAGTAGACTATATTAAGGCATCTGCAAAGAATATTTTAATTACCGAAAAAGGAACAAAAGTAATTGAAGCATTTCCTGTAAAAGAATTACTCGATCCCGATTTTACTGGAAGAATGGAAAAGACATTAAAAAGTATTGAGGTGGGTAGTGAAAATAAAGATATCTTTTTAAACTCAATTAAAGATTTGGTGGCCAAAAGTGTTGCCAATATAAAAAATGCAAAAGGAACACCTATTCTTTCAACCCATCCTCTTGGAAAATGCCCAGCATGCTTAGAAGGAGATATTATCGAAGGACAAAAAGGTTTTGGTTGCAATAAATGGAAGTCTGGTTGCAAATTTGTATTATGGAAAGATAATAATTTAGTACGTGATTTTTCTCTTAATTTCTCCCCTGAATTAGTTACTCAACTATTAAAAGATAAATCATCCACTGTTCAAGTCACTTTAATTAGTCCAAAAACTAAAAAAGAGTTCCAAACTAAACTAAAGTGCTCCCAAGAACAAAATACAAATAACAATGAATCTGCAAGATGGGGACTTAATTTTGTTCACCAACAAGAAATTTCTCCTACTCTAAGTTTAGTTTGTCCTCTATGCAAGAAAGGTAATGTTGTCCAAAATAGCAAAGCATATGCCTGCTCAGAATATAAAAACAGTGGATGCAAATTTACAATCTGGAAAACCATCGCTAGTCGAGAGATCTCCTGGGAAATAGTTTCCGAAATAGTCAAAAAAGGAGAAAGTAATATTCTTGAAGGTTTTCTATCTAAAAACAAAAAATTATTTAAAGCAAAGTTAGCACTTACATCCGATGGAAGGCAAGTATCATTCAAATTTGATTCCCATGATTCCCATGATTCTCATGATTCTCACAATAATTCACATTCCGATATCTCCACCGCTCAATCATCAAAAGAATAATCGCCAAGACTAAAAATGCTGGGGCCAATGACAAAGCAACACTTATTCCAAAATGATCACTAACAACTCCTACAATAAAATGCATTACAACTAATCCAAAAGAAAAAAGAGTAAGCGCCCACCAAATTGCAGAATCACTTTTGGTTTTAAATATTTCTACTGCATATGCAATTGAAGTGGGAAAAAAAGGTCCCATCCAAAATCCAGATATAGCAAATCCATATGGTGAAAACATAATTCCAATGATTGTAGAAATTAAAGAAAGTCCAAGAGATAATTGCATCAATCTTAAATTAGAAAATTTCCAAGGCATAAAAGTAAAAAGTAGACGTCCCAAAAATAGAGCTATAAAAAAATACATCACCATCTGTGATGAATATTCTAACAAGCTCGAAGCGGACACCAATGGTCCAGCAGTAGTTCGTTGTATATAAAGTGCCAAACGACTTGAAATTAATACTTCCCCTAATACGTAAAAGGTAACTACTAATGCAAAAAGAATTTGATGAATCTGTAATCCTTTGGCCTCTACACTTGGAATTGGTAATTTCGATTGTGCTTTTTCATTGACCGAAACTACATTCACTTCTTTCATCGTAAGTGTATAAAAGAGCAACAGTAATGGCGCAATCGCTGCTAATAAAAAAATATGATTCCAATTAAATCCATGTCTATGAAGTATGGTAACTATCGCTGGAGCAAGAAAAGAAGAGAGCCCGTACATACTATGAAGTCCAGAGAGTAATTGTCTCAAGTAAGGATTCTTTGAACCTGCTCCCTTGGTTACTAAAATATTTTCCAAAAAACCTAGCGAACCAAAACCAATCCCTAATACAACAGAACTTACAAGTAAAACGCTTAGTGATCTTGAAACTCCTGTTCCGATAAGTCCTAAGAAAATCATTATCAGTGCAGGCCTAAGGGATATAGTTGCTCCAAAACGATCATAAATAAAACGAATAAATATACTTCCTACTGTAGAAAATAGTGCGGACACTACAAAAAAAAGTGAACCGCTGGTATCACTCAAATTTAAATCACGTAATATCTCTGGAAAGAGTGGTCCTCTTAGATTATCAGAAAGACCGAGAACTAATAATGAAAGATATCCTACAATTATAAAATTAATTTGAGGACATATTTGCTTCATAAATTTTGTCTCTGTCAATTATTTATTTAATCAATAGATCCATTACACTTTTGATCTGTAGATTTATCAGAATTATCATTGATTCCATTATATATATTTGCAAATATTCCGCCTAGAAATTCTTTAACTTTTTCACCCTTTTTAATTTTTTTAGCATCCATGCTCTCTTCTTTCTTAAATTTACATACTTTCTGCTCATATGTATCTTTGTTACTAAAGGCACCTTCAAATTCGATATGTCGTTTTAACATTTTAAACTTCTCTGCACTTATTTGACCATTTCCTTTACTTGGATAAACTGAAATTATTCTCTCAACATAAACAGAACCAATCACTTTAGGTATTTCTCTTTTAACTTCTCCCTTATCACCCCTCATTGTATAGTTTCCTCTAGAGATTGCATCTATGCGATCACCCACGATATTAAATTCCACAAAATTATCACCATCAGAGATAAAATAGATTAATTTTTTCATCTTTTTATTTTTTGTATCATCATATTTTTCATGGAGTTGATTATGGATCATCTTCCAAGAATCTGCATCGTAGGTTTGGCATCTACTTGCTATCAATGTTGATATCATATCTTTCAAGCGCTTTTTATCTATATTAAGTTGAGGATTGTTTTGTATAAACAACTCACTTACCATCGCCAAGGTTAGCTCAGCTACCTTCTCTGGTTCTTTTGTTGTATCTACACAAATATGACCTCGTTCTTTACCATCTAAACTTATAAGTATGCTCATTCTATTTACATCCACCATTATTTGATTTGGCCATTTATCAATTGATAAATTTTTATCATACTCGTAAGTTCCACTATATTTATTATCCTCTATAGAAAATTCAGTTACTGGAAAATCCGTTAGAATATTATCTTTAGGAAATTGCCCATAAAGATCCCTTGATTCTTTAGTACGGGTAATATACAGAACTTTTTCTTCATCATTATCTTTAAAGACACGTCCTTTATTAAAATTTTCTTCCTCTATCATCTGTTCTACTTTTTTTCCTATAGTATCTATGGTAGCAGTAGTTTTATTCGAGATTACATCAAGTGTTCGATCTAATTTTTTTGATAAGTTATTCCAAAAATTATTCTCTTGACCCTTATCTTCACTTGAAAATAAAGCACTATTAGCAGTCATTGTTAATATAATTATTAACATTATTATGAATTTATTAAAAAACATTTCTCCCCCTTAAGATTTTAAAATCGGTACTCATAAATAAATATCTCATGGTGATAAAAAAAAACCAAATAATTTTAATTTATAAAATGTTTTTTCTCTAAGTAGTTAAAACTTTACAAATACACAATAGATATCAAATATTTGATGTCCAATTAAATCACTAAAAAATTGGCAGTGGCCTGAAAGTTGGGCATACTCAATAAGTCACATACTCAATAAGTTAGGGTAAATAAAAAAAATTCAGCAAGCAGGTAACAGGATCAGCAAACAGGAGCAGTTAACAGTAATGGTCCTCCCCAAAATTTTCATTCGGAGGGAACGGTAAAACTTCTTCCTGCTAACCGCAACTGCTTGCTGATCCTGTTACCTGCTTGCTGAATTTTTTTTATTTACCCTAACTTAGCTGGTAGATCAGGCGGTCACCCGCCTGAACCCCATTTCCCACCCCACGTGCCCAATTAAGGCATAAGGCGGATGATATTACCGTTGTAGTTCTCTCACTTTTAAAATAATCGATGTGCAATTTTTACTTGTGGGAGAGGATTCGTCTTTTCGTATAGTTTAAATTTATCCCAGTTAAATGTTTTCCTCTGACTTCGTCTGTTCAACCATTTGATAAATGTATGTGTCGCCTGATAAACAAACTTACTAACACTTTCATAGTTATGAGATACACCATAATAATTGATATGCCCTCTCATTTTACTTTTGAACGTCTCCCAAAGATGTTTTAGTCTACTCCTGCTCCTATTAGATCTACACCATTCTTTGAATTCTCTTAGTTTCTTGGTGAATACTTTCTTAGCAGTTTTGAGTTTTACTATCCATTTATCTTTTCTCGATTTTCCTAAATAAAATGTGAATCCTAAAAAATTAAATGTACTTTGCTTGATGCCTCTATAACTGTCACGAATACTAAACGATATATTTTTTGTTTTGTCTTCGTTTATAGTTAACGAGAATCTTTCCATTCTCTTTTTCAACATTTCAATTACTTTTGGCGCACTTTTCTTATCTGTCCAAATAACAATGTCATCTGCATATTTAATAGCATAGATATTTCCATTTGTGATTTTGTTCATCTCCCCTCTGATCCATATATCAATCGCATAATGTGAAAATATATTAGACAGAATTGGGGAAACAATAGATCCTTGGGGGGTACCATCATCACCAACTTTAAATCCATCAGGACTAAGAATTCCTGCTTTCAACATTCTCACCACATATCT
>JADFZW010000038.1 GCA_015232355.1 Oligoflexia bacterium
AGTAGAAGTGAATTAAATTTCCCATTATTGTGTTTGTTGATAAGTAAAGTATTTCAATAAAATTATTTAAAATCTTTATTTATATAAATTTACGGAGTGGATCCTCGCCGAAGGCGATTAGTACAATGGTATTAATAGGCATTCCCTCTTTTATGGTGTTGGAACTTAATACTAGATCGGGAGTTAAAACAACTTTGGTTGCACTTGTGGTTGCACTTGAGTTGGTAGGAGCAGCATCTGTAGTGTTATTACTTGTAACTGAATCAATAATGGATGGGCCACCACCACCTTTTTTGTCATTTGAGCTTTGAGAAACACAGTTTTGATATCCAAGTAAAATTATGGGAATTGTGATCAAAGATAAAAATAAATATTTTCTTTTTTTTATCTTAGTCCAGATTTCCGTTTCAAAGTATTTACGTACTTTTTGATAAATGTCTTTAAGTTTTTTCTTATCCATAAACCACCCCTTTTGTTTTCCCATGTTAATTTTTGCATTTAAGAGTCTATTTTAATAAAGATATTTTAATCTTTATTACGAGCTATATTTTTTGCAACAAAAGTAGCTATTTCTTCATACTCTTCTTGAAAATGATCATTGTTTCGAAGAGAGAATTTTTCATTGTAATCTCTACTTAAAATATAGCGTTTGAATGCAAAAATTGCTCCTGCGCTTCGATTAGACATTCGTAAAGAAATAAAAAAGAGAATCAAAGAAAATGTAAGAGTGTTAATAATAATACAAGTAATGAAAAAAATAATCTCTTTTAATTTAAATCCATAACTAAATAACATGAGGGAAGATAAAGCCATAATCATAATAGAAAAAGAGAAAACTATTTGTAAAATCTCAACTGCATATTGATATTGAAAATTTTTATTAACTAAGTATTTTCCTCGTTTATCGTCTGGAAACCAAAGTTTCTTTTCGAATTTTATTATTGCATAAAACAGCAAGACAGCACCAATGGCCAAGAAGCAATCACTGATGTTAAAATAAAATCTTCCCAGTGGTCCATCCTTGCCAATATTTATAAAGTCACAAACATATCCAAGACGAATTTTGTCGATTATATTTCCACTGATTCCTCCAATAAAAAACGCCAATCCTACTCTTATTGATTTAATCTCTTGATCTATAGATCGATCGAGTAAAAAAAATACATATAGTATAAGACTATACAGAGATACTAAAAGAATATTAATACTCAATGTGGGTAGATCACTGAGATTACCAAATAATATTCCTTTATTTGGAACGAAGATAAAATGAACAAATGCAATGCTTTTTATTTTTAAAAATATCTCTAAATTACATTTAGTAATCTGATCAAGAAAAAATACCAACAAAGCGATTATGTAAATACAATAATTATATATTAAGTTCAAAAATATGTTAAATTTTTGCATAGATACTTATCGGCATAATTTTTATACTCTTAAAAAAAAAGTATATAAAAAAAGTATTGGAATCATTAAATATTGAAATATAATTTGTTTAAAATTGGAAATAATACAATAAAATTTATCTGAATGGGTCAAAACTGCTTTCAAGCAAGCATGGTGCAAACATAGAGAGATGATGTCAATTGCGCCATAAGAGATTAGTAACTTTTTTTATTTTGTTTTGTATTATTTAGGTGTAGCTTAATTATTATTTTTTTAAATTTTTAATATAGTTTAGGAGGCAAAGATGTCATTAGTAAATAGTACTGATCTTTTAGTGCGTGCACGTGCAGGTCGCTACGCTGTTCCAGCATTTAATATTGTAGATTTTGCAACTGCAAGAGCTGCAATAGAAATGGCCAGAAAGAAAAACTCTCCTTTGATTCTTCAAACTTCACAATCGGTAGTCGAATATTATGGGTATAAAGCAATTGCTTCTTGGGTAAACTCTCTTCTCTCTGACAAGAGTGGTGGCAAGATTAGTGATGAAGTAGTTTTGCATTTAGATCATGGAACCAAGATGGAAGTTATTAAGGGTTGTATTGAGAATGGATGGTCATCTGTGATGATCGATGCTTCACGCTTTTCATTCGAAGAAAATATGCGCTTAACTAAAGAGGTGGTTGATATGGCCCATGCACGCGGGATAAGTGCAGAGGGAGAATTGGGGCATATTGGAGGAGTTGAAGATCACATCAACATCGATAAAGATAAAGCCAGATTAACAGAACCAGAGAGTGTAGTAGAGTTTTTCGAAAAGACTGGAGTTGATTCTTTGGCCGTAGCTATAGGAACTGCTCATGGTAAGTATGAGGGTTCAGGACCTAAATTAGATTTCGAAAGACTTGCAGAAATAAATGCAATCACTCCTAGACCGCTAGTACTACATGGTTGTTCAGATATTCCAAAAGAACAGATTTTAAAATTGATTGCTAATGGTGCCTCTAAAATTAATGTTTCAACGGAAGTAAAAATTCGTTATGCTGATTCTTTGATTGAATACTTATCTTCTCATAGAGAAGAATATAATCCTATGAAGTTTATTGAGAATTCTCATAAGCGCTTGATGGATCTTTTTAATATGTTGATTGATTGGTGTGGAAGCAGTGATAAACGTGGAGATAAGTAAATGGAAACAACAGAGATAATAAAAAGATTTGAATTTGATTGTCACTGCCATACCAACAGATCTGATGGCCGTGATACTCCAGAGCAATTGATTGCCAATGCAGTTAAGAGTGGAGTGTATGGATTAGCAATTGTTGATCATGATATAACTCCACCACAAGAGATTGCTGGAATAAATTCTTTAGAGTATGCAAAGAAAAATGGATTAAAGCATTTGATTTTAGGTTATGAATTTTCTTGTGATAAGTATGTCGATGATGTTCATATCATCGGTTACAATATGGATTGGAATCATCCAGGAGTGAAAGCGGAAGTTGAAGCAGCTGCAAAAAGTAAGGGCGATGCTTACGAAGAGTTATGTCAGGTTTTAACTAAGCATGGAATGCCAATTGATTTTGAGAGAGATATTTTATGTGATGGTGGAAGTGAGTGCAAACGCACTCGCACTCGTGATGATGTTCAAAGAAAACATATCTTCGAATGTATGGCCAAAAAAGGATATACTAAAACTTGGGATGAGGCAAAGTTACTTGTGCGTGATAATCCTCACCTAAATGTAGAGCGAAGAAAGATTGATCCGCGAGAGGCGATAAAATTAATTCATGCTGCTGGTGGAGTTGCAGTGCTGGCCCATCCATTCTTAATTGATGAGCGTGTGTATCCTGATGGTGGAAAATTATCTGCAGCAAAGGCACTTACAAGAGAAGAGTATATTGAGAGGTTGTTGAGTGCTGATGATAGAGCAAGTTCATTAGATGGAATGGAATCGCTTTATACTTATGAGAAGACTACTTACAAAGGAAAGATGAGTAGGTGGCAAATTAGAGATTATATAGAAAATAAATATGCTAATAGAGTGCGCTTTTTTACTGCTGGATCAGATTATCATAACGATAGCAGTGGTAGATATATTGGTGAATGCGGACTTGATTTAGCTGAATTTGAGAGGATATTTTAATGAAATTAGAGAGCAAAAAAGAGAGTAAAAAAGAAAACAAAGTTTTTAAAGTTGTAATAGTGGGTGCGGGAGTTGTTGGTTCAGCAATTGCTCGTGAATTATCGATGTATAAAAATTTAGAGGTATCAGTTCTTGAGGCGGAAGATGATGTTTGTTGTGGTACCAGTAAAGCAAACAACTCACACATTGTTTGTGGTGCTGATGTTAATGCCAACACTATAGAATTGGAAATGGTAAAGAGAAGTAATCGTCGATGGGAACAATTAGCGAAAGAGCTAGATATTGAATTCGTTCGCTGTGGTTCTTTTAATGTGGCCTTAAGTGATGATGAATTTAATAATGTTTTACCAGCGATAAAAAAGAGTGCAGAGGAGAGTGGGG
Organism: Oligoflexia bacterium; assembly: GCA_015232355.1. Lineage (GTDB taxonomy): Bacteria > Bdellovibrionota > Bacteriovoracia > Bacteriovoracales > Bacteriovoracaceae > JADFZW01. The sequence continues at coordinate 3,914 of JADFZW010000038.1, forward strand.
TGATGAGTACGCGTATAATTGATAGGCGCGAACTCTTAGAGTATGAACCAAATGTTTCGCCAGAAGCGCGAGGTGCACTCTACATTCCAGACGACGGTTCAATGCTCTCCTATTATTTGGTTTTAGCATTGGCAGAGAATGCTGCTCAAAATGGAGTGAAATTTTATTTTGAAAAGCGAGTAACAGATATTAAATATGATCTGCTTGCAAAACATAAATATAATATTAAGTGTGAAGATAATTTTGTGATTGATGCTGATTTTGTAATTAACAGTGCGGGCCTCTATTCAGATAAAATTTCTAAATTAGCTGGATGGAATAATTTTGATATTCATCCTCGTAAGGGAGAGTTTTGGGTATTAGATAAAAAATATGGAAATAAAGTAAACTCTATTGTCTATGGTTGCCCACAACCAGATTATCGTGGAACAACAGTAGTGCGTACACGTGATGGTAATTTGATGGTTGGTCCAACAGCGCGCGATCTTGTTGATAAAGAAGATAAATCAACTTCAGAGTGGGGTCTAGAGAAAGCATGGGAAGCTGGAAAGAAAATTTTTCCTTGGCTTGAAAAATCGATGACCATTCATCAATATGTTGGATTGAGAGCAAGATGTGCTACCATTAAAGATTACATTATTGGTTGGCATCCAGATGGTGAACAACCATTTATCAACGCCGCCGGCATTCGCTCAACAGGAATTAGTGGTTCAATTGGAATTGGTGAATATGTTACAGAGTTGTTAGCACAAAGAATTTCATTAGAGATGAATGCAGATTTTAATCCCTATCGAAAAGGAATTAAGAGTTTCGCAAAAGCTGAGAGCAAAGAGGAGAAAGAAAAGTTAATTGCAGAAAATGCTGATTATGCAAAAATAGTTTGTCGTTGTCAGAAAGTAACTGAAGCAGAAATTAAAGCAGCACTTGATAATCCACTAGGAGTACATTCACTAGATGCAATTAAGAGACGTACAAAAGCGCAGATGGGAAGATGCCAAGGTGGTTTTTGTACCTCTAGAATTATCTCTATAATCGAAGAGAAGAAGGGAATAGATCCGTTAACAATTACTAAGCGTGGAAGTGGTTCGGAAGTGGTGGTAGCGAGAACTAAGGAGGTGTTATAATGAATACAAATAATACTTGTGATGTATATGATGTGATAGTAGTGGGTGCAGGTCCTGCAGGATTATCAGCGGCGATCGCGGCCGCGAATTCAGCAGCAGAAGATTCTAAATCAAAAGTGCTATTGATAGAAAGAGATAAAACTTTTGGAGGAATTCTCAATCAATGTATTCATAATGGTTTTGGTTTACATCTCTTTAAGAAAGATTTAACTGGTCCTGAATATGCTGAACACTTCATTAAAGAATTAAAAGAGAAAAAAAATATTACATCTTGGTGTAATACTTTTGTATTAGAGGTTCTACCTAAAAAAGATCTTCATGAAGTAGTGTGTGTGAGTAGAGAGCATGGTCTATGCACACTCAAAGCAAAAGCAATTGTTTTAGCTATGGGTTGTAGAGAGCGTACTCGTGGCCACTTAGCACTTCCAGGAACAAGACCTGCTGGAATTTTTACTGCGGGAACAGCACAGAGATTAACAAACATTGAAGGATTAATGCCTGGAAGACGTGTAGTGATTTTAGGTTCAGGTGATATTGGAATGATTATGGCCAGACGTCTTACCCTCGAAGGCGCTAAAGTAGAAGCAGTTGTTGATCGTCTTCCATATGTAAGTGGTCTAACTAGAAATCGAGTTCAATGTGTAGATGATTTTAATATTCCTTTGTATCTTAATCATACTGTGACTTTTATCAAAGGTAACAAGAGAGTTGAGGCAGTAGAGATTGCAGATGTAAATGATCTGCAAAATTCTAATTCTAGAAGATTAATTGAATGTGATACTCTGTTACTCTCTGTTGGTTTAATTCCTGAAAATGAACTTACAGAAGCAGCAGGAATAGCAATGGATGCAAAAACTGCAGGAGCATTAGTTGATGATAATTTTCAAACTAGTATTCCTGGTATCTTTGCTTGTGGAAATGTTTTACATGTATCAGACTTAGTTGATTACGTTTCAAGTGATGCTGCAATTGCCGGTTGTGCGGCCGCGCACTTTGCTGCTTTAACAGTAGTAAATAAGCATAATAGTATAAAGGTAACAACTGGAGAAAATGTAACTTACAGTGTACCTCAAATGATTAATATCCCAGCTACAAGTGCAACAAGTGCAACAAGTGCAACAACTAAAGAAGTAACTCTTTCTTATAGAGTGAAAACTCCACTTAAAGATGTTCGTACAGTAATTACAAATCAAAAAGATGGAAAAATTATTTTTGAGGGTGCAAGAAAAAAGATCATGCGTCCTGGAGAGATGGAGAGAGTGAAATTTAATTTGAATAAAGATCAGATGGAAAAAATTGAGCATTCTCTTCTTTTGGAGGTAAAATAGATGAGTACAAAAAAAATTATTACTTGTATCAGTTGTCCGATGGGATGTGATTGCGATACCGAAAATTTAGAGAGCATCACCTGCTCTGCTGGCCGCAAATATGTACAAAATGAATTAACAAATCCTCAAAGAGTAGTTACCACTACCATCAGAGTAAAAGGAAGTAATGGTAGGAGCAGTAGTTTATTACCAGTGAGAACTTCAACCGCCATTCCTAAGAATGATATTTTTAAATTGATGGATCTTACAAGAAAAGTGGAAGTCGAACTATCCGCCGATTCAATCTCTTCTATTAAATGTGGTGATATAATTTTCAAAGATATAGGAGGAAGTGGGATAGATCTAATCGCTACTTCTTCGAAGTAAAACAAATGAAAAAGATCAAGGCCATAATTTTTGATTTAGATGGAACGTTAGTAAATACAGTAGAAGATATTACTAAGGCAGTAAATCAAGTATTAAGTGAATATAATTATCCACTTCACTCCATTAATGAATGCCAGGATTTTATTGGAGAGGGAGTGGAGAAACTTATGCTTTTGGCGTCTCCTTATCATAACCTTCCTCCATCTGAAAAGAGAGAGCAAATTCTAAGGGAGATGGTAGAGCGCTTTAATTATTACTACCAACAGTGCTACTTGGAAAAGAGTAAACCCTATCCAGGAATAACTTCACTATTAGATAGATTAGTAAACGCTAAAATTCCTCTGGCCATACTCTCTAACAAAACTCACTCTTTTGTAGTACAAACTGCTAAACATCTTTTCAAAGAGGAGATCTTTGCTGGTAGAGTTTTCGGAGCTGGGACTAACTTTCCAAGAAAACCAGATCCAACTCTTCCTCTTCACCTTTGTAGAGAGATGACTGGACGTGAGTTAGGAAGAAGAAGTGAGAGCACCTTTGAAACTTTTGAAGATTGTCTCTTTGTAGGTGACAGCGATATTGATATTAATACTGCTAAAAATGCAGGAATGTTATCGGTTGCAGTTAGTTGGGGTTTTCAAAAAGTAGACCATCTAAAAAAGTTTGATCCATGGAGAATCGTAAATACTGCAGAAGAATTGTTGAAGAATTGTTCAATCGTTTAGGTGCCAAACTTTCAAGCCAGTTTTTAATTTTTATAAAAAATTTTCCTTTTATCTTAGTAATTGAAATAACTTGATTTTCAATATTTTGTTTAAATAGATTTAATTTATAAATGAATCTTTTTTAAGTGTCATATACAATGGTTATTGCTTGAAATGTTTTCTGGCAATAAAGTGATGACATTATAAAAGAAAGAAAATTTATGAATAACATTAGAGTAAGAGTCAAAGTAAATAGATCATACAAACTTTTATTGGTATGTAATCTGTTGTTTAATTTGTTGTTTAATATGTCACTGCTTCTAGATTGCTTTGCTAATCAAACTAAACCAACGACAGATGTAAAGACGACATCAGATCAAGTAGTAAATTTAGAAAATAGGGAGAGTAATAGCAAGAGCAAGAGCAAGAGCAATAGCAAGGAAGGTAAAATACAAATTGTTATTAGTGTAGATTGGGAGGGAGAAGATTTAAAAGATGCAAATCTAAAAGCATTTAATAATTTCAGAGAAAAATACCCCCAAATAAAAATTCAACATTTTTTAAATCCAGTTTACTTTTTACGAGCTGAAGAGCTTGCTTTAAGTGAGGAAGAAGTTAATAAAAAGATAAGATCTGTTATTCGAGAAGGTGATGAAGAGGGACTCCATTTACATGCTTGGAGACATATTGTTGAAAAAAGTAAAGTTAAATTTAAGGATGAATTTTGTAATCCTGTCTATCCAAATTTTTTTGATTTTTTTAATAGCAGTAAAGATGGGTTGTTCGTTCCAATTTGGGTTTATACCAAAGAAGAATTAATAAAAATAATTGCTACCTCGAAAGAAATTTTAATGAAACAAAAGTTCAAAGAACCGAAATCTTTTCGCGCCGGTGGTTGGATGGCCACATCTGATGTTTTATATGCTTTAGCAGAAAGTGGAATTAAAATTGATTGTTCTTCCATACCATCTTGTTACAGTTTAAGTGGTTGGGATGAAGGTTATTTAAAAAAATGGGTTAATCAAATCTGGGCCAGCATTAAACCAACAGAACAACCATTTATTGTTGGAGAAGGACATCAGCAAATAATCGAGCTTCCTAATAATGGACACCTCTCTGACTATGTTTCCGCTAAGCAAATGTTAGAAAGTTTCAAGAACATGGTGGATGAATTAAAAAAGAATCCATCGAAGGACATCTATTTATCACTAGGTTTCCATCAAGAAAGTGCGGCAGAATATTTAATTAATTTACAGGAAGCAATTGAGCTTATTAAAGAATGGGCCTTGCAAAATAATGTTCCTTATGAATTTGCGACTTTTCCTTTAAAGGGTTTAATAGATGCTCAAACATCAAAAACATTGCCATCAAAACAAATTATTAAAGCGGATGAGATGAATATGTTTCCTCAGTAAGAATGTGGCATAAATATAATAAATATAAATGTTAGAATATTATTTGTTGTGAGATAGGAAATGGAAAAACAAAAAAATATTAAGATGTTAACCGTAAAATTAAATACACATTTTTTTTTGATGTTAGTTCTGTTGTTTACTTTTTGTTCAACAACAATAATAACTGTAATTAACAGTTCAAGCATTGCTTATGCTGCTACTGCTACTGATGATGATGATGATGATGATGATGATTCTGATGATGACGATGATTCTGGTGAAGATGAACAACCAACTTTTATATTGTACAAAGATGGTGATCTGATATCCAAGAATTGCTTAAATGATCCTACAATAGAGGCATCGGTTGAATTAGAAATTCCTATGAAAAAAATAATCAATATTTTGACCACAAATGATGGGAAAGTGGGCACTTTGTTTAAAAAAATCAGCAATAAACAAACTAGAGAAACAAAAGATTATCAATTACCACCAGAACTTATTGATTGGGCCAAAAAAAATAATGTGAGTGATATTGAAAATTTTTCATGGGAAAAATTACCAAATGAATTAAAAATGATTTGCTGGCAATCAATCTCTAAAGGAAAAGGTAAGAATTACTTTTTCTATGATCGCAAAATTCCAAATACGATTGTAAAACCAAAAATCAAATTGAATTTTAATAATGGAAATACTACTTTTATGGGGCAATTAATGAAGCAAGGTGAAAATGAAGTAGATGTTTCCCGAGTTCTAACTAAAAATCCTGTTGAATATCGAGGGCCAACTGATGTTGATGATGTCAGTGGCGTAGAATTGCATTTTAGAGAAGGTCGTCCCGCTGGTGAAGTTCATGAAGATGCTTGGAAATTTTTAGATGGGTTAAATGTTTGTCGTAATTACCAACATATTCATATCGTTGCACCGATACCTTATAAGGAATTTAAAGAAAAAAAAGAGTATCAAGCATTGCTTATGGGGGATTTTTTCAGAAGGGCCAATTTACTAGCAGAACTTTTATCTATTGATTCAGGATCTTCGATTTTAAAGAATGCTACAGATGTTGGTACAAAGGATGAGGTGACCTATTTTAATTCCATAACACCAGAAATGGTTAAAGGAGTTACTGATTATTTTTTAACATACGCTACTGGCAATGATGATTTTGTTCCAGATATCGGTGATGATTTTAAAATGGGTTGGGTAGGGATGAGAGGAAAGGACAAATATGATGGTCCAATTGATCTTTGGGGTATTGAATATCGAGCTATTTGCGCTAGTTCAACAAGTAAAAATATGAAACAAGTATTAAATTCCTTACAGTGGGCCATGAATAAAAATGATTATGGAATTACCATCGAGGACTTTAAAAAGTGGGATAATATTCATAAGGAGGGAATAAGCACTAAAGGGGAATTCATTACTGTGGGTGATAAAATTGCAGATACATGGTACAATCAACCTATAGAGAAATTATTGTCTAATGCTCCTGAAGAAATAAAAAATCAATCATTGATACTACATCTTAAAGAAATAATCAAAGATCATCAGGAAGTTAAAATGTTGTTGCATGATTGGGATCATGATCCTATTTTTTCAAGTAGTAAATTTAATTTTCTAAATGCAAATGTAAATGCAAATGTAAATGCAAATGCAGATCAAGCACGTAAAGAAATTAAAAGTGCACAATTAAATGCTTTTAAGAAATTGATCAACCTCAACCACAACCTTGGCATCAACATCGATATCAATATAAATAATTCGATAAATGAAATTATGAAAAAATTTGTAACTGAGTCTAATTTATTATCTATTGTTGCAAAATCTTTAGATATAGAAGTGCGTCCGTACCGTCCATAGGTACAGGTACCAGGAGACCTTTTGCTTCCTATTGTTCTTGAGCGCGCTTAACGATCGAACGTAGTTCTGCTTTTAGTTTACTATCTAATTCAAGAGCAGTAGGAGTATTCATTAATTTTTGAATGCGTTCTTTTGCTCGTGAGTTGATATCGCGTGAACCTTGACGTTCCCATTCATCGCGAGTGAGGCGATTCATAATCTTTGAATTAATGTAATCGCTACGTAAATATTTAACAGTGCTTTTCTCAGTCATATAATCGCCATTAATACTTACACGCTTGATGGCCTCTTTTGCTAGACGATCATCATCGAAAGGAATTCCTTTAAGTGCTTTCATAGTATAAGCAATTAACTCTTCATCAATTGAGAGTTGGATTGGACAAAATGCAAGGCCTTCTTGAACATCACCGAAACCAGCAATGATTGCAGTTCCAGAGAGTGCAGGAAAGAGTGCTTGGAATGTTCGCTCTAACATTGATTGTGAATCAGCGATGTAAGTATCAGACCATGGGCCATGAACATCAAGAGGTAGATTAGTTGTTTCATTTGCAACTTGAATGGCCGCTGCTGTAATCATTGTAGATTCAATAGAACCAGAGAGTGCGAGCATAGTATGAAAATCCATATTCATCGCAAGTGGGTGTAGAATTATTGGAGCGCCTGGATTTGCACATTGACAGATTACAGTTCCTGCTAACAACTCTGCATGAAGAAGTTGTACCATTCCTGCCATAGGATATGGGCCTGTAGCGCCTGCGATTGGTAGAGTTGCTATGAAGAGTGGAATACCAAATTTACCTGCAGTTAAAAATACATCAACAGTTAATTCAGGAAATTTAAGAGGGCTTATTGGAGAATCAAACAAACTAAACAATGGACGCTTTCTAAAATTTTCTTTTCCTCCGGCCATAGCTAAACCCATCTCAACTAACAAATCAAGATTTTTCTTGCTGAAGGTCCTGATGTTAACATGTTTGCTGGTGTTTAAAAAAAGTGTTTCTAGTACAGAGACATCACGATACTTTTCTGGAATATCATTTGGATAAAGTGGAGCTACCATATTGATACAATCAATTGCATCGAGGGCGCGAAATAATTTTTCAGTATCCGCTTGATTCATATTACGTAATTTTCCACTCTCAATATCGATAATCTTATCAACACCACCACCATTTCTAGTGATTGGTAGAGCAGGATTACTCTTTAGAGTAATATCGCGTGCACTATTACGAGCACCCATTACAAATTCTTTTGCTGCCGCTTTAATACACTTATCAACTAGCTCTGGAGAAACTTTTACCATTTTGGTTTTATAATCAACTTCAGCTCCATGCTGTTGTAAAATCTCGCAAGCAGCATCGTGCTCGACTTGAAAACCGTGAGTTTGTAAAATATCAAGAGCGTTGCTGTGAATTTTGTTCACTTGTTCTTTAGAGAAATAACTCATTCTTAGAAGATTACTGTTCGTACTTGTTGTGTTCATGTTCATAATAAATCCTTTATTTGTTTTTTGTTTTCTTCTATCCACTCCATTACACGTACGTTATGGCGTAGATAAGTAAGATATTCATAATCATTTAAATTTTCACCATTATAGTAAGCAGTGACATCCCAATTAATTAAATATAAATTTGCAGCGGCCATCATAGTGGGTAGGTAGTGATGTTCAAGATCAGTTAAAGGAGTAAGTCCTCCACCTTGTCCACCTTGTCCACCACCAATTCGCTTTAAAGTTGCTTGATAGGTTTTTAAAAAGATGTGGCACTTGTTAAGTAGCAACTGACCGTCTTGTTTGCCTTCTTGTTGCCTTTCTTGTTGTCCTTCCTCTTGTTGTTCATCCCAAGAGCTACAACAATAATTCATTGCCAGTGCCAGATCAAAGAGACGTAAATCAATTTTCGACCAATCAAAATCAAAGACAGCTATCACTCGATTGTTGGCAAATTTTAAATTTCCAGGATGATAATCATTGTGACATGGATTAAGTGGCATCTTTTTCCACACTTCAGGAGCGATGGTATTAATTTTAATACAATCAAGAATACTATCGAGCTTATTTATATAGTAGCGATGGAATTTTCCTTGGCAACAGTGACGTTTATTACGATCACTGGCCATTTCGGCAAAACCTTTAAACACATCTGTACGAGTTGGTAGAAAATCCATAATCTTTGGTTCTACTCTCTGAAGATGACCAGGATTGAAATTTCTAGTGGCATTGTGAAAGATCGCCAATACTTCGGCAGCACTAGCGCACTCTTCATCATTTAAAGTTGGATTATCCCAGGTATATTTATCTTCTCCTGGAAGGAACTGATAGATGGCATAGTATTCACCTAATGATTGGATAAAAGTCGCGCCACTTTTGCTTGCAACAACTTGAGCGCCATAGGTGAAACCATTTTGAAGAGCGAAGTCAATTAGTGAATGCTCAAACATAATCTCTTTTTCAGTTATTCCTGTTTTATATTTTCTTAAAAAATACCTCTCAGAATTAGAGATAAAGATTGCAAAGCTACGATTGACATATCCACCAAAGATTTCGTGAATACCAATTACTTCTCCTAGATTGTAGTACTCATCAACTACTTGCTTAATGTGAGTGTGTAGAGTTGTAAGTTGAAAACTCTCTAACATCTGATTAGTTAATTGATAAATTCTTTGTCCCTGATCAATAAGCTCAAAACATTTTTGGGTATTAAATATCTCCAGCGATCCTGAATGTGATTGCATTATCATTGATTACATTCCCCTTTGATTATATTCCCCTATGCATTTGTTTTGGTTTTTTTTGTTTTTAGAAATTTTTTAGTTTCTAGTTAACTCTTTCACCATCTCAACTGCACTTCCAGCATCTGCAGAGTAAGCACTTGCGCCTATCTCTTGTGCCCATTCTCTAGTTAGTGGAGCTCCTCCTACTACAGTTTTAATTTTGTCGCTTAATCCTTGTTCACGAAGTAGAGTTACCACTTCACTCATTACAGGCATAGTTGTAGTAAGTAATGCAGACATTCCGATTACAGAGGCATTTTCTTTCTTTGCAACTTCAACAAATTTTGCGGCCGATACATCTTTACCTAAATCAATAATCTCAAGACCTGCGCCCTTTAGCATAATTGATACTAAATTTTTTCCGATATCATGAAGATCACCTTGAACTGTTCCTAATATAACTTTTCCTGCAGTAACAGAACTCTCACTTGCAAGTAGTGGTCTAATCTCTTCAACACCTGCACTCATTGCTTTAGCAGAGAGTAGCACCTCTGGTAGAAAGATCTCTTGTTGTTTAAATCTTGCACCGATAACATTCATACCTGCAATCAGTCCCTCTTCAAGAATTTTTTTTGCAGGGATTGCCTGGCCGATAGCAGCTTTTGTTAATTCTGCTACTCTCTCTTCTTCGCCATTAATTAATTCTTCTGCAATTTGCTGTAGAATAGAATTACTAGAATTACTAGAATTACTCATAAAGTTTCTCCTGTTTACTTTTTCTAATGCATTTATTGATAAAATATTTTAATTTCATAATAACTTAGATGAAGATTGTTTTTTTGGCCACAACCAATTTGAGTATAAAGAGAATAAATAGAATAAATAGAATAAATAGAATAAATGCAAGTAAGGAGACTATAGGTGAATCAAGATGAGAAGATCATTAATTATAATTTGGATGATATTTTCCCTGATGTTAAAAATCCAGAGTTCTCGAAGAGACTAGGTATAAATTTTAGTAATTTGAGTGATGTTAGTAGTACTAGTAAAAAACAACAACAGTTGTTGCAAATCTATAATGAGATGGAAGAGTGTTTTAAGAGGTCAGCATTCCCTATAGCAATTATGAAAGAAATTACTAATCAGCAAGCATTGGACATTTATAATCATGCTAGAGAAGTGAATGCTGCTGATGCTCCTATCGGACGTATTTTGCAGTCTACTGGTTCGCAGACTCTCGCGAATCGAATAGATCGATTTGTTCTCTTTGCTTTTACATTGGGTCAATTGATTAGCGACGAGATCAAACAATTAATGGACAGAGGTGATTGGGCGCAAGGATATATTCTCGATACGCTGGCATCAATAGTTGTTGAGTCGGCAGTTGCCTACACTGAAAAAATGATAAATCAAGATACGAATCAAAATACGAATCTTGATTCGAAAAATTTATGCTTGAATTATTCACCCGGATATTGTGGTTGGAATATTCGTTCGCAACCAGCGCTCTTTCAAGAATTATCTCCTGAGAAGATTGCGATTACATTAAATAAAGAGAGTTGTTTGATGGATCCAATAAAATCAGTGAGTGGTATTATGATGGTAGCGCCGGCCACTACACATCTTAAATTAAATTCGCAAGGAACAAATGGAACTCATTCATTTTGTTCTTGTTGTAAGAATCGTTCTTGTGTTGAACGAATTAAATATTCTTTAGAATATTTCCAGTAACTTTATTTAATTTGGTAATTTGCTTTTGACAATCAATTATTATTTGATTCATATTTTTTTGAAGATCACCATCTTCTTCGATTGTCTTTAGAAACTCTGACAATTCTATGGTGCCTGTTTTAAACAAACTCTCTTTGATGGTAGTTTTCTCTTTTTGATTATCAATACGTGCTTGTATTGATTTAAGTTCTTTTTGAGAAGTAAGAATGTCATTTTGAATTTTATTGAGATCTAGGTTTAATTTTTTTATTTCAAGATTTTTTTTAGTAAGTAAATTCTGAATTTTCACAATGGAGCTACTAAAGGATCCTTGCGATTCGCTATTTTCAAGTATGTAGGTGAGGTTAATTCCTATTTCAACGGAAGGGTATTTGAATTGATACATGGTTTTAAAGCTATTGCTATGTTCTCTGCCTAAACCAGTGCTTAATAATTCAACATAAAAATTAATTTCTGGATATAGAGCATTTTTTAATTTTATTTTTGCTAATTCATTTTCATCGATCTCATATTTTAACTCTTCTATTTTGGTGTTGGTGTTGGTATTGGTGTTTGTAGTTATCTTTTTATTTGCATTTAAATTCATTTCTATACAAGATGAATTTAAATTGGAAAGAGATTTATTTACATTGGTATCAATTTTAAACTGCTCTATATACTTTGCTTGCTCGCTATTAGTGATTACTAATTTTAGTAATTTTAATTTTAAATTATAGATTTTATTTTCTTGCTGAATAATATTAGATTGTTCTTTTGCCACTCTGGCGTTGATATCGAGTAAGTTAATGTTATTTTCAGTACCAAGACTATATTTGCTACTGATGGATTCTTGTAGGTGTAGATAGTATTTAAGAATATTTTTTTGAATTTCAATTTCTGCTTGTGCTTGAATTAGTTGATGAAAATTATTAAGCCCTTCCTCGATTTTATCTTGAATTACTCCATTTAGTTTTTCTTTGTATCGAAGTACTTTTGTATTAGAAATTAAGAACTGATTCATTTTAACTTGATAACCCCAGTTTTTTAATATAGGTAAGGTGGTTTTTAGGAGTAGGGCATCTTGATATCTTTCGGGAGCGAAAGCATTTTGGGAATCACTAGTTATGTGCATTCCTTGCACACTCATTTCCATAGATAGGCCATATGAGAATTCTTTAGTTACTCCCATGGATAAACCTTTGGTCTTTTCGTGAGTGACAACATTATCAAGAGTAGAGTTGCTATTTAAAGTATCTAATTTTGAAAACATTGCAACTGAAAGACTAGGATCTATATTACTTTTGTTGGTGTTATCTCCTTTAGATGCATCGACATCGTTTAATGCTAATTTATAATCCAAGAGTGCAAGCTGAATGTCAGGATTATTTTTAATGATCAAATCTTGAATGTTAGAGAGGGAAATATTACTATCTTCTGCAACTAAAGTTGCAGCGGATATTGATATTGATATTAATATCAATATCAAGAGAAATATAAATAGATGAAAAAAATATAAACGCATAAATATAGTATACAAGAGTATAGGATAAAAAAAAGATTAAAAAAATAATAAAAAAATGAAGAATATTAAGTAAGTTAATTTAAATATTGGAGGAATTTAAATTAACTTACTTAATTGGAAATTGAAATTGAAAACTATCCTACCTTCTGATAACCACCAGTAGCAGTACCAGTACCTGATTGATAATTTGGATCACCAGAGAACTGACCACTAGGACCTGGACTAGGCATTGGATTTGCTTCCATAAAATTAGCTTGATCTGCTGGGATTACAAAACTGTCACCATTGTTAAAGTATTGTGTACCAGGAGGAAGAGTAATTGTGACCATTCCACTTGAAGTTATGTTGATTGGGTCTGGGGCCATGTTATTTAGCCACTCATTACTCATATGTACTGAACCCACTTGTGGATTGTACTGCATTCCTTCTGGCATAGTGGCAGTGATAGTTCCATTAGGATTATAAGTTGCATTTACTCCCTCTGGAATTTCATTCAAGTGCATTGTGCCTGCTGGGAAGGTTAGAGTGTTTGCAGTAGTATCATATAGAGTTCCTGTCGGAACTTTTATATCTGCAGAGCCATCTGGATTAATTGTCAGATCAGGAGGAATAAGATCTTTAAACTCAGAAGTTGCTGTTGCAAAATCCATAGTCATTGTTCCATTTGCTGGACTGACATCAATATTTACATTCTCAGGAATGTTAACAGTGACTGCTCCATTAGCATCAGTCTGCGCCCAATCTGGTCCATCGTTTACGTATGGTGGAATAGGATTATCAATGAAGTTTACATAGTCATGAGGAACAGTAAAATCTCCCTGTGGAAAATACTGAGTGTTAGGTGGAAGATCGATATAAACTTGACCATTAGGTTGAAACTCAACTGCTGGAGGAGTAAGTTCATTAGTCCAATAATTATCAAATTTTAATTGTCCTGCTTGTGTATCGAAGTTCATACCATCAGAAAGATGTATTGTTATTGTTCCATCGGGATTTATAGTAGGTTGTAATGCCTCTGGAACGTCATCTGGATGTCCATCTTTGGATGGAAGGGTTAGAGTATTTGCCTCAGCATTGTATACTGCACTTGCAGGCACATCTACATTCATAGTTCCATCTGGATTGAAATGAACATCTGGTTTAATATAATTTTCAAAATTCTGGTTCATGTAATCGTAGTTCATGGTCATTTGACCTTGATCAGGATTTACTTGCCAGCCATCTTGTTTTTCAAATGTCATTGAGCCATCTGGATTTGGTGATATCCAATCTGGTCCATTCATTACGTATGGTGGTGGAGGATTATCAATGAAGTTTGCAGAGTCTGCTGGAATAGTGAAATCTCCATTTGGAAAATACTGAGTGGTAGGAGGAAGATCAATTGTTACCTGACCATTAGGTTGAAATTCAACTGCTGGAGGAGTAACTTCATTAGTCCAATAATTATCCAACTTCACTTGCATATTTTGTGGATCGAAGTCCATACCATATGGAAGTTTTACGGAAACTGTTCCGTCTGGATTTAGAGTTGATTCGATCACTGGTGGAATTTCATTTGTATGAACTTCACCTGCTGGGAAAGTAAGCATGCTCATATCAGGATTATAAACTGTACCTTGAGGTACATCTACATTCATTGTTCCTTGTGGAGTGAAGTGAACTTCTGGTGGAATATAATTTTGGAAATTTTGGGCCATAGAATCGTAGTTCATGGTCATCATTCCCTGATCTGGATTAACATTTACATAATCAGGTTTATCAAAAGTTACGGATCCATCTGGATTAGCTGATACCCAATCTGGTCCATCCATTACGTATGGTGGAGGAGAATCATTTAAGAAATCTGCAGATCCTGATGGAATAGTAAAGGAACCATCTGTATGGAATTTAGTTTCATCTGGTAAAGTTATAGTTAAACCACCTTGAGGAGATATTTCTACTGCTTCAGGGGCCATCTCGTTGGCCCAATAATTATCCATATGAACACTAAATGTTTGTGGATTGTAATTCATGCCGTCTGCTAGAGTAGCACTTACAGTTCCATCTGGATTCAATATTGGATTAACTCCCTCTGGAAGATCTGCAATTGGTACTGTTCCTTGTGGGAAAGTAAGCATACCCATATCAGGATTAAATTGAGTTCCCTCAGGCACTTTAATATCAAGTGTTCCATCAGTATTAAGAGTAAAATCTTCTGGAATTGGAATAGTGTTAAGTGCCTCTGGTGGAACGTACATAGTTCCGGCCTCAGGATCTATTTGGATATTTTCTGGAGGATCAAAGTGATAATTACCATCTCCTACATATTCACCAAATGGAACATCATGAACGTAATCTGGAGCTGGATGATCTAAGAAATCAACTTGCTGAGGTGGAATATTAAATGATCCATCTTGATAGTACTGAGTTTCAGTAGGAAGAGCTACGCTAACTGAACCATCAGTATTTATATTTACTTGATCAGGAGTTACTTGATTGGCCCAATAGTTATCCATTTGAACTGCATTGGCATCAGCATTGTATTGTACGCCCTCTGGTAAATATGCAGTGATAGTTTGATCAGGATTAACGTGAGCATCGATTCCCTCTGGAATCTGATTCATATATACTTCACCCTGAGGTAGAGTGAGTGCATTTGCATCTTGATTGTACTGAGTTCCCTCTGGTAGAGCGTAGTTGGCAGTACCATCGGGATTAACTGTAAAATTCTCATCGATAGGAAGTTGGTTTAACATATCATTAGGAACTGTCATTATACCACCATCAACTTCCATTCCTTGTGGAGGATCAAAAGTAACTGAACCATTAGGTTGATAATCAGCGAATGCTACATCTTGTACATATTCTGGTGGTGGATTATCCATAAAGTTTTTAGCATCAGCACTGATATCAATACTGCCATCTTGATTGTAGGTAACACCATCATCTGGTAATTTTACATCGACACTTCCATTTTCATTTATATTTATATTATCTGGTGCCAATTCATTGGCGTAATAGTTGTTCATATTTAATGTGTTGGTTTGAGGATCATAATTCATTCCACCATCTGGAGGTAGAGTCATATTAATTGAACCATCGGGATTTTGTACTGGATTCATCTCTTGTGGAATCTCATCAATTTTAACAGTATCAGCTGGCATAGTGAGAGCGTTGGTGTCTGGATTATACTGAGTTCCCTGAGGCATATTAATATCTAATGAGCCATCTGTTTTAATGGTCATATCTTCTGGTATTGGGAGTGCTTCATTTACTATTTCAGGTGAAAAATTTGCAATACCTTGAGTAGGATCTATGGATACACCTTCTGGTGGAGTGACGTGAATGCTACCATCAGCATTTGGAGTTACCCAATCTGGCTCTTGCCATGTTGGTTGTTCTTGTACAAAATCTCCATCAGTTTGATTTTGAGAATTGGCAAATTCATCATTACCATAATTAGAGTTGTTGTTGTAATCACTACTTCCATCAGGATTGTTGTTTTGATAGGAATCATATTGTGGATTTGTATTGGTTGGTCCACTTTGGTTGTTGTAATTTTCGTCTACATAACCACTGTTTTGACCACTATAATTTGAACTTGTAGTTGATGGATCAATATTTGTTCCACTAACATCTCCAGAATTAGAGTTGTAATTGTTTTCAGGAGTACTGTCCACATTTTCAATTGCTCCAGGATCGACTACTCCACCACCTAACATTCCAGGTGCAATTCTTTCTTCTAATTTTTTACTCTTTAATTTTTTAGTTGTTTTGTTTTTGCTAGCATCTTTTTCTTTTGTGTTTTTGTTTTCCTTCTTTGTTGTCATGATCACATTTCTCCTTCAATAATAGTAATAATGAAAATAATAATAATAACAATAATAATGATGATTAAATATCAAATGATAAAAACTTCAATAGTTATTCATACCATCTAAAATTGTATCATCAATATTGATAATTAATAGATGAAAAAAATTTATATCGCATGTTTTTTAAATCTCTAACTGTACTAAAGAACCCGGCTTTAATTCCCAATCATTTTGATTAATCATCTTATTCTCAAGTTTTAATTTAATCTTTACTGTACCACTTGCCTTATCAATAACGTTTCCAACGAAAAATACTGTAGCATCATAGTTTTTATTTTTTTCATATTCAGTTTTAAATTTAAGAGATTGCCCTATTTTTAATTTTCTTGATTTATTTATGCCAATATCTAATTCAATAACTAAGCTCTCTGGTTTGATTACTTCATAAGTGAGTTCACCACTATTAACAGTGGCCCATTCTTTAATGTTTTGTTTTGATATTAAACCATCAATAGGAGAGGTAATTCGTGTGTTGTTAAAACTATATAATTTCAATTCGTAAGCAGATTTCTTTTTTAAATAATTTACTTCTTTGTTATATAATTCATCTTCTGAAATAAATTTTTTTAGCTTTTGTGATTTTTCAAAATCAATTTTAGCACTATCCATTTCTAACTTGGCGGAATCTAACTCAATTTTTTCTTGTTCATCATCAATGATTGCTAAAACCTCATTTTGCTTAACAAGATCTCCTTCCTTGAAAAATATTTTGGTTACTTGACCTTGAGTCTTGGATTTTATGCTGACTTCATCTGAACTTTGAAGTATTGCCGGAAATGTTTCTGCAAAAACTTTTACTTGTAATAAGATGGCCAGTAAAAATGTAACAAAAAATAGAATACATTTTTTTAATAAACGAATGTCAATGTTCATATTTTAATTTCCTTTAATCAAGTATTAATAAAGTATTAATAAAATAAATCAAGTCTTAGAGCGGATGCCGTTTTAAGCATAAAATATTCTGCTATAAAAACATTATCTGAATAAATTTTTGCTTTACCCATCATCCCTGGTCTTAATTCTCCATCATTATTAATAAAAATTTCCGCATTATAGAGTTTGCGTTTAGGATTAACAGGATCGCTTTTAGATGAGGGTCTTACTTTTCCGATATAACCATTGTAGGATTTAAGTGGATTGGAAAAGAGTTTAAATTTTATAGGCAACTTTTCTTTTAAAAATCTCACCTCTTGTTCAGGTACATTAATTACACTATAGAGTTTATCGATACTTAAAACCTTACAAATTTCATCGCCCTCTTTTAAAAACTTATTTATTTTAGATATCTGATCAGGATTGGAAACAATCATAGTTTGTGAACTACTAAAATCATTAATAATGTTAAGATCTAATAATTTTTGATGTTTTTTATTGTATTCTAGTTCTTTAGAATATAGTTCTTTTTTTAAAGTAGTAATTTGTTCACTACCACTCTCTAAATTTTGGCGTAATTTTATTTGAGTCTTTTCAAGATCTAATTCAGCAATTTTTTCATCATAGGCGAAAGTAAAATTCTCTAATTGTGCAAGCGTTTGATTTTCACTAACTTGTTCTCCATCTTGAATAAAAAACTTAACTAATTTTCCTTCAGCTTTTGCGCGAATTACTTTCATTTCACTAGGTTCAAGAGTGCAATCACCACTGATACGATAACTTATAGGAATAAAAAGAGTGGCCACAAATGCTGTTGCTGCAAAAGAGAGAATAATGCGATTGCGTTTTTCTTTAAAGAAGCTGATGTTTTTTATATACCATTGAACAATAAATTTTCCACCTTTAGTAAAGTGCCCAGAAAATAGTTTATAAGCAACTGCTAAAGTTAAGATAATTCCACCAGCATAAAATTGTTCAACAAAAATATTTTTGGCCATTAAAACAAGGCCAAACATCAAAGAGACACTCCAAAAGCTAGAAAGAATTCCATAGATAGTAAAAATAATGGTCTCTCTTTTTGTAGCAGTAAATTCCTCTTCATCATTTCTAAAGATATACTTAGAGACTAAATATTTTACATATGATCCTGAATCCTCTTTTAGATTTGGGACCTCTAAGAAATCGGAGAGTAAATAATATCCATCTAATTTCACCAAGGGATTGAAGTTAGCAACTATTGTTGATATCGAACAAATAGTCATCACTTGAAAACTAATTTGATTTAAAAAAGTACCAGGATTAGTGAGCGCCCAGATAAAAGTAAAGATAGAACCAATCCAAAATTCAATATATCCGCCAGCAATAGTTACCATCACTTGTTTCCATTTTTTATCGAAGAGCCAGGCATCGTTAACATTACAATATAAACATGGTTGAAAAAATAATAATAGAAAACCAATTTCGTGTACTTCTCCACCATAGCGTTTACATGTTAGACCATGACCTAATTCGTGAATACCAATAGTGATGTAGATAATTAGCCATAGAGTAAATCCATGCATTAAAGACATGTTTTTAAATGTGAAAAGATCATAGACTCCTAAAATAAAAGTTGTCCAATTTTGTAGTATAACTATTATCGAAATTAACATCATAGAAGCAGAGAGAATAAAAAAATACTTGCTCCAAAAAAAATCTATTTTAGGAATTATTTTATTAAAGAAGAGATCTGGATCAATTACTGGAAATCTCTTATACATAAGAGATCCCTTTTTACTGAGTAGTTGATTTTTTCTCATCTCCTTCATTTTCTCAATTAACATAACATTTGTTTGATTTTGATCCTTTTGCAATAAATCCATTGAATCAAGCGAACTTTTAAATTCTTTAATACTATCTAAATCAATTTCACTATCAGATTCTTTTTTATTATTTCGAGAATTATAAAAGGAAACCATTTCTTCTGCAGTCTTTTGGCCATCAAAGAGAGAGATAATATCCCACTCTTCTTGTTCGAATCGAAAATATGTGCATTTTAGTGGGTCTTTTACTACGTAATGTGTACGATTACGTTGGGTCATTTTGGAAATTTTCAAATCACTTCGTAGTCGTGGATGAGTTTCATGGGTTTTGGTTTCAGAGTTATTTACTTCATTATTTAATTTATTTTGTGTCATAATTTTTTAAAAATAAGTTATAATTAAAATGGACCAAGAGCTTAGGAACGGGAAATTATTTAGTTCCCGTTCCTCATCGACAAGAAATTATTTTTTATTAATATTTTTTTTAAAAAAAATGTTTTTTATTTTAAGGAAAAGAATAATTATGATTATTTTTAGATCAACTAGTTTGATTTGTTATTTGTTAATGTTTGTTTTTTTAATCTTTATGTTTAATAAAGTTTCTGCTGATCAAAGTTTGCCAGATGAAAGCTTAAACCCTTCGAAAATACTAAAGATAATTTTAGAGAGAAATTTTGATATAAAGATTTCAAATTACACAACAAAAGAAAAAGATGGTGATCTGAAAAAATCATATAGTGAATTTGATACTAATTTAAGATATAATTATGTTCTTGATAAAAATAATGTGCCATCCTCATCTAGTTTAGATGGTGCAGGAAATACATCGTCGGTTATTACTGAGAATTCCACTCATACTTTGCGAGTAACGAAGACTTTAGAGAATGGAATTAAAGTGGATGTTCCTTATACATATAAATCTGTTTATTCAAATTCAACTTATAGAACTATTCAAACCAGCTATGAGCCATCGCTGGGAGTAGTTCTTACTCTGCCAGTGATAAAGTATTTTAATTTTGATTATGCTTCAAGAAATATAAAAAATAAAGAGTTGGAATTAGCAGTAGCACTGAAGAAGCATTCAGAAAAAATTATTGATATTTTTAGCAGTACCATGGATTTGTATTATGATTACTTAGAATCAAGGAAGGGTTTAGAGATTGCGAAGATTACTTTGGAAAACAGTAAAGAAAATTATTTGTTTGCAGTAGAAAAGAGTAAAGTGGGCAGAATATCGAGAATTGATTTGTTAGATGCAGAATCTGCCTACAAGAGTAGTGAGGATGCTTTAATAAAAAAAGAAAATGAGCTTATAAATAAAGAGCAAAAATTAAGTTTGAATATTTATGGAGATATAGTAAAAATCAATTTAAATGTTGATCAAAATAATAATATTAACGTAGACAATAATAAGATACTCTCTCCATTACCAAACGAAGTTGAGACAATAGAGAGTGCGCTAAAAAGTAGAATTGAAATTATTAGATCTAATGAATCAAGAAATCAGGCGCAAATAAAATATGATTTTTCTAGAGTAGATCTATATCCAACATTGGATTTACAACCAGAGATTACTTTAAGGGGAATGAATAGTAGCGGTGGTGAAGCAAATAAAGACATCAAAGATAGAAAATATACATCATGGAAGGTTGGTTTGACAGCAGAGAGAAAATGGAATCAATACGCTGCTATTGGTGCCAATAATATGGATAAATTAAAATTAGAGCAAGAAATAATAAAGGAAGATCAAGTAAAAAAAGATATAATATTAGAGGTAAAACAATCACTTCGAGATCTCGCTAGTTTAGAAAAAAGAATTTCATCACTTAAATTATCAGCATCAGCTCAAGAAGGAAAATATGCTGCCTTAAATGCAAAATTTAAATTAGGTGTGGTTACCATGTTTGATTTAAATGAAGCTTATAAACAAAAAGTACAAAGCAGCTTAGATCTATTAAAAGCGCAAATAGAATACAAAAAAAATTTGATCTCCTATTTTAAAGCAACTGGAAAGCTGATGGATGAATTACTAGACAAAAAAGATAGTATTTTAAATTAGAAAAAATATTGTCATCAAGTTTTTGGCCAGATAAAATCAACTTAGAAAGTATTTTTATTGTTTCTTTGAGTACATTAATAATAATTATTATTATAATAATAATGAGATAGTCCAACATTATATGTATTAAGATAGGAATAAATTTATATGGTAAAATTAACAAATCTAAAATCAACAAATCTTCTCTTAATTATTTTATGTACATTTGTTTTCATTACTCAGGTGCAAGCGCAGACGAATTATGTAGCAAAAGTATTAATGATGAAGGGAAAAGTGAGTGTTACAGATAAGAGCACAGGTAAAATAATTGATCTAAAAAATGATGATCGTCTTTTTGTAGGTAATACTATCAAAACTGCAGAGAAAAGTTTTGCAAAATTATTATTTGTAGATAAATCACAAGTAACAGTTGGCCCTGCTAGTGAAATGAACATAACAGAATATCCTAAAAATAATCCAGGAGTAATCTCTTTAATTAAAGGACAAATTAGAAGCCAGGTTACTAAAAATTTTGCGGAAAAAGGTGATGCTATTAAAGATAGTGAAGAGAATAAATTATTTATTAAAACTCAGTCAGCTGCGATGGGAGTTAGAGGAACTGATTTTCAAACAATATATAATCCTACCACTGAGATGACTTCAGTTATTACCTTTGAGGGTTCAGTGAAGATGGTACAATTAGAAGCAAAAGATAAAGAGATTGTAACAAATTCCCAAGAACTAAGAGCAGTTGTTAACTCTGAAAAAGCAGTAACCGTAACAGAGGGACAATTCGCAGGGGCCAATCCCAAGCAAGAGCAAGTATCAATACCAGTTAAAATTTCTCCAGCGCAATTGGAGTCAATGAAAAATAGTAATGTTGCTACTACAGAAGGTAGTGGTGCTGCTGCTGGGGCCGTTAGTGTGACTACAGGAAAAACATTTGGATCTCCAATACCACCAGGTGTTCCTTCGAAAATTTTTGTTAATACTGAGAGTACTAAGAATGTAGAAAAACAACTAGGATCAGAGCAAGGACAAATTGGAGGGCCAGGACAAATGGGACAACCAGGACAAGGTCAAGCAGGTGGTATGAGAGATGGAGGAATGCAACCGCAGATGGCCCAGATGAAAGCAGATCCTCCACCAGAGGGATTTTTTGATAAAAAATCGGGAGCGTTTGCTCCACCTGCAGGTGGATTTGTAGATGTGCAAACTGGATTTTATTTACCACCACCTCCTGGAAGTGCATTTGATCCCAATACTGGAGTGTATGTTCCTCCTCCCACAGCGGGAAAATTTGATCCGGCCACAGGAAATTATCTTCCTCCACAAGGATTAAAATTAACTGAGAGTGGACAATTTGTGAGAGCAGAACCACCACCAGGAATGATGGGAGCACAAGGTGGTCCACAAGGAGGACCACAAGGTATGCAAGGACAGGGACAACAAGGAATGAGGCAAGGTCCAGATGGAAAACCAATTACTGCTGGACAATTTGGTCCAGGACAAGGAGGACCAGCAGGAATGGGGCAACCAGGAATGATGATGGGTCAAGGACCAGGAATGGGTCCGGGAATGGCCGGTGGTCCACAAGGAATGGGAATGATGCCAGGACAACCAGGGCAACCTGGACCAGCAGGAATGCCTGGACAACCTGGAATGATGGGTGGACCTCAAATGGGAATGAATAATGTTTTTATTCCACAAGTTTTAAATTTTGGAGATAATAAAGCACCAATGTTTGTATCACCAAATGATCCGATGATGTTTCAACCAATGAGAGTGGAGAGAGTATTTAATGATCCATCAAACCCAATGAATCAACCTGGAATGATGGGACCAATGGGAGCAATGGGACCAATGGGTCCAGGTATGCCAGGTATGGGACCAATGATGCCCACTATGTCTGATTCAATGTTAAATCGTATAGATAATATTTATCAACAAACAGGTGATAAGCTTCAGACGGGTATGGTGAATGCTTCCGGAAGTACGACCGCTGTGAAAGTGATGATTGATTTAAGTAGACCATAAATTAAGTTAAGTTAAGAGGTAAGAGATATATGAAAGAGTTAATTCTTTTTTCAATGATTATATTTTTAGTTTTTATTCCAACGTTACAAGCACAAGAGAATTCTAATTCATCAGAAATTATCACAGCACTTGAATTGTACAAAAAGGGTGCATATGCTCAAGCAATAAAAAATTTAGATATGATTTTAATTAAAGATAAAAAATTAAACAAAGATGGAAAAATAGATTATTTAAAGGGAATTTGCTACAGCAAACTTCAAGAGTTCGATAATGCTGCCAAATATTTAGAATTGGCAATAAAGAAAGAAAATGAATCAAAGGATATTTATTATGAATTAGGGCAAGCATACTATGCTGCTCAAGAGATGAAAAAATCGAGACAAAATTTTATTTTGTCGATAAAGAAGGATCACTTAGTGGACTCTTCATATTACTATGTAGGGTATATTAGTCAAATGCTCGAAGAATATGAACTGGCACAAAAGAGTTATACAAAGATTGAAAATAGCAAAGAGGGACTTGGGCAAGCAGCAAGTTTTCAGATGGGTGAAGTTTTATTGGCGTTAGCGGAACAAAAACAAGAATACAAAAAAGTAAGAAAAGATGTTGATGAAAATGTTTTACCTCAACTAGAGTATGCTTATGAAATGGATAATAAAGCAACGATTGCTGCTCAAATTAATAAGAGAATTGGAGAGTTAAAAGAAAAATATGATTTAGATGAAAACAAAATGGTTAATGGCCGCAGGTTATCTCCAAAAAGATTTGCACTAAAATTAAAACAAACTTCAGAGCATGATTCTAATGTGGTATCAGAAGCAGAACAGAGTACAGCGAAGGCTCAGTATATTTCATCATTAATTTGGAAATCTGATTTTTCAGTAAAGGATCGTCATAATTTTGATAAAAGATTTGTAATTACTCCTGATTTGCGTTTAACATATACATACCATGGTACTCACCGTTCAAATTCAGATATCAGAAAAAATGATGCTTATTCTGTAATACCTAAGATAAAGGGTGCATGGGAACACACTCTTAATAAATACATGTCGACTATGGGTCTAGAGATAGAGCTTAATTATACTGCTAAAAATGATGAGGGAAAGGGAACTTTATGTCACTCTGGACGAACATGGAGTTTTGCTCTAGATGAAAAAATTTTGTTGTGGTCTAAAGGAGATACTATTTTAAAAATCAAGCGTAAGCAATATGATGCAAAAGCTGATAGTTCAGATTCCTATACTAATAATTTTTCAATAACTCAAATGATAACCTTACCAAAATCTCAGATGTTGATGGGATTATTTAATGCTGATTTTATTATTAATCCCAAGAGTGAATCTAACTCTCAAAATGCTTATATGACTAGATTGGATTATATTGTTCCTTCATTATTTGTTGAGCCATTACAGTTTAGTACTGCTCTTGCTTACACTATCACTGATACTAAATTACAAAGAAGTACAAGAGGAACTGAAACTAGTCTTAATCCATCAATCACCTTTGCTTACAAAATTGCTAAAATTTTTGAACTCTCATTGAGATATGATTACACTAAAAATACATCTAAAGATAAGGCAGCGTATGATTACAAAAAACATGTTATTGGTTTAGATTTTGAAATGAGTATATAAAAATATAAAGGTAGTAAAAAATGAAAACTAATAAGCAAATTATTTTCTCTTCATTGAATCTCATTTTTGGAATGTTTTTGTTAATGATCAGCAGTTGTGGAAGTGATAAAAATGGTAACACTAATATTAAAATGCTTCTATCTGTTAAATTGCCAGAGGATGATAGAGTTAATAACTCTAAAAATAAAATTTCTACTAAGGCCATCAATGCAAGCGATATTCGTTTCGCAGCTGTAGGATATAAAAGTGATATGGGACCTGGTAACCATTTTCCAATTTCAATTGCTTCAGGAACTACTCAAACAGAATTTAATTTTTCAGTTCCAAATGGGAATACGCGAGTTGGAGTTTTTATTTTCACTACCGGTCAATTATACTTTGATATGACTTATCAGTTTATGAATGGTGGTCAAGTAACTTTAAGTCTGGCCCCAATAATGGTTACTAATTCTCCTTATAAATCATCTGGACTGATTACAGTAAAAAATGAGAGTGGTGTAGCTGTGGCCAATCAGAGAGTGGGAATAAAACATTTTATGTGGATGGGAGGTTATATCTATGAAACAACTACAGATGGTAATGGGCAATTTAGATATAATGGGTTCATTCAAGATAATAGCTATAAGATAGATACACTGAATGCTAGTGGAACAGTTATCAAAGAGATGATGTTGTCAGTTCCTATGATGAGTGATTTTACTTTTGATGTTCAATATATGATTACACAAGAATATTGTAATGCTTTTTTAACGGATACAACAAATTGTACTGCAAATGGATGTGTCTGGTCTGTTAATACATGTACAGCACCGTCAGGACTTAATTGTGGTAATTATACTAATAATTCAGTTGAGTGTGGAAGACATGCTGGTTGTTCATTTGTAGCTAATGCCTGTGTAAGATCTGATTCTGTTGTCTGTACAGGCAAAGGAATTAATGAATGTTTTGGTTCTTGTACTTGGAATGGTGCTATTTGTATGAATTCATCGATGATTGATTGTTCTCGAAATACTACACCAGAAAGTTGTATAAATGGATGTTTTTGGGAACCGTCAGCTGTTGCCGGAGCACAAGGAATATGCAAAAAGATTGCGGGAACTGATTGTTATAATTCATATAAAGATAATTATAATGGATGTATGGGTAATGTTTCTTGTTCATGGGTTAATGGCAATTGTGAATCAAAAGCAACAGGCATAACTTGTAGTGGGGATGTAAACACTTGTGAGAATAATTTTAAGTGTGTTTGGAGAACAGATGTAGCGGCCGTATGTATGAATAAGGCGCATGTTCCATGTAATACTTTTTCGCCAGCAGATTGTAGTGTTTATAATGTAAAAGTTCCCAGAACATGCTTTTCAGATAATGGTGTTTGTACTAATATTGCTAATTATTCATGTAGTACTTATTCAGATGCTGCTTGTTCATCAAAACCTCCTTGTAGCTGGAATAGTACTGCTAATCCTAATACATGTAGAAACAAAATTGATATTTGTCCCAACACAAATATTCAAAATGATTGTACTGCTGAGAGTGGTTGTTGCTGGAGTTCTAATAAATGTGTGATAAAGACAGGAGCATCATGTCTCTAATCCACCTATTTCCCTCGATAGATTTCAATAACTCCTGTAACAAATTCTTCTTTCCCTTCTTCTCGATCATCAAGATCTTTAATGTTTAAATTACTAATAATGTGATTTTTTTGTAGATTTTCAATATCAATAGCAGTTAAGGATCGATACTTAGTCTTTAAAGTTATGGTTGGATTCATTACTGAGCGCTCATCATTACTACTATTGTGATTAAGTCCCACAAGATGTCCTAGTTCATGAAGAACGACACTCATTAAATCATAATTAAAAATTGCTTCACTAGTACCTGATTCATCAGTATTTCCATCTATTAGATTTGAAAAAAAATAACTTTGATAGTTAATTAAAATATCTGCATGTTTTAATTCAATGTACTCATCTTTTGTGCCGCTATTTACTCTTTTGCCAAAAAATTGAGTGATCGCCAATGCTTTAGAATATTCAGTAGGAAACCAATCACTACTCTTGTAAATTCCCAAGATATTGTCATTAAATAAATTAAGAGCACGATATCCTTCACTATTATTTGAAATTCCTACTTGAATATTAAATAAAGGTACATCAATTTCTAGATTAGAGGACCAAAGATTGGTAGCATCGGAAATTGTTGTGATTTCAGAATCATTAAAATGAGAGGAGATTTGTAATTGCAATGGAAAATTACTTTGATTCCATTTTAGTGGAATTTTATTGTTATTGTTGATATCATTTTTGCTATTTGTATTTCCATCTAAATTTTTATCTAATTTTTCATCATCATTATTGTTTCCATTATTACTATCATTTTTTATTTCATCATTGCTATTTTGTTGTGAGGTATTTATTCTAGATATGGCCGGAGGTGGTGTTTGATCTTTGCCATTTGAGAGTAGTAATTTAGCAATAGGATTGTTTTCAAAATTTTGTCCGCAACCGTAACTGTAGATAAATGTTAAAATAAAAACAAAAACATTGGATAACTTTTTCATATTTCGTATCCTTAATAAAAAGAGATGATTTAATAATCTTGTCTTGTCGTGTATAGAATAAGATTATTTGGTTATCGGCAAATCGGTGTGCATAGATTAAAGGATATTTTTTTAAATAAGATCTATTTGATGAATATAGAATATTAGTCAAAATTAATTGACTTATTATCTGAACTTACATCGCTATTGTTATTGCTGTTGCTATTATTACTATTTCCAGGACTATTGTCGCTATTTGTGTTGCTATTTGAATTTGCATCCTCATCTTTTACTTTTTGTAACATAAATTTGGTTCTTTCTTTGGAGTTTTTAAAGGTAGAAGGAACATCAGAATTAGAAGCACCCTTTACTTGATCAATTTGTTTTTGATTTTCATCGGATATTTTTTCATTTAATTCTTCAATTTTTCCTTTATCACTTACTTCACTATTTTCAGAAAATTTAGGTAGGGGAGCATTTTCTGTATCAGTAGAAGCATTGTTGCTATCACGTTTTGAACTGAAATTTATTCCATATTTTTTATAGGCATAAAAATAGAATGGTTGTAGTTTGGAAAGATTGCTCTGTCCTCGCTCTAAAAATCTAATTATCTCTTTTAAAAATTCCTTATCTTCAATTTTATGTGACCAAGCTGAGAAGAGGTAAAACATTCCTTCATTAGAAATTTTTGAATTAAAAGGTAAGTCAATAAACTGACCATAGATCAATTTAGAAGTACTGTTGGAAGTTTCTGAGTAATAAACAGTATCATAAATTCGTTGATAGAGTTCCATAGTTGAGGAATTAGTTAAATACAAATTAATAGTGAAAGATTCTATATATCCGCCCGAGAGAAACATTATCATTGTGCTTTTGGAATAACGACTTTCTTTGTTATCAGGATTTAGTTCGAGAACGGCTAAATTTTTATTTGCATCGAAATAAAATGATTGAATATTGGGTGGCAAATAGACACTTCGAAATTGTAAAAGATAAAGATTATAAAGTAAGTCCGTATAGGAATTAGTAAAAAGTTCTATTATATCCTGAATTTTTGTATAAGAAGTATTATACCAGTTTTTTAAAAAAAATTCGTTGGTATTACCACTACTATTGGTTATGATACTTTCACGCTTTTTATTGTTAATATCTAAATGAAGATTTTTAGAAAAGATATCTTTCCAAATATTAGCAAGTGCCATCTTTTCCAAGTAACTTTCAATTATCGCTATTTTGAAAAGTTTTTGGGTTCCCAGTAGAGGAGAAAATTTTTTATTTTTATTAAAAGTTACATCTACAAGAGAATGATAGTTATGAGAAAGAAATTGAAAACCAAAAACAGGGGTATCTCGTTCATCTTCGATATTTATCAATGGAGTAGTATTATAGAGAGGATGATTTATGGGTAAAAATATTTTGTAATCTCTGATATGGAAAAGCTTCCAATATTTATCCTCACTGGAGCTTGCTAGTTTGGCAGGTGAAAAAAATTTTCCATCAAGTAACTGTTGGCCAAATGTTGGTTTATACCACTCGCTAGAATAATTTTCAGTGATGATTTTTTTATAGAAATAAAAAGGAATAAAATATGCGGTAATAGTTGTAAGCAAAAGGAAGATAAGGAGTAGCAAAGAGAGTAAGATTGTTTTTTTCATTAGCTTATTGGTGTTCCCTCAATTTTTTCTCCTTTTTTATATTTTCTATATAGTTCACCATCAATAGTGGGAAAGGAGATTATAGGGATTAAATAATTTTCTTCAGTAGTATGTTGATGGGAATGTTGTAAGCAAATGACTAAATAATAAAAGGAGATGTTTTCCTTAGAGAAAACTTTAATATATGTTAACAGGATATCTTTTCCAGAATCTAATAGTCGATATACTTCGTCAGGATTTTCTATTGTTTCCTGCAAACAATAATCATAAAGGTTATATTGATCTACGGAGATATCATTAGGAGATCGATCTTTAATTAAATGGGTAAGTAATTGTGCTTTTTTACTTTCCAAAAGACGAATTAATTCAGGAGGGATGTTAAAATTGTTTTCTTGCTGGTGTCGTTCTTGATTATCAGATGGTGAATCAGACCATTCATCTGAATTATTTATATCGCTTATATCACCTAGATCATTTATTTCACCTCTTTCACTTCTTTCACTCTTCTCACCTCTCTCACTTTTATCATCCCTCTCATTTTTAAGTTGTGATAAATGTGGATCTTGTTGTTTGTGTGTGTTGACATCAGAAGGATTAATTTTTCTTCCATTACGATAATGTTCAACAATTTTATCATTTTTAGTGACAGTCTCAAAAAGAATTAAGGATGGTGTATTTTCAAAAAATAGAGTCAAAATTATTACATAAACGCCTAATTGTTCATTTTTTGAAATTAAACAAAAATACTCTTCGCTTAAATCTTCACCATCTACCCAAATTTCTGCAGGATTACTGATTCCTTTTTCAATTAATCCTTCATAAGTTTTTTGATCAAAATTAAAAAATTCTTCAATCAAGTATTCTTTACGTAATTTATCCTCTTCTCTTTTTAGATAGCTGATCATTGGAGTATAAAATTTTGTAATACACTCCTCTGAGCAAAAACCTCTAAATCTGGATTGTTCAACAAAAAAGATCTCGTTGATATTAGCAGTTACTTTTTTACACTCATTACAATAATAGATTTTGTTTTTTGCAATCAATTTTTTCTCTCATTTTTTATTATGCTTCAAATATCCAATTAAAATTAGTCCATACTTTAAATATACAGCATATATAAAATGATAATACATTTGTGCAATAAATGGAAAAAAATCCCATTAAATGATTTTTTGCCAGAAGTTCCTTAATCTTAATATTAGAGGAGATCATTTTAGATAATGAAAATAAAAAACAAAGTAATTATGTCGGTAATTTTTTTATTAGGGATTATAAATATAATCGAATATGATTCTAATGCTTATGCTGAATATAGAGTATATCAATATATTGTTTCACCCTACAAATCGACAGATAATTTTTCATATATAGTCTTATCAACATTGGATCCAACAAGTTACTACTATTATCATGGTGGTTTTGCGGCCATAAAAATTGATTTATTAAGAACTTGGGTTTGTCCTGGATATACGGGATATACTAATTATTGTGATAGTCCCTATGAAGATTTTCTTAAGAAACCGACTAACAAATCCGGAGTAAATATTGAAAGTAAATGATTCTTTAAACACACAAGAGAAGTCAACTAATAATTATTTGATTGATTCGAATAAAAAAAACATTGCTGAAAAAAAGGTTAAGGATATTGAAAAAGCATACCAAGAGATGGCGGAAAGAGCGAAAGTAGATGGTGATATTAAATTGCAACGTCTTCGTGATGTAAATAGGCAACAGCTAATAAATGAAACGAATGAACAAGCTGATCGTCTTACTAGACTATCGGGCTCACTTACTAAAGTACAAGATAGAATCGAAGAGGAAAAAAATTTAATAACTTTAAATCATGAATCGGAAAAAGATAGATTGAGTGATAAGTCCACAGAAGATTATGAAAATTTAAAGGAAAAATCTCGAGATCAAACAGAGTCACTACAAAGCATTATAAAAGATAGCATGAGTAGATTAAGACAAGATGGACAAGAAACAGTTTTTAGAATTAAAAGTAAACAAATGAGTGATGAAAGCGATATAGCAACAAATAATAAATTTAAATTAGATACTACTAAAAATGAGTTTGAAGAAATCAGGCGCCTAAATGATTCTAAATATCAATCAACTTTAAATAAACAAAGATTTGATCACGAGACAATGTTAAGTAAAGAATCAAGTAATCATGAACGCAAAATGCATGATTTACTTCAATTACAACAAAATGAATATCAAAATCAAATGCAAAGATTTAAAACAACGATTGATCAGGCAAATAAGGATTTTTTAAAAAAATATGCAGAGGTAATTGAAAATCACAGAAAATCGATGGATCAAATTAAGACAGAGGCATTGAAAAATATTCAAAAATATAAAAATAAAATTGAAAAGGGTAAAGATGTTTATGTACAAAGATCAGAGGACCCCTTTTATCATCCGCTAACTCTTAATCCAAAAATAGAGGAGAATCAGAAAAATTTTGTAATAAGACTTCAAGTACCAGCATATGAAAAAGATAGTGTGCAGGTATCAGGAAAAGATAAAAATTTAAGAATTACTTTCAATAGAGATGTTAAAGATGTAGTGGTGAAAGATGATGGAACAACTAATAAGTATAGCAAGGTTGAGAGTTACAGCAAACATATTGTATTAGATAATACCATAGATCCGAAGGGTATAGAACATAAGTATACAGATGGAGTGCTTACAATTACTGTACCTAAAGGGTAGTATTTTAATATAATATTACTTAATTGTGAAATCACAATAAGTGCGTTCAAGAGAAATATTTTTTTCCACAACTACTTTTTCCACATGACTGAGTCTAGAACCCTGATGACCAAAATTTTCCAGCGCACTCAATTCTTCTGGAGGTCCACTAGCAACGATTTCGACAGATCCATCGGTCATATTTCTAACATAACCCACTGTGGTTGGCAAATTAGAGGTTACAAATCTTAAGATACTGTTACGGTATCCAACTCCTTGAACAATTCCATATATGTGATAACGCCAATTTTCATTCATTTTACATATTACCTATTATCATTATCATCATTTCATCATTTTATGGAAGACTATAGCTATAAATATAAAAAACATGCTATAACTATAAAATAATTATAGTTAAAAAAAATTATAAAGTCATGCAAAAATATTTTTTTTTAATAAATGCTTCAAGGAAAATATATGCCTATTAAAGAGATGCTCCCATTAGAATATAACATATTATCAGAGAGTGATTTTTATCATTTTGGTGTTTTTGATCGTACAAAATTTAAAGCAACAGATGTAATGAAAACAATTAGAAATTTGATAATGGGTGAAAAATTTATTTTCAACAAGGCAATGAATTCTATTTTGAGTATTTTACTTAAAGATATAATTAAAAAAAGATTATTATATCAAGATTGGTTTGAAGAATACTGCAAGGGCGTAGAGATCTCTTCTGAGGAATTAGCAAAACATTTTTTGATTTTGGAAATATTAACTGGAATTAGCAAATGGATACCTACAATTCCTAGTTTTATGCTCGGTTGTTCTGGTTTGTTTTGTAGTGGAGAAAACAGTAACAATAGATCTATTCACGGAAGAATTTTGGATTTTCCAATACTAAATGCCTATCAAGAAAATGAAAGAATTGTAACATATCGATTGCAAAATTATCCTCAAATTTGGTCATTATCTATGGCCGGAAATCCATATCCATCAATCACTTCTATGACAAGTGAAGGAATTACATTTGCTTTACATATGAAGTATGGAGATACATTTAATAAAAATGGATACTTGATCTTTGAAATTATTTTAAAAATTCTCTTAGAGAGTAGAAACATAGAAGACGTCTTGAAAATAATTAAGTTGTATCCAAGTATTAGTACCTGGGGATTATATATGACTTTTGCTAATGGAGAGATGTTATCAGTAGATTTGGATGGAGATAAATTTTATTATCAACGAGAATTTTTAAAAAATAATAATTTTGTTTATGTGAATAATTTGCATATAGAACAAAACGAGAGTGCAAAATTAAAAAATTTATTACCTATTGGAAATAAGAATTATTGTGAAATGCGAAGAGAATCTGCTTTCGAAAAGATTAATCAAGGAAAAGAGCAAGAGCAAGAGCAAGAGCAAGAAAAAGAAAAAGAAAAAGAGAAAGAAATTGAGATGCTAAAAATTCTAGGAAATCCTCTTATAAAATTAGCATCAGATGCATCTGAATGGAAAATAAATACAATTACTACAGTTAGCATACAACTATTAACCATGAATGCTATTAAAGGAGAAGTTTACTTTGTAGCAGGTAAATTTCCAAAGATGTTATTTGAAAAGGTTTATATCTATAATAATATTTGGGATAAGAATAATCGTAATGTTCAAGTGAAACAGATAAAAAATAGTTATTATCATCAGTTTGATCCTCAAGTGGTTAGAAGTTATAGAAATGGTTTTATCCATCTGGCAAAAGCACAATTTGCTTTTGAACAAAAAGAATTGCAAACTGCATATCATTCAATACAATTAGCAATTGAATATTTTGATCAATTTGAAGAAAAATATATTGCCAGCTTTTATTTTTTTGTATTTCAATATATTCATGATGATAAAAAAAAGAATTTAGCATTACTATTACAAAGCTTTAAAGACATAAAAAATAAAGTTCCAAGCTTTTTACAAAATCATGTTAAGTTGTTTATTTTTAGAATAGAGATGCTTTTAAATGGGAATTCAGTTATTCATGCTGATGATTTTGAGGATTTGTATTTTAAAAAACTTTATACGTTTGAAAGAAAACTTCCTAAATTTGCTATTGGTTTTTTAAAAAAAATGACGTATCCACAGATTGCTACCATGGATGTCTTTTATGCTTACTTTCGAAGTAGTTCTTACTGATCGGAAGAAGTTATTCTATTAGTTGCAAGATCACAGTATGAGAGATGAAATTTTGGATTAGATGTGTATTTTGCTCCACAAGTACAAACTCTATTTAATTCAGCATTTCGAACCTTATAGACGATGGTGCTATAAAAATTAATAACCTCAGTATAATTGGAACCAATACGTTTACATGAAAGATATTGTTTATATTCGCCTGAAGGAAATCCGATTACCTCAGCATGAATTTCTTTTTTTTCTTCTTCACAATAGAATGCTATAACATCGCCAGTAGTTATACAGTCTTGGCTTAAAACCCAGTCGTTAATAGGATATTTATTTCGTAATGGCATTGGCGGCCTCCTGGTAGTATCAAAATTTATTTAAACATTAGTTGATAAAAGTTAATAATTCTTTTGTTACTATTATTGTAAGAGTATTTGAGCATGTGATGAATTTAGAAAATGATCTCTGACAAAACTAATCAATTATTTTAATGGGTTATATACTAAAAAAAATTTTTTTGTTTATAGTTAATTTTAAATATAGTGCCAATATTTATACACACTAGAAGGTTATTCTAAAGCGTTTTTATTTGTGTCTTGCTAGCACTAGTAAATATCATCTGATATCATTTAAGGGAAGACTATAGATCTCAAAAATATTTTATGTAAATACTGAAGTTTTGCAAAGGCAAAGGTGTTTTTATGAGTGATGTTCAACAATTGAAAACTAATATAAACAAATTTACTACTGGGACTACAATAGTTTATGAGAAGGAAATTTCCAGAAAAATGTATATTGTAGTTAAGGGTAAGGTTAGAGTTTATAAAAACTATATGGGCCAAAAAGTTACATTGGCAGTTTTGGGTGAGGGTGAAATTTTTGGTGAATTAAGTTTTATAGATGCTGAACCAAGATCTGCATCCGTAGAGGCACTATCAGATGTATTTGTGGCCATTATTGATGGAGATAAATCATTAAAAGAAATTGAGACATTACCTAAATGGGTTTTACCTGTTATGAAAACAGTTTTTCAACGCTTTAGAGAGGCAGATCAACGTATAGCAATTTTAGAAAACATGTATGAGTTTCAGAAAAAAAATTTCAAACAAGATAAGGTAGCACAAACAATTTATAACGAGTTACTTAGATTTTTTAAGACTCTTAAGATAATCTATATGAAAATGGCGGCCCAAAGTGCAACAGTTTCCAGTGTACAATTATATAAGGAATTAGATGATATATTAGGAAAAAGAGTAATAAACTTAAGAATATTTTGGAAGTCATTAGTGGAAAATAATTTTTTAGATGCTTCGAAAGAGAGCGAAAAAAAGATTGTAGAATTGCATATGGATCAATTTTCGAGTTTTATATCTTATATGGAAAAAGAGGTAAATGAAGAGAGATACTTGATATTAAATCACTCCTCACTTAATATTTTAAAAAAAATAATTATCTTTAATCAAGAAGCAATAAAATTAAAAGAGGATGAGGATAAAAGAATTAAAGAGGGTGGTGAAAAAGATCCTGAAAAGGAATTTTTTAAGGAATGTGATGACAACTTTCAAAAAGATCAAAATGATACGGAAATGTTAGTGATAAAAGAAGAGGGATTAAAAATACAAGAAATTCCTTTTGTAGAAGTGGGATTAAGTGAGTTGGCAAAATTAAATATTGTTAATTATCAAAATAGACACTACTGTGTTAATATGCAGGCAGTTTTAAATAATTATGTATATCAAAGTTTTTTAAAGTCCTTTGATCATACTATCTTTAGTTGTAAATAGAGTGATTATTGTTTGTTTAAGTTATCATTGTCAAATCTTTCAGATGAAACATTTAAATATGAGATTACAAGTTGAGTGAGCAGTGTGATTTGTTTATCTAAAGGTCTAGATACTGGATATTCTACTGTATAACAAAATGGTGTACCTAATTTATCAAAATAACTTTTAAGCGTTCCAGAATTGAAAGAGACTGCTTCTCCAGGTGAATGTAAAAAATATGTTTCATTTGAAGTGTAAGCAGGATAAGTAGTATCTTTACTTTTCAGTAGATTATCAATATTCATAAATTTTAGTGCTTCTTGAGCTAGTTTTTTATCATTATCATGAGCTTTGATAATAAATATCCCCTTTCCTATTGCCCCGTGAAGATCTAGTGCTATTTCAAATGGACCATTGTTTTCGGTCTCATCACGAATGGATTTTGCTAAGAGTGTAGATATTTGAGACCATTTACCATCAGTAAAACTACGATTAAGATCTTTGCATGTTTTGCTTCTACGTTTACCATTTTTAAGTCCATATGAATTGATTAATGGATAAATTATAAATTCATAATTTTTTTGCAAATCAGATCGATGGATAATTTCTTCTATAATTTTTATTAGCGCTACGTTTGTTATCGGCTCATTTCCATGTACTCCAGTTGTAATGGCAATTCTTTTAATCTGATTACTTGAGGAAGTACTAGATATTTTAATTTTATATAAGTCCTCTCCTTCAGCACTTCCTATGTTACTAATGGATAGCATATCTGGATGTTTGGCCACCAACTCTTTTAATCTCTTGGTGGTTTTGTTTACATTCAATAGATAATTTTTATCATTGGTTGTGGATTTTTTTATTAACTGTAAATCTTTATTGCTAATGTTATTAATGTTGGTTGCGGAAAAAATCGGCAACTGTCCATATGCCTCCTTTTCATATGTTTGTTCATATCCTAATAAAGATGTTGATTCCTCTGTGTTGGCAAAGGAGGAAGAAAGGGAAAATGAATAAGAGGAAAAAATATATAAGAGAGTAATTAAAAGAAATCTTTTCATAAAATATGTCTACCTTACAAAATAAATGCTCATTAACGTATTTATATAAAAATACTATATGCTCACAGTTAGGTTAACAGGTGGATTATAGAAGAGAATAAAAAAAAATTATTTATTTTGCGATATTAATAATTTTCATTAGTTTAACAATTCTAAATTTTAAATCATAGATTTTCTAGATGAGTTGAATTGACACAAATTATGGGCACAACTCTTCGATTTAAATTATTTTTTTTAAAAATCATAGATAGTAACAACCATCTGATAATAAAGAAATTGCATGTTATTTATTTAGATATTTAAACTTATTGTTTTTTTGATACAACAAAATCTATTTATACTAGATAAATGTTTTGGAATAAAAAAATATAAAAATAAGGGAAGAAACAATGTCGGTTTTAATAATTTATCTAAGAAATAATTTAATAAATAATCTAATTGATATTGCTAAAATTTTGAAAAAATCGCGTGTAGCAGTTTATGGAGTTTTTACATTAATAGCAATTGTTATTTCCATTAATTTTTGGCAATCAAATCCTAAGATACTTAATTGGTTTAATCGATCAGCAAATTTCAACACTATGGTATTTGATGTTTCTAATTTTTATGGTGATAGACAATTTGCTAAGGCGAGAGAAGTAGCAAAAGAGCTTCTGTCAATTGTTTCCATAAAGGGAAATAAAAGAAATGTAAGTGAAAATGCAAGTAGAGAAAATGTTTCATTATATGCTGTTGCCAATGCCATAGATCAGTTACTTAGTATTATACCATTAACAAAGGGTGAGGAGTTTAATGGTCACATTATTATAAAGATGCATGCCCAAACTTTAGGGCGATTTTTATCTCAAAATATAGATAATTCCATCTTAAATACAGAGGGAAGAAATTCTTTAAATGCTTTTTTATGCCTTTATTTAATACAAAATGATTCTACAGAAACTTTGGTAGAAGTAATGGAACCATCTCTTTACAAACAGTTTGTACTGTTTAAAAATAATCCGAAAAATTATGGGACATCAGTTAATTTCTATCTTGAAATTTTGAATATGTTGAAATTAAAGTATGAAGCAAAAATTATTAAGACAGAATTTGATGAGAAAGAGGCATTAGAGTATTTTGTTATCTTACATAAGAGTATTGATCTTTTTAAATTTATTGATCCACCACATGTAGAGTACTATTATAAAATGAAAAAACAATTTCCTCATTTAAGTGCTTTGGATGAATCTTTTAATCAGTATAAAGATAAAGTGAAAGTTGTTTCAGTTGAAATTGAAAAAGATTTGCAAAAAAAATAAAACAAAATAAAACAAAATAAAACGAAGTAGCTACTTTTTAATAGAGAGTAGAATATTTTGAGTCTGTTCTAAAAATTCGACCATTTTAAATGGCTTACTTAAAAGATGCTTTTCTAACATTAACAACTCTTTTCTCTCTGAATTTGCCTCTAGTTTATCAATATAACCAGATAAGATTAAAATTTTGCTTTTTTGTGTATTAGGAGTATGTTCCTTATCTTCTTTACCTCTTACATACTTTAAAACATCGAAACCAGATTTTTTAGGCATATTTAAATCTAGAATGCATAAATCATATTTTTTTTTCTGAATTAGATTTAATGCTGTTTCTCCATCAGTGGCCTCATCGATAATAAATTTTACATCTATTTTGTCATTTAGTGTGTCTTTAAGCACTTCTCGTAAATCACTTTCATCATCGGCCAGAAGAATTTGAATTTGTTGTTCTTTAAAATATTCCTTTAGCAAAGAGTTTTTGTCCATAAAATAACCTTTTTTAGATTACATTTAAAAGAATATGAAAATAGTTTGCTCAGATAATAAAACATTTATTTGTTTATTTATATTGATTGTACTACAAAAAATTATTCTTTGAAATAGTCTCGCATTTTTTTGATATGACCAAAGATAAGATCTGTTTTTGTGTAATTGATAAATATTTTTTCTACAATAGGGTAGAAAGGTATGCGATATTCATTTATTTTTATTGAACCCAACTGATACATGATCACTAGAGTTTTACTTTTTCCCCCTGTTTGATCATTTTTAATTCTAAAAAACTTATATATGGTTTGTTTTCCTGTAAGTTTAGGAAAAGCATCTTTACTATCTTCCATTCTGGTTATTTCCATATGTTCAAGTGTAGTTCCTAATTTAGAATCTGCTAACTCAGGATCGTCTACTTTTTTTAAAATATCTAACAATTCTTTTCCAAATTCTTGTTTTTTATTTTCCTCTATTTCTGAATCAATTTTTTTTACAACATGACTTATAAATTTTAGCCATAAAGTGAAGGGAGCAATTTTAAGTGCACCAATTTGAGCAAGTTTGCAATCTAATTTCATAGTTCCATTAAAATCAGATGACTCTTCAATATTAAAAACTGTTTTCTTATTAGTAAAAGTTAAATATTTAATTGATTTTAAATCTTTCGAAGTTATTTTATCTGGATCAATATTTAAGATAAAAGCAGTTTTGACCGCCAGAGCTTTAAGACCAGAAGCTAAAACTCTTTTTGAGCTTTTATCTTTATCACTATATTTTATATCCAATTTATTTAATGGTGCTAATTGATTTGAATTAGCACCATCTCGAACCATCTTTGTGGCCATATGAACATTTCCCGCAAGAAGAGAATTAATAATAGGTGTTATCTTGAAATCGAATCCGCTTTGTTCTTCGATTAATTTTTCTGAATGAATACTTTCGTCACTTACATCATCCCCTTCGTCCACTTCGTCACTAGCATGTAAATAAGATGGGAAGGAAGCTAGCGATAATGATAATGAGATTGATAGTAATAAAAATAAAGTTGTTAGAGATGTGTTGTTTATGTTTATTTGTATTTTCATTTGTTTTAAATCCTTTGTTAGTACTTTAGTATTAATTTTAAACCATGAATTCGTTGTTTTAAGCGGTAGAATAATTAAATAAGAATTAAATAAGAATAAAAGGACTAAATAAACATTATTGAAAAGTTACTCTAGTTGTTGATATTTAAGATGAGAATTATAATTTTGTTTCTTGAGTTAGGAAATGAAATTTAGTTTTTTTGATCAATAATTAAAAATATAGAAAAAATATTTTGGCCATAAAGGTTGTCACTATCCCGAAAGTGCAGGAAAAGAAGTGTTAAAAGCATTTTGAAATTGCTACACTAAAATAAAAATTATAGGGGGAATGGATAATGGATAATGGATAATGGATAATGGATAATGGATTATCAAGAATTTTCACTTTTTTGGTTCAATTCCAATCTAAACAACGATTCTGATGTAATCGATTTCTTATGGCAATGGAAACTTGACAAGAA
>JADFZW010000039.1 GCA_015232355.1 Oligoflexia bacterium
AGTATCAAAATTGAAGATCTTCAACTGGCAATTAGATCCATAGATTTTTGTCAAAAACTTTTTGACATAGATGTATCTGAAGAATCATCAATTGGTGATGTCAGCGAAATCTTTAAGAGAAAATATTTAAAATGGAATGTAATGAGAGATAATCTTCAAGAAGTAGTAGAATCTGTTTTAGAAAATGTTAAAATTGATCGTTTTAAAGTTAACTCAGAGGTAGAAGAGGTATGTAACAATTCTAAATATGAACCATTACATACTGATATAGTCAAAGATCAACTTGCAGCTTTAGAAAAATTAAAACTTAAGCAAACAGAAAAAAGAAAAAATTCAGCAAGAAAATTAGCAAAAAAAGAGAAATCAAAACAAAATTTATTATTAGATACTGATAGTTCAAGTTGGATAGAATAGGATCATTTACTATTGTCAGTGCTTAATGATTTGATTAATAAATCATAGGATTTGCTCTTAGGTCGCAATTCTCCGTCTACTTGTTTAATAAATTGATTAGTAAGTAATTCTGGATACGAACTTGCATCTGATATGTAAAAAAGCGATTGAATCTTAAGAAAATCTTGAACTGTAAGATCTGTTTCTTTGGCCCTTTTTCTTAAAGATTGATCTACATTATCTACACTTCTTCTTCCTTGTAACATTTCCCCTAAATCATCATGAGTAATTAGTTGTTCAGCAAATTTAATTTCTTTTTCAGAATAACCCCATTCTTTCAAAAAGTGAGTTAGTATTGGGTGAGTGTATTTATGTTGATAATTTGTCGGTCCAAGAGATTTGCCAATATCGTGTAGTATTATTATGGATCTCATTAGAGGAATAATATTTGGATACATTTTTTTAATATTTTTTAAGTCTGTTTCGAAATATTTTAATTGTGATTCAAATTGTTCAAAAACTTTTTTCGAATGCTCTTCTACTGTATATCCTTCCTTCACTTGGGCCGAAGATTTTAACATTGAACTAAGAGAGGGCAAATGCTTGTGAATTTCAAAAATAGCTTTATCCCAATTTTGTGTCTTGATTATATTAGAAGAAGCAAGGTTGACTTCTTTTAATCTTTGTTGTCTTAACGTTTTTATCTTCTCTAATGATTTACCTTTTAAACTTTTTATGTAATCACTGCAAGCTTCTAGTGAAGTAAAAGAACCTACAGTGGTAATATATTGAGGATCCATGTGATTATGGAAATCGATTATGAAGTAATTCTTGTCTGATTTTTGTGAGCATATTAATTTAAGATCTTCTCTATAAGATTGAAGAAGTTTATCGCACATATCAGGTTCAATATTATTTAATGATTTATCTTTACCTACATTTGAAGGCAAAATTCCATCAATAGGTACAATAGAACAGACATCACCTACTGTGCAGTTAAGACCAGTTTGAGCAACAAATAATTTTCTTTTTTCACATTCTTCAATAGTAAAAAATTTAACTCCAGAAACAAAATTAGCATCAGGTCTTCTAAGATCAGATATAAAATATTTATTTCCT
This sequence comes from Oligoflexia bacterium, assembly GCA_015232355.1. Taxonomy (GTDB): domain Bacteria; phylum Bdellovibrionota; class Bacteriovoracia; order Bacteriovoracales; family Bacteriovoracaceae; genus JADFZW01. Next base: position 1,513 of record JADFZW010000039.1, read on the forward strand.
CTGTTCCCTTTGGATATATCACAAAAAATAGGCAATTTATTACAACGATTATCTGGTAGCTTTTCCACTCGAATATTTGGTTCACTCTTTACTACTTCATAACAGTTACCATCAAAAGACCAAGAAGATATAGTTTCAAAACTCATTCTGCAAAGATCTTTAGAGACATCGCTTTTAGTAAATTGCACCTTTTTATCTGAACTAACAGTGTATTGGTTGCAAGACCCATCATAATGCCATAAATATTTATAATTTTGATTGTTTTTTTCAAATAGTTCATTAAATCTTTCGGTAAAAGAATTTTCTATCTCATGTTTTAAATTAGAACATAATTGACTTGAACTCATTTTAGATTGTTCATTAGGGGGATCATATTTGTGCTTGGAAAGCGCTTTTTTTGCCTTTTGATACAAAAATTCACGAGTTTTATAATCGTCTACATTGCTTAATACTCTTACTAAATCATTTGTCTCCATATTTTCTGCATCCCAATTTTTAATTGAAGTCACTTTTGGATCTTTAAAAACATATGCAAATGATGAAGTTGCTATTTTATATTCTACGGTAACAGGTGGATCACATTCGTAAACATCTTTTTCGGTTAAACCATTTTTCTCTAAAATATTTTTATTAGGTTTTGATAAAGTTAGCACTAGACTATCAGGTGCTAAGTTAACTTCTACCATTTCAGGATCAGAAAGATGATTGTACTCAGATATTTGAACAATATTTTTACTTGCATATAATCCACGTCCAGCTTTCATTAAGGAAAAATTAACATTTGATATGTCAAATGCTGGAATTTTACCAATTCTTTCTCTTTCATGCTTTCCTTCACCAAAACGATATACTGATAAACCTTTTTTTTCTCTATTACATATCTCCCCTCTTTCACATAATTCCATAATTTTTTTAACTTTTTCAGCTCTAACCTTTTCATCAGTACAATCACTTACAGCTATGGAAATATTTATAAATAAAACAGCTAATGGTACAACAATTAAAAACTCAATTAAAAATGCTACTAAACTTTTTTTGTATTGTTTTCTTGAATTATGATAAATAAACATTTTTTTACTCCATTAATTTTTATTCATACACTAATTATTATAAAACAAATTATTGTTAAAGATTAGTAATAAAACGATAACAAGGAGTAATATATTTTTTTATCTTTCCATTTAATCCCTCTTTGAAAAAATTTACTCCTGCATATTGAGACTTAGTAATTATTTTTGGATCACAAACATATCCGTTCAAATCATAAAATTTTATTTTATTACTTTGCGAATTCAAACTCTCAATCATCTTCAAATGTAAAAGCGATGTAAAATTTAAATTTCTTATGGCCATCCCTTCACGCCAACTGTATCCAAAGAGGTAATAGGCAATCTGGTGTATCTTTACAACCAAAATTCCAGCTTCAGCATATGAGCTTTTATCTTTATGCTCTATTGTTCCAAGATAAAACTCCACTGCCTCCTCTCTTTCCCTTAAGAGTCCCTTAAACCATTCAATAGATGGCAAATAAAAATTTTTCTTTAGAGCATGAGTATACAATTTTGGATAAAAATCTTCGATTAAATTACATCTATAATCTTCAATATGTTCTCCAATTTTTACAATATTTATTTTGTGGTCTTCTTGCTGCATTCTTCGAACAGACCTTCGAAGAGATGATCTTAAATTCATTATCGACCATTCCGATGGTATAAAAGTGGTGGCGGTATACTCATAATTATCTATCGGAAATGGAATCACTTTTTCTATATTAATTCCCCAATCCTCTTCTAGACGTGGCCTAAAATAAAAAGATCTAAAATTGGATGCCACCTTACTGATGGCCAAAATAAAAGTCGATATGTTGGCGATTAATTTTTTCTTTTCATTTTCATTCTCATTTTTAACATGCCAATTAATCAATGGACCATTCACACACTCCCACTCTCCAACTCTTGTAGAAAAAGCTATTCCACCACAACTTAAATCCTCTTTAAAGATCACAAGGACTTCCCCACCACTAGCAACAATAGCTATTCCCCAACTTAGAGTTTGTGATAGAGGAATATTTGTATTAGAAAAATTTTTTATTAACTGAGCATAGAGATTCTTCTCTTTCTCATTTAATCTGTTTAGTGGTTTAGCAATCCAATCCATAAACAAAATACTCCCTCAAAAAAAACATGACTATTATCATCTACATCTCTGTAAACCATTAGTTAAAAGCTTTTATTTTTCCCTTTAATATTAACTTTTTTTAGAATATTTTAATATTCTAATATTTTAGTTCATTACGAGACTTAAGAACAAGACTTCAAAATATGGAACACGGAGGATATAAGAATCAATGAGTACAAATAATTCACATAAATCTCAAAACTCTCATGATCATGATAAAGATAGTGATAGTCACGTATATGAAGAGGCACACAAATGCTATCAATGCGGTAAATGTTTTGCTGGTTGCCCTATGTCTGATGTGATGGACATCTCCCCAACTCATCTCATGCGATTAGTGCACTTAAATGAGATCAAAGAGGCCATGAGTTACAACACTATTTGGGTATGTGCCGCTTGTGAAAGTTGTATGACTAGATGTCCTCAGCAAGTACCTATCGTAGAGATAATGGACTTATTACGTCAGAAAGCATTTAAAAAAATTCAAAATGGTGAAAGCGATGGAGAAGAGAGTATTAAGAATGTAGTTTTGGCACATAAACTCTTTCTAGAAAATGTAAAATTTTTTGGAAGAGTCTTTGAACCAGCATTGGCAGGAATGTATAACTTACAAAGTTTGGATTGGTTTAAAGATGTTGAGAAGGGGCCCTCAATGTTTTTTAAGGGCAAATTACCTATAATTCCTCATCGAATAAAGGGAATAAAGAGTTTCAAAAAGATCTTTGATAATTGCAAACGCAAACATGAAAACGAAAACGAACACGAACACAAACACGAACACGAACACGAATAAAATTTGTAAGGGGTATATAAAATGAAAAGCTATCACTACTTTCCCGGTTGTTCACTCGAGGGAATGGCAAAAGAGTTCGATCAAACTACCAGAGAAATATTTACTACTTTAGGTGCAAGTTTGAAAGAAATTGAGGATTGGTCTTGTTGTGGGGCCACCTCCGCTCACTTTACCGATAGATTATTATCCTACGCACTTCCAGCACGCAACTTAAACATCACCAAAAAGTGTGGTGGAAATGAATTAGCAGTATCTTGTGCTGCCTGCTTTGCTCGTCTGAAAGTGACCTCATATAATTTACAAAAAGATGCTAAGTTAAGAGGTGAAGTTGCAGAGGTAATGGAAGTAGAGGAAAAGGAATTAAACTCATTAAGTGATGTAGTTCCTCGCCACATTCTAGAAATTCTAACTAAAGATTTTAGCGTAGAAGATATTAAGAGCAAAGTTATAAGAGATTTAAGTGGATTAAAAATTGCTCCTTACTATGGTTGCTTGTTAGTACGTCCACCTCAAATTCTAGAATTTGATGATCCAGAAAATCCGATGATCATGGATAATATTATAAAGACTGTTGGTGCAAGTGTTGTTGATTTTCCATTCAAAACAGAGTGCTGTGGCGCCAGTCTCACTCTAAGTAAAGCAGATATCGTCGCCAACCTTACTAAAAAAATTATTACTGAAGCAAGAGATGCTGGAGCAGATTTGATTGTAGTTGCATGCCCTCTATGCCAAACAAATCTGGATATGCGACAACTTGATCTTCAATCAGATAACTTAATAGATTTTGAAATACCTGTAATTTATTTTACTCAACTTATGGGTTTAGCATTCGGTATTGATGAAAAGAAATTGGGTTTTAATCGTAACATGATTGCAGTACTGCCAACTATTAAAGAGAAATTGGCAGCAGCAGTAGTAACAAAAGTAGCAACAGTAGCAACGGCAGCAACATCAACCGAGAGAGAAGGAGAATAACTTATGGCCAGAATAGGAGTATTTGTTTGTTGGTGTGGTGAAAATATAGCCAGAACAGTAGACGTAGTAAAAGTTGCGGAAGCAATGAAGAGTATTCAAGGAGTAATTGTATCTCTTGATTATAAATATATGTGCTCTGATCCCGGACAAAAAATAATAAAAGAGGCAATCGTTAATGAACGTCTAACTGGAGTGGTAGTTGCACTTTGTAGTCCACTAATGCATGAAAAGACTTTTCGAACGGCCGCCAAGGAAGCTGGACTCAATCCATTTCTTCTCGAAGTAGCAAACATTCGAGAGCATTGCTCTTGGGTTCATGAAGATAAGAATGAAGGAACCAAGAAAGCTATTGAGATCACTCGCTCAGTAGTTGAGAGAGTAAAACAAAATCATGAATTACAAAATATTACTGTACCCATCACCAATCGCGCTCTAGTAATTGGTGGAGGCATCGCCGGCATTCAAGCAGCACTTGATATTGCAAATGGCGGACATCAAGTAGTTATGGTGGAAAGAACTCCATCTATTGGTGGCCATATGGCAGGACTTTCAGAGACATTTCCAACGCTTGATTGTTCACAATGTATTTTAACTCCAAGAATGGTGGAAGTTGCTCGCCATCCAAATATAAAACTCTACACCTATTCAGAGGTAGAAAGTGTTCATGGATTCGTTGGTAATTTCAAAGTAAAGATTAGAAAGAAAGCACGCTCAGTTGATATTAATGTTTGTACTGGTTGTGGTATATGCCAAGAGAAGTGTCCACAGAAAAAAATCCCCTCTGAATTTGAGTGTGGTACTGGTTTTAGAAAAGCAATCTACATTCCATTTCCGCAAGCAGTTCCAAATAAACCAGTGATCGATCGCGAACATTGTACCTATTTTACTAAGGGTAAATGTAAACTTTGTGAAAAAGTTTGTGGGCCGAAAGCTATTCGCTACGATCAAGTTGATGAATATGTAGAAGAGGATGTTGGTGCAATTGTTGTGGCCACAGGATATGAAGTAATAACTTCCGAAAAATTTCCAGAGTATGGTGCTGGTCGCTTTAAAGATGTAATCAATGGACTTCAATTTGAAAGATTGGCTTCGGCATCGGGACCAACAGAAGGAAGAATTGTTCGTCCATCAGATGGAAAAGAACCAGAGACGATTGTCTTCATCGCTTGTGCTGGTTCACGTGACCCTGCTAAAGGAATTCCATATTGTTCTAAAATTTGTTGTATGTATACTGCTAAACATGCCATGCTCTACCGACATAAAATTCATCATGGTAAAGCATATGTCTTTTACATGGATATTCGTTCTGCCGGAAAAGGTTATGATGAATTTGTAAGAAGAGCAATTGAGCAAGATGGAGCATTGTACGTGCGCGGTCGTGTCTCTCGTATTTATGAGAAGACTGTAAATGGCCAAAAGAAATTAATTGTTAAGGGAGCAGATACAATCTTAAATAAAGCAATGGAGATCGAAGCAGATATGGTTGTACTTGCAACCGCAGTTACCCCATCTCCAGGTGCTGCTCAATTAGCACAAAAGGTGGGAACTCCATATAATGAATATGAATTCTTCTCTGAAGCACATCCAAAACTTCGCCCAGTAGAATCTAATACTGCTGGAGTATTTTTGGCGGGTTCAGCACAATCACCAAAGGATATTCCAGAGTCTGTATCTGATGCTTCAGCGGCAGCAAGCAAAGTGCAAATACTATTTTCTAAAAAAGAGTTAGAACGTGATCCTTATGTCTCTGTAGTAAACACTGATAAATGTTTTGGTTGTTTTAGTTGTGAGGCCGTTTGTCCTTATCGTGCTATCACTAGAGAGGAGATTAAAAATCGCAAAGGAGAAGTTGTTCGCATGGTTGCTCAAATCAACAAAGGATTATGCCAAGGTTGTGGTGGTTGCATCTCTATTTGTAGAGCGAAGGCATGTGATTTAATTGGTTACACTGACGAGCAAATTTGGGCGCAAATTCACTCTTATCCAGCAGATCCTATCGATCCTACAGAGGAGAATGGTCATGAATAATACAACAAATAATAAGAAAGAAAACTTTGAACCAAGAATTATTGCTTTCGTTTGCCAATGGTGTACTTACACTGGGGCCGATTTAGCAGGAACAAGTCGTATTCAATACGCTCCCAATGTACGAATTATAAAACTTCCTTGTACTGGTAGAATCGATGTACATTTTATCTTGAAAGCATTTGAGCAAGGAGCTGATGGAGTTATTGTTTCTGGTTGTCACCCTGGTGATTGTCATTACACCTCTGGAAATTATTATGCTCGCAGACGCTTTGAGATGTTTAAGAAGATGATGGGCTTTTTAGGTATTGATGATAAACGCTTGCAGTTCGCATGGGTTTCTGCTGCTGAAGGAAGAAAGTGGGGAACGTTGGTTGATGAAGTTACAAATAATGTGCGAGCACTTGGCCCATTTGAAGATTATAAATCGCTGAAAATTTTTCAAGCTGAGTAACGAGGTAAATTATAATGACAACAAATAGTAATCAAAGTAATCAGAATGCAAATATAAATTACAATGATCTTCAAAGTGAGATCCGTCATTTAGCGAAGGATCTCTTAGAGAGTAAAAAAGTACGCATTGTTATTGGATACGGATCAGGTCCACTAAATTCCAAACCTGTTCCCGTCTTCATCACTGATGCAAACGATGTTGATAGATTAGTTTATAATGAATTTTGCTTTAATAATCTCTCTATCTATCTAACTAAAGCAGAAATCAAAGCGAAAGCACCTTGGGCGATTGTGGTTAAGGGTTGTGATGCCAGATCAGTGATAGGGCTTGTAGTAGAAAATCAAATAAAACGAGATGATGTTTTTACCATCGGTGTCTCTTGTAATGGAGTAAAATTAGAAGGAAATACTCTCAGCAAATGCGATACCTGTGCAGTAAAAAATCCTAGCAACATTAATGTTAATAAAGTAATTGGTAACATTAAAACTGCGAGCTCAACTTCTGCTTCAACACTAGATAAAGAATTAGAGCAACTAAACAAAATGAGTGCTGAAGAACGCTTTCAATTCTGGAAGAATGAATTCGATCGTTGCATTCGTTGTTATGGCTGCAGACAAATATGTCCACACTGTTTTTGCAATAATTGTATAGCTGAAAAATCAGCACCACAATGGATTTCAACTACCCCAGGAAGCAGAGGCAATTTTGCTTGGAATGCTATTCGCGCATTCCATCTTGTTGGCCGCTGTGTAGAGTGTATGGAGTGTTCACGTGCATGTCCAATGGGAATTCGTCTTGATTTATTAAATCACTATTTGGCCCAAGAAGTAAGGGACTCATATAACTTTGTAGCAGGAATGGATTTAGAGCAGAAACCTCCGCTCACAACCTATAACCTAAAGGACAATCAAGACTTTATTAAATAATTTAAAGTAATTTAAAATAATTTAAAATAATAATGAGGTAATGAGGTATAAATTTGTTATGAAAAATTATCAATTGGCCGCAAAGGATTTGGAAACATTTTTTGAGAGGATACTCTCTAGCAACTTAAAGCTGGTAGCTCCTGTTTCCACAACACAACATATAGCTAATCTTAAGAGTAAAACTCAAATTCTTTTTAAAGAGATTCCCACCAAAGAGGATATAAAAAAGATCATCTCTGACACCTACACAGACATGTCCGCTAAAGAGGTCTTTTTTCCTCAAAGTGAACCAGTGATTGAATACACTCACAAAAAAGGTGGAGCTGTTGATATAAAAGATGTTGAACCAACACTAAAAGAGACTGTACTCTTTGGTTCCAGGCCCTGTGATGCTTTTGGGTTTTCCCTCTTAGAAAAACTCTTCAGTTGGGATTATGATGATCCATTCTTCCTTAAAAGAAGAGACAAAACTACAGTCATCTCTATGGGCTGTACTTCTCCTCTTGAGAGTTGTTTTTGTACATCCGTTGGATTATCACCTATGAGTAATATCGGTAGCGATATTCTTTTTACTCCTGTGGATAATGGTGAACGCTATCTGATTGAAGTAGTCACTCCTCGTGGTGAAAAGTTGATTGAAACTATAAATGGTGCTGTTACAAGTACAACTACAAGACAAAGTATCTTCACAGACGGCAATACACTAGTTCAAAATAAGAACATCCTCGAAGGCAAAGTTAAAGAGCAGATGAAACGTAAAGAGGATTTTAAAGACATTAGTGATATTTTAAAAGATAAGTTTGATGATTCACAACTTGAAAGCGAAACCTATCGCTGTCTTGGTTGTGGTGTTTGTTCGATGGTATGTCCAACATGCCACTGTTTTGATATTGTAGATGAAGGTGAATCTTCTCATGGTTACAGAATGAAAAATTGGGATTCATGTTCATTCGCACTTTTTACTAAACATGGTGGTGGCCATAACCCACGCGATTTACAATTCAAACGCTGTCGTCAACGATACATGCACAAGTTACACTACTATCGCGAAAAGTTTGCTGATGCTCTTTGTGTTGGTTGTGGACGTTGTGTGCGTGCATGTCCGGTTAATCTCGATATCTATTCAGTGGTATACAATTTAAAAAAGGCTTATGCTAATAAGAAGAAGGATAACAAGGATAACGATAATGTGTAGTATGAATTCAACATCAACAGATAAGACAGAATTAAAAAATATATATCGTCCAATGCTAATGAAAATAATTTCCATTGCAGATGAGACCAAAGACACTCGAACTCTAAGATTGGAGTTTAGTGATCAAAAAGAAAAAGATGCATTTAATTTTAAGGCCGGCCAATTTGGACTCTACTCTGCTTTTGGCCATGGAGAAGCAGTCTTTTGTATCTCATCTTCACCATCTAAAAAAGGATACATTGAATGCACCTTTAAAAAAGTTGGCAAGGTAACTGTTGCTCTAAGAAACTTAGATATTGGAGACACAGTTGGATTTCGTGGCCCTTATGGAAATAATTTTCCTATCGATAATTTAAAAGGAAAAAATCTTCTCTTTATCGGAGGAGGAATAGGACTTGCTCCACTACGATCACTAATCGATAACGTTTTAGATCTTCGATCTGAGTTTTCTAATATAACTATTCTTTGTGGTGCCAGATCCGTCTCTGATTTTATCTACAAAGGTCAGATTAGAGAGTGGGAATCACGTAGTGATCTAAAACTTGTAAAGACTGTTGATGCACTAACTTCTCCTGCTGAAGAGACAGAGTGGAAAGCAAGTAATGGTCGTGTTGGTTTAATTCCTAAAATTTTAGCTGATATCAATCCTAGCGCTAACAACACCTACGCTATAGTTTGTGGCCCTCCAATTATGATTAAATTCACTCTACAAGAATTGGAAAAGCTTAACTTTAGTCGAGACAAAGTAATTACTACCTTAGAAAATAGAATGAAGTGTGGCTTTGGAAAGTGTGGCCGCTGTAATATTGGCCCAATATACATTTGCAAGGAAGGCCCAGTCTTTACTGCTGAAGAATTAAAGAACTTACCTCAAAGCGATTTTTAAATACTTAAATACTCAAATACTACTGTTTCTTTACTTTAATAAGCTATGTACATATCGGTCGCGAACTATATTATAATCAATCATAAGATCAATTGTCTCACAACCAGTACCAGTCCAAAAAGTACGACCAGAAAAATATTGTAAGTACTGATTGTCGTCACTATTTACCACTCCAGGAATATTTTTTATTGCAAGTTGATCTGCAATCAAATTTCTATTAAAGATACTTGAATATAGTAATCCTCTCTCAACTGTTTTATCTTTAGTAACCTGAGTAGACTTAATATCCCCCATATAAGAGATCAACTCTTTCTCTTGCTGACTTAATTCCTTACTTAATTCCACTTCAGGTATCGAAGTTTTCGGCAACGTGGATGAAAATGTCGACTGACTCTTAGTCAACTGACTCTTAAAAGTAAATGGTGTCTTTTGGTTTTTGGCCAAAATAAAATAATCACCACTCTTTTTAAAAATTAAAAAAGTGGGAAATACTTCTGCTACCGCTTTAAAGACACTCACTACAGCTAAACAATCCAAACCATAAGAATGAAACCATAGCGACGCCACTCCATTAGATGTAAGCTTACTTGATAGCAACCTAAAAAAATCAACAGTAAATAATCCAGCAACTCCATTAATCCAAGGATTGGATGGTTCATTAATAATTAAATCAAATTTTTTATTGGTATGTTTCAAAAATTCACGACCATCTCGATTTTCAATATGCACTCTAGGATCAAACCATATTCGATAATTATGTTCATAAAAATATTTTTGCGAAAAATTCAACATCTCTTTGGATATCTCAACAATCGTGCTAGATTTAAGTTCTGGATAATTAAGCGTCTCTGCAAATGTTACCCCAATTCCAAGTCCAATAGTTACAATATTTTCAAATTTATTTGTTAATATATGAGGCAGTAACACCACCAACTTAGTAGTTCGAATATCTCCAACATTGTTACCTCCATCAATTTTTCCATTTACCTTAAAGATTCTATGAGAGGGAATGCTGACACTACGATGAACGCTAATAAAAGCAAAGGGATCATCTTTGTACTCTAATATTTTATTGTAATTAAAATTCGAGTAACTTCTCAAATCGACAAGGCCCATGTTTACCAATTCCTCCGAAGTACGCACGGCCTTACGATTATAAAAATGACCGCTACTATACAATTCATAATCAAATGGTGGAATTATATAAAAAGAGGTAATCGCAAGCAGTACTAGAGGAATAAACAACATAACTTGCCTACTCAAATTTGCGGTTGCAGAGGCCAGTAATAAAAAGTATGCAAATAATGAAATAGCAATCAACAACACATAGGTTGTTTGTGCTAAAAATTCCACTCCCCAATTTGCTAAAATAACAAATGCACCTATTAGCGAACCAAAAATCAATCCAACAATGTTAGATGCATATCCAAAGGAAATTAATTTTATTCTTCTTTTAGCAATTGTCATCTCATTACTGCTCACTAACAAATCAATAGCAAAAGGAAAAATCAGACCCATCAAAATCAACGATGGTAAAAAAATTATTAATAGATGAGTAAATTGCAATAATGAATATAATACAAATTTAGGTACTAATCGTTGATGCCACCACAATACCATCGTAGGCATACAAGATAACAAATATGTTCCTATCGAAAAAAAGATAGCTGCTGCTAAAGGGGCAAAAATTAAAATATTTTTTTTACTATCAATTTTACTATTCATAGAACTAATAATAAAACCCCCTATAACTATTCCTAGCAAAACTAGCGCAGTAACGATTGGAAAAATATAAACTGATCCTCCAAAAACCACGCTCGACATTCTATTGAGAATTATCTGAGCAAACATTGAGACAATCCCTATTAACATTAAAATAACAAAAATCATCCACTCTCTTTTGGATATTCCACTAATCAAATCTGCTAAAGAAAATTTAAAATTTTTAAATCTTTTCACCTTTTCTACTTTTCCCACTTTTTCCACTTTTTCCACTTTCCATTCAAAGATAGAAATTTCACTAAAACTAACACCAATGATTACTAGAATGAAATTAATTGAAGCAGCAACCAGCATGGCCTTTGAATATCCAAGTGCAGGTATAATAAAAAATCCACTCACAATACTTCCTAAAAATGCACCAAGAGTATTAAATGCATATAATGTTGATACCTTTACATTGTAATTGTAATTGTAATTGTAATCTCCATCTCCACGGCCATCTCCATGGTCACCTTTTTTACAATTAAGAAAGTAATCACTAAGTAGAGGAAGAGTCATCCCCATTAAGAAAGTTGGAATTAAAATCAACACTCCAAAAAATATAAATTGCAATAAGCTTATTGAAAAAATATTTAAGGAGAACTTTAAAACAATGCTATTAAATGGATGATCTAATATCTTAAGTAACGAATCGAAAAACATTCCATATATTCCAACCAACATTTCCACTACAAAATATAAAAAAATAGATGGAAGCTTGATAACATTTAAAATTTTAGGAGTAAAAAGTGCGCCCAGACCAAGACCACATAGATAAGCACATAACAAAGTAACCATCGCATAGACGGTAAATCCCATCACTAATTGCACTCTTTGCAACCAGGCCACTTCATAAATGAGAGCTGAAAATCCACTTAAAACAAAACAACAAAGTAACAACACAGATTCTTTTGAATATCCAAATTTCGATTTCAATTCCGATTTCGATTTCAATATGAACTCCATAACTGATAAAAAAAACTCTTTTGTTTAATTCTACGTATTTTAAGAGTGGTAATTCCATCTATTTTATTTCTTAATAGCGCAAGTTTTGGAACATTTTATTTAAACTAAAATCGTCAACTATCTTTATATAGAATAAAATGGAATAAGAATTGCAAAACAAATACTAGATGACTACAAAAACCTAATATTGTTAGTGCATCGTCTAAATAACTGAGGAATTAGAGGATAAAAAATAGAAATGAAAAATCTTTTACTCATCATGGATGACGATATTTCTGATAATGTATCTCAAATGGTTTCCTTTAGAGACCAGGCGATGGTTGATGTTAGTCCCTTTTCTGCACTAATAATTCATTTTATTTTCTTAAACAAATTTATCAACGGAGGTTTTTAAACTATGAAAAGATTTTTATGTTTATCTTTAATGTTAGCTTTCTCTCTTTCTTTTTCTCTTTCATCACTCTACGCAGATGATTTTGATGGCGGATACTACAGCTACTGTCAAAGCTTACCCACAGCACGTGATTGTGTTAACAATCCATCATGTTTCTGGGATGTAAGATCTAATATGTGCTTTGATCGCAATAATCCAAATCCTAACCCTAACCCAAATCCTTATCCAAATCCTTACCCACAACCAATGAGTTGTCGCGATCATTACAATCAATATAATTGTCAACAAGACAGAAACTGTTCTTGGAGTTTTGTAGATCGCATGTGTGTTGATGGTTGGGATCAACCAAATCCAAATCCACAACCATATAACTGCAACTTCTTAAGAAATCCAAATTCCTGCAATAGAAATTATAACTGTCAATGGGATTATCGTTTCAACAGATGCGAAAGGAAAAATCAACATCCATATCCAATGGATTGTCGTATGATCCGCAACTCACGTCAATGCATGAGTACTCCTGGATGCGCTTGGGATACTATTCGTAATTTCTGTATGCATAACCCTTACGGAAGATAATTTTTTCTTTCTTCCATTACGGTTATTATTTCCATTAATCTTCTCAATAGCTGATCTGCAACCCTAAAAATAAGTATAAAAAATAAACCTAAAATAAAAAAAATAAATTATAATATAGTAAATATTATCGTTTTAATTGGAGATAAAAATGTCTTTTATTAGAATAACTTTAATTTTATTATCTTTTCTTTTAATCTCTATCCATCAAAACAAATTCAACTCCTTTGCTCAATCATCTCCTCCAAAATTTAATAACAAAGAGGATTGTTCAACAATTAACGGTGAATTACAAGCGGCCAAACACGCTGCTATCACATCTTGTAAATGGATAGAGGAATTAGGGTCCGGAGATAAAAATGATGAGAAGAGTGCCTTTTATAAAATAGCAGCAAGTAGATTTTGTGAAAACAACTACGTTTGGATTCAAGAATATATTCCTAATTTAACAGATAAAACACCAGCAGAATACAAAACAGTTCTTCTTCATCCTGTTAAACCGGCACTGGAAAATGATCTTAAACTGATTCATAAAGAATTTGCTCGCTCATATAAAATAGTAGAGCAACACAATTTAGCTGCTTCATTAAACAACGGAAAGGGTTGCTGGGATTACTATTACTGGACTAAACCAGGTCAAGAAATCCCAACCGAAAAGATTAGCTTTATTATTCGATGTAAAGATAAAATAACTGGAAAAGAGATGATGGCCGCGGCCGGTGCACATGCTACTCACGCTACCTATAAAAAAATTAATCCTCCAGAATGTAATGGGACTGATAATCCACATCCTTACGAAAAAAAATAAATTGCTTAATACTCTCTAATTTCTCTTCTGTCTCTTGCCACTCCTTATCTGGATCTGATTTTCTTACAATTCCCGCACCAGCAAAGAGATATACTTTATCGCTATCTCCAACTAAAAGGGCAGAACGTATTCCAACAGCAAATTCAGCACACTCTCGATTAAAATATCCAAGTGCTGAAGCATAAAGTTCTCTTTTAAACAATCTATTCTGCTCTAAAAATCTGATTGCCAAATTTTTAGGATATCCACAAACTGCTGGAGTAGGATGCATCTTCATTAAAAGTTTTTTAATATTATCTAATTCATTTTTCCCTTCAGAAGCTATCGTAGCTTCAAACCTAGAGTATAAGTGATGCAATTTTTTAAGTCTCAATCTATCCAAATATCCAACTCTTTTCCAATTGTCCCTACCCACCACTTCATCTAAAACCTCCTCAACTCTTAAAACTACTAGTTTATGTTCCTCGATATCTTTCATAGTAAAATCTTTATCAAGCTCATCTGCAGATGCAGATGCAGATGCAGATGCAGAAACAGTACCTGCAATTGCTTCAGTAAAGATTTTTTTATCTTTCAAGCAAAAAAGTCGCTCTGGTGATACTGACACAAAATATTTTGCCTTATCAAAATTCCAAATTATTATGTATGATCTTTCCAAAAGACCATCATAATAACTACCTCTAAAAATTTTTTCAAAAATTTTTAAAAAATTTATACTTTTTGATCTACTACTATTACTCTCTAGTAACACTCTTTTCGCCAAAACTACCTTTAAAAATCTCTCATCCTTTCGGGCACTCTCCTTAAAATTGATAATCTCATCTCGCCATTTTTCTTTACTTGGAATTATCTCCTTAATGGAAAAATCCACTGAATCATCAATATTTAAATTTAAATTTAAATTATTATCTTTTGTTGTTGTGATTATCCCAATTGCTCCAATAATTTCATTGATTTTTTCTTTGAATTTTTGAAACAAATAATTGTTGGCATCACCCTCATCAACATTTATCTCTGTTTCTTGCGACACATGCGATACATGCAACACTTGCATACTAACACTAAAATGAAAATTTTCTCCTGTTTCTACTCCCGCTCCTTCTCCTTCTCTTTTCCTTAACGTCAATTCCATAAATGGTAAGAAAATTTTTTTGCCAGCAAAATCACTCTCAAAAGGAATTCCACCCCAAAAACGAAAATTGCTGTTCAAAGATAATATATTTTCAATAATCTCATCACTTTGTTCATAGTCCTTATCATCATGGTCATTATCAAATTCAATGATCGACGATAGTGCCAAAACTAAATTGTCACCATCTCTTTCCTTAAATACAAATTTTGGAAATACTTCATCAGATGCAATCAATCTTGATACATCCGCTAATGTTAATAAAATATCCACATTTTCTTCATAAAAACGAATTGACCTATAAGATTTATTACCACTAATCCTACAAGAGCTCTCTATCTTCTCACTTGATAATATTGGTAATACTTCTAATAGATTTAAAAGATATTCTCTAAAATTCTCCAATGCTTTGCTCATGCTTTCAATGTCCTCTATCTCTTCATACCATTATTGGCCCAAACCATTATTGCCCTAGATATTTATCACTTTTATTTACTAAATATTTTTTATTTATATTTGTAAATTCATTATTTATAAAAGAGTAACTATTTGTAATTTAAAATAATTAAATAAAAATTAAATAATAATTATTGTTCCTTAAATTTAAAATATTTATTTTTTAACACCAATACCCAAACATCCTTTACAATTTTAAGATGTGGGTTTGTGAATTCTTTTAAAATAAAACAATAACAGGAGATCTATTAATTTATGAACACATCTTTATCTTTGTTAATGTTAGTATTGTTAACTCTACTTTTTTCATTTTCCTCACATATAGTTCTAGTTCACGTAGTTCACGCTAGTGGTGAACAAAAGAGCACAATGAAATCCTCTCTTAGCATACCTATGCTTTTCCCCTCTAGTCCAAGCATTGCAGGAAATGCTAAAGCAGGTATTTTATGTGTAGAAAGCAATATCAATTTTAAAATGGATCCCTCAAAAATTGGTCAAGGATTAATTCAATCAGTATCTGATATCTGCACACTCTCTGATTTCCAAAGTAAATCACAATATGACAAAATAAAAAATGTATCATCCGTATTTCATAATGTTACAGATAACACAAACAAAAATTTTGATCATGTTGTCGTTTGTAAAACTGCATGGGGACTCAAAGATACAAATTCTTCAAAATTTGATAATTATCTTAAAAATAACAAAACATACTTAGATCAAACTTTCGCAAATGACAAATATACTAGTTCAGAGAGCTCAGAACAAATAAGCAAAGTATGTGGAGAATATTCTGGAGTACTAGAAAAAAAATTTCCCTCATTTTTTCAAGATTCTACAGGCCAAGTAAAATGGGATTTTAAGAAAATTTCCAAATTAAATCCAGCTCAACAAAAAGCAATTTTAGATATAACAAAAGAAATTGGTGCATTTCCAAGTAAGGTAGAGATCTTTGCAGGCCCAAATCCTAAAGTAAAGGATACCTCCAAATTTTTAAATCTTGGCATCACAGATCATCCCTACTTCAAGGGTTCTCAATCTATTACTCTCTATTTCGATTTAAATAATCAAAAAGATACTCTGGTAATAAACTACCTAGTCACTGCATTCAAAGCGCCAGCATTTATGTGGGCCGGATTGCTAAAAAAAGGATCATCAATTTTTCTTAAAGATATTACAGATACTGTAATCAGATACAGAAATTACTTTGCATCAACATCAGCACAAACATCACCAGAAACATCAACACAAACATCCACATCAAATAAAACAAATGTCAGTAAACAAATTTCTCCTATTAGAAGCTTGTTTAAAGGACTTTTCAACAAACGCAATAATCAAAACATCCAACATAACCAACATACCCAACATAACAATGACGATGATAATAGTATTTTAGGAATACCAAATTTGCTCAATTCCTTTTATTTTTAGTGACAAAAAAACACCACAAAATTTATTGATAAAAATCATAACTGTAAGTATTATTCCTTTGATTTAAAATTTCATTCTATGATATTTTAATCATCAGATGATACGCAACTACACGCACGCAATTAACATCATCTTACTTAATTTTGCTTAATTAATTACCTTCACAAGGAGTTTCAAACCTATGAAAAAAAAATTTTATCTCTCGTTAACTTATTTAGCTCTGTTATTTCTATTATCAACAGTAATTTTACTCTCTTCATGTTCGAAGTATGGCGACAACAGCAAGTGGTGCGATCAAACTTGTCGTAAATCAGATAAAGGTATCGCTGAAAATTTTATTCTTAAATTAAATAAATACGACAAATCAGGTTATGTATTTAAACTGCTAAAAGAAAAGGCTAATGATCCTTCAAGTGCCGGCAAACGCTGGATCGTTATTGAGAAAGACAAATATCAAACTGATTATACTACAAGAGAGGTTTGGGTTGATGGTTATTATTCAACTGACAGTCAGTGGAACGATGGTTATTACGATTATGATGGCAATTGGGTTGATGGTTACTATACGTATACAGATGTATGGCATGATGGTTATTGGACAACAGTTACTGATTCCTACACCTATCTAGTTGATCAAGGATATGTTGCTTACAATATCGATAATTACAGTTATGGAATGGCCTGGGATAATTATGTGGCCACAAGAGATGCAAACTGGTTAGTATCAGGACTCTCACCAGTTGGAGGTAATATGTATAAAGATGATGTTTCTGGATTTATCTTCGAAGAAACATCTCCTAGCACTAAAGATTTGGAAAAAATGGGTAGCTTCATAGAGAGCTTCAAAGAGAGTTCTTTGGCCAATCAAATGGTTGCTGATTTTGGTTTAAGTGAAGATAGAGCATTATTAATTGCCAAGTATGCAACTAATTGGAAAAAATTATCTGATAGACGAGCGATGACCGATGCTGATGCAAATATTATGTTCAAACAGGTTTTTGGTTTTTCAGCAACAGAAGCAAGAGATGCAGTTACTCGTTATGTTCAAGGTGAGAGGGCAAATTATCAAAATCTAGTTGAAAAAGCTTCTAAAGCAAATGGTGTGTCACCTGAGCATATTAATAAACTTTTAACTGAGTATTTAAAATAATCTATCTTCTGTTTTTTATTTTTTATTTTCTAATTTCTAATTTCTAATTTCTAATTCAAAATTATATTGTTAAAATTTGAGTATAAAAAAAATAATACCTATTTTTTCAAAAGGAGTTTTTATGAAAATCGCTCTATTTTTAACTCTATTTTTTTCTTTAATGGTGTTTTCACTATCCCTATTTGCTGGACACTGTAACCTACTCTACTGGAGTAATGTGAATATGGGATTAGGTCACGTTGCTGTTGAAATTTATGATAACGATAACGACAATGATCAAGTTCCAACTTATTACATGAGCTATGCTATGAGAAATCAAAAAGATAGTGATTTACAAGAACTTGGAGTGCCTGAGGTAATAAAACTTCCAGATGTTGATGAAGCAACAATTGAAAAATTTAGAGAGTGGTATTTAAATAGTGAGTATTCTCAACCCAACAGTTCATCATATGGTTCAACATTTAATTTATTAAGTCACAATTGCTCTCATGCTGCTCTCAATGTAATCAAAGCTTTTGGATATAAACCAAACATGAATGCTCATTGGGGACAAACACCTCGACAAGTAAGAAATGCCTGCCGTGAAATTCCTGGGGCCACTAACAATCTCAGCGTGGTATCTTTACAATAAATTGTTCATTATCAAAAAAAACAAACAAAAAAACTTTACCATATTTTCATTTACCCAGAAAGAATCTGCGACCATTTTTTGCTCCCCTTTAGTACACGTACGTCCTCTTCGCGCCTACTTCTTGAATAAAATTCCTTGAATATAATTTAACATTTTTTACATATTTTCGATAAGTAATTACTAAATAATATTGATACTATAATTTAATATTCAATAGGAGCGCTTATGCAACCAACTCTTCAAGATACAGATAAAATAAAAAAACCAACAGAATCAAAATTTTCACTCCTTGCACTTCTCACAATGTTGATAATGTTTCTCATGTTTTTATTATCGATCATTATTGTTTCTTGCGCCTATGGACCGAAACAGGAGAAAAAATCACCTCTAAATTATTTAAATGGAGAACATTACCAATCTAGAGTTGCCGTTCCTGTTCCAATTGCTGGAGTACCTGTTCCTATCCCTGTAGTAGTTGAGAGAATTGAAAAAAATACTGTGATCAATGGAAATGTATTCTTACGAAATAGTGATCAATTTGGTGATTCAGACTATCCCATTAGGTTTCAAAAAATTTTGTTACAAAAAGATAGTGTTACACTAGCTGAGACTACTACCAACAACGACGGAGCATTTTCATTTAGTACACCTCTAGCAAATGGAACTTACACTCTAGTGATGGCCAATGAAAAATACACCATTGAGAAAAAAATAAATGTGAACATACAAAGTTATTCAAGTGAAAAAGTAGAGATGATTGCTAGAAAAAGATAGAGCTTTAAACTAAAACTCATACTTACGAATAATGTCTGTTACTGATACAACTCCTAAAAGTTTATCTTTAATTACTGGAGCTCTTCTAATCTTTGTATTGGCAAATAAACGAGCAGCATATTTAAGAGCTAAATCTGGATTCAAAACAATACAAGGTTTAGTCATAATTTCATGAACTCTTATGTTGTTTGGATTTTTATCGTACGCTAAAACTTCGTATACAATATCTGTCTCTGACAAAACTCCATAAGCATCATTATGATCTCTTGGCTCTACGATCAAACATCGAAGTCCTTTTGATTTTAATAGCTCCATTGCTGTTGCAATAGTAGCATTTCCATCAATAGTGGTTACACTTGTTGTCATGACATCTTTTACTTTCAACATAAATAACACTCCCTTGTTACTGTTAAATTAAAATTCTACATTTAAAAAAATATAAAAAAACACATAAAAATATGATAGAACTCATAAGTATAAAATACAAATAGTATTTAAAATTTTATCATTTTATTATTAATAATAACCAACTAAATATCTAACGTAATATAATAGCATAAAAAAGAAGAGAGTTTTCTTATGAATAGAAACACAGATGCAAACAAAAAATCACACTCATTTGTATTGAAGTATAAAGATGTAAAAGAGTTTGCTCCAATTGATATGGAAACTGGCATAGACTTGAAGACACAAAAGATTGTCTCTGCTGAAGATTTAGCTCCTGTAGATTACGAACTACGTCCCAAATGTAAATTTTGCAAAAATTTTAAATTAGATAATAATGAGAAATCAGCAAAAACGAAAACTAAAGTCGGTGAAAACTACGAAGAGAAGGGGAAAGAAGGAATATGCCTTGTTAGTGATAAGAAAGATAAAAATGGCAAAGTAATTGATCTAACCTATGAAGAAACACCTGTGTTCAATTGCAAAAAATTCAAACTGTAAACATAGCTGATATCAATATCTTCTTAATCATTATCTTCCTCACTATCTTCATCATTATCGCTAGGATTAAGATCGCATTTTTTTCCTTTCTTTGATTTACCAAAGTTCAAATTAGGATCAAAGCTCCAAGATTTTATTTTGCATCCGCATTTTCTTGCTTCCAATTTTTTCAATCTCTCCTCTAAAGATCTAGAAAATTCTCTTTGTTTCATCTCAATATTTTTAGTAAGTTCTTTATTTATCTCTGCATTTTTTCTTTGAAAATATTCTCCCAAATAAGTCTCATCCAATGCTTGGGAGATCTCACTAATTTTTTTATCAAGATTAATTCGATCATCTTGTACATCCCCACTATGTTCTAATATCTTAACCAACAAATCATTTGCTTGACCTTTTGCTCTTTTTATATTGTTTTTTACTTTTGATATTTTTCTAACATCATCTGATCGTATCCATCCGGTTTTTGTGTTCTTTCGTTTTAGTGGACTAATTGATTCGTCACCACTACCATCATCATCACCATTATCATAATCTATCTTAACTCGTGATCTACTATTGTGATCATCCCTTTGTGAAAAATCTCCATCTCCATTTCCATCTTCATCTACTGCTAAAACATCATCTCCGATTGGAGGTTTTCGTGATGATGAATTATATCCATTAGATCCTGATCTCGATCTCGGAACAACTCTGCCAACTTCACTTTCTAAACTCGACAATTCTTCTCTGGTTTTCTTAATCTCCGATCTCATCATTGCTGTTTTATCAAAATGTTCATCCAATTCCTGCTTATGAGCTTTATACCAATTTTGTGATTTTTTATACATATTATTATATTTGTCTCTCATTTCCCATTGAGTTTCACACTCCTCATTTACTCCTGAAGTCCATAGCATTCTTATATGTCTTATTCCCCAGGCACAATCTATGTTCTTTTTTGTGGAATATTTTTTAAAAGCTTCATTCGCTTCATATTTTTTTTGCTTAAACTTCTTGTAATCATTCATTAAACCATTTTCAAATTTTGCATCTAGTGCTCTTAAGCTATTTGGTCCTTTTGTAAGCTCAGTTAAACGTTCTTCTAATCTATTAATCTCTTCCTCTTTAAATACTTTTGATCCTTTCTCTTTCACATCTTGCTTGTAAAACATTTTATCTTCTTTTATTAATCTATTCTTTTCAAACTTACTGATCACTGCGTATACATTATTTGAAACAAATGCACTCAGAGTAATAAAAGAAAATGCAAACAATATAATATTAAATAAATTTTTTTTATTATTCATATGATGTCTCCATCTCCAAAATAGAGAGTTTATTGATAACCAACTTTTAATTTATTATATTCTACAGATTAGGTTTTATTAAATCTTTTTGAAAAAAATTTAAAAATGAGTAATTTTTTATAGATAAATTAAATTGAATTTAATTGAATTAACTGTCTAAAATTTTATCAGTTATTACACTCTTCTACTTTAAAATAAAGGGTTATGCGTTCTACTTCAGCAGTATTTATATTTGTAGTTGCTGTCTTCATCATAGATGAGGTATTGATACGTAACAGGTCCTTACCGCCACAAGAACTTGTCAAAACGTCATTTCTTCTAAGAAGAAGCTTGCCATGTAATTCTGGCACTGTACTTATAAATTCTTTTTTTGAGACTGGTGCGCTCTGACCAGATAAAAATGCCTCGTATTGCATAGAAACCACAACACCTGCATCTGATAAATCTAATTTCTCGCTCATATCAATTTGTGAAACAACTAAACGTTTATTTGCTGGTAATTCAACTGGAATAGAAAGAGCACAATTTTTTCTATACATTGTAGAAGATCCATTCCCAAGCAAATAGCGCTTAAAGGAAATATCTAATATGTTTCTTTCAAAATCAAAATCTGCATAATAAGTGTTCGTCTTGCTTGAGCACCCGCTACCATTGATAGTTATCTCTGATGCCAACACGATAGTTGAGAGCAGTTGATCACCAAGCAATGGGTATTTAGTAGCAATGTGAGTAGTAATTCTCATCCCAGGAATAAAAGGATTGATTGCCTTTGAAATCACATAATCATCATCGTTAACTGCAATTGCTCTAAGCATTTCATGAAAAACTAAATAATAAACATCTCTGTCCTTTTCAAAATGTTCAAAAAATTTATCATGATCTAAAAGAATTTTTCCAGGTATTCCTAAAGCATCTACGATTGAACCGTTATTATCTATTAGCGGTCCTTGGGTCACGCCAATCACTCCAATTGTTAAAGTAGATTTCAATCCCTCATAATCCAAATCATAATCAATTAGAAGTTTCATCCCTGCATCTGTAGATGTCAAATAAGTTAAAACAGCTTCCCCCATTCTGATAAAAGTTGCTCGAACATGATCACCACCATTATTCACATCGTGACCGTCCATAAAGCGCTTAAATTTATCACCAAACTTATTACTAAATTTATCTGCAAATTTATCTGCAAATTTATCAATGCTATCAGCACTGGCCACAGTTGCTCCATAGCTGCCACAGCTAAAACAAATCATCATCAACGCAATCATTAATAATAATTTTTTTTTCATTTTCGTTTTCGTTTTTTTCATCATGAAAATCTCCTGGTTAACTTATCAAGAAAGTATACTACTTTCTTTCTCTTCTTCTTCTTGCTCTTTTTCTTCTTTAAAATGCAAATCACTTAACGGAAAAAGATTAATGCATACAGTGTAAACTTCTGTCTTATTTCCAACCTCTAATAAATTGCTCATGTCCTCTCGAAACTTTCTTATCAACTTTTTTGCCTCCGGCAATTTACTCACATCGATAGCAAAAGTTCGTGAAGTAAAATCACGTTCACTCACTCCATATTTCTCTAGCGAATTTTGGGCCAACTCTAAATTTCTCACATGGGCCCTTCTTATCGCCAAATTGGCCACTTCATCAGTGGTCTTATATTGTATTCCAGTGGAAATTAAATTCCCTTTTTCATCCTCTTTTATTAGTCCCAATTTAAGTAAACGATTAATTGCTGCTTTTGCCTCTGGAATTTTTATTCCTAAACGTGAAGCTATCCACTTAACATCGCTTCTAAAATTTTCTATCTCTGCAAGCGAGAGTATAGCAAAATGATACCACTCGGAGATTAAATGATACTGATCCATTGCCAATTCTAATGATGGAATTGAAGATCTTGTCTCTGAATCTGAATCTGAATTTGAATTTGAATTTGTTGAATCTCTTTTATTTTTGCCTTTAGAAGATGAATGACCATTCTTGGAATTAGAATTAGAACATACCACCGAAGGAAAGTGCTCAAGTATATTAAAACTTTCATTCGGTGGTAATGCCAACCTAACAAGAGTTTTTTGCACAAATTTGCGAGAGACTCTTCGTTTTCCATTTAATATCTCTGATAGTGCCGATGGACTTACAGCTAATCTGCGAGCAAATGCTCTCAAAGAATATGAACTATTTTTATTTTGAGCTTCACTAAAGATTTCCACTAATTTCATCTTAAACACCATTTGTCCGTCTGCACCTGTGTTTATCGAAGTATCTCTCACGAATAACTCCTAACTATTTACTTAATTGCTTGCTTACTTGCTTACTTTATCTTACTCGCAACTTCTAAATTTAATTTCTAAATCTATAGTCGGACCAAACTCGGCAATCGCATATTCTAAAGCTCTATTTGTTTTAACCAACAAACTTGTATTGATTCTTAAGTTATTTGTAATTCCACATGGACTCCATAATGTTTGATTCTCTTCATCCCATCCACCATTATCATTATTTGATTCTGAACCATTAAAGTCCCTCTCTACAACAACTCCACTCTCTCCAGCAAAAAAAGTCTCTGTTCTGAGCTTCGCACTTCCACCACTTGGCATTTGCGCCCAACCATTCAATTGTTTCATTGCAAGACCGATGCTAACTTTTTCAGGTAAACTTACAGGAATTGCAATGTTACATGTTTTGCGATCAATTCGTTTGCCAGTCATTCCACCAGCTGCAGCCTGATATCCCTCTAGAGAAAAGATCAACTTTCCCTCCTCAACATAATACTCATAGTTTATCACTCCACCTTTGCAAGCAGTTCCAGCAGCATTAGGTGTTCCAAAAATTGGTGTTACAAAATTTTTTTTATGATGATTACCTTGATTGTTGCCTGCATAGGTAAAAGCTGCCCCTATTAACAACGCTCCCACTATTCCTAATTTAAAAATCTTTGTTTTTAAATTCCAGTTCAAATTCCATTTCATAATGACCTCCTGATTTTATTTTCTATTACATAATTAAACTTAAAAAAGAATCTGTATGAATCAAGATTAAATTTTTTAATCTAATCTTAACCATCCATAATTTAGTTATAAAGGAATCAATTATAGATTGCAAGACATTATGGAACAAAGTGTTCCACAACTAATCTACTCTGGAATTAATTTGGAACACTCGAATATCTAGGAGAATATTTAAACTCTTAAACTTTTAACCCATTTCCGCAATTATTGTTATCATTGTAGTAGGAAGTAATTTATTAAGGATAAAATTCATGAAAACAGCAAACAAAGTTCTCTGGAATGAATCTCTTAAAGTTGGTCATATTGATCTCGATGGACAACATCGACTTTTGATTGAACTTATAAATAGTTTTTTCGACATCGTCATTGATGGAACAAACACTGGACCCAAAAAACTAGAGGAATTAGAGCACTATATTCATCATCATATAGATTATGAAGAGGGCATCTTAAGTAAATTAAAATATTCAGATCTTACTAATCATCAAATGGCCCACTCTGAATTAACTTCCATTGTTTCAGATGTAACTAATCGTTTACTCTATCTAACAAACGTAGATGAGCAAATAGATTTGATCAATAATCTTCAGAATTTTTGGGTTACACACATAAAAACTTGTGATCATTTATTTAAACAAAACATCAGTAACCTAAATTCAACTTCAACTTCAATTAAAAATGTTTTACCCAAAAAAGTAGCTTAGCTTATCTAAAAAATTTGTAACTGAAATTTAATATGCTATGCTGATTGAATATTTATTTTTATATTTATTCTTATATTTATATTTATATTTATGGTCAGGTGGCAATCAATGTTAAACATCCATATAGGCATAATGATATTTATTTTACACTTTTTATTTCTAGCATCCGAATGCTACTCCGATAACAATCGAAACGCAATTGATCTTAAACAGGCAATAAAATATCTTATAAGTAACTCACCTACTCTTGCATCTTTAAAATTAGAAGTTGCAAATAGCGAACTAGCTAAAAAAAATGCTTTCGCTGCTTTTCTACCCTCTCTGGATTTAAATGCAACTCATGGATTGCAGAATCGATACACTAACAATTCCCTAAACCCTCCCTCAGGTAAAAACAATAATACATGGACATCAAGTATCTCTCTAGATTTATCAGAAACATTTTACGATAATGGAGTTAGTGTTACTAACTACAAAATATCAGAACTCAAAAGACAAAAAGTAGAACTGAATTATAGAAAAGAGTTGGAACGTTTAACTTTTGAATTTTGTAATGAGTTTTTAAATTACTCATACTTAAAAAAAATATTGGCAATTCAAAATGAACAACTAGTGCTTATCAAAAAGCAAAATGCAATAATAAGCAAAATCTATTATCAGGGACTCAAGAGCAAAAAGGATTTTCTTCGCTCTAAAACAGATGTCAGTCGTCTTGAAATTGAGATAACTTTAACTACCAATGGTATTGAGAAATCTAAAATGGAAATATTCCGTCTATTATCTTGGACCTACTCAGAAGATCAACAAACCAATCAGATTAATTTTATCCCTATTGATGAAAAAGATAGTACTAAATTACAACCATTACAACCTCCTCCAATAGAAAATTACTTTGAACATAAAGTAGGAATGCTCCAACA
The DNA here is from genome assembly GCA_015232355.1 of Oligoflexia bacterium. Lineage (GTDB taxonomy): Bacteria > Bdellovibrionota > Bacteriovoracia > Bacteriovoracales > Bacteriovoracaceae > JADFZW01. The sequence goes on from JADFZW010000039.1 coordinate 27,884, forward strand.
AAATATAACTGAACTAGAGACATCACAAATTGACAAGAAAAATTGGCCAGAATTTTCACTTACCTCCGGAGTAAGTTATTCCAGTAATAACTACATCGGAGGATCCAAATCTTGGAGTCATTCCTTCGCTGACAATGATAGCACTAGCTGGAATTTACTATTTAAAATTAAATATAATATTCTTGATTGGGGGGTACGGGCCCACGACAAAGAGATCGCTAATAATAAAAAAATAATTGAAAAAAAACAATTTGAAAATGAGATGTTAGTGTTAAAAACAAATATGAATAAACTGCTGTTAGACTTACACGATAAGTGGATCAATTATAAAACAAATCAGGAATTATTGGATTTGGAAAAGGATACCTACGAACTAATCTACAATGAATATCATAATGGTAAAGTTTCTTACTTAGATTTAATCACCGCTCTCAAGTCATTAACTGAGGCCAAAACTAAATTCTTTTCTGCATTTTTTGATCTCAGGAGAGGATTTTTAAGTTATTACTTTAACAAAGGTACACTATATGAAACCATCTCAAATGAAACCACCCCTAAATAAACATATTCATATACTCCCTCTCTTCATTCTCCTCATTCTTGACATTCTTGTCATTCTCTCTCTCCTCATTTTCAGCAGTGGATGTTCTAAAATACAAAATCTTTTTAGCTCTAAAGATGCTAGCAACATTACTACTGTTAAGAGACAAGATCTGATTCAAAAAGTAAGTATGGGTGGAATGATTGAACCAAAAAGAAAAACTTTGATAACTGCTCCCTATAATGGATATATCAAACAAATGTTTGTTAAAATTGGTGATAAATTAAACAAAGGCGATCCTATCGTCAGTATCACACAAACTGCTGACTCCAACGATACAGTCTATCCGATTCGTGCACCCTATGCAGGAACTGTGGTACAAATAAAACACTACGAAGGTGAATTTATAAAAGAAGCAGACACCACTGATTATATCGTAAGAATAGATGATTCAAGTAAATTATTTGTCATCTCCTCCATTGGAGAAATTGATCGAATAAAAATCAAAGAAGGACAAGATGCGATTGTTAAATTAACAGCGGTGGGAGATCGTACTTTTAAGGCAGTAATTCGCTATCTCGCACTCTCCTCTCTGGAAAAAGATCGCTGGGAAAAAGCAACACTAGCAGATTACACTATTCGCTTAGAAATATTAGATAAAGATCCGGTACTTCTCTCTGGAATGTCGGTTATCTTTGATATTATTACTAATAAAAAAACCAACGTGTTAACCCTGGCCCACGAATTCATCTACAAAGAAGAAAATAACTATTATGTAATCACTGCTGCTGGAATAAGAAAAGATATCAAAGTGGGTATTCAAAATGAAGAGTTCTTTGAAATAATTGAGGGAGTAAGTGAAGGTGAAAAAATTAAAGGTGTAGACTTTACAAAACTTATTAAAAATTAAAATTAAAAATTAAAAAAGGTCAAATCTAGCATGCCCACGCCTATAATAATCATACAAAATCTCTCCTATACCTATCGCCCTGATCGCTCTGCTAAAAGTGTGCCCGTACTTTTTAATGTTAATTTGAAAATTAATAAAGGTGAAATGGTTGCCATTCAAGGTAAATCTGGGTCTGGTAAATCAACTTTACTCTATCTAATTGGTGGAACTCTAAAAATTCAAAAGGGTCAACTTATAGTTGCTAATTATAACTTAAATAATTTAACTAGCAATCAAATGGCCCGATTCAGACAACAAACTCTTGGTTTTGTCTTTCAACAGTTTCATTTAATTCCTCACTCTAACGTTTTAGAAAATATTTTATTACCTCTATCATACACAAATACTCCAAATCAAAATAATCAAAACAATCAAAACAATCAAAATAATCAAGTCAATCGACTATTAGAAACACTCGGTATCACTGCAGTCATTGATCACTACCCCAATCAACTCTCTGGCGGCCAACAACAACGAACGGCCATAGCACGTGCTTTAATAAATGATCCTCAAATAATATTGGCCGATGAACCGACTGGAAATTTGGATACAAAAACAAGTAGTGAGATTGTCTCTTTGTTTAAACAATTAAAGCGCAGAGGAAAAACTATTGTTATTGTCACTCACGATCCTGATGTGGCAGCAGAGTGTGATCGTATCTACCAAATGCAAGATGGTACTATTATCGAAGAACAAGAACGAGAACAAGAACAGGGACAGGTGACTGAGGCAATAAGTATTGATACCCAATCAACATCGATATCAACATCAACAACACCATCAACATCATCAACACCATCTCACAATTATAAAAACCTACTCTCCTCAGTTAAGAGTAACCTCAAACAAAACAAAATGCGCACGCTCTTAACTATGATTGGTATCACCATCGGTGTCGCAGCGATGATCTCTATGGTAACACTTGGATTATTCACCAAAGAAAAATTACTTGAATCGTTTTCAGATTTAGGAGCTAATATTGTTAATATCTACGCATCCAGAAACTGGGAGTTGAAAGCAACTGACATTACTCCGGTTATGTTTGAATCCTTTAATTATAAAAAAGATCTATTACCATTAAAAAAAATTTTCCCTGAGATAAAAGCTCTCTCTCCATTTCTTGATGACTGGAATGTCTCTATCACTCACGGTTCAGACTATTTAGATAAAGATATTCGAGTTATGGGAATGAATGAAGAGGGATGGTCCATTATCAGCAATAATGAATTAATTAAAGGAAAACTTTTTAATAACTATCATGTCGACGATAAGAGCGCAGTTTGTGTAATTGGTTTTGATATAAACAAAAAGTTATTTAAAAATAGCGAATCCATAGGGAAAATCATTGTAGTAAAAAGCAACAACTCCACTCAATTTACATGCAAAATATTAGGAGTATTAAAAGAAGTTAGTAGCAATAAAGATTGGGTAAAACCTAATACTTTGATTTACGTTCCATACACCTTCTTTATGGCCAGAGCAAAAAATTTTTGGGAAACTCAAATCAGACATTTTATGTTTCGAGCTACACCCGGAGTTGATATTGAACAAGTTGGAAAAAAGATTAAAGTATTTTTTGAAAAAAAATATGGCATCAGTATACGCTGTCATGTAGGAACTGATAGTACCTTAATCGCTCAAATGGATAAATCACTAACTCTTTTTACTATCATTTTAGGGGCACTGGCGGCCATTTGCCTTACAGTTGGTGGAGTTGGAGTGGCCAATATGATGATGGTAAGTGTGGCAGAAAGATATCGCGAGATCGGAATACGAAAAGCCGTTGGCGCCAGCGACCGCCACATCAGATTACTATTCTTAACTGAAGCGATTATCATTTGCTTAATTGCCGGATTGATCGGACTATTCTTAGGCGTATTCTCCTATCAAGCACTTATTTTTGTCGCCAGTAAATTTATAAACAAAATTCAATTTGCATGGGTATTTAATTTAGGTGCTATCTTTTTATCACTATCTTCGATAATTATTGTAGGAATATTAAGCGGAATTATCCCTGCACTAAAAGCTGAACGCTTGCAGATCATTGAGGCATTAAGATCTGAATAAGCAAGGGTTATATCCAGCTTGTCCAGCTTATCCAGCTTGTCCATCTTCTCCATCTTGATCTTCTTGATTTTTTTGCTCCTTCTTCTCCTTAGCACTTTTATTCATTTTTTGAAACTCTTCCAATTCTTTGGCCCGCTCTTTTCGTTTATTTTCTAAAACCAAATCATTTAAAAATTGTCTAAGTGATGTCTTTTTTCTTTCATTATATGAGTGGAATAAACATCTATATCCATATGAAGTTCCTCCCTTCTTTTCCATCACTGGAGTGAAAGTTACTTCCATCGGAGTAGTCATATTATAGATTGTTTGCAACTTCAACTGTCTGCTGGATTCAATAATCATCTCACTCTCAGATATGGTTAAAATGGTCACTCTATGTGCAAGATAAGCAACACTCTTGTTATCCTGACCTAAAAGATGAACTCTTTTCTCTCTGATTTGATCAATCTTTAATGTTCGAAATTTTTTGGGATCTGAAACCTTTATTTGTTCCAATTTAACTTTTAAATTCTTCTCTTCCTCGGCCGCACATAATTTTCTATAAGAACTCTCCATTTTAGTTAATTGATCAACGCTAATTCCAGTTTTATTATGTATGATTCTAGGATAGCTATGAAATTTTTGTAATTCCTCTGAAGTATGTTTGGGATCACTACTTGAAACCAATATCACTGGTTGATAATTGGGTATCTTTTTTATGGCGGTAATTAATAATCCAAAAGCATTATCATCATTTTTACCTAATCCCTCATAGGTTTTCATTAACTCTAGTATCTCCTCTTTTCTCATCTTCTCTACCATCTCTTGACTTATTATCAATTGGCGATCAAAATAAAAAACTATCATCTGAGGCATGGAGCGCACAACTTCCAACTCAATTTCATGATCTGCAATCATCTGAGTTCTGATGGAAAGAGTATTTTTTAATTTTTGAGTGCTCTCTATTGCATTTATAAGTGAAAATCCCTTTTCAACAATCAATACTTTTGTTGCAGGAGTAATTTTGGTATAATTGGCATTAATCCAATCCATTTGTCGCTGTTTTATCTCTTCTATCTCTTGTAACCTTGCCTGCTCTTTCTTTTGATACTCCTCTGCTGATTCATCCTCTTGCTTTGGTGGCAACGGTTCTAGATAAGTGTATACCAGATGATAAAAATTCTCAAAATCATAGATAAGATTATCATGGCCTTTGGTCTTCACCTGATACATCTTTGAAAAGAGAAATTTTTCAAAAATTGGAGTCTCTAATACTACATACTCATCATTTTCTATATAGGCATTACCTTCAAGATAAAGATATTCATTCATAATATGACCAACTCTCATCATCTCTCTAATATCAATATCTTGTTTTTTATTTACACTAACAAACTCACAACGAATGCTCTCCTTTGGATACATTAATACCAGTGAATCAAATGCCACATCGTAAATTTCAATTCCCTTAAAATGACTTATATAAATACCGGCCGTATAGGATTCATAGATGTAATGCTCCTCTATACCCTGCTCAAAAAGTCCCATAACAATAAAATGTTTTGTAAGTAGCAGTCGCTTTAAAATCTGCCCCACCTTTAATACAAAAGCAGGATTTTTAGTAAAATCGAGATAAATCACTCTTGGAGATATCGCTATTACTTTCAAAATAAAAATATTGAACTCACTAAAATTTTCAATATACTCTTTTACATAATTAAAATTCTTTCCTTTAGATACTGTAGCAATTCTCTCCTGAATTGCACCCCAATAGCGATCATCATCTCCTATGTACAAGAAAGTATCATTTTTTTTCTGTTGAGTTGCTTGAGTAGTTTGAGTGGATTGCGATGGTTGAGTAGGTTGTGTTGCTTGTGTCACTTGCGTTTTCCTCAAAAAATTAAATAATTAAATTATAGTTGAGTATTCACTAAAGAATTAATATTAGTATAACATTAAGAAAAATTTTTTAGTAGAAGTTTGAGAGCGAGTGAACAATATGGATGATAAAAATATGGATGATAAAAATATGAATGATAATAATATGAATGACAATTGTAAAATTGGAATCTTTGACTCAGGATTTGGTGGACTTACAATCTTTAAATGCATAAAGGAGTTACTACCACAATATGACTATATTTATCTGGGTGATAATGCCCGAACTCCCTATGGTATTCGCTCCTTCGAAACAGTTTATAAATTTACAACTGAAGGAGTCGACTTTCTCTTCAAAGAGGGATGTCGCTTAATCATCATTGCTTGCAATACATCTTCGGCCCGTGCTCTACGATCAATCCAACAACAATGGTTAACTAAACATCCACACTACCTCCTATTTCCTCACTTAAGAGTTCTTGGTGTAATAAGACCTACAGTTGAAAATATCTCCAAGTTTACAAAAACATCCGAGGTCGCATTATGGGCAACGCCAGGCACTGTTAAATCTGAAAGTTTTGCAATCGAAATAAAACATTTTGCTCCAGAAATAAATTTAATTCAGACCCCATGCCCTTTGTTAGTTCCACTCGTAGAAAATGGTGAATTGTATGGTGACGGAGTTGATTACTATATCAACAAGTATTGGCAACAAACAACAACCAATCAAATCGAGAATAACATCGATACACTTCTACTCGGATGCACTCATTATCCACTGCTTTTACCCTCTATAAAAAAGATTTTACCATCAACAGTAAAAGTACTAACCCAAGGAGAATTGTGCTCTGAAAGTTTAAAAGATTATCTTCGCAGACATCCAGAAATGGAAAATAAACTCTCAAAAAATAGTAGTGTATGCTTCTACACCACAGATCAGTGTGAATACTTTGACAATTTAGCACAAATATTTATGGGAGAAAAAATATCTTCCCAAATAATACAAATTGATTAAATATATCAGTTTAAAATATAAATTTAAAACAACCGTTTTAAATAAATTTATTAAAACTACTAAAGGAGCTATTTAAAGTGGAAGATTCAAAATCAACAGACTACATGGAAAAATTTTATTTAGATTGCGGCTTTGCTACCCGAACACTACATGCAGGCGAAAAAGTTGGTCAACCAGAAAGCTCTGCTCACACTGGGGCCATTTATCAATCTTCTACGTTTATATTTAAAAATTCAGAGGAGGGTGCTCAACTCTTTGCTGGAGAAAAAAGTGGTTATATCTACACTCGTCTAGGAAATCCATCGGTTCGATTATTAGAAGCAAAGATCAATGCTCTCGAGGGTGCCGAACTTAAAAAGAAAAATCCTAACTTACGAATCTCTACTATTGCTTTCTCCTCTGGTATGGCCGCCGTATCTTCCACTCTAATGGCCATATTATCTAAAGGCGATACTCTTATTTTAGGCGATGTTATCTATGGGGCCACAGAACATCTTTGCTCCAATGTTCTCAATCGATTTGGAATTAATACTGTGGAAGTAGATACCAGCAATTTAAATGCTCTGGAAAAAACCATAAAAGAAAATCCAAAAGCAAAAGCAATATTATTTGAAACTCCTACTAATCCAAGCTTAGTAGTTAGTGATATTAAAAAAGTCTCTGAATTAGTAAAAACTGTTAATCCAAATATTAAAGTGATTGTAGATAATACTTTTGCAACTCCATACTTACAACGCCCTCTAGAGCTAGGTGCAGATGTAGTAGTTCACTCTACAACTAAATATATTTGTGGACATGGAACTGTAGTTGGTGGTTTGATGACTACCTTTCATGATGATATCAAGAGTGCAGTTTACATGGTAATAAAAGATGTTGGCGGAAATCCAAGTCCATTTGATAGTTGGCTTGTAAATTTAGGTCTAAAAACACTTCCAATACGAATGGAAAAACATTGTAGTAATGCTATGGAATTAGCAAAGTTTCTCTCTGACAACTCCAAAGTTGCTAAAGTTCATTATCCAGGACTCACTAACAGTCCATACTATGATTTAGCTCGCAAACAGATGAAGCACTTTGGTGGTATGATCTCTTTTGAACTCAAAGGTGGATTTGAAGCAGGTAAAAAGTTAATGGATAATATTGAAATTTTCTCTTTGGCCGTTTCCCTGGGTTGTGTGGATTCTTTAATTCAACATCCAGCATCTATGACTCATGCTTGTGTTCCTAGAGAGAAGAGATTGAAGGGTGGAATTACTGATGGTCTTGTTAGAATGTCAGTTGGAATTGAAGATATTGAAGATCTTACTCGAGCACTCGATAAGGGTCTGTCGCTTACTTAGCTCTCACTTAAAAATAGTATCTAGTTTTATCCCCGCAATTTGTGACTTACAATATTTTTGCCTTATCTTATTTTTTCCATCTTCAAGATCAGGGGATTTAATTCCATGTTCAATAGAACTAACTGCTTCTAAGTATGCTGATAATTCATCTGCCACTCTAACTAAGCGTCCATCCAGTGGATTAAATTTACAATGATTGTATATTTCTTCCAATAAAAATTCATTTCCACTTGTGGTGGCCACTTTTATTTTTGTTTTTTTATTTTCATCATCCATAATTTTATTATCAAATTCATCCTCGATAAAATACAAAATCTCTCGATGCCACTCGAGCGGAAGCGATGGTAGCAGATGTAATTTAATGGCCTCCTTTTCATACTCCTTAACTAATTTATCTAAACCCTCAATCCCACTTTTTACTGGAGAAATAATATCCCAAGTAAGTGCTTCTGGTAGATCATGAAAGAGGGCCGCAAAGAAATTATTATAGATGCGTTTTGGAGAAAACTTAATTTTCGTCTCCAGCATAAACAGATAGGTAATTATCGCTGTGATAAGAAGATGCCCTAATACTGAAGTCTCTGGAGTGCGAGGTGTGCGCGCCCAACGAACTTGAAAGCGTAGTTGTCCATATAAATTGATAAATTTTTTAAAGCGAAAGGAGATCAGATCTGCTTGCACATTATGAGTAATTTTATCTTTAAGATCTTGTCTGATCTCATCCACATTATGAATCTGACGATTTAAATCACATATTAAATTATATTCCCAAAGTGATGCTATTTTAGATGCTAATTCAAGAATACTCTTTTCATTCTTTGAATAATTATCATCAGTAAAGTAAAGCACCATCTTATCCCACAACTCTCCTCCTGCTACTTGCTTTATATCTGACTCCACTGATTTAAATATGAATCTATTTATCTCCTCTTTCTTGTGTTTCACTAAAAAAGTAAATACTGTACGCTTAATATCAGTTAAGACCATATTTCTGATAAATTCAAAGATCTCCGCTTCAATCAATTTCTGCCAGTTAAATGATTCATTACTATTACCATAGATGGATTTCGCAAGCACATAAGCAATCATCATCTTATGTGCTTGCTTATCCAATTCAGTTAATTTTATCGGGCGTAGATGATCATTCCATCTTTGAATAGATGCTAAACTAAATAATCTTTTTAGGAAATCCTTTGTAACCATTCTTTGTGACCATTATTTTTAACATTATTTTTTAATTTTATTTTTTAACTATATTTTGCAAGATCATCTTCATATATGGAATAAGTTTTTCAAGATATTTTGCCTTATCAAGAAAAAATACATTATCAGATCTAGTAATCTTTAATTTTGCTTCCTCTCCATATGCTGAAAGAAAAATTACTGGAGTTAAATGGTTTTTCCACTCATTCTCTCTTATTTCATTAATAAAATCAGCACCAGTGGATTCTGGCATACGATGATCGGTAACAATAATGTCAAATAATTGTTCTGTGGCCAGATGAAATGCTTCATTGCCATTATGAGCGGCGGTTATTTCACAAGATAGATTATTCTCAAGAAGGTCCGTGACCAAAAATAAGATATCGGGTTCATCATCGGCAATAAGTATTTTATATTTCATTAATTACTATTATATATCATCCATTGATTAAAGGAATCCAATCTCTAAATAGGAAATTTATTCTTTCGATTAAAAGAGAAAATCTCGCCATTACAGTGTAACCAAAACTTGCACCAAAAGAAATCATTAAAAACCAAATTCCAATCTTCGCAGTTTTTCCAATCACACCCTTATGTTCAAGTGAGAAGAAGAAATAAACTAAGGTAGTTATTACTCCAAAAAAAATTACCAGTGCACCCCAAGCAATTCCACCAGCAGAGGTCCATAGAGGCATCATACTTGGTTTTAATTGCTCTAAGATGTAAGCATTGATGGCATTAGGAATAGCAAGTCCTGATCCAAAACCAATGATCACTGCAAAGGTAATTCTACTTAACCAAGAGATAGATGGAACAAGTCTAGTATAGACTAATAAACCAATCATAGTTGGAAGTATTATCGCCATCATTTGCCAAAAAATTGTTGAGGAAAATGGTTGAGACCACAAATCTCTTAGAGCGTAGATGATATCTGTTAAGATCACACTATACCAAGTAACAATAATTAAGTATGCAGTAGCAATCCCTACATAAAAATGCTCGGCCATTTTGAATAACGGATTATCTTGATACAAGAAACTATAAAGCCCAATGGTAAAAGCAGCGGCCATCATAATTCCTACACCACTCCAACCCCACTTTAAAGATCCACTCCCAAGTAAGATAGCATTAGCGATAATGATTATTGAAAAAAAGACTGCAAAGATCCACCACTCGTTAGTCTTATTATGTGAATTTGAATTCATATCTGAATTTGAATTTGAATTTGAATCTGTATCTATTGCGCTCAATGGACACCTCCATCTTGTTTTTTATTTTTTAAGTATTTGTCTGTTAAGTAATAAATATTTCCTAGAAGAATAAAAATAATTAGCACTATATGGGCCATCGATTGTGGTCTCATACCATCAATTCCTGATCCAGGTCTTCCTACTAGCGCCTCATATTGGGCCGCTCCCGCTAATCCTCCAATCAATCCATTAAGCTGTCCTGATTGTAAGAATGGAAAATAATCTGCGGCCATCACAGCAGTACAAGCTCCGGCCATAGTGAAGTGAAATTTAGATTGTCCATAAACAACCCACTCTTCAATACCACCACTTCCTGCTGAAAAAGAGATTACATAATCAAAATCAGAGAGAGTTTTTATATTTTTAGTAACTAGAAAATCATTAGTGCTCTTTCCTTGTGAATCTGTCTGGAAAGCACTCTTAAAATCCTTTCCCATATTAACAATTAAAATTTGCACTCCTGGGCGGTAACCAAGATAAACATAATTATCGCCATACTTTTTCTTAAACTCGGCAGACATTTCATTTAAAAGTGTCTTGGTTAATTCCACACCATTTAACCAATGTCCCATTACTACTAATCTTATATTTTTCTTGAAGATATGAGCGATGATTGCTTTGGCCATCGGTTCAAGTTCTGCTCGAGAGGCATTATCAAAATCAAATGAGAGTAGAATAGTTCCACGCTCACCTTTGGTTTTGGCCACATCTTCAATTTTATCATAGACATTTCTCACATTCTTAGCGGCCTTGATTGGTAAATCAAATTTTACCAAGAAGGGAAGTAGAATTGAGAGAAAGATAAAAAGATAAATTATTCTTCGATCTAAATTAAATAATGATCTAACAATAGAAATTTTTTTCATGATTACTCACCTCCCAAATAAGCACGCTCAATTCCGAAGATGATTCTAAGAGAAGTAGAGACTCCTCCTAAAGCAATTCCAAAAAAGATTGCTCTCTTTACGGCCAAGTTAGGATAATCGAGCAACCATTGAGAGATATCTGGTAATCTTTCAGAGATTAAAATTCCAACTGGAACTTGTCCTATCATCACAATAATGGCGGCCACTAATAATATTCCTGCTTCAATTGATTTGGCCCTGAAAGTTCTGTAAGCGGCAGAAGCAATAAAGAATGCTAACATTGAAAACATGGTCGCCTGACAAGGATTAAAGATATATTCATAAATCCATGAGACTCCACCTACTTCCGCTTGTGGTTTTAATATCCATTCACCGTTGTTATAAATTCCAAACAACATCATAATAAAAAAGCCCGCCCACACAAGTAAGCTGTAGGCCCAACCCTCATTTTTTCTCTTCATCTTTAAGTAGTGATGTCCAAGTAATCCATATATTCCCATGAAGGCTGTAACTGCACCGATTATAATTAATCCCTTCGTTATGGTAGTCATAAGTGCTTCGCCATTTTGGTGTGGTATATAGTCTAAGATGACTGCCAACCACCCTGTGAAAAAGGCGAGCAATAAGGGAAGTCGTTTCTTAAAAAAATTCATATATATATTCTCCTAATATTTTATTTTTTTTATTTTTACGGCCAAAAGAGTTGAGAAAATCTTTCCCAACCACAAGTTGTAAAAATTGTTCCTAAAATTAAAACTGCAATGATTGCAACTTTACCTACATCTTGTCCTTTAATACCTCCAAGTAACTTTGGTTCTCTCGAGAGATAAGCAGAGGCAGCGTACAGCTCCTCTCCAATCAGAGTGTAATCACAAGTTGTAATAAAAAATGGAATTTGAGTAAAGGCATCGGTTCCTGCAATTTGAATAGCACCAGTTTGAGCACCAGTCTCAGATAAGAGTAAGGATTCAGCGTAGAAGTAACCAAAATGAAAAATTGCCGCTGGTTTCTCTCTCACCATCACTCCCTCAACGGCAGCAGCATAACTAAATTGATCTCCGGCCGCGAAGAAAATATTTTCTTCTTTGTAAGCATCTGGACGACCAGCCTCAATGTATGCCTCTTTAACTGTCTCTTGGCTTACCTGTTGAACAATTGGATCCCAATGAGAGACTTTTAATTCAGCATCGAATTCAGCAATTTTACGAGCGATTCGTCCTAAAATATTCATCGCTGCGATTGTTGGTACATCACTTACAGAGCGCAGACCATGAACGAATAAGGCCATCTTTCCCATTTCAGTTGCTCTACCAATAGCATCGTCCATGGCATCTAATCCTGCAATTTTTCGAATGAATAATCCATGGGGATTTCTTTGGGCCCAGTAAATGTAGAGCATGATCACCACAGTTAAAAAGATTAAGATAAGAACACTGTTGGTTTTGTTAGTTGCAAACCAATTTCCCTTCGTAGTTGCGCTTAAAACTTCATTCAGCTCTTTCTCATTAAACTTTAGAGGTGTTGTAGAAATCTCCTCTAATACTTTTACCTTCACATAGTAAGTAACATTTGGAGATAAAAGTACATCTGTGGTCTTTGGTTTTTCACCTTCTTTAACTTCACCTGCTTTAACTTCATTTGGTTTAGTATATCCCTTTATCTCGAAAGCATAATACTCCTTATTCTCCTTTGCATATCCAAAGAGTTGTGGAAAATCATACTTAGTTTTAAAGGGAGCAATTATTTTTCCCACTGGGAAAAATGGACCATTTTGATTTTCAGCTATGATAATTTCATAACTAATTTTGTCGTTTTCAGGTGCAGATGAATTTGCAGATGAATTTTTTTTCCACAGAAGCATCAGTGCTTGACCGTTGTCATTGGGTTTGTCAATTAATTGCAACCCCTCTGGAACTGTTAGTGGAACGAGAACATCTACTTCACCTCTTGCTGTTGTTGTTATTGTCATCGTCATTACAGATGTAAAAACAGATGTAAAAACAAACAACAGACAAGGAGTAAGCAGAAAAAAATTGAAAATAAGATAAAATAAGTTCCTCAATTTGATTCCTCCTTGTAAGTAAGATCAAAAGTTAAAAAAATACCATTAATAAATAAAACAACTAGTAGACCAAATAAAAAACTAAAAAAATTACTCCTGAATCAACTCAATGTTGGCCCGAGGAATAACTTCTGTTTTTCCATCTGGAAATGTAACTTCCAAAACTCTCGCTTTGGTTTCAGATTCAATTTTTTGCAATTCATGTGGAAGAGATTTTACTATACCAATTTTTCCAAAGTATGGTTGTCTGATAACTCTGATACTATCTCCAATCTTCACACTTTGTGCTTCTCCACCCTCTGATGAAAGTGATTCATGAGATGAATCTTCATAGGGAATTATAATCTCTGGACGAATAACTCCCGCTCTAATTTGAGTAGCACCACTAATAGATGCAATCGATCCCTCTCTAAATTTAAGCGCATTGAAAGTTCGATCGGCCATAGCAATTTCACCAAACCCTTCAGTTAATACTAAAGTGATTCCCATCTTTTCTGTTCCGGTGATCGCCACTCCCAAATCGTAACCTAAAATCTCTCGCAAATCTCCATCTCTAATTCCACCAACAATTAATCCCTTTGCTCCCACAGATATTGCTTTCTTAATAGTTTCAAAACTTGCAAAGGATCCAGCAACTATTACTTTATCTTTAAATTCAGAGGTGATTTTATCCATTTTTAAAACTTCATTTGCAGAATCCACTGCAAATTTCAAAGTTCCCCAAGTCTCTCCACCAATTCCAAAAATTCCCTGAATAAAAGTAGCAACTGTTTCAACAACAATTCCCTCTGTAGGAATAACTTCTACCACCTTACCATTTAAATAAGCATCAACTTCTACTGGTTGTGGTGGTTCTCTTAATAAAACCTGTCCGGTTACTGGAGAGATAGTTTCAATCGAACCAGTAATAGGAGCAGTAATTTTAGTTCTAAGCCATTTTATAAATGATTTGGATTCGGCCAACACTTCATCCTTTTGAAAAGTATCGCCAACTTTTTTTAACATATATTGAGTGATCTCATTAGGCATAATCCCTAAGCGATTGACCACGTTTATAGTGAGAACGTTACCTGGAAGATCAGTCTTAGCGACAACATCGCTTCTCTTTACACTATCTCCAACTTTTTTTAAAACATTTCCTTTCAGAGGAAGAATTCGTTTTTTTCTTATTATAGCTTTTTTTGCAACTCTCAGACCTGGTGTATATGCATGTGCCATCTTTTATTTTCTCCTTAAATAATTAACTAATTAAATAACTAAATAAATGATTAATAGTGTGGGTATAAATCCATCATCTTATTCCACTGAATGATCTTTTCCTTTCGCAATTTTTCATCTGTCGGTAAGATCAAAGGTCTTCCTCTACCATCGATTACAAGACCTACAACTCCACCCTTCACAACACACTTATAACTCTTTCCTTTGCCTTTTCCAGCATCAAAATTTTTCTCAGGATTCAATTCCACCTCTGCACTCTCACCATTTGCTAATGGATAAAATTTCATATCTCCAAAATTAATCGACTCAGACACCTGTCCTCTCTTACTCTCTGTAAAATTAATTTTATAATCCATAATCTTTTGGCCATACTTTGCAAGACCTGCAGGAGTAATACAAGTTCCAAGATAAACAAGACAATCTCTTTCAAAAACTTCCGTAGCAGCTCGTTTATTAATCTTTGATAAAACTCCCAAGTGAGGCATCATAAAAATACTATCAACTGTCAACATGGTAATTCCCTCTGGTTGGAAGGCATCTATCATCATCGACATTGATTGATTTCTTCTTGGTGCATGCGAGAGCACTCCACCACTTCCTACAATCATATCAAGTTCCATCATCTTAATAATTGATTGTCCTGATTCTTCCTGACTAAATACATCTGAGAGTGAACGTGTTTGTTGAACGCCCTTTAATCCCACTGCTAACAATTTATGTTGATCAAATGATAAGCGTAGTGCCTCTCTAGAAATTGCTTGTTCGATTTTTAATTCATCAAGTGTTTGAGGAATTGTAGTCGGTCTGATCATCTTATTTTTAATTCGATCGCGCACATCTTTTTCATCAACTTCAAATGAAAGCCATCTCATCACATTGGCCAATCCTGCATCTGCCAACACATTTGAGATGGAATAACTCATTCCATAGTTTGCGCTCACTGTACGATTAAAAATTTCCCCTATAACAGAGAAGACATCGGTAGTAGCTCCACCGATATCAACACCAATAACATTTATATTATGAACTTTGGCCACTGTTTGCATGATCTGCCCAACTGCTGCTGGAGTAGGCATAATATCAGTTGAAGTCATGGCCATTAATTTTTTATATCCTGGAGCTTGTGCCATCACATGCTCTAAGAATAGATTTTGAATCTCAAGACGAGCAGGCATTAAATTTTCTCTCTCAAGTGTTGGTCGTAAATTATCTGTTACCACCAATGCCATCTTCTCTCCTAAAATTCCTT